>JANRLC010000052.1:0-48389 GCA_033762955.1 Verrucomicrobiota bacterium | reverse complement strand
GCTGAAGTTTGGCTCCGACTAGATAAGTCAATGCACCGTTGATCGCAAATAGGCGGACAAGAATGTCCGCCCTCCGTTGGTTGTTTGAAGCAAACGGAGAGCGGGTTTTCTAACCCGCTCCCCAGGTTAAAACCTGGGGCTAAGATGCATACTGTCCCCTTGGGACGGTTACAGCCCGGCGGCTGTCGGCTAATATCCGATGGCCCTCTGTGCCAAAAAAAGGCCAAACTCCAAGGAATACTTTGGGATTCCGATGCCCCGCTGGGACCATGGTGTCCCTGAGTATCTGTTAAGCGTAGTGAACGCTGAATGCTGTACGCTGATAGCTTCTCATCCTTTCAAGGCATAAGCCATCATTGAATTATCTCGCACCTCCGCTTACGCCGGAACGAAACACCAATAGCTCTTGTCATTCGTTGAAGACCAACCCACTGTGATTAAAGCCATGTTTAGTTTCCTAAAGCGAGTTTTCGTTAATACAGCAGCCATGCTGCTCTCCTATCTGCTGTTTTCAGTGGTGGTGGTTCTTCTCTTTGTAGGAGTACTTGCTGCCTTGAAACAACCCGTCGTAACGGTGACGCAGGGGGCGGCACTTGTGGTGGATTTGGGGCTGAATATTGTCGATACGCCACCGGATGCGGACCCGCTGGAGCCGATTCGTCATGCCATGGGCAATGACAGGCCGTCGTCGGTTTCGCTGAAATCGATGATTGATTCGATTGATGCTGCTGCGGACGACACCCGCATTAGCGCGCTTTATCTGCATGGCACGCTGCTTCCCGGTGGGTATGGTACGAGTTACGCAACGCTACACGAGGTGCGACAGGCGGTGGAGCGGTTCAAGGCCAAGGGCAAACCAGTCGTCGCATTCACTGACAGTGCGGATGTGCGCGACTACTATCTGCTTTCGTCAGCAGGTGAACTCCATTTTCATCCGATGGGCTTGCTAAACGTTGCGGGGTTGGCGTCAGAGATGCCGTATTTTGGCCGTGCTTTTGAAAAGTACGGCATCGGTATCCAGCAGGCCACTGTGGGTAAATACAAAAGTGCTGGCGAGATATACACGCGCGACTCCATGAGTGAAGCAGACCGGGAAGCTCGCACCGCACTTGTTAAGGGAATATGGGATGCTGTGATAGTCGGGATCGCACACTCCCGCCAGTATGACGAAGCCGCGCTGCGCACCATATCGCAGGAGGAGGGAATCGTGCAGGCAACTCGTGCCAAAGAGCTGGGCTTGGTGGACCACCTAAGCAACTTCGATGAGGTACTCGCGCGATTGGATACCATCGCCGGGCACGACGATGAGGCTAAGACATTTAAGCAAATCTCGCTCAGTGACTACGCGCTCGCTTTGCCGGAGCAAAAACCCGAGTCCCCCGTTAAAGCGAAAACCAATGCCGAGATCGCGATTATCTACGCCGAAGGCGAAATCGTGGATGGCGATGGTGACCAAGGCCAGATTGGGGGAGACCGACTGGCGCGGAGGATACGTCAGCTTCGCAAGGACGACGACGTGAAGGCAGTGGTCTTGCGGGTTAACAGCCCTGGCGGAAGCGCCCAAGCCTCTGAAGTTATCTATCGCGAGATGAAGCTGTTGCGCGAGAAGAAGCCGGTTGTGGTATCCATGGGTGGGCTGGCTGCCTCGGGTGGGTACTGGATTTCCATGGAGTCCGACCGGATATTTGCAGAGCCGAGTACCATCACCGGTAGCATTGGCGTTGTCGTCCTCATCCCGCACATAGATGAGTTGGCGAATAACTTTGGGATTACTTTCGACGGCGTAAAGACCGGGCCTTATGCCGATGTGTTTACGATAAGCAGGCCAAAGACCGATGCCGAGATGCGCATTTTTAAGAACTTTGCAGACACGGTTTACTCCGGGTTTATAGAGCGAGTGGCCAAAGGCCGCTCGCTGCCGGAAGACAAGGTTCGTGAACTCGCGGAAGGGCGCGTTTGGGTCGGAACCGATGCGATTCAGCGGGGCTTGGTCGACGAGATTGGTGGGCTGTACGATGCGATCGATCACGCTGCCGAAAGAGCCGCACTGGGCGATAACTACACCATCCGCGAAGTACCACGACAGAAATCCTTTGCCGAGTCTCTTGAAGATTTGATGCAGGGAAATGGCGCTGGAACAAAGTTCACCGGTCCTGTGAAGTCGCTTATGCGTCAGGTGGAGTTCGAACTCGGCAAGCTCTCCGCGTTGACAGATCCCAATCATACGTATCTTCGGCTACCGTACGATATCAACATTCGTTAAGTTCACATCATTCAGCACCTGCACCTGTCATGAAACATACTGAAGTCACCTTATTGCGCGATTGCCAGGCTACGCTAATTCCCGAGGGCATCGAGATCACACTCCCCGCAGGCACCTCGGGTTTGATTACCCAGGCACTGGGCGGAAGTGTCACGATTCGGACCGAGCGGGGATTAGTGCGTATAAACCCCGGCAACGCCGATGCCTTCCCCGCTGATATTGCTGCTAAACTGGCGGCGACGGCCAAATCCGTAACTTCCGTTGACGACGGCGCTTTCAGCGAAGCCGCTATCTGGGCAGCACTGCGCCAGTGTTTCGATCCGGAGATACCTGTTAATATTGTGGACTTGGGTCTAATCTACGACCTTCGCGCCACCGCGCAGCCAGAGGGTAAACACCATATCACTGTCCGCATGACCCTGACCGCTCCGGGTTGTGGTATGGGGCCGAGTATTGCCGCTGATGCCAAAGCCAAAATTGAGCAATTAGCTTCTGTTTCCAGTGCCGATGTCCAAATTGTATGGGACCCACAATGGACGCCTCAGATGATCTCGTCTGATGGGAGAAAAATGCTGGGGCTGGACTAGGGATTAGGCCCAGCCTTGTTTCAATCATGGCACCCGAAGCAGTCAGTACAGCCGACCCCGAGCCGTTGAGCGAACATCCGGAGGCGCCTTTAATCACGCGCTATCTGGACTACATGGCGGACGAGAAAAGGGCATCCAAATACACGATCCGCAACTATGGTCACGCTATACACGCCTTCTTCTACTTCCAGCGAAAGAAAAACAACTTCAGCGGGAAACCGGCTGACCTGACCCAGCGCCAGATTCGCGATTGGATGATCGAGGCCCAGCACCACTCTGCCGAAAAGCTGGGTAAGCGTACGCTTCACCTTCATGCCACTGCGATGCGCAATTTCTACCGCTATTTGCAACGCCATGAACTCGTCCAGCACAACCCCTTCGACGGCATTGCTATGCCACGTCTGGACAGGACACTTCCCAAATATCTGACTGAACCCCAGACGGAGACACTTTTCGACGCCCCCGCCAAAGCGGAACAACAGGGCATACTCCCACCCATCGCATCAGCACGGGATGCCCTGATGATTGAACTGATCTATGATGGCGGGCTTCGAGTCAGTGAAGCCTGTGCACTCACCTATGGTCAACTGGATAGGACCACCGGAGTCGCCCGCGTGCTGGGCAAGGGTAATAAGGAACGTATTGTTCCCCTGGGTGAGTCGGCCATGCGTGCGTTGAATTTCTGGATCAGCAACTACAAGCCATCGACAGAATCCCACTCCCCTGTGCTACTCACGAACCAGGGGAAACCAGTTCAACCTCGCTTTGCCCAGAGACATCTAAAGTTACTACTGGCGACTGTGGGACTGCCCTCGGACATTACACCGCATAAACTCCGCCATAGCTTTGCCACGCATTTGCTCAATGCAGGCGCAGATCTACGTAGTGTACAGGAGATGCTTGGTCACAGCTCACTGGCAACCACTCAACTCTATACGCACGTCAGTGCGGCACGCTTAAAGCAAGCCTATGCCGATGCGTTCCCGAGGACATGAACTTATGCGAATAGGACTAACAGGAGGTATCGGCTGTGGAAAGTCCACGGTGCTCGCGGAATTCGCCAGTCGTGGCGCCCGTACCTTGGATAGTGATGGTATTGTCCGTCGACTGCTATCTACCGACGCGGAAATACATAGCAAGTTACGAGAGCACTTTGGCCCCGGCATATTTCACCACGAAGGCGGAGTGGATCGCAAGGCACTGGCGCATAGAGTATTCCACGATACGAGTGATCTTAAATACCTAGAGTCTGTTCTTCACCCGAAGGTGCGCGAAGAGTATTTAGCTGAAATGAAGTCTGCACCCGACGCGTTCTGGGTGGCAGAGATACCGCTGCTATTTGAAAATAGACTTGAAACCTATTTCGATTTTTGTGTTTGTGTGGAGACAGCATTGACTACGCAATTGGCTCGATTACATTTGCGGGGTCTGGGAGAAGCAGAAGCGCTCTCCCGCATGGCCCGGCAAATGCCACTAAGTGAAAAGATCCGTCGGTCGCACTATGTTTTATCGAATAATGGGTCTATTGAAAATTTGCGCAGACAAGTCGATGTACTAATGAACCACCTGGAAGTAACTTTGTAGTAATTTTTTAGTTCCCCGCACACCAGAACTGCAACCCCGGTAATAAGCCGGGGTGTACTATTTTTTCAAATGAGCGATTCAGAACCTGTGGCATCCCCACTTTCACAAAATTCCGATACTCCTGCTAAACGCGTTGCCAAAACTGGAGTTGCGAAAGCCAAGCGCACATCCAAAGAGGAAGTTGGTATAGGCGATGTAGGAAAGCCCCCTGCCCCAACAATCCCCGTCAAGGGCTCCATACTTGCCTCGATTGCCGTGCATGAACCCAAGGCGGCTACGCCACGGAAAGTTGCATCCCGCAAGAAGGTACCAGCATCGACGGGTGAGCCAGTTGGGGGCAAAACAGCAACCCCGGCAGAAGCGGTTGTCAGTCCGGTGAAACAAGTACCACCGTCCATTTTACCCCGTGCCGTCGAGCAAAACGAATTGCCGTTCGATGCGAAGAAGCCAGTGGCTCCAGTGATCACGCCCCCTATAGCTCCAGTGATTGCGACGACTCCGGCTCCAGTGATCGCCACGCCAGTAGTTCCGGTGATCACGTCACCAGTGCCACCGAAGATTGTGCTGCCAAAGTTCGTGGATGTGCCTGAAAGCTATTCTACTGATTCGGATGAGGACTTTGAACCGAAGGCACCAGACATCGCTCCGCCAATACCAGAGCCGATAAAACCAATCGAGCCCTTGATGCCAGCGCAGACTGCATCCCCAGCACCAGCAGTTACCACGGAGAGATCGACTCCGCCTGCGCCAGTGTCGTTACCCGAAAACAGCCATTCGCAAGAACGGACATCGACGACATCGGAAACCCGCGAGGATAGAGCCCCCCTGCATCCAGACCAAAAATCCATGCCACCGAAGACCGGTGCGCCGCAGAGTGGCGATTTCAAAGGTGGCCCACCCCCTTACAAGAAGGACTACCCGAAGCAGCCATTTATGAAACCCGGGAAATTTCCACCAAAGCCAGGTCATGGTGGAGGTTACGATTCCGGGCCAGCCGGGGGGTATCAAGGCAATCAGGCCAAAGGCTATGCCCCGCCCAGCCAGAAGCCTGGAGGACCGAAGCCCGGCGAGAAGCCCGCGAAGAAACCCGCGAAATTTGGCAAGGCCGGTGGCGAAGAAACGATGCAGATCGGCGGGTTACTCGAATTCGAACCTTTTCAGAACTTCGATATTCTCCTGGAAGAAGCCACAGCCGCCTCCGGAGGCGGCGCCCCGGTAAATCTCAACCAGATTATAGCGCTTAGTCTGCCCGACTTAATCACTGAGGCTCGCAAGCATGGCGTGCAGTGGGATGGTCCGCCTTCACGCCAGTTTATTTTTGAGGAGCTGGTGTATCAGCTCTATGATGCCCAACGGCCACTCATGGTGGATGGAATTCTGGAAATCCATGAGGACGGCTATGGCATCCTGGTGTACACGCAGGATAATTATAAGATCAAGCCACTCAGCACCTTCGTAGCAGAACCGCTTCTGCGGCGTTTTGGCCTGAAACGAGGCCATGCGATCCGTGCGCAGGTACACCCACCGCGCGAGGGTGAGTCGTGCCCATTTGTGTTGAAGATTGAAAGTGTGATGGGCCTTCCCCCTGAATCCATCCGGGAAATAGTACCTTTTGAAGACCTTACTCCGTACTATCCCACAAAACGGATGCTTCTGGAAACGGGTCCCGATGTGAAGTGGGATAACTTTTCCATGCGAATCGTGGATCTACTCACTCCTATTGGCAGGGGCCAACGCGGGTTGATAGTAGCACCGCCTAGAACTGGTAAAACCGTTCTCCAACAGGGCATCGCCAATGCGATTGTGCAGAATAATCCCGATGTACACCTGATTGTCCTGCTGGTGGATGAACGCCCGGAGGAAGTGACGGACTTCCGCAGGCAGATAACCAAGGGCGAAGTCATTGCCTCCACCTTTGACCAGAATGCAGAAAGCCATGTCCACTGCGCGGAGATGGTTCTGGAGAAAGCGCGCCGTCTCGTAGAAGCCGGTCAGCATGTCTGCATCCTGCTGGACTCGATCACCCGCCTTGCACGTGCGTATAACACGCTGGCGGCCAACAGCGGCAAGATACTCTCCGGCGGTGTGGAGGCTTCTGCGCTGCAAAAGCCCAAGCGCTTCTTCGGCTCGGCCCGCAACATTGAGGGGGCAGGCAGCTTGACGATAATCGGCACCGCTCTGGTTGAAACTGGCAGCCGTATGGATGAGGTTATCTTCGAGGAATTCAAGGGTACGGGAAATAGCGAACTACACCTCGACCGCGGACTCTCCGACAAGCGGATATTCCCCGCTATCGCGATGGAGCGTAGTGGCACCCGCAAAGAGGAACTGCTCTACCACCCCGACGAGATGCTTAAAATCTATGCCTTGCGACGCGCCATGAAAGGCGTGCCGCCTGTGGATGCGATGGAAATGCTCATCACCCGTGTGCGGAAAACCCGCAGCAATGCGGAATTCCTGATGGGTCTTAATCGCTAACTCACTAGACAAGCGCAGGATTTCATTTAGTGTGTGGTCATCCTATGATGACCGCATCGCTTCTTTCCAGGTTGACCAGCCGTCGCAAACAGATCCTTACATGGGTCACTCTATGCGGTGGGTTAATGCTCTTCTGGGCATGCGCCACGGTGACAGAGACCGGGCGCTCCGCAGTACGTCTCTTCCCCGAGTCGCAGATGGTCTCGATGGCATCTGGGGAGTTTGACAAAATGAAGGTCGCTGGACCCATCTCGAACGACCCTGAGATGAACGCGCGAATCCAGCGAATCGGAAAGCGGGTCGCGTCGGTCGTGAATACCGTCGTGCCGCCAGAAAAGTGGGAGTTTGTGGTGTTTGATGATGACACTACCGTCAATGCCTTCGCGCTTCCGGGCGGCAAGGTCGGCGTTTACACGGGGTTAATCAAACTCGCTGGCAGCGACGACGAAATCGCCTGCGTCATTGGACATGAGGTGGCTCACGTCACGGCCCAACACGGGAATGAACGCGTCTCGCAGCAGACAATCGCACAAGCGGGTGGCATGGCCGTGCAGTACGGGGTGAAGAATAAGACGGAACAGACCCAACAGCTTGCGATGATGGCTTACGGTCTAGGCGCGCAGTACGGACTACTCCTCCCCTACAGTCGCACCCATGAGCGCGAAGCGGATCAGATCGGGCTGCTCTACGCAGCTCGCGCGGGCTACAACCCCAATGCTGCAGTAACATTCTGGCAGAAAATGGCAGCCAAGGGCGGAGCCCAGCCGCCTCAATTCCTTTCCACCCACCCCTCCAATGGCGACCGCATCCAGCGCCTGCAGGCCCAGATGCCCATGGCCATGGTCGAGTATGAGAAGTCACCGTTCAAGGGAAAGTAGAAGATAGGTAGGCACAAAGCGGGAAGGCAGGTAGTCAGAAGTGAAGTGTGTATGCGGAATGCAGATGGCATTCTGCTCTGACCGCTGAATGCTGACCTACCTTACCTTCTGCATTGCCTACGCGGAAGGATTGTGTCTTCTTGGTCACAGCCTTTGTGCCTAATACTATGTTTGATCCCATTGAAGCGGTAAAGGAATACATTCGTTTTCCAAGCATCTCAACCGATCCAGCTTACAAGGCGGGAATGGAAGGGGCGAGGAACCACATTGCCGGCATCCTGCAGAGGATGGGATGCGAGGTGGAGATTGTACCCGCCGGACTGCACCCGCTTGTGTTTGCGCAGCGCAAGGGTGACCCTTCCTGGCCGCATGTAATCATTTACGGCCATTATGATGTGCAACCCGCAGACCCGATAGAGAAGTGGGATACACCACCTTTCGAGCCCGTGGTGAAGGATGGTAAGCTTTTCGCCCGGGGTGCTGCGGATAATAAGGGGCCACAGATGGTCCATGTGGCTGCTGCCGCCCGCTTGTTGGAGAAGCATCCGAATATCCCGTTGCGGCTCTCGTTCTTGATCGAAGGTGAGGAAGAGATCGGCAGTCCGAGTTTTCCCGATATACTGAAGCGCTTGCGGGATCGGCTGAATGGCGACTTCATTCTCCTTTCGGATAACATGAGCCCGAACGCAGAGCAGATTGCCATTACCTGCGGTTTCCGTGGCATCGTGTGCATCAATGCAGAGGTCACCGGCCCGAAGTCTGACCTGCACAGTGGCATCCATGGCGGAGCTTTGCTTAACCCCATCCAGGCGCTTGTGGACCTTTGTGCTTCACTCCATACCCCCGATGGTCGGGTCAATATTCCCGGGTTCTACGACGCCGTAATCCCACCCGTGGATTGGGAGCGCGCAGAGGTCGCCAAGCTCCCCGGCACGACCGAAGACTACAGACAATTTCTAGATATACCCGCCTTTCATACCATTGACGGACTGACCCCACAGGAAGCCACTCGGTTCATGCCTACGCTCGAGTTTAATGGGATTGGCAGCGGTTACCAGGGAACAGGGACGAAGACTGTAATCCCGAGCAAGGCCATTCTCAAAATCTCCTGCCGATTGGTAGCTAATCAGGATACGACCATCATTGAGGAGCTGGTAATAAAAACCCTCGAAGAGCGTTGCTCTAAGAAGGTCTCTCTGAACATCCAGCGCGAGCACTGTGGCTCGCCCTACCGTGTAGTACCGCCCGGACGCAGCGATACCCCGACCGACCAGAATAAGCACCTTGTAGCAGCCTTTCAGGCGGCAGACAAAGCAATCACAGAAGTTTACGGGAAGCCCCCTCTCTACACACGTGAAGGCGGCTCTGTGCCAATCATTTCTGATTTGAAGAAGGTTACCGGAATGGACTCCTTGATGATCGGAATGTTTACTCCAGACTCCAATCTCCACGCGCCCAACGAAAACCTAGATCTAGCCATGTTTCTCAAAGGCATCGATATGTCCGAGCGAATTCTGGCGGGAGTGGCAGGCGTTTCGGTTTAGGCTAGGAGCATACGATCGGCACAGAGTGATAGCCACTCTGGGGTGAGAACACGCCCGTGTTTGAGGAAGCCTGTTTACAAGCAGGTTCAGATATCTTGAAGCCTGTCACTCAAGACCGAATACATTGTGGAGTTGCTGGTTGAAATACGGAAAGACAAATACGCTGAATCCACCTGGGCGCTGTGTTGGCGCGGAGTGTATTCCAGTTCTGACGAACCGAATTACATCTTGTTTTCTGCGAAGTGCGCCAACAAGAAATTGCGGTTCGTGCATGGGCAGCGTCGAAGGACGTACCGTCAAATGTGGCAACTGCTTCAAATCAAGAATGGTCGGCCCTGTTTGATGCGTTTTTCGCCTTGCTGTTCCAATTGTAGGTTGCCAATCCTTAGGCACACTGTTGACCGCCCATGACGATCTCTCATCTACTCCTTTTCCGGTTTTGGATTTCATGATATTTTCTTTATATTCCTGCCGTCATCCTTTTACTTTATAACATACCTTGAATAAAATGACCGAATCAAATGAGATATCTTCTACCATAATAGATTCATTAGGCAGAAGAATTTACAAAGCCATCACCGAGAAACGCTCCTTTTTTCTTTGTGTTATATCTTTAATCCTACTGCTTCCAGTATATATCCTCTGGAAACACCATTCGGAAGAACGTATGTTCTACATGTGGGATTATGCATTGTATCATTTCAACGCATTGTCTTTATATAATTATTCCCATGAAGGATGGCATTCAGTATGGAATCATCTACTTAATTCGTTTAATGATGATTATAACGTTCTTTTCGCAGTACCTTTATTACCAATCATTTATATATTTGGAGACGACAGATTTGTTTTTATTCTTGGCTTATATTTCGTCTATTTCATTCCATTTTCCATATTTTTCACCTTACATTTAAGAAAACTTTTTTTGATTAATAACAAATGGAGCCTAATTGGAATTTTATTGTGTATTTTATTAATTCCTTCGTTATGGGAGCCACTACTTAGCGCAACACCCGACATCGGCGGGCTAGCACTACTTTTATTAGCAACCATGGTTTACTATAATGACATCAACTTAAATAAGCGGATGACGTATTTACTCATTCCGCTTTCCACGGCACTTTCGATGTTACTCCGTCGTCAATATTTTGTCGATTTTCTAGCCTTTCATTTTATTTTTATTTTGCTAGCAGCAATTGATAATTTTAAGGATTTCAAATGCGGTAAGATTAGCTGGACAAAGCTATTGCCATGGAAACATTCCTTGATAACAATGCTCTCTGTTATTATAATCATTGCGCTATCACCAAATTTTCTACCACGAGCCTATTGGATGTTTTTCAATAATATATATGCATCATTCGACCATACTCATCTATCTGTAGCAAGTTTCTACATTAGAAGCATTGGTGGATGTGTATTGTTTTTAAGTACTGTCGGTCTTGTGTGCAGCGTAAGACAATTAACAATGTCACTTAGGGGAAGATTTTCCATTGTATTTTTTGGTATAGTATTTCTCAATTGGTTCCTGAGAGAGAAGTCTATCTCTTCACAACACGGTTTGCATCTCCATTTATTAATAATTACAGGTTTGATCGCTTTATATGTTTATATCACCCGATTAACAAAGAGAAAGACACTAACCCTAATTCTATTTTGGACTTTTTTAATTATAAATTTCACCCAAGCCTATCCTGACATTTTCCCCGTATCGACGATTAATACTAAAGTGCCTTTTTTCTCCAAAAGTATTATTGCAGAGAAGCGTTCGGATTACGACGAAGTCATGCGATTAGTTCAATATCTACGGGAGCAGCAACCCGTGCCTAAATCAATACTTCTGGCAGGGGCCTCCTTTGATTTTAACAGTGCCGCTTTTTCTGATGCTGAAGTGCAACAGTATGGGCGTAAATCTACATTTCTTTGGTATATGTATCAACCCTGGGTAGATTCGCGAGATAACTTGGCATTAGCCCCGTTGGCAAACGCTGACTATGTATTACTTGCTGAACCCTATCAAGGTACAGAAGAAACATACATTTTAAAAATATACTACGATTCCGTAATACAAGGGTTGGAGAAGGGCCGGTATAAATTGCATCCCACAACCTTTACACTTCGATATGGGGTCACCGTCCGTGTGTATCAACGTATTATGGATTATACCGAGGGTGAACTATTGACCATTTCGGATCGTATCGTATCTAAAATCTATTCACGATACCCAAATCAAAATCGGTGGTGTCCTCTCCGTAGTGATGGAAGAACCTGTTCCTGGCCCAGTCAGGATGGGCGATTGTACTGGAATTTAGAAATCAACGCATCCATGGAAGGAGTCGCTTCGATCGCCTATCTGGGCCCTGTAACTTCCAGCGCCAAGCTGCAAATTGGCATAGATAAATGTAGCGACCCAAGGGTGTCTGTACGATTCACCTTTAAGAGCATAACAGGGGATACTCTGGATGAGCAGTTTCTTAAGGACCCGATCTCGGGAGCAACCTTACAGTGGTCACCACCAACTGACCAGATTGGGATTATCGTAGAAATGCAGGCATCTTCATCATATCTACTTAGTACATCATTGGACATGACTGTAACCTATGCTTGGGACGTTGCTACTCAACTCCATGCGAAAACCATTGTTCAGCCACTTACCGAAACTCCAGTGGCCGCAACGAACGATCTTTTTTCAAAGATATCGCCCAATCCACCGGCAACAAGGTTGAAAGACGCTACCATCTGGGGGTGTACCGAATCTGGCAGCAAAGAACAATTGATCAGCTTCGGACCCTACTGGACCGTCCAAGAAGGAAGATACAAAGTGCGTTACTCACTAAAATTACTACCTAAGGAACGGGGTGAAATCCGGATTCGCGCGGCAGGCTATATTGTGGCTACCAATCAGGTTTATGGTGAGGCGAAACAATCCGTAAACGCTGAGGCTAATGTACCCCAAGAGGTCGAGCTATCATTTGAGTTTACAATCCCTAAAGGCCAGGTGGTGAAGAATCTCGAATTCTACGTGCTGGTTACTGGTCATACAGAATACACCATTACAAATGCAATTATGGAGAGTCTATAATCCGCCTTAAAGGCACGCATGTTGAATATTGAGTAAAGGTTCATGGCCTACGGCATCATAATGGCTTTCTTATAATACTGGGTGACTCGTCCGCAGCCTTGGAGGCTATTCGGGCTAAAGCAGGAACTCCAACGGGGAACGGCCAGCATGGCCGCATGAATTGAAGAAGAAGCGGGCGAGCCGCCTGCACTCTCGGAGCTCCAGGCCATCGATGGAGTTTTCGTGGTTCGCTTGCAAAATTAGAATGACCAATGTTAATAATAGGCACCCGATGGCACAATATTGCCACGCCGTGGAGTGTTTTCGTCACGACGTGCTCTGATATCGTCGCAAGTTGCATTTATCCTCTCGGTCGATGTTCATGTTTAGGCACCCGATGGCACAATATTGCCACGCGGTGGAGTGTTTTCGTCGCGACTCGCTCTGATATCGTCGCGAGTTGCATATATCCTCACGGTCGATGGTCATGTTTAGGCACCCGATGGCACACTATTGCCGCGCGGTGGAGTGTTTTCGTCACGACGTGCTCTGATATCGTCGCAAGTTGCATATATCCTCATGGTTGATGGTCTTGTTTAGGCCGCCCGATGCTCATATTTGACGGTCAACGGGTTTGTTTTGGGCGCAAATTGGTCTGTTTTGACCGCCAAACCGTTTGTAGTTCACCCGAGGTATTTCTATATAGGCGGGCAAACCGTTTGTACAGTCACCCGCTGTAAACGTTTTGGTACCCGACGGGTTTGTTTTGGTACCTGTTGGAAATATTTTGGTCCCGGTCGGGTTTAATGTGACAGGCAACGGGTTTGTTATGGCACCCGCTGGGAATATTGTGGCCCCCGATGCGCCTTATAAAGTCGAGATACTCCACAGGGGGTGCGGCACTTCCATCTTCTGATTGACTTTATAGGGGAAATGTCGGTACCAATCGGTACGACTTTTGTCTAAAATCTTATGACACGTAAACCTGTTGTTCTGGTGATTCGCGATGGATGGGGTGCAAACCACATTCCCGCTCATGATTCTTTCAATGCTGTTAAACTCGCGAACGCACCTGTGGCGCGGGAGCTAACCGCAAAGTGGCCGCGTACAGAGCTGGCTGCCCATGGGCTGGATGTTGGCTTGCCCGAGGGCATCATGGGGAACAGTGAAGTCGGTCACCAGAATATCGGTGCCGGCCGTATTGTTGACCAGGAGATTGTGCGCATCGACAAGGCGATGACGACGGGTGCCATCGCCTCAAACCCAGTCCTGCAGGCGGCGATCGCCAACGCGAAGAAGAACCAGGGCTCCCTGCATTTCTTTGGTCTTGTATCGGATGCCGGGGTACACTCGATGCTACGCCACCTTTACAGCATGCTACAAGTGGTTCGCGATGCCGGGCTGGACAAGGTATTCATCCAAGCCTTCACCGATGGCCGCGATACGCCGCCAAGGAGCGGACTGGGCTTTATTAAGGAGCTGGAGGCTGAGTGCGCACGCATCGGCGTGGGGCGCGTGGCTTCCGTCAGTGGACGTTTCTGGGCGATGGACCGTGATAACCGCTGGGAACGCGTGCAACGCGCGTACGACGCCCTCACGCAACGAAAGATAGAGCGCACGGCGAAGAGCGGCACCGAAGCAGTCGAGTTCTACTACAGCAACCCGCTCGATGCGAACCGCAATGGTGATGAGTTTATAGTGCCCACGGTAATCGTGAACGACTCCGGTGCGCCCATCGGCCCGGTCAAGAACGGCGACAGCGTGATCTTCTTTAACTTCCGTGGGGACCGTCCGCGCGAGTTGACGAGTGCCTTTATCATGGATGATTTCAAGGGGTTTGATCGCGGTACCAAGCTGGACCTCTACTACGCGATCATGACGAACTATCAGGAAGGTCTGTGCCCGAACATACTCTTCGGAAAGCCGCCGAAGATGGCTGATATTCTCGGTATGTACGTGGCGAACCAGGGCATCGGGCAGTTCCGCACCGCGGAGACGGAGAAGTTCCCACACGTGACGTTCTTCTTTAACGACTACCGCGAAGAACCCTTTCCCGGTGAAGACCGTGGCATAGTCCCCTCCCCCAAGACCCTGCCAGACGGCTCCCCGCTCTCCACCTACGACCAGCAGCCAGAGATGTCTGCCCCCGGGGTTTGTGACGCTGCGGTCAAGGCAATTGAGAGCGGCAAGTACGGGCTCCTGGTGGTGAACTTTGCCAATGGTGACATGGTGGGCCACACCGGCTCGCTCCCAGCCACTATCAAGGCTTGCGAGACCGTTGATCTCTGCCTTGGTAAAATCCTGAAAGCCCTCGACAAGGTGGACGGCATGGCTCTAGTGACAGCCGACCACGGCAACGCCGACCAGATGTATGACCCCGAGGCGCACTGCGCCCATACTCAGCACACGCTTAACCCGGTGGAACTCGTCATTTACGGCAAGGGCTGTGAAAACCTTAAAATGAAGAGCGGGGGACGTCTCGCAGACATCGCACCGACCATTCTGCAGCTCATGGGATTGAAGAAGCCTGAAGCGATGACTGGAGAGAGCTTGATTCAAGGCTAGAGGGAGAAATCTACAACTCAAACATTCATGAAACCAAAGAAAGTTGCCATCCTCACTGCGGGCGGTCTGGCCCCCTGTCTATCTTCCGCCGTTGGCGGGCTGATCGAGCGCTATAGCGAGATATCGCCCGACATCGAAATCATCTGCTACCGTAGCGGTTACAAGGGACTGCTCCTTGGTGATAGCTACAAGGTGACTCCGCGTGTACGCACCCATGCGGGCTTGCTCCATCGATTCGGTGGCAGCCCCATCGGCAACAGCCGTGTGAAGCTGACGAACGTGGCCGACTGCGTAAAGCGCGGCCTCGTGAAGGAAGGCGAGAACCCACAGAAAGTCGCTGCCGATCAGTTGATTAAAGATGGAGTCGATGTACTCCATACCATTGGCGGCGATGACACGAACACTGCAGCAGCGGACCTCGCAAAGTTCCTTAAAGTAAACAACTACGGGCTGACCGTGATTGGCCTGCCCAAGACCATCGACAACGATGTGTACCCCATCAAGCAAAGCCTGGGCGCGTGGACTGCTGCGGAGCAGGGTGCATTCTTCTTCGAGAACGTCGTCGCCGAGTACAATGCGAACCCGCGCATGCTGATCGTCCATGAAGTGATGGGGCGCGCCTGTGGCTGGCTCACTGCCGCCACTGCACGTGAATACCACGAGCTGACCGACCACGATGAGTACGTACCGGAGCTGGGTGTCTCCCGAGCAAACCTCGATGTCCACGCCATTTACATCCCCGAGATGAAGCTCGATATTGAGGCTGAAGCAGTCCGTCTGCGCAAACTACTGGACGAGAACGACAACGTAAACGTCTTCATCTCCGAAGGCGCTGGCGTGGAAAGCATCGTTGCGGAAATGCAGGCCAAGGGGCAGGAAGTCCCGCGGGATGCCTTTGGCCACGTTAAGCTCGACGCCGTGAATGTCGGCAACTGGTTCGCCAAGGAATTTGCCAAGAAGATTGGCGCCGAGAAGACGCTCGTGCAAAAGAGCGGGTACTACTCCCGCGCCGCTGCTGCGAATAGCGAAGACATCCGCCTTATCAAGAGTTGTGTGGACCTGGCTGTGGAGTGTGCCATACGCGGCGAAAGCGGTGTAATTGGCCACGACGAACAGCGTGGCGGTGTACTGCGCGCCATCGAGTTCGAGCGTATCAAGGGCGGCAAGCCCTTCGACACATCCACTCCGTGGTTTCAGCAACTGCTCCAGGAAATTGGCCAGCCCATGGGCGACAAGGTCGCCGTCAAGCACGGTCACGAGGAGTAGAGCGCGTAAGCTTGTTTCTTCACTGTCACTGCAAAGAAGCTTGGCTTGAAGTAGTTTTACAAAGAAAGGGCGGACCGTTGCTGGTCCGCCCTTTTTCGTGGGTAAATCGCATTAACCTAATAAGAGGAACAATGGAATGTTGGCGAGAACCTGAACAGTGGCTGTGTAAGGGAGCCCTTTATCGGCTTACCTAAACAGCGCTTCGGCCACGGTTTTCCAAGAGAATTGGTTTACCCAGGAGAGACTGTTCGTGGCGAAGCGATGGCGAAGGGCGGTGTCGTGCACGAGCAGATCGATGTAATGGGATAGCTGAACGATATCTCCGGCTGGGGCGAGAAGCCCATTATGCCCATGAGCGACTGCATCGCCGATGCCCCCGCTATTGAAGCCGAGGATCGGCAGGCCATGGGCTGCTGCTTCGAGAGCTACAAGACCAAAGCCTTCCACGCTGCCCAGGTATTCGGTACTGGGCAGAGCGAAGAGGTCTGCTTGGGTATATTCGCGACCAAGAGACGCTTCGGGAATTTCCCCGAGATAGTGGAAATTGATGGCATTGTATTTGGCCTGCGCTATGAGCGCTTCGCAATACCCCTCGCGAGCTTTGGGGCCGATGAGGCGCACTACACAGCGGTTGCGGCTCGCTTCTGGCAGACGGGCGATGGCATCAAGCAGGAGATGGTAGCCCTTGCGCGGGTGTACGCGCCCTACAGCAAGGATGGTGATGAATGGTTTCTCGTGTGGTGTGGTTGGGGTGCCAACAACCTCGAAATCGTAGCGAAGCGCACCGTGAGTGAGGCGCAGTTGCGGCGCTATATCGGGATACTCATCCAGTACACAATCCCTCACATAGCGGGAAACCACCCCGACGCGCCGGGCGTGGGAGAGCAGGTTATCCAGTAAATAGCTATAGGTAATCTTGCGGTTAAAGCGTACAAATTCGGAGCCGTGCAGGGTAATGCAGTACTGCCTGGGTTGTGGAAGATTTAGCAGGGAAGAATAAAGATAAGTGCGAAGCGGACCCGGCTCTGGAAGCCAAAGCGTGGCGTTGCGAATCGTGGACGCATTGCGGCGAAGGTGAAGCGCCAGGCGGAGCCGATCTGCCCAACTCTGGGTACCGTGGACGGGCATTGGGCGAACCGTAAACGGGTAGTTGCGCTCCAGTAGCCGAGGATGCGCTGGCGCCCAGACTTCGATGGCGAGCCCCAGCTCGGCCGCGGCGCGAGCGGTCTCTTCTACATACACGGCAATTCCAGCCCGTTTGGGCCAGAATTCATGAGTGAGAGCTATAATAGGCCCCGTTGCTATTGGGGGGACGGTTGACTGCACGGCTGTAGCTTAGTGAATGGATCGCAGGGGAATTGCGAATTAAAGGGAAAAACAATGCATAGGTCCAACGCAATCTGTTTAAATGTCGTGCAACCTATTGCGCTCCTTGCTCTAATGCGGTTCAAAGTATGACTCGCTTAAGTGCCCGTTATAAAACTGCCCTGGTGACCGGAGGTACTTCCGGGCTTGGACTCGCGTTTACCCGGATGCTCGTGGCCGAGGGAGTCGCTGTTACCATTCTATCAAGGAGAGCTTCACCCGAGTTACCCACAACATGCACCCATTGTGAGCTGGATCTAGCAGATGGTGCGGCGGTGGAAGTCGCTTTGGCTGCGGGTAAAGTGGTTCCAGAATCTTATGATATTCTGATAAACAACGCTGGCTGCGGTGTCTTCGCGCCACTTGAGATTTTCCCAGCGGAAGCGATTGGCAAGCAGCTTTGCCTTATGTTGGAGACACCCATTCGTCTGACACATGCCGCGTTACCCGGGATGCTTGCACGGCAGCGGGGAGCGATTGTCAATGTGGCCTCGCTCGCAGCGCGCTTTCCCCTGCCCTACGAGAGCTTGTATAATACATGCAAGGCTGGCTTGAGCAACTTCACCCGGAGTGTGATTCAAGAGACTGTGGGAAGCGGTGTTGCCGTGGTGGATTTTCAACCGGGAGATTTTCGCACTGCATTTAACCAGGCAACCCAGCGGAACCCCGACCTGTTTGCCAAGTATCCGCATTTGGAGAAAGCGTGGGGCCGGCTGGAAAGTAATCTGGAGCACTCACTGCTTCCCGAGAAAGCGGCCGCACACTTGCGCAAGGTATTGCTTAAAGGACACAGCGGTACGGTTGCCACTGGCGATGTTTTCCAGTCCATCATCGCCCCTTTGCTGGCTCGCGGGGCACCGGAGCGGTTGCTCCTGTGGTGCCTGCGCGTTTATTTCTCCATGCCAAAACACCGAACGGCACGCCGCGCATGAAAGTGCTCCTCATACAGGACTATCTGCGCGTCGGTGGCACCGAACGGCAGACCCTATTTCTCGCTCGCTACTTGAAGGAGCGCGGGCACGAACCCCATCTCCTGACCTTTCGTCCCGGTGGCGCGCACTGGGAGCAGGCGCTGTCATTGGAAGTTCCCATGCACACGCTGCAAAAGCGGGATACGCGCATCGCTTTGTATGCCCCTGGGTTAAGAGCAACGGTGGCAACGGTAGCACCAGAAATCATCGTCTGCATGGGGAGGACGGCTAATTGCTACGCGGGTTTTATCCAGCAGTGGTTTCCAAACACCGTGGTTGTCAGTACCCTGCGCACCGGGAAGATGCTCTTCCCGCTACACTGGTGGTCGCTTCACAAAGTAAAAGCCGTGCTGGTCAACAGTAGTTGGTGGAAGCGAAGACTGCTGAAGCAGGGATTCCCCGGCGCACGCATACACGTAGTGAGAAACAGTCTGCTCCTCGATGCGCATGATGACCACACCACCCTGCGCAAGCGCTTGCGAGAGGATGTACATGAAGCCGCTGACACCTGCGTCTTCCTAAATATTGCCACATTCCGACCAGGGAAACGCCACGCGGATCTGCTTCGCATCTTTCGCGATTTTGCAAAGGAAGCGCCCGCTGCGAAATGGAGACTCTGGCTCGTTGGCGAGGGTAAGGAGTGGCAGCGCTGCCAGAAACTCGCCCGCGAGTATGGTCTGGCAGACCGCGTGAAGTTCTGGGGTTATCAGAAGAATCCCTACGCCCAGTATTGCGCCGCCGATGTGGCGGTGAGTGCCTCACTGGAAGACTCCCTGCCAAACTTCTTGATCGAGGCTCAGGCCATGGCGCTCCCTATTGTGGCTTGGGACTACCGGGGAGTGCGCGAATGTTGTAAACCCGGAGAAACCGGTTACATTTTCCAGCCCGGTGACGAAGCCGCTTACCGCCATTCCCTTGTACAACTCTGCGAAGACCGCGCACTGCGAGCCCGCATGGCAGCACCAGCCACTGCTTTCGCACGTGAACGCTTCTGTCCACAGACTCAGGCCGAGTGGACGGTGCGGTTCATGCAAAAGCTGCTGGAGGGAAAGCTGGAGGGAAAGTAGAACTACAGGGTCAGACTCGTTTACGGGTCACGGCAGGCCCGCAACACACACCCATGACTCATTTACGGGTCACGGACGGACCGCAACACACACCCATGACTCTTTTACGGGTCACGGCGGGGCCGCAACACACCCCCATGACTCATTTTCGACTCACGGACGGCCCGCAACCCATACACGGACTCATTTTCGGGTCGGCGACAGTCCCCAACCCACACCCACGACTCATTTTCGGGTCGGCGACAGTCCCCAACCCATACCTGTGACTCTTTTTCGGGTCGGCGACAGTCCCCAACCCACACCCACGACTCTTTATCGGGTCGGCGAAAGTCTCCAATCCACACCCACGACTCTTTATCGGGTCGGCGGCAGTCCCCAACCCACACCCACGACTAATTAGCGTGTCAGGGATATGCCATAGAAGACTCCGGTAACCTTATCAGCGTATTCGATTCCAAGGCATAGGGGTATTTTCATTTTCGCAAACGAAAGATGTCTGCGGGTGCTACGCAGAATACACTAGTCACTCTTTATCTCGGGGACGCATCTCACTTTCTGGACATATTAAGTGGATTAGCCGCAAAAAGGTACAAAAAGATACAAAAATGAAAGACTCCAGCTTGTATCGTGCAGCGTACGTATGCCTTGAGTGTACATTAACCCAGCATTTTTTTAATTTTTTGCGCCTTCTTGCGGCTAAAAATCCATATTATGGATCACACGGATTATCTCCATCCGCCACCATTTTTCCCTTTCCCTAAGCTGAAAAAACAATTGACTGCACTCTTTGAGTGTTCGTTTAAAATCCCAAACTCGCAGACCTCGCATGATATTTCGCACATTGTCTTCCGTTTCTCTTGTCTGGATAGGCTTGGCAGCCACTGCGCTGGCACTTCCCCCTTATCCGGAACAGTCACTTCCGGAACTGGATGCGCTGCTCAAGGGTGCGAGAGACTACGCGCCTTCCGTAGTGGCTCGTGAGTATGGAGTGGAAGAGGCCATTGGGCAGGAGAAGGTGGCCGCCGCAATGAGACGCCCCAATATAACCTTCACCCTTCGCGCTATTGGCACCTACGAAAACCGAGACGACCTTCCAGAGAACAAGACACGCCTAGCGCCGGATGGTAATCTCACCGGTCGCCAACCCCTCTATTACTGGGGGCGCTTGGACGCCTACCGCAATATGGGAAAAATCCGCCGTGAGCAAGCCGAGGTAGAGCGCGACCGCGCAGGGAAAGAAGCATTGTGGCAAATCCGCCAGTATTATTTACAGTATCTTTTGTCTCGCAAGAGCCAGGCCACTGCAATGAAGGGACTGGAACTGGCAGACAAACAACTCGCAGCGCAGGAAGACCTAGCCCAGGCTGGCCGCTCAACGGAACAACGCATGATCGAGGTGCGCATCCTGCGGCAGACCTATGAAGAGCGCCTGACAACGGCACAAGCTGCATTGCTGAGAGCGCGCGCTGCACTGGAAGATATTACAGGACAGCCGGTGGACGAGCAGCTCGGTGCAGATGCAGAGATACCGGCTGCCGCAGCCCTCACCAACGCTGAACTCGCCGAACTGCGGAGCAAGATTCTGGCGCCTGGCACTGAGAGCCTACTCGTAGAGCAGGCGGAGTTATCACTGAGTCTCGAAAAAGAAAACTTCCGCGTAATCTCCTCTCGCAACAAGCCAGCTTTCGATTTCATAACAGGAGCCTACCAGGACCAGATAGATTCCTATGGCTCCAGCAAACAGGCGTTTCGCTATTATTTCTTTGGCGGCGTGCAGATGACTTGGAATATATTCGATGGCGGCGAAACAAAGGGGCACAAGATCAGCTCCCTCGCCCGCCAGCGCTATAACGAAATACAGATCAACCGTGGCAAGTCCGCAGTTAACCGCGAACGCTCCTACCTCCTCGGTGAAGTGGAGCAAAGCATGCGGGCAATGCAGACTCGCGAGCGCTCGCAGCAACTTCAGCAACAGCGTGTTGCCCTCGCCGAGAAACAGATGACACGTAATGAAATCTCCTCACAGGAACTGCTTCGTATGCAGATTCAAGCAGAAGAGGCGCAGGTGTCTCTTCTTGAAGCACGCGTAAACTATATCGTCGGGCTGTCGAAGCTTCGCAGTGAGCTTTATGGGGAGCCGCAAATTATCCGGAAATAAGTGTAGATTGGAAACATCGAGAGTTAACCCCAGTCCTACCTGTTAAATTATGAAATGGCTTTGGAAATTAGGCGTTGTCGTTGTTGTTGTGCTGGTCATCGGATGGTTCGTTTACCGTGGGACGCGGGCAGTAGTCCCCGTAGCGGCAGCAGTACAAGGGACTGCGGTGGACGCTGTCACCGGTACAGTGAAGCTACTTGCAGCCATTGATCTTCAGCTCAAAACAGAAGTTCCAGGAAGAATCCGGGAGATGCCCATAACTCTGGGCCAGTTCGTCAAAAAAGGTGACCTCATCGCCACATTGGAGAGCACGGACTTCGAGATGCAGCTTTCCCAGCGTCGCATCCAATTAGCCGCTGCACTTGCACGGTCCAAGCTGCCTTTCATACAAGACACTGAGATAACAAACATCGCACAGTTTCTCGACGGCCAAAAGATATCGCTAAATTCCGGCAGTGTTTCTGCAGTTGAAGTAGAGAAGACCGAGCGCGATCTCGAACGGGCCAAATCCTCCCGCGAACTGGAAAAGATCAACCGTTGGGAGGCCGTTAATCTTCTCGAACAACAGGTAAAGCAACTGGAGTTCCAGCTCGAGCGTATGAAACTTCGCTCACCCTATGATGGCCAGTTGGTGGAGCAGCTAGCCTTCCCGGGAGACTGGCTCTGGAGCGGGAACGCACTCGCCCGAATCGTCACGGCGGAGCGTACGGTCGAGTTAACACTCAGTGAGGAAGACTACTACGGCGTACAACTCAACCAGAAGGCGACCCTTCACCTGGCGAGTCTGCCTGGTCAGTCTGTTATGGCCACGGTTAACTATCTATCTGCGACCGCAAATGCGGATACCAAGATTCGCAAGGTCTTCCTCGCCATTGATGATGGTGCAAGCAATTTTGCGCCGGGCCTGACGGGCGAGGCCGTCCTGGTCAAAGCACAACGCGACAATACAGTAATCATCCCACGGCGCGCATTGATTGGTGACAATGTCTATGTGATAGCGGGCGGAAGGGTGGATATACGCAAAGTCACTCCCGGCTACTTAAGCTTAAACAAGGCGGAGATTCGCGAGGGGCTGAAAGCAGGAGAACTGGTTGCACTGGAGAATCAACTCGCCCTGCGTGCGGGAGATGCAGTCCAAACCACCAACGAAGAGTAGTCCGCTTATCAACCGCGCGATGGCTGCTCCTACCTCATTAACAAACAATCCTGCACCCGAGCCACTGCAAGCATTGGTGCATGGCGCGTTGCCGACGCCGTGGCGGCTTACCCTGCATATTGCCTGGCGTTTCCTCATTGCGAAGCGCAGAGCCATGTTAATGTCTCTGGCGGGTATTGTATTTGGCGTGGCATTCTTTATCGTTACGCAGGCGCAGACAAGCGGCTTCGAGGGCTTGTTCATTCGCACAATATGGGGCACGAATGGAGCCATCCGTGTGCAGGACGAGTTCCAAAATACGGTGGCCAGTCTCTCTGCCAGTAATGACGGCGGGTCCGGTTTCCAGATACCCCTGCGTTCTGGGCGCACATATATTCCTGGTGTGCAATATCCGGCGGAAGTTACACGCGCCGTGAAGCGATTCTCCAGTGTAGCCGGCGTAAGTGAAGTGCTGCGCGGTAGGATAAATGTAAGCGGTGGATTCCGCACCGAAACTTCGGAAGTGCTTGGCATCCGTCTCTCGGATCACCTCAGTGTATCCACACTCGCCAGCCAGATTCGCTATGGGAATCTGGAGAACTACGCCAACGATCCCGGCGGTATCATCATTGGTATCATGATGGCGCAGCGCATGCAGGCGGATATAGGAGACTCGCTTCTGTTGCAGAGTTCCAGCCAGACACGCCGCTACCGCGTGGCAGCGATCTTTGAGACCGGAGTCGAGGAGTTTGACAAACGGCGCGTGTACATCCACTTGCGAGATGCACGCATGCTTCTGAACGAACCCCAAACTGCCAGTTTTCTGCAAGTCTCTCTCTACGATAACAATCAGGCGGACCAAGTATCTGCACAAATGGAAGAGGCGCTGCATCACAATGTAAACAGTTGGCAGAAGAGCGAGAAAACCTGGCTCGAAGTCTTTCGCGCACTGCGCTTCTCGGCAGCGATTACGATGGGGGTCATCATCCTCATAGCTGGACTGGGCATGTTTAACACCCTCGCCATCATTGTGATGGAACGCCGACGCGAGATCGCGATTCTGCGTTCCATGGGCTACACGCGAAGAGATGTGGAGTTCATCTTTCTTAACCAGGGACTCATCGTGCTTGTAGTCGGCACAGTGCTGGCCTGGGGTATGGCCTTTCTCCTGACGCTCGGCGTTGCGAATCTACCCATACGTATCCGAGGCATCCTGTCCACGGATCACTTTGTTGTGAGTTGGTCGATCTGGCACTACGTAATCGCCACCGCGATTGCCACCGTCGTAGTGCTGGTGGCAGCGTATATACCGGCACGCAGGGCAGCACAGATAGAGCCGGGCGAAATCATTCGAGGAACCAGCGGATGAGTACTATGAACACAAAGCCTCCCGTAATTCGTGTGGATAAGCTCCACCGCTACCTCGGTGAAGGCGAAGGTCGCGTGCATGTGCTGCGCGGCATCCAGCTTGAGATTCACTCAGGGCAAACCTGCTCCATCGTTGGCCCAAGCGGTTGCGGTAAAAGCACCCTTCTTTATCTACTCGGGTTACTCGACCGACCGGACAGCGGCGAAATATACCTCGCCGACCGTCCACTTGCCAACGGCGATGATGACGAGCGCACGCATGCCCGCAACGCCGCCATCGGCTTCGTTTTTCAGTTCCACTTTCTCCTGGCCGAGTTCAGCGCATTGGAGAACATCATGCTGCCCATGCGTAAACTCGGCTTGATGAGCCCGTCTACCATGCGTGACCGCGCCCGGCACCTGCTTGAGCAGGTAGGCATCGGCAACAAAGCCGACCGCATGGCGAACCAGCTCTCCGGCGGTGAGCAGCAGCGCGTTGCGATAGCACGCTCGCTTGCGAACAGTCCCGCAGTACTCCTGGCAGATGAGCCCACCGGGAATCTAGATGCCGCCAACAGCGCGATAGTTTTCGAGTTACTCCAGAAAGTGGCCACCGAGATGGGGCAGGCGGTTGTCATTGTTACTCACAACCTCGACCTCGCCCACCGCTGCAACCGCGTACTCACGATGAAGGACGGACAGTTTATCGGCGAGACGTTGAAGTAGCGGGGAAAGTGCAGTATTGTGATTCAATCGATCTTCGGTAAAACTAAGCGCAATGAAAAAAGAATTCAACGTAGTCATCGAAAAGGATTCTGAAGGTTATCTAATTGCAAGTGTGCCGGAGTTACCCGGCTGCCATACCCAGGCAAAGAGTCTCGACACTTTAATGGTCCGTATAAAAGAGGCCATTGAGCTTTGTCTTGAAGAATATGGAACCGAGCAGGAGACGAATGAATTTATGGGCATCCAAAAAGTTGCGGTAGAGGCATGAGTAACAAGCACCCAAGCTTAATGGACGAGAGTTAATCAAGATAGTCGAGGCTTATGGCTTTTCTGTTTCACGAATCCGTGGCAGTCATCATTTTCTCAAACATCCCGATGGGCGAGCTACAGTAATTCCCGTTCACCGCGGTGAATTGATCGGGCCGGGATTGTTGAATAAGATAGCCAAGGACACTGAGATCGAAATCAACCAATTCAAGCAGAAGTAGGAACAGTTGTAGGAAGCGTTTTCGTTTCTAAAGACTGTAACTCTATTTCCCGCCGCGTATCTCAACACTCACTTCACTCGGCCCCTTCTCAAGCGACGGCAGAACCACGGTGCATGTGTTTCTTGTCGTGGCCAGCACGAGGGTAAGGCTTTCGCCCTGTCGGATATAGGATGAGAGGTACTCATTTATGTTGGACCTCTTGGCCGGATTATGGAACCACCAAGCTGTGATAGATGGACCTGCGGGGGCTGCGGTAAAATGGGCTTCGGTGGCTGGGTGTTTTATATTGTAATTCGGGGCGTACCAGCCTGCGACTTCGGGAGTCTCCTGGCCTTTGAGTAGTGTGGCGGGAGACCATCCGGCATCGCTTAAAATGAGCAACTCCATGCCTGCTTGCCCATTGGCTGAGGCGGATAATCCGTTTGCGGTGCGCTTAATACTGAGGCTCGGGGCGAAGTGCCAGCGCGCTTCGAGTTCGCGGTTACCGTAGCCGATGACTTCGTCAAATACGATGAGGCCGGATTCATTGGGCAAGAGGAGTAGTCCACGTCTCCAGGTGCTTTGCCCAAGTCCGCGTGCAGGGTTAGCGGGGAATGCTGCCTCTGCCAGGGCATAGGTCCATCCAGTGCCGGTACGGGTGGTTATTGTGGCGGGAGTCTTCGTTGAGTATGGACCTCTGATCGCACAATTTCCATCGAGTAGTAGCAGATTGTGGCTGTGTGGTCCTTTGAAGTAATCAAGCCACGGTCCGGGCTGGTATGTGTAGCGTCCGGCATCGACGAGGATTTCCTGTTGACCAAAGCTTAGGTCCAGATGCAGCCTGTCCTCGTGTTGATGAGCAGTGCCGTAGGGACCGGCATCGAGAAAGGCCCAGACGGCACTACTGTACCACGAGGATCGAAGGACGGCTTGCCCAGCGTAGGGAAAAAAAGTGGTCTGCGGCTGCTCCAGCGCAGGGTTCGCGGCTCGATTGACTTGGAGGTACTCTTCTGGAGCCTGCAATGCGGTGGCCAGTTCTGCGATATTTTCGCGATCTGCGGCATTGGTAAGCGGGCCATGCCCATTGGGCTGCATTATACCGGTGTAGTAAGCCCACATGCGCCGCATACGTGCTTCCAGTTTGCCCAAGTCATCACGACCCGAGGAGCGACAGAGGTTGAGAAAGCTGTCCAAGTTCACCAGAACCACGCGCTGGTAGTGGTCGGTAAGTTCTTTGTAGGCACCATCTTCATAGGTCTGCTCAAGTATCTCTTCTTCCACTTTATCGATGGCATAATCCAGCCAGGCCCGGGAGTCGCGAAACTCCGGCCACGCGATGGCGAGCTGGGCTATCGCGGTCTTCTCGGTTAACAAGTGGTTCCCGCCCCAGAACGAGGAGTAATGCTGCAAGAGGTCGGCATGGTCCAGAAGGCTGCACAGCATGAGAAGTCGAGCCTCGGGGGTGAAGCCGGGTGCATCCTGAAGCGTTTGCCAGGTGAGTGGCCAGGTATCCAGTACGCGACGCGCGGTTTCCAGAGCACGCCACGAGGGGGAAAAATTCAGCCGTTTCGGGTAGGGATTGGCACTCGTCCAGTCGATGATCAGGGTGGAAACTTTGGCTGCGAAGCGGTCGTCTCCGGTCTGTTTCCAAGCAAGGGCAAGAGCACTGAAGTAACCGTGCCGGTTCAGCATCCAGGCCCACTCCGGATCATCGCGAGGGCCTCGAGCCTCCCAATCCAGCCCCCCGGTGCTCGCGGTTGGCTGAGTGCCTTTGACACCCTGAAAAGAGAAGGTATTGAGCAGTGCAGCTTCGGCATCGACGATTATATCCCCACCGTACTTCGCTTGAATGGGGACAGAGGGACGTGTCTGGTAGTAGAGAAGAAGTGCAGCACAGGCCGAGCGTAGATCGCCATCGGCAAGGGCCCGACTTACTGAGGAAAGGTCCGGGCGAGTTAAATCCAGTGAAGAAAGCAGTGAACCGAGTTGGTCGCGGTGGTGTTCCACAAATGCCGCCGAAGGAATAAGTTTGGATTCAGTGGCCCGAAGTCCAGATTCACTGCTCAATGGCTTCAATGAGGTCAACAAGGTCGTCGAGTCACTGGCGCAGACAGCGGGGCCTGCGATTAACATGCAGACCATGCCCGCCCCTCCCATGAACGCTGCGCCTCTCATGGATTTACTTTTGCTCCAGCTCGCGCGCCATGAATTTTCCCAGAGGCTTGCTGAACAACAAGAGTATGCAACCCAGACCCATCGCCAGTACGGGTCGCAGGAGCTGGTTCTGGAAATAATACCACGCGTAGGTGGGGTCGAATTGGCGAATCGTTTCGAAGAGGTTGGCCACAAGCAACCAGGTGCCGAGGATGAACAAGGCAAGTCCAAGGAGGCGAATGGCTAGGATGGCACGTACTGTCATGGCTGCGGAAGAGTAAAGGGGTCCTCGGTAATCGCGAGCAGTTTTTCTCGTAGGATTCGTGCCGCTGCGTCGTCGTCATCCGGACCCACGCCCAACGCCGCGTAGTTTGGGATAAGGGTATAGCGGACATTCACCCGGCTGAACGGCAGGGGGATAAAATGGCGATCCCAAGTGCCGGGGCGGTGCGCGCTGCTGGAGTTACACGAGATGAGGAGCAGGGGTGCCCCAGTCATCCGGGCAAGCATCACTACACCTCGCTTCATGGCGTAAAGAGGGCCGCTGGGACCATCCGGCGACAGCCCGAGATCGTGCCCGTCGCGGTGGGCATCGAGTAGCTCGCGAGTCGCGGCGATGGAGCGACGTGTGCTGGATCCGCGAATGCAGCCGATGCCGACCCATTCAAAGAAGGCTGCCTCCCACGCTGCCATTTTACTGGCGCTGACGAGGCCAATCAATCTGTGCCCAGGGTGGGCGTACTGAAGAAAGCCAGGGATGACAAGTGAGCGGTTATGCCAGCAGAGCATGACAACGGGAACCGGGCAATTGCGTATGGCAGACAGCTCTTCAGGTAAGTAACGGAACCGCAGCGTGGCATAGTAGAGGCGCAGCCCGATTGCCATGGGCCAGAAGAGGAGCCAGCGTTTCCATCCCTTTATCTCGTGGATGTGCCCGGAATGAAATGCGCGCCGGGACTTCTCCCCAACTGCTGCGGCGGATTGCTGCTCGTGCATGCGGTGTGCTTAGCGTTCGAAAGTTTCAGTCTTGTATATAGTCATCCCACGCGCCTGATAGTTGGCTATGGCTGCGACATGGTCGAGGGTGCACGTATGCACCCATACTCGACTGGGCTCGCCCCAGCTCCGTGCATGGGTTATAACTTGCGTGAGCAGAGCGCCCCCCAACCCCCTTCCAATGAATTGGGGCAAGAGCCCAAAGTACGCAATCTGCACATCGCCGGCGCCGTCCTTTACCAATTCTGCATAGCCACAGGGTGCGCCTTCGTAGTAGCCCACAAAGGTGCGCAAGTCCTCGCGGCTGGCATAGGCATCCCACTGGCTCTCTGTCCAGCGTACCTTATCGGTCCACTGCCAAGGCGACCCAACCTGCAAATAAAAGAACCGACTGTAAGCACCGAGTTTGAATTGCACCTCGCTTATGACAAAGGAATCCGGCGCGGTCTTGGGGTGAAGTGTATCCGTGCTCTTGATCTCCAGGTAGGTGGTAGTGACAGTCTGCCTGGGCGCTTCGCTCTCATCGGCATCTTGCAAATCTATCCAGGTTTGGATGTCATCGCGGTGGCTAAAGCCCGCTTCCATCTTCCACGTGGCGAGGCTGGGACTCGAAGTATCGCGCCAACCACGCTTAAGCATGAAGGCATTGAAGATAAGGTGCTCCTCCTCGTTCGGTTTACGTCCATGGGTGTGGCACCACGTGAGTATCTCCTCGTCCGAACCACCAAGCAGTACCAAGTCGTAAACGGCATCGTAATCTACATTTAGAAAACGACATACGCGCCCATCGAGACAGGTCCCATCCGGCCCATTGCCACGAAAGTAGCCTTCGGGGAGCTTACCTGCTGCGTGGAGGCGCGCCTTATCCAGCATGCGACCAAAGAAGACCAGCCCGCCAACCTGTTCACGTCCACTGCGTAATCCGGGGATTTTCATGAACGCATCCTAGTAGCAAAGATTTACCAAGGGCGAGAGCGGAGTTTTCGAAACGGTGGATGTGGGTTAATGCGGCTCTGTCATCCTGTCCCGGTTTTGTGGGAATGGAGGAGACGCTGGGCACCAATGGCATCCGGGCCAAAATTGGCAAAAGTCCAGGGGATGCCAACGGCATCCTGGGAAAAGATCTGGATAGGTCACCCGTTATTTTCCTTTTAGGGTAACCCACCCCCATCGCGAGGCAGGGGTGAAGGTACATACATCTGTAAACGAAGCAGCCCGGAGTTATGATACTCCGGGCTGCGCTAGGGTGTGAGTGCCGTATTATGTTGCGTTACGTATTTCGGGCTAGGGATTGATTACTTCCCAGTCCCTCACGGTATCGCTGCAATTGAAGAAGTAGCGGGGAGTGCCATTCGCTCCAGAGTCCGGCCAATAGTAGAGCCACGCTGCACGATCGAAGTTATAGACATAGCCATAGATGTCGCTGCCGACCCAAGTCCACCCCAGGGGTGTCTGCCAGAAGAAGAAGGAGTCCACGCCGGTTGTCCCTTCATAGGGGACCGCGTAAAGCCAGCCGTGGGTATCGTGCCGCACCCAGGGATAGAGTTCGTCATAGTAGGTACCCAGCCACGCGGAGGCGTGCACACCATCGCCGAGGTCTGTGGCATTGCTTGTGAGTGGGATGGCTTCACTGGCTCGGTAGAGCCAGTCCCGTTGTGAGAGTTTACCCACGCTATCAGCGGCTGTTGCAGCACCAGTCAGACCCAAGGCAGACGTATCGACCTGCTTCCAAGTAGTGGCCCTGTCCGTCACTTGTGCAGCCAGACGACTCTTGACGCCTCTATTCTGGCTCGAGGCAAGTGGGGTCGCAGACTGCGTGAACCCGATGTACTCGGACCCATAGCTACCGCTGGCAATCCAGGCGGATGTCGGGAAGTCCAGCGCGGACTGCGCCCAGTTAACGCTATACAATCCGTAGGGTACTGTAGCGGAGGCTACTATCTGCAGGTCTCCATCGGTGTCAGGCTGTAGCAGTTTGAAATCTCCACCGGAGGTCACAAAATAGCCATCGAACAATCCAATAATCGAGGTGGCTTGGGGCATTTCCAGTGAACCAGCACGAGAGAAGTTCTGCCCATCCCAAGTTAAGTGAATAATCTTGGTGACATAACTCGTACTCGAAATTTCGGGCAGACTCTGCACGATCACGTAACTATCCGTGCCCAGGCATTTCGTGTCTTGCCAGTAGCCCGGCTCCAAGTCGCTCACATTCATTTCCTGTGTAAGGTAACTCGCCATGCCATCGTAAAGGCTGGATTGGAGTGCATTGTAGCCTTCAATGACTGGATAGGTGTAAGTCGATGTTTCCGAGGGCTTCACCCACTCAATTTTCGTCTGCACAAAGCGGCTGGAGAAGAGTGTAGCATCACTCGCCGATGTTGCATTAACTCCAAGTAATCGTCCAGGAATAGCCACCGGTTCAGAGGCAATCAGCGTCGTCGGGGCGCTCAACGGTACGGCGTAGAGATAGTGGGTGATGCTGGTACTACTATCGTTGTAATTCACCCAGTTCCACTTATAGACATAGGTCGAGTTTGTCTTGGCGATCCATGCGGTATCTCCCGAGATGAAGAAGCCGCCCTGAAAATATTCACTCACGGAAGTGACGACTGTATTCACGTCGATGATTGGTGTATTCGGTTCAGGGGCTGGATCGTAGGTATAGCTGTTCTTGAGCAACGAGGCCATATTCAGCGTGGCTAGAATAGCCGGATGCGCAGGATCGCTGACAGACACTGTGATAAGATACCCACTGCTGCTTCGACCATAGTAGAATCCGCCACGTCCTATTATGCCGTCAGCAGCACGAATTCCAGAAGTAGTACCACACCAGTCCCATCCATAATTACTGTATCCATTGCCGTACCAGAGCAGTTCTCCGGTGGAAAGCCAGTGGGGCGCAAGTGTCCCAATACTGTATCCACTTTCGTCCTGCGGGAGTGCCTGCTGTGCCGAGCCGAGCAGGGGGAGTGCCGGGAGTTGGCTTAAATCATAAATGCTAGTGACGAACTGCGCTGGAGTCGGTGCCGGGCGGGGTTCTGGAAGGGTATTATAGTTTTCCGGATACACCTGTGCAATCACCGAAGCAATGTAGAGGCGGTCGTCCTTCACTGCCGTGCCTACTATGTTGGTAACTCCGAGATCAACCACGCCGAGGGGCTCATCCATCGAGTCCGTAGTTGTAATCGTGGCCAGAGCTTTGGCGTTGTAGCTACTAGCGTAGGAGTAATAATAACCCGAATTGCCGTTCTCGATCTGCACCAGGTGGTCTCCCTGCCGGATTACGTAGTCGCTACTCCAGGCCAGCGTTGTGGTCGCGAGGACGGCAGGGGTACTGCGGTCTGCAGCGTTTACTGTGATGAGTTCGCGGCTGGAAACAGAGACGAGTGTGTTCGTATCCAGCGCTGTCGCACGGCGTGCTGCCTGGCTGTGAGTGATGGTTCCGCGCTTCGTAAGGCTGTCGAAGCTGCCGTCCAGGTTCGTATCGTTTAAGTCAACAAGTTGAATGGCACTTTCCTGCGTACCTTTTTGCCAATCATAGGAAGTATAGGGAAGCATCAGCAAGTTCTGCTCGGGCAGGAAACTCACAGCCTTGTCATCGTAGTTTCCTTCACTCCAGGTATAGCCCGTTTCAGAGCCAATCTTGATGCGTTGCAGCTCGGATGGGCTGAGCGGGTTGCTGACGTCAAACAGCACCACAGTCACGTTCCTATCCTGTACGCCAATACCGATGAGCCTGTTATTATGCGGCAGGAGCAGGGTGCTGTAGCCAGGAATGTCGAGCTTGCCGGATACGGTTGGGTTGGCGGGGTTGGACAGATCTAAGATGAAGAGCGGGTCCTTGCGGAGGAAGGTAACAATATAGGCCTTGTTCCCGTCGAATCGCGTCGCAAAGAGGGACTCACCAGGTGCGAGTTCCAACTGTGCCAGTCGTGTGGCCGAAGTCGGATCTGGCAGTACAGGCAGGGGCGGAGGCGGGGGTGGCGGTGTGACTACTACCGGGGGCTTTAGAGTAGGTGGCAGCGGTGGTGGTGGCTCAGTCGGTGGAGTTGGTATGTCTGCCAGCTTGCTCAATGAGCGTTTTGCACTTGCAGGGGTGAAATTAGTAAGCTGGAAAGTCTCCAGTAGCGTGCGCCGCGCATTCCATTTCCAGGTCTCATTGGAGATGGTGGTCAGTATGGTCCCCTTGAGGTTCAGCTTAAATTTATCCTGGATATAACCCGTTGTTGTGACGGTGGCATTTGGGGCGAGAGTTGCCGCGGGATCCCCAATAGGAAAGACACTAACCAAGCTGTAGGGATTCCAGTAGTTACGAATATTGCCATCTTGGGTATAGCGGTCGATTTGAGTTACGATGATGAAGGCATCCGGCGTCGCAGTCAGTGCGGTCACGTAGCCATCGAGAGCGTATTGCCCGGTCTGTGCAGGATTCGCGGGATCACTCAAGTCGATACGGGTAAGATAGGTGACCTGAATATACCCGCTCTGCGAGTTTGCCGCATCCTTTAGCTCGTAAGCACTGGTAGCAACGTAGAGCGTATCGCCGACAAGACGGCTCTCGTTAACGTAGCCTCGTAGCGGAAGCTCATGGGTGATGACTGGCAGGGCAGGGTCTGAGGCATTCACCACGAGCACACTTCCCTGGCCACCCCATTGCTCACTCGCCAGCAGTGCGAGGTGCGTGGAATCGAGCAAGTAGAACTGCTCCCCGCGCCCCGGCATGCGCACCCGCCCGGTCAATTCTGGTGCGCTTGCATCACTCAGGTCGATAATCTGTAGCCCACGCAAGCTGTTAAAATAGTAGAGCCGCTTGCCGTCGAGTTTCCAGATATCGGATTCGGTAACCGTGACATCTCCGACCCTTTCGCCGGAAACTGAGTCCGTCGTGGTACCAGCCCATTCACCCATGGCATTGATCTTGCCCTGATTATTCTGGTCCTGATTATTTTGGTCGAAATTGCTATAACGCGTGTTCTGGAGATAGTTGATGAACGAGAGCGGCGCATCGTCCGTCGTACTGACCCGGAGATCCGCCAGTGCGATATCTGCGGATGGCAGCCGTAGCTTTACTTTGCCTACCCGGCCATCCGTGTAGGCCACTCCGATCAGTTTCCAGGTGCCATTCGGCGATTTATGCTCAACTTTTACGCGGCGTACGCCAGCGGTGACATCAACTACGAGCGCATCGTTCTCTATCGTGGACGCTCCTTGGGCGGGCAAAATCGCCCCGAGTAAGCAAGCCGTCAACAAAACTGCCTGCAGCAGGTGTTGGCCTTGGCGAAGCCATTGTGATAGGTTTTTCATGGGTTAATTCCTTGGTCGTGTATGCTGTTATTATAGTTCTTATCGAGTTGCGCGCAAGCGGACGTAACTCCAGATGCTACTATTACGTAAAAAATCGGTAGGTGGATGCATCGATCTAAAAATATTTTGAATATTTTTAGTTTTTCGAGGCACTGCCTGTTGGTTGAGTTATACCTGAAAATGGAAGTTGCTCTCCGCGATTTACCATAATCTGCTGGACTGCAACGACTTGTGAAAACCACTCGACGCACCAGAAGGTGCGCCTTCGGAACTCCCCAAGTCGTTTCGCCTCAGCAGATTATGATAACTCATCGCGGTTCAACTTCCGTTTTCAGGTTAAAGGCGGGAGCGAATGGCGGTGGCGTGGCCCAGGCTGGTATGCGGTCGCGCCGTTGGCGCTGCATAGAGAACATACATAGGCTTCCCCAACTGCAATCTCCCACCACACACTACCATGTCACCGAACACCGAAAACGGAACACCACTTCAATCTGCCATCTGGAATCTTCAATCTGGAATCTTCCATCTATCTTCCTACCCTATCTTCGGGTCACTCATACTTGTGCCTTCATTGGGTACTTCTGCGAGAAGGCGCAGGCGGTCGGCCTCGGCCATAAAGAAGTCTTGTGCGGTGAACTCGGGTTCATTCTTACCACGGGTAACTCGCGAGTAGCCGCCTGTTGGCTTGAGAAGGGTGGCAGTGCCATTATCCTTCAGGTGGGAGCCAAGGATTTCGTGAATGATGCGATGCCGCAAGCGCTCGTCGGCGATGGGGACAACCACTTCGACCCGGCGGTAGAAGTTACGTGGCATCCAGTCGGCACTGCCGATATAGAGATCGGGTTGTCCTGCTGCGTTCTCGAAATAGAAGATACGACTGTGTTCGAGGAAGCGTCCGAGTATACTTCGCACGCGGATGTTTTCAGACAATCCCTTCACTCCGGGCACCAGACCGCAAATGCCGCGGATGATGAGATCTATCTTCACTCCGGCCTGGGATGCGGAGTAGAGACTGTCGATAGTCTCCTGGTCAATGAGGCTGTTGCACTTTACAATGATTCTCGCTGGCTTGCCATCGCGCGCGTTGCGAGCCTCGCGCTGGATCATGCGCTTGAATGCCGTATGCAAATTAAACGGGGCCACGAGTAGTTTCTTAAATTCCGGTGCCTTCGCAAAGCCAGTGAGAGCGTTGAAGACCATGGCAACCTCTTCGGTGATCTCCTCCCTTGCGGTGAAGTAGGACAAATCCGTATACAGGCGGGCCGTCTTCGGGTGATAGTTCCCCGTGCCGAGATGGGCATAGCGCCGCAGTTCCTTGCCTTCTCGGCGCACCACCAGCATGCACTTGCAGTGGGTCTTTAGTCCAACAAACCCATAAACAACGTGAACTCCCGAGTCCTCCAACTGGCGCGCCCACTGGATGTTCTGTGCCTCGTCAAAGCGTGCCTTAAGCTCTATCAACACCGTCACCTGCTTGTTCATTCGCGCGGCCTCACAGAGCGCGCCAACTATCGGAGAGTCGCTACTGGTGCGATAAAGGGTGAGCTTGATGGCCAGTACATTCGGGTCGCGCGCAGCTTCCTTGATGAAATCCACTACTGGTGTGAATGATTCGTAGGGATGGTGCAGGAGCTGGTCCTCCCGGCGGATGTTCTCAAACAAATGTTTCGCTTCAGAAAGTGTTGGAGGACAATAGGGAACGAGCGGCTTGAACTTAAGGTCCGGGCGGTCAATGAGATCGTTCACATAGATTAACCGCATGAGATTGAGCGGTCCAGAGATGTGGAAGACAAACTCTCTGGACAAGTTGATCGAGGTAAGTAGGCGGTTGAGCAGTTCATCGTTCACGCCCGCTTCAATCTCCAGGCGTACTGCGGCACCGCGGCGCATCTTGTGAAGGTTCTCCTCGATGGTTTGAAGCAGGTTCTCCACTTCTTCTTCGTCAATGTAAAGGTCGCTATTGCGCGTGATGCGGAAGGCATGAACGGAACGGAGCTTATACCCTGGAAACAAGAGGTGGGCGAATAGCTTGAGAATCTCACTAAGAAAGATGTAGGCAGCCTTGGCCTTGCCACTGGCCGGAATCTTTATCACACGCGGTAATATCCGGGGCACCGGGATAAAGGCCATCATGTTGTCATGGTGCTCGGTGCTCGGGTCATCCAGACTTAGGAGAATGTTCAGCGTCTTATTCCCAAACTGGGGAAATGGATGCGAAGGATCATTCGCCAGGGGTGTAAGTACCGGAAATACCTGATCTTCAAAGTACTTCTTTAGCCAACCGATTTCACGCTGCGTGAGTTCCTCACTCGTCTTGAAGTGAATACTCTTCCCCGCCAACTCCGGGACAAGGATTTCATGCCAGCACTTGTACTGATCCTTGACGAGAGCACCTGCTACATTATGCACACGGCGCAATTGCTCCTTCGGACCGAGTCCATCAAGACCGAGCCCCACGCCTGCCACATTGGAGTCGAGTTGCTGGAGCAAACCGGCAACGCGTATCTCGTAGAATTCATCCAAGTTCGAACTCACGAACGACATAAACCGCAAACGTTCCAGCAGGGGATAGCGTGGGTCATAGGCCTGCTCAAGCACACGTCGATTAAATGCAAGCCAGCTCAGTTCCCGGTTAAAATAAGGAGCTTTAATGTGACCGTTTTTCTTTCCGTTGGGCATGGCAGTTCAGATTAGGATACAATGAAAGCCGTAAAGTTAGCACACGTTGCCCTCCCGGGAAACTAAAAACAATAAGTTATCCCAACTCACTCGCCTCATTCCTCAGGGATTAATGCCAAAATAGTTGCACTTTTTCCTTTCCAGAACAGGCTGTTCCTTTTTCCCTGATACGATGTCGCTGCCTTATACTACAATTCGCAAGGCGCTGGATGTACAGCCACTCTTCGAGGACAAGACTTGGCGGCTTTCGCCGAATGCTTTCCCCATCACTGCGGCGCAACTGGCCGAGATAAAGGCGATTGGCAGGGCTTGTCTGGAGTTTTACAAAGCCTGCGAGCAGCTTTATCTTCGCTCGGTTGCGGGCAAGAATCTCTTTCGCAACCGCGAGTACAAGGCGCCGTGGGTTGCCGCGTATCTGGACCGTGGGAAACCAGAGGCACTCATCGCACATGCGCGTTCGAAGCGGCTTCGCGGTTCGCTTCCGGCGGTGATTCGCCCGGATCTGCTAATGACGGATGATGGCTTTGCGGTGACAGAGATTGATAGTGTGCCGGGGGGTATCGGGTTGACGGCATTCCTTAACCGTTTGTACGCCAATCAGCCGGGAATAATCGGTTCTGGCGACCGGATGATTCAGGCTTTCTACGAAGTACTGGCTGCGCAGGCTCCCACACATAAGGCACTCCCGCTGATTGCGATCCTCGTCAGTGATGAGGCAGCGACTTACCGCCCAGAGATGGAGTGGCTGGCTGGTGAACTGCGCGCACGAGGGAAACGCGTTTACTGTCTGCATCCACGGGAAGTGATTCCGCTGGGTAGCACCTTAAATATAGACCTCGGCGGGAATCCCGAGCAGGTGGACCTAGTTTACCGTTTCTGGGAACTCTTCGACATGGCGAATGTGCCCGTGGCTGAGTGGATTCTGGAGGCTTGGGAACAGAGCGAGCTGGTTGTCTCGCCGCCCATGCGCCCTTTTCAGGAAGAGAAGCTGAACCTCGCTCTCTTTCATCATCATTTACTGGAAGATTTCTGGAAGGAAAACCTCAGCACCGAGGCGCTTGGGGTCCTGCGCAGAGTTATCCCGAAGTCCTGGATAATGGACCCGGTCGATCTGCCGCCGAATGCCGTACTTGACGCTCCACCAGTTGCCGGTAAGCCGATTGTGACTTGGGACCAGCTTGGCGAAGCTTCGCAAAAGGAGCGTAACTTGATCATTAAGATTAGCGGTTTCCACGAGAGTGCATGGGGAGCCCGCAGCGTGACCTACGGCGGTGACGCCTCGCGCACGGAGTGGATGATGGCAATCCGCCGCGCAATGCAGCAGTCGTCCTATAACCTCAGTGTGCTACAGGACTATAAAAAACCGCGCCGATTGACCCATCCCGTTTACCTCGTTGACCACTCGAAACCCACGCAAGGGATTGCACCGCAGGTCGCCCCCATGGAAGGTCGCATGCGCCTTTGTCCCTACTATTTCGTTAAGGGCAATGACGCAGAACTCACCGGTATTCTAGCCACCTTCTGCCCGGCGGATAAGAAGATCATTCACGGCATGAAGGACGCCGCGATGTTGCCGTGCCAATTGGTGTAGCTCGCGGCGACTACCGATTATACTGGATGAATTACCGGCTGCCCCCGAGAACCTCATCCAACCGGGGGATGCTATCCGCTGCACCGGGGCGGGTGACTGCAATGCCTGCAGCACGGTTCGCCAGTTTTAGAGCGTCGGCAAAGGGTCTGCCGGCAACAAGCATGGCGGTGAGATAGCCGACAAAGGTATCGCCTGCGCCTACAGTATCCACAGGCTTCACCTTCTCTGCAGGTATGACGATCGTCTCCCCATCGGCAAGGGCAAGCACACCATCGCCGCCAAGGGTGAGCACGATTCGCGACTGAGGGCAACGTACTTGCAGCGCAGCGAGTATGGCGCTGGGCTCGGTCTGTCCTGTGAGGTCGTGGCCTTCATGCTCGTTGACAATGAGAATGTCCACTAACTCCAGCGGAAGCGTGCGCGCGATCGCATCCATGGGCGCGGGGTTAACCACCAGACGCAATCCCCTGATCTTCGCCCACCGCAATAACTCTACGTTTGCGGAAATCTCATTCTGCGCAATCAGCCAGTCCCCGGCCTGGAATTGTGAGAGGACAAAGTTGATTTGATCAAAAGTAACACACTGGTTCGCCCCTCCATAGACGATAATCGCATTCTCCCCGGACTTATCGATTTGAATGATCGCGTGGCCGGTGGGCTCCGCAATTTCAACAAGATTCAAGACGTCCACCCCCTCCCCTCTCAGCAGATCGCGAAGGAATCCGCCGTCGGCTCCAATCAACCCCGCGAACGCGACCGAGGCCCCTGCCCTCGCGGCTGCTATGGCCTGGTTGCTCCCCTTGCCGCCTGCCTGTCTGCGGTACTTATCGACGAAAAAAGTCTGCCCCGGCTGGACAAGGCGATCCAAGTGATAGACGTGGTCGATATTGACGGAACCATAAACCAGTATGCGCGGCATGTTCGTGTAATATAGAGTTTGCAACAGGCTCCAGCTTACTCGTATCTCAGCGCCTCAACCGGGTGAAGGCGCGAGGCCTTCCACGCGGGATAAATGCCAAACACAATGCCCACGCCAGAGCAGATGACTATGGCGAAGATGGCCCAGAACCAAGGGAAGATCATATCCGCATTGAGCAGCTTCGCTGCGATGTTACCCACACCGGCACCCAACAATATGCCACCGAGTGCTCCCAGTTCGGAAAGGAAGATCGCTTCAAGGAGAAACTGTTTTAGGATGTCGCGACTGCGAGCACCGATGCTCTTACGCACTCCGATCTCGCGGGTGCGCTCGGTTACGCTGACAAGCATGATGTTCATAATCCCCACTCCAGCGGTAATGAGGGCGATTATGCTGATGATGAATCCCGCGATCTGTACGATAACAGCAACCTTGTCGAATGCCTCAATAAGAGAGTCATTAGTCACCAATTCAAAATTGTTCTCGTCCTCAGCATCCAGCCCGCGAGCACTGCGGAAGGCACCGGTGGCGGCATCCTGAGTTTGCGCAAACTCAGCCAGACTCTTCGCCTGGACTTGGATGGAAATGGATTGCCAACGATTGCCCTGCCCATACTCGCCGAAGAATCGGGTAATTGGGATAAGCATGAGCCGGTCCTGGTCATCGCCTAAGATTTTTCCCTTCTCTTCGAGTACGCCGACCACACGGTAGCGGAACTTTCCCACCGTAATCATCTTGTCCAGTGGGTTCTCCTGAGGAAACAGTACGCGCTCGACGGCGCTGTTTATCACGACAACCGGACGGGCAAACTCGATGTCCTCGCTGGTCAGGTTCCTGCCATAGTTCAATTTATGGTTGTTTGTAAAAATAAAGAATTCATTGGTGCCCACTATACCCATCCGTGGCGCGGTTTCGCGGTCCTGGTAACTGACCTTGCTCGCAAAGTCGTTGCTGATTTTAACACAGATTCGTTCGGTGTATTCAGCCATGAGCTTCTGAAACTGCTCAGCTTGTCGCCAGGTTATGATCGGGCGGTTTCGGTACTTCCACCAGGTACTGTGGGTTTGAATAGCTGGCATGCGCTGGACGGAGAAGACGCCTGCGCCCATCACATTCAAGCCACTGTTAATAGACTCCTTTACGGCTTCCAGTGCGGTCATAACTCCAACAACCGAGAACACGCCTATGGTAATACCTAGCATAGTCAGGATCGAACGGAGCTTGTTCGCTCCGAGTGAACCGATGGCCATAAGCAGGATTTCGCGAAAGCGCATGTGTGATTGTCGGGTTGTTAAAGGTTCGGTGGCCTACTCGTGGCGTAGCGCAGTGGCTGGGTCCAGACGGGCAGCGGTCAATGCAGGGGCAAACCCGCTTACGACGCCCGTAAACATAGCCACTAGAATGGCGATAAAGATTAGAAATGGCGACATTTCCAGCGGGAAGTTTGGCACGACGTAGGCGAGACCGAACTTGATTGCCAGCGTAAGGCACAAACCGATGACACCCCCCAGCATACAGACCGAGACAGCCTCGACGAGAAACTGCATGAGGATAGACCTTTTTCGGGCGCCGAGTGCGCGTCTTGTGCCGATTTCCCGTGTGCGCTCCTTCACGCTCACAAAGGTGATGTTCATTATGCCAATGGCACCGACGAAGAGCGACAGGCCGGTGATAAATATCCCAGCTATGGCTATCCCGCTCTTTATCGGGCCCAGCTCTTCCTCGAATGACTTGGTTTCGTTAATGGCAAAGTCGTCCTCAATCCCGGGCATGAGTCCGCGCACGCGTCGCATCGCCCCTGTCAGTTCATCGCGTGCCTCGTCCATCGAGGCCCAGGGCTGCTTCTTTACGCGGACCTCCGCCCCCCAATGGCGCGATGATATCTTTGCCATCGCGGTGATGGGGACCACCGCTTGATTGTCAAAACTGAAGAGTCCCAGGAAAGAGCCCTGCCGCGCAAATACACCAATAATCTCGAAGGTGGCCTTGCGAATGCGCACCTTCTTCCCGATGGGTGAGATTCCTGGGAACAGCTCCTTCGCAACATCAAAGCCGATGATGCACACCATGGCACTGCTATTGACCTCGGCCTCGGTGAAGAACCGCCCTTCCGTGTAACTCGCCGTGTTAGTCAGCACGTACTTGTCGGTCGTGCCGGTAATCCAGACGCGATTGACCTCGTTCCCTTCGTATTTCACGTTACCACCTCGCTGCAGTGAAGGCACGGCCAGCGCCAATGTGCTATCTGTGGTATTCGCGAAAATTGTATTCAACTGCTCGGCGTAGTCAGCTTTGATGTCCGGACGATCCTTGATCTGCCACCACTCATCTTCTCCAACCCACGATTGTTTCTCCACGTAGAAGATATCGCTCCCAAGCATATTCATGCTGTTCTGAAATCCGATATTAATCCCATTGATAGCCACCCCCATCAGCGTGACGGCTACGATCCCGATAACAACTCCCAGTGTGGTCAATCCCGCGCGCATCTTGTGTGCACGGAGTTGCTCCAGGGCGATACGGATGCTTTCGATGAGTTCGGAGATAAAGAGGCGCATGGTACGCAACTATTTCGTGATCATCGCATCGCTCTCGATTTTACCATCCCGGAGGCGCACCAGCCTGTGCGCATGGCGGGCTATATCTTCCTCGTGGGTAACGAGTATGATGGTGTGCCCCTGGAGATAAAGGTTCTCAAAGAGCGCCATAATCTCCTCGCCCGTCTTTGTGTCGAGATTACCAGTGGGTTCATCCGCCAGAATTATGGCAGGGTTATTCACCAATGCTCGGGCAATGGCCACACGCTGGCGCTGCCCGCCTGAAAGCTCATTGGGTTTGTGGTGGGAACGGTCCGCGAGGCCAACTCGCTCACAAGCTTGCCGGGCCTTCTCAGTACGCTCATGACCAGACATTCCCGCGTATACCAGTGGCAATTCCACGTTCCTCAATGCGGTAGCTCTAGGCAGCAGGTTAAAACTCTGGAATACAAAGCCGATCTCTCGATTGCGGATGTGCGCAAGCTCATCGTCATCCATCTCTGCTACATTGTGGCCCTTGAAGAAATACCGTCCGGTACTCGGGGTATCGAGACAACCGAGCAAATTCATAAGCGTGGACTTTCCGCTGCCGGAAGGCCCCATAATCGCGAGGTAATCGTTCTTGTAGATGTTTAGGTCCACGCCGTTCAGAGCACGTACCTGAGTCGAGCCGAGATCGTATATCTTAAAGACGCTCGCGATCTCTATGATAAGCTCGCGACCCGTTTCTACTCTGGGTTTGGAGATGTTAGCCATGGTCGTGCTTATTTGCCACCTGGTTTCTTCGCATCGCCCTTACCCTTTTCCTTTAGCTTAACGAGAGATTCGTCCTTCAGCTCACGGGAGATCGCGGTGTAGGTGCCGGAGACTACTTCTTCGCCACTCTTAAGTCCCTCCTTGATCTCGATATAGCTATTGTCGGAGATGCCCGTGGTCACCGCGCGCAGCTTTACCTTGTCATCCTTTTTCACAAACAGCACACGTACCAGGTTCTCCTTCGCCTTGCGAGGATTGACTGGTTTCTGCTTCTGTCCTTCCTCTGGTGGGCCCTCTTTCTTTTCCTCTTCCACCTTCTTCGCCGTATCAGCCTCACCTGGCTTCTTCAGTTCGGAGCGTTCCCGCACGGTGACGCTTTGCAAGGGCACGGCTAACACATTCTCCACCGTAGCAGTCTCTATGTCTGCCGTAGCGGTCATACCCGGGCGAATGCGCGGGTCGAGTTCATCGATACGGATGCGTACCAGGAATGTCGTGATCTCCTCTGCACTGCTGCTGGCAGCGCTAGTGGAGTTCTTGGAGCTGTTGGCATTCTTTGAAGAGCTGGCGATTTCCTTAACGAAGCCGATAAATGGTTTCCCAGGAATGGCGTCGATCTCAATTTTGGTGCGGTCCTGGAGTTTTACATTCACGATGTCGTTCTCGCTGACATCGATCTGTAGCTCCATATTAGAGAGGTCGGCCACTCGCATAATCTCGGTGCCCTCGAATTGCCCGGTGCCTACTACGCGCTCACCCAGTTCCATGCTCAAACTGGAGATGATGCCGTCCATCGGCGCGAAAATAGTAGTCTTCTGTAGAGCCTCTCTCGCCTCATCAAGCTGTGTTTCCTGCTGTTTAATCTGATACAGAGACGACTCGTACGCAGCGCGACGGATTTCCAGTTGCGTGCGCGAAGTATCCAACTCGGCTTGGGGGACAAAGCCCTTGTTGAACAGTTCCTCGATGCGCTTGAGATCAAGCTGTGTTTGTAGCATCTCCGCCTTCGCCTGTAGGCTGAGGGCGCGGGACGAGGAGACCGCTGCTTCGCGCTGGCGCACCTGAGCCTCATAGGTGTCAGGCTTAATCCTCGCCATCAATTCGCCTTTCTTGACCGATTGGCCTTCCTTGACGGGGAGTTCAATGATTTCTCCCGCTGCTTCAGAGGAAATCTTTACTTCCGTCTCTGGGTAAATCTTGCCCGTTGCTGTGACGATGCTGGTAAGCGTGCGCAGCTCGACCTTTTCAATTGTGACTTCAGTGGGCTTCGGTTGCTTCGATTTGATATAGAGTGCTACACCCGCTACCACGAGTAACAATACCAAAGTGAGTGTAATCCAGAGCCAGAGTTTGCTTTTTTTCTTAGCCATTTTCGTGAGATTAAAAGGAGATGGAAAGGTATTAACCTATAGGATTGAAAGTGATTATAGAATTGTATGCGATTAGCGTAGAATCATTGCAAACTGTCGCACCGAAGGTGCAACCCCCCTTGAGCCCAGGGCAACGCCCTGGGTACTGATGTCACCTAAAACATTGAGCCCTGTTGAAGAACAAGGTTCGGAAGGTAGGCACAAAGGGACAAAGGCACTTAGGCACAAAGTCGGAAAAGCAAAAGGCAGGAGGCAAAAGGCAGAAGCCGAACCAGTCTCCTTGTTACTCCCATCGCGAAACACGCCGGCGTGTTGTTGGGTTGTAGGGGCGGCAACCCGGATAGATGAAAACCGGGTGTCGCCCTTACAGGGCTTAAAAACTAAAAATATATTCCATACCCAGGGCGTAGCCCTGGGCTCAAGAGTGGTTGCGCCTTTGGCGCGGAATAGGTCCATTGCCTTGGACGCAATAGTGATTGCACCGTTTACGCGGGATGTCTCCGATATGCCTTGGTATATGCTAAACGGTAACATACAATTAAGGATTCGCACTGGGGGACTCTACGATTGTTGAGGCCTCATCCCAGGTGAAGCCATGCCGTTCCAGAATGGTGCCGTCGAGTCGGGCCAGTGCGGTGCGTGCGCGAATCAAGGAAAGAGAGGCATTTAGCCGCGTGAGCCGTGCATCATCGAGATCGCGTTGCGCCTCGATCACTTCGCGCAACGTGGCAAGACCGATACGGTACTTCTCCACCTGTTGGAGATGGTTGCGCTCCTGCAGCTCCATCGCGGCGACAGTGTATTCCATCCGCACGCGTGCGGCCTCTGCCTGTCTCCAGGTGGACCTGACTTCCTGATAAAGCCCTTGCTTGAGATCGATGAGGCGTAGCTTCTCTTGCTCGATACTCTTCTCGGTCTGGCGAAGCCGGGCTTTGTCACCCCGGTTTCCCCAGGGATAGCTCAGCGTGAGGCCTGTGCGCCATTCGCGGCCATCATTACTGGCTGCGTTTTCATAGGCTTGACGCCCGTACTTGCTATCGCTCCCAAGTAGGGAAGCTGCCATGGTGAGATCGAGCGAGGGTTGCAAGCCGTTCTTAGCAACACGCCTGTCAATCTCGCCTTGATTGATGGTTTCCTCCTGAACGCCGGTTGATGGGTCCCAGACCACGGTGCGTTCCCATACGGCAGAAAAGTCTGGTGTTGCGGAAGCTGTGTCTGGCAAAGAGCTGACAGCGAGCATTGGCGGGGTGGCCGTTGCGGTGTTTGCCTCGGGGAGTTGTAGCAGGCCAATCTGTCTCGCAAGCGTATCCTGGGCATCCTCGATCTGCTGGGTCGCGCTTACAATCGCATCCTCCCGGCTGGCCAGCGAAGCTCTGGCCTGCAGGACATCCACATCGGAAGCCATTCCAATGCGCTGGCGCTCTTCAGTCTCGGTTAACAAGTTGCGCGCAGCTTCACGGCTGGACTCGCGCAGCTTGCGGTTGGCATAGGCGTAGGCGAGGTTCCAGTAATAGTTCTCTGTGGATTCAATCTGTGTGGCTATCGTGCTTTTCAACTGAAGCCGCGTAGCCTCGTGTCGCGACTTCGCCTTGGCGAGACCAGCGAGGTTTACGGTTTTCCATCCACCGCGCAGAAGCGGTTGGGTAATACTGGCGGTGAAATCTGCACTGTAATCCAGTGAAGACAAGGGCAACGCAGCATTCGAGTCCCGGCGGCTAAGACCCGTAGATAGCTCGGCAGTGGCGCCCGTGGACAGCTTCTTGCGGATACCAGCGCCATACTGGCGGTTGTCAGTACTGGTACCCGAAGCTAGTGCCCGGGTACTGGTGAGTTCTTGTTTATAGAAGTCAACCGAGGCAAAGAGAGAACTGTCGAACACCGCATCCTCTATAGCCATCGATTCAAAACTAATCGCCTGATTGAAGGCCTCCACCCGTAGTCCCAGATTCTGACCCAATGCCTTCTGTACGGCGACACGCAGCGGTAGTACCTCCCCCTCCGGGCCGTCCTCTGGAAAGGTAATCAACGACTTATCAGCAACCACTGGCAAATCGCCTATCCGCGAGGCGGAAGCAACCGGTTTATTAACGTCCACTTCCTGCTCCTGCCTTGACTGTGCATGGAGAGTTACGGTCGTTGTTATGAATAGAGCGACAAGGCCAGCACAATAGGCTGACCAGCGCATTCCAAGGCTGGAAAAGTTCTTAAACACAGCGTAATATTAGGGAAATAAACGGGAGATTTAGCCGTCGGTGTCGCTAACTTGGCATAGCTTTCGGCAGTTTACAATAATTATTCAGCAATGTGGTGGGTGGACGAGGGCTGCTGATTCGGTTTTGCCCTCGGCCTTTAGCTATTCTATAGTCGCATCTACCCTATCCGACCAGTACTGCTGGCTATAGAGCCCAAAAACTACGATGAGTTCCTCGGCACACCACTAGGCATACTGGTCCTGCGCCTGTTAAAAGCCGAACGACTCAAAGACTGGTTCAATCCCAATGTATTGGATGAAGCCCGGTTATCTCCAGAGGAGTTGTTCAGCGTGATACACTACATCTTCCATGTAGGCAATCTTGACACTAAAACCATTGAGGCTATCATTCAGGGTATTAAAGCAGAATCCATCCGCACCGCCACCATGACACTGGCTCAAAAGTATATTCAGGAAGGTCGACAGGAAGGCCGGCAGGAAGGCAGACACGAAGGGCTTTTAGCCGGTAAGATTCAGGTATGTCAGCAAATCTTGGGCGAGACGGAAACGCCTATGGAGGAATTGACCGCCTTGCCTCTGTCTGAACTGGAGAAGCGGAACCAGCAGTATCAGGTCCAGGTTAGCCAGTATATTCGGCATTAAGTAGTGGGTAATCCCGCTACCGGGTGGATACTACCGATAATTGCCGCGGTTAATTACATGATTCCGGGCACCAGTATATTCCATGCGAAGTGGTCGTGGCATGGTACAAGTTGTAGTCAATTAATCTGACCCCTTGTTTATGCTCTTTATTCTGAAATCAAGTATTGTATAGCTTCCGGGTTCAGCGCTCTCCACAACCTTAACAATTCTATTTGCCATCTGCTTTAGAACTGGCCAGCGATTTGTAGGAAGCTCAACTAATGCTATTTTACGACCCGCAAGATTCTGCTGATAGCGCGAATTCTTGTCGGCCAACAAAAGAACATCAAATGCAGATTCTACGCGGTCAATTATCTCTCCGTTCTCCACTCCGGTCTACCCCTCTTTCTGAACGGTGCTAACCGTGTGACCAGAAAAGAAGCTTCGAAGCGGAAGGGGAACATTTTCGTCGAAGATTACCTTCACGACCGCTCTGCCTTGGTTAGGTGTAACAATTCAACGGCATCCTCTCGCCGAACCGAGGGAAATACTCAAGAAATTCTTCGAGTGTGAAGCCGTCATTTATGTAGTCGAACAACGTTTGTGCAGGCACACGAGTGCCCGCGAAGACAATTGTCCCTCCAAGAACTCCGGAAGTCGAAGAAACTGGGCTATGGTCAAGAGTCAGCATGAAACGAAAATAGGTGCGGTAGCTCTATAGGCAAGGCGATTCATAGAGGTCGAATCAACCTTGCGCATGGGTTTATTATTTTCTTTGGCAAGTGTTTGTAAGGTGTGACAGACATTCCTGTCTGTTCATTGGAGCTAAAGCAATAAGTTTAAAGTTCTGCTAAAGCTAGTGTTATAAAGCTACCTTTGCTGCCCATCCAGAAAGTGAGATGCGCCCAGCCAGAATGGTACAGTGATAATAGCTTTACCTGGGTCAGCAAAAACGTATCCTGTACCTAAGCTGTGCGAGTACGAAAACGAATGAGCCCGAAGCCAACAGTCTATCTGGAAACTACAATCCCTGGCTTTTTGACAGCGCGCCCTTCCGTGAACTTGGTAGTCGCTGGTAAGCAAGCAGTTACCCGGCAATGGTGGGAGGAGAGGAAGGAGTATTTCCAGCTATACATTTCACAATATGTCCTTGATGAGGCTACGGGAGGGGATAGTGAAGCCGCTAAGAGAAGAATCGACGTTTTGGATGCCATAGAGCTTCTTGCTATTGACGAGGAAGTAGTGGAGCTTGCCGATAAAATATTGGCTGCAAGATTGATTCCTAAGAAAGCTGAAACCGATGCAGCTCATATAGCAGTCGCCGCCAGGCATAGCATAGATTTCCTTCTTACGTGGAATTGCAGGCATATTGCAAATGCGCAGATTTTGAGTCGAATCAATTTCGTTATTACTGAAGCTGGGTACAACATGCCAACCATTTGCACGCCCGATGAACTATTTGGAGGACAAGACGATGAATAAGGACGATCCGATTGTAGCTGAAGTACGCGAGCTAAGAACGCAGATTCTTAAATCCTATGACTGGGATTTTCATAAAATGTCCAGGGATGTAATGAAGCGCCAGTGGGAATCGGGACATAAAGTAGTCACACGCCCCAGGAATAATCCTCCATCCGGCGCTACAATCGTAAGCGCAACAAAGTCCACCCCCTTGACAGGCGGCAAACGGTAAAATTCATGACCTCATTTGTGTTCCGCGAGCGCGAGCCATGCAGCCATGCTTCACGCACTTCGTTTTTCGAGTGGCGAGTAGCCGCGATTCACGTT
>JANRLC010000051.1:0-18090 GCA_033762955.1 Verrucomicrobiota bacterium | reverse complement strand
CAAAGACAGTCTTTGACCCATGAACAAGTCGTGTGCGTGACCCAAAGACAGTCTTTGACCCATGAACAAGTCGTGTGCGTGACCCAAAGACAGTCTTTGCCCCATGAACAAGTCGTGTGCGTGACCCAAAGACAGTCTTTGCCCCATGAGCAAGTCGTGTGCGCGACCCAAAGACAGCCATTGCCCCATGAACAAGTCGTGTGCGTGACCCAAAGATAGTCTTTGCCCCATAAGCAAGTCGTGTGCGCGACCCAAAGACAGTCTTTGCCTCATGAACAAGTCGTGTGCGCGACCCAAAGACAGTCATTGACCCATGAACAAGTCGTGTGCGCGACCCAAAGACAGTCTTTGCCCCATTAACATGTCGTGTGCGTGGTGCATTTCGAAGTTGTGGGGCGCATCTCACGTACGCGACTCGTGCAAAGGTCAACGACAGCCGCAGGTCGTGATACTCTCCAAGGTCCTGATCATGAGTCACGGACCGTCCGTGATACTCTCCAAGGTACTGATCATGAGTCACGGACCGTCCGTGATACTCTCCAAGGTACTGATCATGAGTCACGGACCGTCCGTGATACTCTCCAAGGTCCTGATCATGAGTCACGGACCATCCGTGATACTCTCCAAGGTTCTGATCATGGGTCACGGACCATCCGTGATACGCTCCAAGGTCCTGATCATGGGTCACGGACCGTCTGTGCCCCCCATTCGTCACTCGGTCGCCGGGAAAGTCCTGCCCCTTGAGGGCGGTTGCAGCATTGAGGCGCATTCCGGACCGGGATGACTTGCTGTAGTTGGCTTGATTGGGTTTCATGGTGGGACTTTCTTGGATAAAATTTATTTGGTCTTTCCATAATAGTGCCTCTACTGCGTCACGCAGTGACGCGCTACCTTCGCGAACTTCTGCAAGTCGCTGCACGGTGCATTTCGAAGTTGTTAATTAGTATATTACGGACGGTATCGGTTGCGCAAATCTGGGAACGCCGACGTCCCCGTCGGCATCGGGTGGATTAAAGCCGTAGAGCCAGAGCCGACGAGGACGTCGGCTCTCCCAGGTTGCCCCTTTGGGGCGGTAGTATAAGATGCCGTAAGTGCAAGAACTTCGAGATGCACTGATTTTATAGGTCCGGAAAGTGAGATGCTCCACACAGCTTCGAGATGCACTTTCCCCCAGCGTTGGATTGCCCTCCGGGTTGACATTCATTTTATGAATGAACACAGTGTGCATTCTCGTGCATTCTGCGCCCTCCTATTTCGGCGCTCTCCTAATTGTATAAAGTTTGTTCATGGCTTTCCCTTTCCACCCCGGTTTGGATGGATTTAAAGCGCGCTATTCAACAAGTGTGCCGGCTACTCATGAACAAAATGTAAATCATACACAAGGATGCATCCGTCCAGGCAACTATTACGTATCTTCCATAACAAATACCGTGAAGACCCCTATGATAACGACCCTAAAACGAACCCTTCGACCGCTCCTGACAGCAGGAGGCGTCTTAATCGCTGCGCTCTCCAGTGGAGTGCATGCCTCCACGCTTGAGGTGGACTATACCAATACTTACCAGAAGATGGAGGGCTTTGGCTCGTCTTCGATTGGTTGGGATGGAAACATGGACACGTTCTATGCTTCCGCCTCCTTCTTCAACTTGTACCTCACCGAGGCAGGAATGAGCATGTATCGCATGCCTATCTGGCCGGAGGTGCTGAGCAATACCGTGGCAAATGCGGACGATATTAAGTACCAGAACTTTAACACGAATAATTCCCGGGCCAACAGCTACATAACTTTGGTCCGCAATCTCCATAGTCGCAAGGCGGACATCCGTATTATTATGTCCTCGTGGAGCCCCCCCGGCTGGATGAAGACCAATGGGGCCATCGCGGGTGGTGGATCTCTGCTTCCGAGTCGTTACCAGCACTTTGCCAAGTACCTCGTGGAGTGGTGCAAGTTCTGGAAGAATGAGGGTATCAATGTCTATGCCATGAGCGTACAGAACGAATTGCTTTTCGTGGAGCCGTATGAATCCTGTGTGTGGACTCCGGAAGAGTATGTGAACTTCCATAAAGTCCTCGGCCCCATGATGGAAGCAGCGGGCTTCGGCGATGTACTCATTTTTGGCCCGGAGCACATGACGGGGAACGTCACAGATACGATGACTTTTGTGGATGCCATCCAGGCAGACCCAGCCGCGAAACCTTACTTCGACATAGTGGCCACCCACGGCTATACGGACGGTATCCAAGCCGATACCAATCCTGCTGCCGCCTCCGCCCTGTGGACGAGGATAGGCCCCATGGGCTACAAGTTCTGGATGACCGAAACCTCGGGAGAGCCCGCTACCTTTGATGGCGCACTCGATGGCGTGGCTGGCTCGATGCACAATGCCATTGTGGGCGGTAACTGCTCCGCCTATGTTTACTGGCAGACTTTTGAAGGGAGTCCTTCTGGCTTCTGCCTGCGCGGCAACAATACGAACAACCCGAAGTTCGATGCCTTCCGCCACTACTCGAAGTATATACGCCCCGATATGTTCCGTATCGGATCGAAACTACAAACTGGGGTAAAGAAAGTTGATGTCAGCGCTTATGCCGATGAGAACACCCGCAAGGTTACCGTTGTGATGTTGAACCGCAACGACTCCGACCAGGTGATAGACCTGAGCTTCAAGCATAATCCCGGACTGACGAGTATGGAAGTCTACCGGACAACTGCTTCCCTTAGTTTTGCAAAGCAGACCAATCTCAGCATCAGCGAGGCGCAAACAGGGAAGATCACGCTACCGCCCCGCAGCTTGACGACCTTAACCGGAACGGCAGCAGCGATCGACTTCCCGGTTAACACCATCGATATCGGCAATATGGAAGTCCCTGCCGGGTCAGGCGACGTCACAATCGCCGTTACATCATCGCTGGATTTTGCAACGTGGAGGGCAGTGAGCAACGCCACCTGGCTCACCTTCCCGAGCGATACTGGGACGGGAACAAGCACCATCAAGTTGAGCTGGAAACGGAACTCGAACATAAACGCAGCGCGCGTAGGTAATGTGGATATTGCAGGCAAGACCATCTCGATCACCCAGGCTGGCAATCCCGGACTGACTTTGGTTGGCTGGAAAACCACCGCCAGCAAGGCAGGAGGCAGTGGCTCGGTGACTATTGAGAGCCTCGGCTCTGCCGCAGCCACGATGGCTTGGACTGCCACCAGTGATGCAGACTGGGTGACCATCGGCCCCCCCAGCGGAGTGGGCAAGGGCACAGTCGCCTACACCGTGGCAAAGAACACCACTGAACTCTCCCGCACTGCCCATCTCACGATCGCAGATCAACCTTACATAATCACTCAGGAAGCTGGGACAAACAATGGTACCATCTTCCCCGCCGGTGGTGACTCTGGCTTTCTCGAAAACCTCGGCTACTACTATGATGGGTTCTACCCCTTCGTGTGGCTTTGGGGTGAAGGCCAGTGGATATGGGTCGCCCCCACCGGAGCGAGCTTGGCAGACGGCTTCTACTTCTGGCAGTTCGGTCCCAATCGCTGGGGATGGACAAAGCAAGCGTACCTTCCCTACTACTACCCCTTCATAGGCGATAATTTCGGCGATCCCGTGCCTTTTACTACGGGGCTCTAGTTCGACCGCTATTATTAAATAGCCCGTAGTTCCAGTTTGCATACCGGTTCACTGCGAGGGCGGGATGGATGATTAAAGTCCGTCCCGCCCTTCAGGGTACCGGTTTTTTTATTATAGAGATACTGAAGTCTAGTGCAGCATGTCTAGTGCAGCAGATCGCAGCCCTCGTCCGTGCGGTGGTGGAAGCCCGGCCAGACGCCAAGGCGCTGCTCGCGGAGGGTGCCTACTGGCTTGATGGGTAGGACCCCGGTTGCGATTTCCGCTGGTTTGCGGTTCGCTAAGTGTGTGAGAAGACGGGAGCGGAAGGCCTTTAACTTCGAAGCGTGCTTACGGTCTTTAACGAGGTTGCGCAGTTCATAGGGATCACTGGCGATGTCAAAGAGGAGTTCTCCACCGCCGAGCGCGGTGTAGTGGTACTTGAGCGAACCCTCCATAATGACGTAGGCATCGCCGCATTCGCCAATTAGCTCCGTTCTCTGTGCGGCGGGGTCGAGGAGGTTTACACCATCCGTTACCAGATTGTCCGGTGCTCGAACTTCGGCGATATTGAGCGAAGTTTGGAGAATATCCGCGAGGCACACGAGGCGGTCATCCGTCGTGCCCCCGCGCGCATCACCGCGCCACTGGCCGGGCGGGCGCATGAGAAGGGGGACATGGGCCGAGCCTTCGAGGAAGAGACTCTTCGCGCCGAGGTGGTGGTCGCCGAGCATCTCACCGTGGTCCGAGGTGAAAAATATCCATGTGTTACCGAGGAGGTTCATCTCCCGCATGCGGGCAAAGAGCAGGCCCAGGTTATAATCGATCTGGGAGATGAGTGCGTAATAGGCACGGCGTACGGCACGGATTTTCTCCACGGAGAAGGTGTCGATATTATTGAGGTGTCGCGTGGGCTGGAAGAAGCCCTGGGGCACGTCATCGGGTGTTGCCGACCAGTCGCCGCGTGCAGGGTCGGGCATGGGGATGCCATCGTAAATATCCCAATAGTGCTTCACGGGATCAAACGGTGGGTGCGGCTTGCTAAAGCTCAGCCACATAAAGAAGGGGCGCGTGGTGTCCCGTGTTTCGAGAAAGTCTATACCGCGCTCGGCAGTCCAGTGCGTTGCGGTGTGGCGCTCATCGGTGGTGGAGAAGCCCGGCTCCATCTCGTTCTGCCCAAGTCCGTGATCCATCGGCGGAGAGACGTGGGCGAGTTTGCGCATTTCGCGATAGTAATCGGGGAGAATGCTCATGTGCTCAAACCCGTAGTTCGCCCGTGCCGGGTGGAAGTGCATCTTCCCCTCGCCCCGTGTCTGATACCCAGCGGCGGTGAGAATGCCGGGCAGCGTGGGGCGGTTTGCCATGGGGCTGGGCTTGCCATCATTGTTAATCTGTCCGTGTCTCCAGGCATGCTGGCCGGTCATGACAGTGGCTCGGGAGGGAGCGCAGACCGGGCAGTCTGTATAACAGCGCGAGAAGTTTACGCCCGTGTGGCAGAGCCAGTCCAGATGGGGCGTGAAGATCGAGGCGTTCCCGGCGGCGTGAATGGTGTCCCAGCGTTGCTGGTCAGTAGTGATTAGGAGAATGTTGGGGCGTTCGCTCATGGTTGTGGTCATAACCCATAACACTGGAGCTCAACGACTCAAAGGCTTAATTAATCAAAATATTTCGATCAGGCCATTGACTCTGTAGTAGAGTACAGGGTTTATAATCCGGGGATTATGAATGATCTTACCATTGGAAAAGTGGCTCGCGAGGCGGGTATCGGAATCGAAACGGTGCGCTTCTACGAGCGGGAGCGCCTTCTTGCACCCCCGGCGCGGAGTGCGTCCGGGTACAGGTTCTTCAACGAGGATACGGTGCCCAGGCTAAACTTTATCAAGCGAGCGAAGGACTTGGGCTTCACGCTCGCGGAAATTAGAGACCTGCTTGCGTTTAATGAGGATACCGTGAATGGCTGCGGTGACGTAAAGGTACTAGTGGAGGAGAAAATCGCCGGGGTTGAAGCCAAGATAGAAGACCTTAAACGGATTCGTAAAGGGCTGAAGACGCTCGCGCAACGCTGTCCGGGCACGGGTGCCAGCACCCAGTGCCCAATCCTTGCCGCACTTACTAACAACAAGTAACACCATTATCCAACTGCATCAATGAATACTCTAATGAATGTTCTGCAACAGACCTGGGCCATGACTCTGGAGATGGCGCCTTATCTACTCCTTGGATTCGCCATTGCCGGTGTACTATCGGTACTGGTGAAGCCGGAAATGGTACAGCGCTGGCTGGGTGGTCGCGGCTGGAAGAGTGTGGTAAAGGCCACGCTGGTGGGTGTGCCGCTGCCGCTCTGTTCCTGTGGGGTTATCCCGGTTGCAGCAAGTCTGCGCAAGCACGGTGCCAGCAAGGGGGCGACTACCGCGTTTCTCGCATCCACTCCCGAAACCGGTGTGGACAGCATTGCCGCCACGTGGGGGATGATGGGGCCACTCTTCGCGGGTATCCGCGTTATGGTAGCACTGGTCACCGGCTTGGTGGCCGGTGCGCTGGTGGAGAAGTTCGCTGATGATTCCCCGGAGGCATCACCAGGCACGCCGAAAGTAACGGATGGTACACCACCACAGGCGCGACCTTTATCGATTGGCCAGAAGCTCAACGACGCATTCACTTTCGGCTTCATCACACTGCCCCGGGACCTGGCGCTTTCGCTGACGCTGGGCCTGCTTATCGCAGGCGTTATCAGCGCAGTCGTGCCGCCGGATTCCCTGGGCGAAGGCTGGACGCACGGCATCCTGGCCTACCTCGCGATAACCGCCATCGCCATACCGATGTATGTGTGCTCCACTGGCTCCATCCCCCTCGCCTATGGGTTGATGCATGCCGGCTTCTCACCGGGTGCGGCGCTCGTGTTTCTCATCGCCGGCCCTGCCACGAATGCCGCCACTATCACGACCATGAGCGGGCTTCTCGGAAAGCGCGCCATCGCACTCTATCTAGCCTCAATCATCGGGTGCTCATGGCTGGCGGGTTTCCTACTCGACCAGTTTGTCACGACGGACGCCATCATGAGCGGGCATGCAGCCCACTCACACGATGCAGCGCAAGGCTGGCTATCGCTGAATCTCATCGCAGCTATCCTGCTCGTTGCCTTGCTCGGGTGGGCACTGTTCACGCGGTTACGGGAGCGGTTGGCAACCTCGGCGCAGTCGTGTTGCTGTTCATCTGATGAAGGCTGCTGTTCATCTGGGAAATGCACGAGTGGCGATCAGCGCCTCACCATTGAGGTGGAGGGTATGACCTGCATAAATTGTTCCGCCAGCATTAAGAAGAATCTCTCCAAAATGACCGGCGTATCCTCAGTGGTGGCAAACGCAAAGACTGGTCTCGTCGAGGTCCATGGGCGCGATCTGGATGAAGTCGCACTGCGGCAGAAAATCATCGATCTGGGCTTCGAGTGTAGCGCGAACCCTCAGGCTTGAAGGCAATTTGTCCTGCGCTACTCGACTGTTGTTGCGGTGGATGAATCCCCGTTTACCACGATAGGTACCCGGGGGTGGCTGGCTCGAAGTTGTAATACCATCCACTTGTGTTTGTCCAAATCCAGTGCGGCTTCTCCGTGAATGCGAAGGCATAGAGCGATTCCTTGGTGGACCCGGGATAGACCCATAGCCATGCGTTTATGTTGAAGCTGAACACGAAGGGGTAGTGCAAATCATATATCCAACCGATGCTGGTTTCCTTCAACCCCGCCGTGTACTCCATCTGCTTGTAATCATAGCGCCAGAGGCTCTCGAATTCAGGAACATCAAACGTGGTGACGACCACACCTGATCCCACGGCTACATAGCCGCCATCTCCATAGACGATGTCACTCAGGTCATAGCTCTGGATAGCCGCTGTGAACTCGCGCGTCCATGTCTTGCCATCTACCGAGGAGAAGATGTTACTCGGGGCGTCAATTCCGTTACCCACCGTGTAGTAGACCCCGCCGAAATAGGCTATGTCGGTGAGGTTTCCCTTCGCATCAGCGATGGGGCTTGCGGCTGGCCAGGTGACACCATCCATGGACGTCCAGGTGACAGGGAAGGGCTTGTAATTCTCGTCGCGATGGACGCCGACCATGACAAACATAAACCCATTGAAATGCACCGCCAGCGCTTCATCTTCGATCTCCTTGAGAAAGAGAAAACTACTCCCATCCACTGAGGTGTAGAGCGCGGTCGTTCTGTTTTTGGTGATAATCGCCACATAGAGCCCGGCGCCGTAGGCTGCGCTGCGTACATCGCTCACATTGGGTATGACAAACTTGTTGTTCTCATAGAGGACTGTGCTCGCGAATGCCACCGGTTTGTAGGTGGCCGTGGCATCGGTCCAGGTGATGCCATCCGGTGAGCTGAGGACGTAATCCTTCTGCGCAGCAATATCGCGCCCTAGGGCTAGAAATGTGCCACCGCCGTAGGCGATATCGCGATAGGCGAGCTTCACCCCAGCCTTGCGCTCGATAAAGCGTACCCCGTCATCCGAAGTAGTAATCTTTCCGTTTGAGCCCACGGCCACGAAGCGGCTCTTTCCGTAGGTGACAGCGGTCCAGTTATCACTGGGCGTGGTGTTGTTAAGCCACCACACGCCTGCCGTAGCCGTGCCGGGCATGGCAAGTAGTACCATAAAGGTAATGAGAACGAGTCCGTTGCGTAGAAGGGAAGATTGCATCATGGATTAAAGGTTATGTCCTGGTTAATGTACCAGAATCGTGTACGCGAGTCGATACGCAGAGCTACGTACACGGCTTCACCGGCGCATCGCGAAGTTTTTGCATCTATTTCGGAACTGCCCCATGCTCAAGCTCCAGCGCTTGCTTAAACTGCGCAGCACGCTGGATGGCGGCGGCCAAGTCGGCTCGTTTCAGCGGCTTGGGAAGGTAGTCTGTCATGCCTGCATCCATGCATTTCTCACGGTCTCCGGCAAGGGCGGATGCAGTCACTCCGATAATGTAGATCGACCGCGACCGCTCACCGCAGATTCCAGCCCTGATTCTGCGGGTGGCCTCGATGCCATCGAGCCCGGGCATTTGCACGTCCATCAGGATGACATCCGGTATGTTCGTCGATACGCGCTGGAGCAGGGCATGACCATCGGGCACGGTATCCATGGCGTAGCCCATGCTGCGAAGGAGGGCTTGCATCACAGCCTGGTTCGCGCGGTTGTCCTCGGCATAGACTATCTTCAGAGGGATTATAGTGGTGGGTTTGACTTCCACGGGTCGCACCGGTGGCGGCAGTTCTTGGATGGCTGGCCCGGCTCTTACGTTAAAGATCATTGTCGTGCCATGCCCCATTTCGCTCTCGCAGCGGATGGTGCCACCCATCTGCTGAATGAGGCGGCGGCAAATGGAGAGCCCCAACCCCACGCCGCCGTAGCTGCGGGTGATGGAGGTATCCACTTGCATAAAGGGCTCGAAGATGGACTCAAATTTCGCCTCCGGTATGCCGCAGCCAGTGTCCGTCACCCGAAAACGCAGGTCCCATAACTGCACCTCTTCGAGCCAGACTGCTTCGGCGTGCACGCGTACGCCTCCTTGTTCGGTGAATTTGATACCGTTGAAGACGATGTTCATGAACACCTGGCGGAGGCGGTCGGGATCCAGCATCACAGATTCAGGTACCGTGGCATCGCAGTCGGCGACGAGGGAGAGTTTCTTCTCGTTGGCCTTCTCGCGCAGTACGCGCAGAACATACTCCAGTTCCGTTCGCGGGTTTGTTGCGCGGAAGTTCAGCTTCGCGGCCGTGGTGGAGTCGAGTTTGGTGTAGTCGAGTATGTCATTAATGACCGCCAGCAGCGCGTTGCTTCCATTTACGATGTCCTTGCAGAACTCGGCCTGCTCCGTATCCAGCTCCGTGGAGGAAAGCAACTCGGTGAACCCGATGACGGCGTTCAGCGGGGTGCGGATCTCGTGTGAGATCATCGCGAGGAACTCACCCTTCGCGCGATTCGCAGCTTCGGCCCGCTCCTTCGCATCAATCAGCTCAAGCTGGGCTTCCTTCAATTGAGTTACATCGGTGGTGATACCCACCACGCGCTCCGGTTTTCCCTCGAGACCGGTCACAGCCTCTCCGCGCATAATGACCCAGCGGATGGAGCCGTCCTTCGCTCTCAACCGGTGGGTGGACTCGAACTGCGGACGTTTGCCAGAGATACAGTCTGCGAGGATGCGCTTCGTGCCATCGAAGTCCTCCGGTACTACGATGGAGTTCCACCGCACCACACTGTTACCCAGCTCCCCGGGCGCGTAGCCAAGCTGCCGCTCAAAGGCTGGCTCCATGTAGAAAGACTTCGAAGCCACGTGAAAATCCCATACCCCAGCTTGCGCGGCCCCGATGGCCAGATGGTAGCGATGCTGGGCGACCTGCAAATCCTGGTTAAGCCGGGCCTGCTCCAGCAAACTGCCAAGGGTGGACCCCGTCACCGTCATTATATCAATCTCGTAGGGCTCCCACACCCGTTCGTGGCTGCACTGGTCAAAGCCGATGAATCCCCACCAGTTGCCATCCACGATGATGGGTACCAGTAGTAGCGACTGTATGGACTCTTTCTCCAATTCCGCACGGCTATTCTCCGGCAGACTTCTTGTCATTCCCACAACGGATTGCCCCCGCCCGAGTTCATACGCCCACTTTGTGTAGTGTCCTGCCCAGAGCGTATAGGGGGCGACTTCGCTCCGAGGAGTTACGCCCTCCCGGCACCACTGGGCGATTAGGCTCATCGTGAGTGCTCCGTCTGTGGGATGGGGGCGGTTCTCAAACAAAAAGGCGCGGTCCACACCCGCCGCGCTGCCAAGGCGGTAGAGTGCAGTGTTCATCGCGCAGCTCGGGTCGCGCAGTAGCACACTCTCATTGATGGCACTGGACACCCCCGCGAGGAGCCTGTCCCTGTGGCGAAGCTCGGCTTCCGTACTGCGCAGGTGGGTAACATCGCGGTACACACCGATGAGCACGGATTTCCCCCCGGATACGAGGGGGGAGGCATTGATGTCCACCGGGATGCGCTCGCCCCTGGCATTAAGCACGTCAATATGGCGTAACATCGGCACGCTATCCTCGATATCTGCCGCGAATATGCGCCTGGCCAGCACCTGCTGTTCCGGAGGGTGCAGCTCCAGATGGTGCATCGCACGCAGCGCCTCGAGGGAGTGCCCGATGAGTTCGCAAGCCGCACGGTTCGCATCGAGCACCTTCCCCGTTTCCACATCAAAGACAAAGATAGCATCCCGTGCTATTTCAAAGAAACCTTGGTAATGCTCTGTAGCGCTACCATTATTGCTTCCCCCACTTGGCCATGCCTGAGGGGCACGCGCTCGTTCCCCTAGCTGCCGACGAAGCTTTCGCCTCTCCACCAGCGCCCAAACTGCCACCACCGCCAGTACCGCGCAGATAATCAATGCCACGGGATTTGCCAACCCGCCTAATACCCCGACGCTAGTGACCCCACCTGATGCCGCCACCGCAGATACCGGCACACCAAGAAAGAGCCCATGAGCGGCCACTGCCACGCCAGCCACACAGAGATATTGGCAGCGCGGCCTTGCTCGAACCACACCGGTGTTATTGACCATTGGACTAAATTTAATGGGTTTCTCCTTATGCCTATTACGGTGCGAATATACAAATCTTTAATAATTCCATGGGATTTAGCAATTATTTAACATGCAATCCGCCCTACTCACAAAGCGTAGCACCCTCAGAAAGCATAGATGTGTACTTTAGGAGACTAGGAGAGACTTCTCCCCACCAGTAACCGCCGATCCCACGACCAAGATAAATGCTTTGCCACTCTGTAGGTCCCATGGGTCTCATAAGTCCTATAAGTCCCTTGGGTTCTATAAGACCCATATGCCACCGCCACCGCTACCAAGCGTAGCGCCAGCCTGCACACCGTACCGCGAAACCCGCCCCCCAGCCCCTGCGACCCGGAGGTGGCTCCCGCGCACGCCGCTCTTTTTACATTTAATTACCTTAAGGAGTATCCCCTAGGGACCGATCTCATAAAATGTAAGCAACCATCATGTACTATTCAATAATTTCTTTGATGTTGGTATGCGCGGTTGGGTCCTGCATGGCACAACCGGTTTACGATGAGGAGATTGTAGCAACTACATTGATACTTGAAGCTGGTGGGGAGGGCATTGTTGGTATGCAAGCGGTGCTTAATGTGATCGACAACCGGGTAAAAACACGGGGCATAAGCCGCGTCGCTGTAGTTCAGCAGCCCAAACAAATGTCATCGCTCAACAGTATCACGAAGCACCCGCGCCACTTACAGAACTGGAGCGGCGTGGTGTCCAAGGCGAAGCAGCACGACGCCTGGTCGCTCGCTCTGGCCCTTGTGCAGTGTGACGAAGTGCCAGACCTCACTGATGGTGCCATCTATTTCTTTTCCGGCGGTCTGCTACCCAAATGGGCTCGGCCCAATACTATCCAGTTAACCGCCATCATCGGAGGCCACAAGTTCTATAGAAACTAGTGCCTCTCCTAGTGCATCACCCAGAGGAGCAGGTGGAATATCCTATATGCCCAACTCCTCACACCTGACTCCTCTGGGTTTTTCTAGGCAGAAGTAGGCACAAAGGTGCAAAGGCACAGAGGCACAAAGTCGGAAAGGCAGAAGGCAGAAGGTAGGAGGTAGGAGGTAGGAGGCAGATTTAAGATAACAGATTTAAGATGGCAGATGACAGAAGGCAGTCCATCCCGTCCATTCCAGTCCATCTCGTCCATCAGGCTCCCTAAATTCCCCCTTGCGTCAGACCCACAAACGCACTCTATGGACGATGGAACCGACAGAGTGCCATGCCAGAGAACCCATCCAACAACCAGACTTCCCCTGCCGGGCTTCGGCCTGTTCGGGTAGTGGCTGCGGGGGTGTCTGCCTATCCTGCGAAGTCGGGGTTCCCTGCGCTAAAGACTTGTAGTAACAATGCGGCGGAGGTGCGCGCGGCGTTTCGGGATATTCACCAGCTCGCGGGGAAGAAAGATCACCTCGTTCTCATGGTGGCGGACTCTGCCGAGACACCCCCTTCGCGGGGCATGATTCTCGACCAACTGGAGGAGCTGGTGGCGGATACAGTTGAGGCCGACCGCCTGCTTTTCTATTTCAGCGGGCATGGGCATACGCTGGAGGGGATAGAGGATTTCTTTCTTGTGCCGCAGGATGCATTCTCGGCGACGAAGGCCGACTCGCTCCTCTCATTAAGAGCCATAATCACACTCCTGCGGACCTCGAAGGCCGGGCAGATCACTCTTATTCTGGATACCTGCACCAGCGGACCCACCCTCGGTGCGAAGCCGACAGTCATCGGCAAAGCGGTGCCCGACTTCCTGGGCGCATTCCTCGGCGTGAATGCGAATACCGCGCCTCTCCATCTCCTCGTCTCTCGCTCACCCGATGAGACGGCGCACACGAAGTCAGACAATCCCAAGCTCGGGCTCTTCGCCCTGCAGTTGCTCAAAGGATTACGCGGTGATCCGCAGGCGATGGATGGGCTTGCGCTGACCATTCCGAGCCTCTTTCATGCTGTAGCGACGAGCGTTATTGGAAAGTGCCCGGCATACCGTGTGCAACATACACCGGACCGCCTGGAAGTGCCTCTCCCTGCTCTCATGCTCGCGGACTTTCGCAAGCCGATCTTGATTAACTCCAGAATCAATCTCAACGCACACCCGCTGGAGGCCCTTATCTTTCGCCAATCCCAAGTCGAGCGCACAAAGTGCATCTTGACCGAGTGGAAAGACTCGTCGAAAACCCCCCAGCAGCTTGAGTACGCGGCGAATACCGATCGTGCACTGAGCACTTATCTGGCGGATGACTTTAACCGCTGGCGCCCGCTCCTGCGCAAGCAGTTCGGTTTCTCCCCGGCGAATATCGACTGCAGCGGCGGCACACTCACCTTTCCCGGCGGGCTGCTCTCCACCCGGTTCGAGGCCCGTGATAAGAAACACGGTCACATCCACCGGGAACTGCGGATAGACATCGACTGGTTTGGCGATGGCCCGCGCCTCTCCAACCTGCTCGAAGCCCTCGACTTTCGCCCCGAAAGCTTCGCCTTTCAACTCACCGGCACATGCCAGCCACTCCACCAGATTACGGGCCTGGAAGCCAACCAGTGGGAAGTGAAGAGTGAGTCAGACATCGAAGTAACTGCCCACCGCGAAGGCATCACCCTTATTATCGGCCCGGACATGCTCAGCTTCGAGGGATTCGACATCCCTCAACTCCTCACTGGTGCCGACGAACCAACCGAAGGGCAACGCCTCTTGCTCGAGACGCTGGCATTTCTTGCACCGGTAAAAGGCTAAGAGAAGTTTCCTATCCCTGACCGGTACCGTGGATAAAGTAGTGGTCGGTTTCGTGGATTTCGAAGTGCCAACCCAGGTTGCGCAAGCGTTCGGTGAGCTGGCTGGGCTCATAGAATAGCTTGAATATTTGGAACTCCCGCCCGTCGTTTAGCCGGCGGGTCAGGACGGGCGTCTCCGACTCCGGCAATCGGTGATCCAACGCGGTCGAAGTGGGCTCGCGCCGCGAGTCCACGAAGAAGACACGTCCCCCAGGGGCAAGACAAGCGCGCACCAACTGCCAGAACGCATCGAATCTATCCGGGGGCACATGGGATAACCAGAAGCCGAAGAAGATAGTGTCAAACTGGTCCGTTGGCTGCCACTGGAAGATGTCTGCCTCTATGTAGCGAACTCGCGGGGATTCGAATCGGGCGGCATTGATGGCAAGCATTTCTGGTGAACCATCCAGCGCGGTAAGGTGAGTGGCAAACGGCAGAAGTTTTTCGCTCCAGTTACCCGTGCCACAGGCCAACTCCAGCACTCGTCCGAATGGGCGAAATGCGGCCAGCGCCGCAGCTACTTCTGCCGCTTCGGCAAACCATTGTGCATTGAGTTCAGCGCCACGGTCGTAGCGGCCCTGTCGCAACCACCACTCATTATATTCTGAGGCTCGAGCCCGGTAGTACTGGAGTTGTTGGTGCAGCGGAACTGCGGTGCTGGAAGGGTTCATGGCATTTTCCTAAACATGTAATTGTCTCCGATAACTCTGGGGACTTACACCGTGGATAGACTTAAACGCTTTGGAGAAGTGGAAGCCATCGCAAAAACCGAACTGGCTCGCGAGCTGGTCGTTGGTGAGGTCGGCTCGGGTGAGAAGCTCGGCTGCGCGCTGGAGGAGGGCGTGGCGCCGGTAGGCAAGCGGGGACTGGCCGGTGGCCTGGCGGAAGCGTTTGCGCCAGTTCTCATAGGAGAGACCACACGCGCGGGCGAGTTTAGCCCAGTCCACGGGTTTGCCGGGAGGCAGGCCTTGGAGTTCGCGACAGGAGAACTCCAGCCAGCCATCTCCAGAAGCGGGTTGCGAGTGCTGGGCGAGCAGGTCCGCAATGAGGGTATGAATCTGGCTGAGGAGTGCTATGGCTTCGGCGGGGTGGCGGGGGTGGTTCTCCGCAAGAGCGCGCCAGCGCGGGTACCAATCGCTTACAGACCGCAGCGAAATCACCGGGGCGTGGGGGGAGAGCCCGCCCGTGTGGCGCCACGCGGCAAAGGCGTCTCCCTGGAAACAGAGATAGGCCTCGCTCCAGGTGTCTTCCGGCTCGGGACCGTACTGGTGACCGAGTTCGGGGAAGACAAGGATGCAGTCTCCCGGTGCCAGTCTACGGTCGGTGCCCAGGGTGTCACGATAGCGGCCCGCCCCATCCACAAGAAGGACCAGTGCGTACATGCCGAAGACGCGGAAGCGAGTCAGCCCGGTGCCTTGGGTATCATGGAGGGTTCCTGCGAAACCAAGCCGCCCCAAGGGCGTCTCCCATGCGGGCCAGGGTGTAAAGGCGTTGATGAATCCCGGGGGCAATTCCATGAATTTACCAAAAGGTACATGAGATTTACCAAGCCGTCCATACACAAGACACGACTAATACTGTATATTAGTAAAATGAGCACCGCCCTGGAACTACCGCTTCTCTCCTCGCTCGGTCACGAGCTTCAAGCCAGCCCCGAATCCTTCGGCTTCATCGAGCCATCCAATGATTTACTCGATGATCCCGAGGCCTTGCGAGCCCGACTCGATAACGAAGGCTACCTGTATATTAAGAACTTCTTCGATCTCGAGCTAATCGAGGCGGGGAGGCGTTCCATCCTTGAGAAACTCGGGGCGGAAGGGTTGCTGGATCCGGAGAGTGACCTGATGGAGGGCGTTATCTCGCCGGAAAAGCTGGAGGCATTCGCGCTGGATGCTGCGCCAAAGTTCGTGGATGGGCGCACGATGAAGAAGCTCAAGGCCGGGGCCTTCCGCCCGGACCTGGCAGTGGCCAACAAGGCGATTGAGCGCGTAACCTATGGCCCGGAGTTAATGAGCTTTTACACCATGCTCTTTGGAGAACCGGTGCTGCACTTCGACTACACCTGGCTGCGGGTAATGGGGCCGGGCTTTGGCACACCAACCCATTGTGACTGGGTGTACATGGGCCGCGGCAGCCGCGAACTCCTCACGTGCTGGATTCCCTATGGCAATGTACCGCTTGAGGTAGGCGGACTCATCCTTCTGGAGCGCTCTCACTTGCAGGCAGAGCGGATCAAGCACTACCTGGAGAAGGACGTGGATGCCTACTGCGAGAATAAACCCACTGAAGTCGAAAAAGTGGCAAAGCAAGGCGGCTGGTCTTTCCAAGGCTGGCTTTCGAATCACCCCCAGTCCCTTCCCGAGAAATTCAAAACCCGCTGGCTCACCTGTCGCGAATGGCAGATGGGCGACTTTATCACCTTTAATATGACCCTGATTCACGGCAGCCTGGACAACCACTCCGACCGCGTACGCGTCTCGTCCGACACCCGCTATCAGCCAGCAAGTCAGCCCGCTGATGGACGCTGGATCGGCGCCAACCCACCCGGTCATGGGCTCGCAGGGAAGCTTGGGCGGGTGTGCTAGTGCGCGGCAGGGCGCGAGTGGACGATTATAGTCCTTGGGCAATCTCCTTCACCTTCGCGGGTCGGGATTTGCTTGATTTATAGCAGTGTTCTTCGTGGAAAAAAGCGCTGACGAACCACCGGCCCGTCAAACAAAGCTGTCGGGTGGTAAAATAAACCCCTCAGGTGCCACAATGAACCCATCGGGTGCCACAATAAATCAATCAGGTACCAAAACATTCCCCTCAGGTGCCACAATTTTCCAATCAACTGCCAAAACAAACCTTCTGGTGCCACAATTAATCAATCAGGTGCCAAAACAAAGCTGTCAGGTGCCCAAATAAATAGATCAGGTCACTTTACAAACGGTTTGCCCACCTGAATAAATTATTTGGAGCGAACTACAAACGGTTTGGCCGTCATATCAGACCCTCTTGCGCCCTAAACAGACCAACAGGCGACCCAAATTTACTTTCAGGAGGCGAAAACGAAACTTTTGACCGCCTAAACATCCCACCAGGTGCCAAAACAAAACCATCAACCGTTTGGGCAAAGCAATCAGGTGCCCAAACAACACTATTATTTGTTAGGATTAATGCACCTTGAGTCGATAACAGACCCCATCGTGACGAAATCACTCCACCGCGCGGCAATATTAGACCATTAGGTGACAATAACAGTCCACCGGGTGACGAAATTACGCCACCGGGTGGCAATCTCAGACCACCGCGAGGCAATAGCAGACCATCGGTTGATCCAAGATTCCCTTTGATCGATCATATTTTACAACCGGACGCCGTAAACACAGGATCACGGGCGGCCCGCCCGCTTCTGCGACCCACAGCAGCCAACAGCGGCCAAGCTGGCCGCGCTCCTTTCTTCGTCACCCTTCGACAGGATCACGGGCGGCCCGCCCGCTTCTGCGACCCACAGCAGCCAACAGCGGCCAAGTTGGCCGCGCTCCTTTCTTCGTCACCCTTCGACAGGAGCGTGGGCGGCCCGCCCGCTTCTTCCACTCACAGCGACCGAGGGTTACTCTCACACCCCGCAAGGTAGGACAGACATTCCTGTCTGTCCTCTTGAAGAACGAGGTTCGGAGGGTATGCACAAAGGTGCAAAGGCACATAGGCACAAAGTCGGAAAGGCAGAGGCTGAAAGGAGAAAAATACTAAAGGCTAAGAGCTAAAAGCTAATCCTAAATAGGAAAATGGTCGGTGACCAATCCAGCCTTTTCGGTGGATGCCGTAGGCATCCTGTTGCCCCAGAGGGGCAAAATGTCGGTAGAAAACACAACGATAAAATCCCCTGCGTCCCATCGGGACGCAACCCGGTCGCGATGGACATTGGTTCGGTAGTGCTCGGCGTTATGATTGTTACGTGGCTTTCGACGTTCCGTCCCTCTGGGGCGGGGTGCGTTTTGATGCCTTTTTCTACCGACATTGTGTCCCTCTGGGACAAATCCAACTCACCCATAGGGTTAGTGTCTTTTCGAGTCCACATCATCTCTACACTCCCTTAATAAGCCATTTTTCACGGTTCATGGCATT
>JANRLC010000050.1:0-51821 GCA_033762955.1 Verrucomicrobiota bacterium | reverse complement strand
ACGGTGTTTTTGAGTCGTGGCAAGCTGTGTAGGTGTCGCGGCAAGGTGTTGAGGAGTCGTGGCAAGGCGTTGAGGTGTCGTGGTAAGGTGATGAGGAGTCGTGGCAAGGCGTTTAGGAGTCGCGGTAAGGTGATGAGGAGTCGTGGCAAGGGGTTGAGGAGTTACGGCAAGGGGTTGAGGGGTCGTGGCAAGGGGTTGAGGACCGCGGCAAGCGAATTTTTGACCACCGTTCAGGGTTCACGGAGCGCATGCGTGGGGATTTCAGGTGGGCGATGGGGTCGGTTGAATGGCCGATGGGTATAGAGGAGCGTCAAGCGGGGGTGGTACGATTACAGTTGTCAGGTGTGGTGGGGGGAATGCAGATTTCCAGGGGCGTTCATGGACTATTCCCGTATGCATCTTCGTGCACCGCTGCTGTGGCTGCTGTTACCACTGGTGGTGGGGTATGCGTTGGGGGAGTGGGTGAGTGTGACGGGGTGGGCGGTGCTGTTTGGGGCGGGGTTTACTTTGGTGATTGGTGGGTGCGGGGTGCTGTGGCTGGCGAGGGGTTGGGGAACGTGGTTGTGGTTGGTGGTTTTCCCGTTGGGTGTGGTGTGCATGGGCTGGGGTTATTATGAATGGAGGAACCTGTCGATGGTGCCGTGGGCGGGGAAGACACCGAGGGAGGCGGTGGTGGTGGTGCGGGTGGAGCGGCTGTTTGCGACGGCGGACGATTCGCCGGTGTGCAGTGGTACGGGGGTGGTGCGGGAGGCTCCGGACTATGCGCGGGAGCTGGTGGGGCGGAGGATTTATGTGGCGTTTAACCGGAAATCGGAATCGGTGGTGCGCACGGAGGTGGTGCGTGTGGCTGGGGTGCTGAGGCCGCTGGATTCCATCGCGCAGAGCCCGGGATTTATCAAGTATATGAGGAATCTGGGGTTGAGTGCGGGGATAAAACAGGGGCGATTGCTGGAAGTGGTGGAGCCGGGCACGGCGTTTCAGCGGTTCTGCGCGCGGCAGAAGCTGCGGTTGACGGCTGCGCTGAAGGCTGGGGCTGAGCCGGGGAATCCTTATGCTGGAATTTTCGCGGGGATGATGCTGGGGGACAAAGCGGAGCTGGACCCGGAGTGGCGCACGGCGTACTTGCAGACGGGGACGATGCATTTGTTCGCCATTAGTGGGCTGCATGTGGTGGCTATTGCGGGCTGCATCTCGCTTTTCCTGGGGTTTGTGCGCATACCGCTGCTGCCGAGGGTGGCGATAGGGCTGGTGTTACTCACGCTGTATGTGGAGATAACGGGGGCGGCGCCTTCGGCGGTGCGGGCACTGCTGATGGTGTACGGCTACTGGCTGGGGAAGGCAGTGGCGCGGCAATCCACGCCGTTTGCAGCGTGGACGGGGTCGGCGATGTTTGTGCTGCTGTGCGAGCCACGGCTGTTGTGGGATGCGGGATTCCAGCTCTCGTACCTGGTGGTGGCGGGCATCTTGCTGTATGGCGCGCCGCTGAGTCTGTGGGCAGAAAAACTGTGGCAGCCGTATGTGTTGATCCCTTATGCGAACCGCACGTGGGGCCAGCGAAAGCTCGAGGAGGTGTACCGCTGGACGGTGAGTGCGCTGGCGGTGAGCGTGGCAGCCTCGGTGGCGAGTGTACCGCTGACGATCATGCATTTCCAGACGCTGCCACTGGTCTCGCTGTTGCTTAACCTGGTGCTGGTACCGCTGTCGGCGCTGATTGTGATAACGGGCATGGTGAGCATGGCGCTGGGGCTGTGCGGGTGGATGAGTGCGGCGGGGTTTGTCAATCACGCGGCATGGTTGCAGATAGATTTAATGAATAGAAGCATCGGCGCGGCGCAACCGCTGCCGGGCGCATGGTTCACCCTGAGTTTCGCGCGGGCCGAGGTGGGGCTGTTGCTCGCGGGATTGCTCTTCGCCACCTTTCTGACGGTGGTGCCGCTGAATAAGAAGCGACCGGGTGCGGGGTGGTTGCTGCCGTTGGCGGTGCTTGTGGTGGGCCTGGATGCTGCGTTGTTCTTGCTTCCCCTTGGCTTTATGTAGAAACTGCTGGTTATGAAAAGCTCCTACGAACTCGCCATGGAACGCCTCAATGCGTCCGACCCTGCCAAAGCCAAGCCACTCTCCACGGAAAAGAAGAAGGCGCTGGCCGAACTCGATACCAAGTACAAGGCGAAGATCGCCGAGCGTGAGATCTTTTTAAAGAAGCAACTCGATGAAGCGATTGAGAAGCGCGACGCCAAGGAGTACGAAGCGATTCAGAAGCAGGTGGTCTCGGAGCGCGCAAGACTCACGGCGGAGATGGAGGAGGCCAAGGAACGCCTGCGCGCGGAGTAAGGGAACTTGTCTCAGGGGTGGCTGACTCTTCCAAGACGAACAATGAATCTGGTGCTCTTCGACTCGGCTGATGCCACGATGGCGCTGCCGGTAAATGACCCGCGCGCGAGGCATATTACCGGGGTGCTGCGAGTGGGTACCGGGCAGCGATTCGATGTAGGTGCGGTGAATGGTCCGCGGGGGAAGGGATGGATTGTGCAGCAGGAAAAGGATGCGCTGTGTCTGGCGTTTGCCTGGGGCGAGACGCCCCCTACCCTGCCCCCGATAACGCTGCTGGTGGGCATGCCCCGCCCACAGACGGCACGCAAACTCCTGCAGGAGACGACATCGCTCGGCGTGTCGCATCTGGCGTTCTTTCAATCCATTAAGGGGGAGCCTTCCTACAGCCAGAGCACGCTGTGGAGTAGTACGGAGTGGCAGGATTTGCTTAAAGCGGGTGCGGCACAGGCATTCCACACCGGTGTGCCCAGAGTGACGCATCACGAATCGCTGGGTAACTGCCTGAAGCAGTATCCGGCGACGCCGTACGCGATTGCACTCGATGTTTATGAAGGAACGGAGCGCCTCTCCAGCGCACTCGACGGTTGTCTGGCCAAGGCACCGCCACCCACGCACCAGCAACCCGTGCTGCTCGCCATCGGCTCGGAACGCGGCTGGGATGCCCGGGAGCGGGAGCAGTTCCGCACGGCGGGATGGACTCTCGCACACCTCGGCGAGCGCGTGCTTCGCACGGAAACCGCGGCGATCACCGCACTCGCACTCACGCACAGCAAACTGGGTTACCTGTAATCTATTCTATTTATGATACACTCACTACTATCCAGCATTCACACCCTGCTCTGGTGCGCGGCCCTGCTCGCGTCCACACTGCTACTCCAGGCAAAAGTAGAGGAGCCGGTATTCATCTTCGAGGGAACGGTCAGCGCCGTGGACAAACCCCTCACCCCGCTCACACAAACGGGCGATGTTATCTCCGGCTCCATCACCCTGAAGCCGCTTTCGCCGAAGGACGCGCTGCCCGATGATGAAACGCGCGGGAAGTACGAAGACTATATCCTCGGAGCGGAGCTCACGCTGGATAGGCACTATGTGTTGCGGGGAACGTTCAAGCTGGACAGCTCGCGCCCGGCCACGGCCTTCACCGCACTCGGCAAAACCGATGCCGGTCAACCACAGACGCTGGCCTATACGGTGCCGATTGACGGACGCATCACCGGGATTGGCGATCTACAAGCCCTCTGGCTGGAACTCTGGCTCTATGACACGCGCAGCCGTATGCTCCTGAACGATGCCCTGCCTTACAAAGAGTTCCCCTGGGAGGCAGGCACCTTTCGCATCACATTCTTCAGCCCGGCAACGGGAGGTTACGCGTATGTATCCGGCGCGATAAGCCGCTTTAGCGATGACGAACCCGATGCCAAGGACAACGCGGCGGAGGTGGCCCAACTCGAGCAGATGGTTGTCGAACTCAATGGCGTAATCAGCCGACAACAAGCAGACATCACCGACCTGAATGCACGCTTAACAGAGGCCAAGCAGCACTCCGCTTATCTTGAAGAACAACTCAAGACGGCGAAAGCTGCGGTCGAAGAAAGTCCTTATAAAGCCGAGGCCGAGAAGTTGAAGAGCGAAGTCGCTGCATCCCAGGCAGAAACCACCGAAGTTAAGAATCGCGTTATGGAGTTGGAAGTCGATCGCGCCGAAGAGGTCCGCCGCAACGAAGAACTCCGCACGCGCAATAACGCGCTGCAAGCCGCCCTGGTAGCGGTACAGCAAGACACCGTAAAGATACAGATGCAGAAGGAACAAGTCGCCTACGAGCTTGCAATGGTTAAGCAAATGCGCGCCGAAGCTGAGCGCAGCCGCACCGCTGCGAGTGGCGAGCCCTCAACGACAACGACTGATGGCACGGCTTCCGGTGCAGAACCAAACAGCTCCGAGTCCGCCCCCGCTGGAAGCTATGTCCCCTCAGACCCGCTGATCCCGCCCTACAATCCACCCACCGTGGAAGAGGTTGAGGAGCGGTTAAGCAAGCACTCGGCGCGCGCCAAGCGCTTCATACGACCGGCGTCCAGCAAAGACTTCAGTGGTGGGCCGCGGAAGCGGTGAAGGCGGTGGGTGGGGCGGAAAGTAACTTAAAGGACGGAAGGGACCTAGGGGACCTTTGGGACCTACCGATCTGCCATACGTCCCTGAAGTCCTTTAAGTCCTTTAAGTCCCTTAAGCCCTGCGAAGCTCTCCTATAGTCGCCTACCCATGCACACCATCATTGACAGAGTGTAGTGTGCGCTGTTGTAAGTGGCTTTATGCGATACTCCTACTCCTTGGCGACCCTGCTACTGTCAACTGTGCTACTACAGGGTCAAGTAACCCTGCCGAACCCAACCCTTACACTCGCTGATGGCGAGGGCTATACCTTAACACTACCCGCTGCCGCTGGCAACCGGGCCATCTACACCTGCGATGGCGCTTCGTGGACCTGGGTTCCTGCGGCCAATCCGTTCTTTAGAAACGGAAAGTGGATTGCCTACCTGCCACCGATGGACGGCTCATCGCGGTTCTATCGCGTGTCCACCAACCCGGTCATTATCGACTCCAGCCTTCTGACTTGGGGACACGAAGTCGCCGACCAGATAGAGAAGACGCTCAGGGTTAAGAATAGCAACCTTTACTCCGAAGCGGTGACGAAGACGGGTACCCGCTTTGGTGGCGATAGTTCCAGAGCGTACATCTGGCCGGTGAGCACGCAGTTTCGTACGCTCAACAGCCTGACATCAATCAACCCCGATGCCAGGTCAGAGGCATTGAGAGCATTTGCAGATGAAGTGTTACTGAAGTACTGGAGCGCATCCGGCGGGTATCGCTCCGGACTCAGTGCCAATTCAGACCGCTTTTACGATGACAATGCGCACATGGTCGTCGCCCTGTGTGAGGCCTGGCTGATCACCGGAGACGACGCTTACCTGGAGCGCGCTGAGGCCACCCAGCAGTTCGTAATGAGTGGCGAAGCTCCTGCCGGTGGCGGTATCTATTTCGCCACGAATCAGAAGAGCGAGCTTGATGCGGGCTCCACACTTCAGGGCGCAAGAGCGGCTGCACTCCTGTATAAATGCACCGGGAAAGCCGCGTATCTCACCGACGCCCGCAGACAACTCGACTGGGCGGCAACCCACATCCAGCAGGATAATGGTGCCTACTATCAGTGGTATTGGGTGACGGGTGCGAAGGCCAACCAGGCGGATGGTTCACCCTTGGTAAACGCCATCAGCTTCGCATTGTCTGCCCGAGTATTGCTCTATGAAACCACCGGTGATCTCGCCGAGCTTACCGAAGCACGTCGACTGGCGGAGGCAGCGATTGCCAAATACATCGACCCCGACACAAAGATTCGCGACGAGGGCTACTGGGCCTACGAGTTGATCGAAGGTCTGGCAAATCTCTACGAGATCGATCCACAGTCGCGCTGGATCGTGCCGGCAAGGGACGCTCTGCTCTGGCTGCACGCTCATAAGCGTGACCCCAATGGCAATTACGCATCCCTCTGGGGACGCGATGGAGACCAGACCGTTGCGCTCTCGCAATGGACTCTCAATGACATGGCCGCAGTGGCCCGCGCCTACTTGCGGGTCGGTCTGGTGCGCATCGCGGATGAGCCAGCGCCCTAGGGGCTCGGTTGCTATCCCGGCCTATGCGACCGGGGTTATCTGCACACCGAACTCGAATGCCTCGGGCTTGAGCTTGTGCTGGTCCCACGGCCAGGGGCCGCAGCTTCCGCTGCCGATACCGTTCTGCTTGTAGTCGAGGTGGAGCCAGAGTTCGGGACGGGGCTTGAGGTGGTGCCAGTGCTTCGCCTGCTCGATGTCATCCGTCGTGTAGCGATGGACACTGAAGTTAATCTCAGGCTCACCGTGCGCCTGGAGCCCTGTGCCATCGGCACTGAGGAGCTTTACCCAGCGGGTGCCACCGTGGTTGCCATTCTCCTGGGGTAAAACATAGGGAGTCCAGAGCCCATCGACGCTGTTCTTCCATACGCCGAGCTTCGCCGCCTGGCAGGTATCGATGTAGTTCTCTCCGGGTCCGTAGCCGTACCATGAGACATTGTCACAAGCGAGGGGGATGCCCAGCTCCAGCCCGATTCGCGGGAGCGTTTCCATGGTAAAGTTCCGCGGCGTGCCTTTCACAGAGAGCGAGAGCCCGCCCTGTGCGTCGAAGCGGTAGCGATACTCGGCTGCGTAACCGCAGTTCTTTACAGGGGCACCGATAAAGCTATGAATGATAACTTCAGCGTCGCCGCTCCCTAGTTGAGCGACTTCGCAGGATTCGACGCGGTGTTGCTGGAGGTGCCACTTGGAATCTTGCCAGTACGAGTTCTGCGAGCGCGGCCAGCCGCCGCGGTCATTGTCCGTCGTTGCGCGCCAGAAGCTCAGGCGCGGGCCTTGTGTAACAACGGCGCGCCCCAGATGCGTCCACTCAATTATCCGCCCCCGAGCGCGGTCGAACTTTACGCTAAATTCTTTGCCTTTAATGGTCAGCTCTGGCGAGGCCTGCTCGATGCTTAACAGGTCGTTTTCCTGAGCCGCCTTCTTCGCGCCCTTGCCCGTCACTTTCTTGGCCACTGTCTCGGTCTCGATGACCGCGGGCTTCGCTGCCTCTGAAGCGGCGAGTACCGCCTGCCCCCAAGCGATGGTGTGCCCCACGGGAGCCCAGCGCGTGGCTGCCTTCAAGCTCAATGTCACCGTAAGCGTCAGCTCCCGGTCCTTAAAGTTATCCGGGATGCTGATAGGCAGCTCGAGTGCTCCCTCGGAGCGGGGGTTAATGGCAGGAATCGCTGCATCGCCACTGGCAATGAGCGTGCCCTCGGCTTCGATTGCCCAACTCAGAGCGAGGTGCGAGAGGTCGCTGAAGTCGTAGCGATTGACCAGCACTATCTGGCCAGTTCTGGCATCGGCAAACTTCACCTTCACAGGCTCGATGACCTTCTTGTATTCGGTTAAACCTGGAGACGGCTCGCGCCACGGGAATACCAGCCCGTCCATGACAAAGTTCCCGTCGTTCGGCTGCTCGCCGAAGTCGCCACCGTAGGCGTAGAAAGTCTTACCACAAGCCGTGGTTTGTTTAATCCCGTGGTCGATCCATTCCCAGATAAACCCGCCTTGCAGAAGGGGGTGCGCGTAGAATGCCTCCACATATTCCAGCAGTCCCCCGGGGCCATTACCCATGGCGTGACAGTATTCGCATAGGATGAATGGAAATTTCAGCATGCGCTCACCCAGAGGCCACCACTGGCTCTTCTCCTTCACACCCTTGGCCACCTCGATAATCTCATTAACATGCGAATACATCCGGCTGTGGACATCCACGACCTCGCAGTTCGAGTCGCCCTCGTAGTGGATCAGTCGAGTGGTGTCCAGCTCCCGTGCGCGCATGGCCATGGATGCGTGGTTGCAGCCGAAGCCGCTCTCGTTGCCCAGCGACCAGAAGATAATACTGGGGTGGTTCTTGTCGCGCTGCACCATGCGCTCCATGCGGTCCACATAGTTCTCCGTCCAGTCGGTATTCTTGCTCAGGTAACTTACATCCCCAATATCGCCAAAGCCGTGCGTCTCAAGGTCGCACTCATCGATCAGGTAGAGACCGTATTCATCGCACAGATCGTACCAGCGGGGATCCGCCGGGTAGTGGCTGCACCGCACCGCATTGATGTTGTGGCGCTTCATCAGGAGCACATCCGCGAGCATCGTCTCGTAGGGCACCGCGCGCCCCAACTCTGGGTGGAACTCGTGGCGGTTCACACCTTTGAAAATGATGGGCGCGCCATTGACGAGGAACTGCCCCTTCCTTTTCTCAATATTGCGGAAGCCCACCTTGAAAGGTATAACCTGCGTAGGCTCCTGCCTTTCGAGCACGGTTACCAGTAAAGTATAGAGCGTCGGGGTTTCCGCCGACCACAGGCAGGGCGCGGTTACCAACGCCTTAATCTCCACCTCACCCACTCCATTTTCAGCAAACTTGACGGTCTTGTGCACGGGCTCGATGACCTCGCGCCCCTTACAATCGAATAAGGCAAAGCGCACCTTCACCCCCGCACCTGCGCCCTTCACCTCCGCATACACCACCAGCGCCGCGTCCTTGTACTTCGAATCCAGCGAGGTGCGCACGGTCACATCCCAGAGGTGGGTTGCGGGCAGGCGCAGGAGGGAAACATCGCGAAAGATACCATTCAGCCACCACATATCCTGGTCTTCCAGGTAAGTGCCACTGCTCCACTGGTAAACGCGCACCGCGAGCACATTGCTTCCCTCCTTCACGAGCTTGGTCACCTCAAACTCGCTCGGCAGGCGGCTTCCCTTGCTCATGCCCACATATTCACCATTCACCCACACCTCGAAACAGGAATCCACGCCCTCGAAGCGCAGGATAAAGCGCTCACCCGCTGCCTTCGGCGCCACATTAAACAGCCGACGATAGGACCCGGTCTGGTTCTCCGAAGGCACATGAGGAGGGTCCACCGGAAAGGGGTAGTTAACATTCGTGTAGTGCGGCTTGCCGTAGCCGTGCATCTGCCACATTGACGGCACGGGTAGCCCAGCCCAACCACTCGCATCAAAGTCCACCGCCTCGAACCCCTCCGGCGCATGGAGCACTGTCGGTGCATGGTGGAACTGCCACACCCCATTCAGCGAAACCCGCTGACTGCGCGCGGCATCCGCGCCAATGGCAGCCTCCTCGACTGTATAAGGCACGAAGCTCGCCCTTGCAGGCAAACGATTCCGGTGCAGAACCAGGTGGTTTTCAAAATCTGCGAGAGTATGGGTATTGGAAGCCATGGATATGCCTCAGCGTGTACTCATGAGCCGTGGTTAGTCAAGCTTGTGGTGAGCAGGAAGGCTGTTTGGCAAACGAAAACCCGCCGTGTGCAACGGCGGGTTTTCTACTAAACCGAGTCTCAACTACATTATGCTCTCTCTTCTGCTACTCACTCAATTACCGATGATTTTATAGTCCTTTATTCTGCTAAAATGTTCCCCACAAACCGAGAAGCCTCGTTCGCACGTCCAGGCTTCGGCTTGGTGATTGCTCTTTTCACCGCCAGATGGGCTGCATGATGGACATAATGGACATCATGGACATCTATTTGTCATGTTGATCACTCTTCATATCCGACTGTGTTTCATCCCACTGCAAGTTATTCACATTCCCCATTTATGCTCGCTCCCAGCAGCGTAAATTTACCGGATATTTGGCTGCAATTCAGACTTCCTCACAGGTTGTTCACAATTTATTCGTCGAATAATGTTACCTAAAAGCCACGAATAGTGGCCTTTTAAGGCGTTTACCGCGTTATTAATCACCCAATCGTGACTTTTGTGAATACCTTAAGCGAATTTTTCAAATATTTGTGAAGACTTATTCACAGAGTTTTGGAAAATTCGCGGGTTTACCCCTATAAGGGGGCAAAATACGCCGATAATCAGCCGTCTTCGACCGCGGATGCCCGGACAAAGAGTGCAACAGCCTTGTTCGCCCCCTACCCTGGGTTGCAGGAGTTAACCGCAGACATCCTGAAGTCATGGGAAATGTGTTGAACCCAACTTGCAATGGTAGCGCTGAAGGCGCGACCTAAGGAGATGTTCTATAACCCGCTTGGATCGTGCCTTCAACGCTTTGGCCAATTATTGCCCCGGAGCGCCATCGGTGTCCCAGAGAGACACAATGTCGGCAGAAACAGGCATTATTAAAAGAATTTCGAAAAATGGGCGTTATCCGGCTATTTGTAACGTTATCATCACAAGTAACGAAGAAATAGGGTTGATAATTTGTGAAACAGGTCAATACCTCACGTTGATAGGTCCACGGATTCGTAAAAACGGTACAAAGCGAGGACTGTAAGGTCTTGGAATTTGTAGAAAATGTTCTGATAGAAGACTGTAAGGTCTTGAAATTTGTAAAAACAGTCCAAAGCTCGGACTGAAATGCCTTAGAATTTGTAAAACATGTCCTGATATACCCTTGATCGGTCTCGGGATTGGCTTGATCGGTGTAATTGGTGCATTGCAACGGGTCGGAATGGGCTAGATCGGTCTAGAGCGAGGGTTGTTGGGTGTCGGGATTGCCGTGAATGGTGTTGGAACTCCCTTGAAACGTGTCGGGACTGCATGAATCGGTGTAGGGGTTGCCTTTGTAGGAGTACAAAAGGGATGAGACGGGGGGCATTCTTGTCTTCCCGTGATCATCACGGAACCCGAACATGGGCGAGATGCCCAATGTCACCGCATGCGCTTGCACCCGATGAATCCATCCTTGATTTGTAATCCCGGTTTGGTTAACTTCCGCACTTTTCCAAGAACCTATCATGGCTCTCATCGTGCAAAAGTATGGCGGCACCTCTGTGGGTGACCTCGACCGGATTCGCAAAGTGGCCCAGCGCATAAAGGGCTGGCGCGACGAGGGGCATCAACTCGTCATCGTTGTAAGCGCCCGTGCCGGGGTGACGAATCGGTTGCTCGCAGATGCCAAAGCGCTGCACCCGCAGCCAGATGCACGGGAGCTGGACATGCTCCTCGTGATTGGCGAGCAGGAGACCATAGCCCTCACTGCGATGGCGCTGCATGCGATTGGGGTGCCTGCGGTTTCCCGCACGGGGGGCCAGGCTGGCATCGTCACAGATGCGGAGTTCACCCGGGCGCGCATCCAAGATATTAATGGTGGCGACCTGAAGAAGCAGCTCGATGAGGGTAAGGTGGTGATCGTGGCGGGCTTCCAGGGTGTGAACAAGGAAGGCGAGATCACCACGCTCGGTCGCGGCGGGTCTGACCTGACTGCCATCGCTCTCGCTGCCGCGGTGAAGGCCGATGTTTGCCAGATTTATACCGATGTGGATGGGGTGTACACTGCCGATCCGCGCATCGTGTCCAATGCAAAGAAGATTCCAGAAATCGCGTACGATGAACTCCTCGAACTTGCCAGCATGGGCTCGAAAGTCATGCAGAGCCGCTCGGTAGAGTTCGCCAAGAAGCATGGTGTGGTGTTCGAAGTACGCAGCAGCTTTAACAATAATCCCGGAACTATCGTGAAAGAAGAAGTCGCCTCCATGGAAGATGTGGTCGTCCGCGGCATCGCCGTGGACAAGAATCAGGTAAAGGTCGTGGTATCGGACTTGCCCGACCGCCCCGGCACAGCCGCCCAGGTCTTTAGCGCACTGGCCGAGGCCAATGTGAATGTGGACATGATCATTCAGAATATTGGGCGCGGTGGCGTGGCCAACCTCACGTTTACGGTCTCTCTCGATGATGCCTACCGCGCCGAAAAGGCAGTGACGAGCGTGTTGACGAAGCTCGGTGCGGGCAAGGTCTCGGCGAATGACCGGATCGCGAAGATATCGGCGGTCGGTATCGGAATGCGCAGCCATAGTGGTGTAGCCGCGAAGCTCTTTACCTCGCTCGCTGAGGCTGGGGTAAACATCCAGCTCATCAGCACTTCGGAAATCAAGATTTCTGTGGCTATAGACATGGACAAGGCCGATGTGGCGGCGAAGGTCGCGCACGATGCCTTTGGGCTGAACGCTTAAGTGATGCCGCTGATGGCCACGGCTCCGATGCATTTCCACTCCACCCGCGGGCAGTGTCCCTCGGTGCCATTCTCCGAAGCCGTAGCGCAGGGACTGGCTCCGGATGGCGGACTGTATTTGCCAAAGTCATTACCCGATGTCAGTGGGAAGCTCCCCGCATGGGAAAAGCTGGCGTATGCGGACTTGTGCTACGAGTTCTTCCGGCTGTTTGTGGATATACCGGAAGCGGTCCTGCGCAGGCGGGTGACGAATGCTTATACCCGGTTTGCGCATGACAAGGTGGCACCGCTCGTTACACTGCGGAAAGACCTGCATGTGCTGGAGCTATTTCACGGCCCGACGCTGGCGTTCAAGGACTTTGCGTTGCAGCTTCTCGGCGAATTTTACGAGGAGCAGATCGCTCGCACCGGGAAGCCAATCTCTGTACTTGGGGCAACCAGCGGAGACACGGGCGCGGCGGCCATCCACGGACTACTCGGCAAGCAGGGGGCAAAGATTTTCATCCTGTACCCGGATGGGCGTGTCTCCCCGCTGCAAGAGCGGCAAATGGCGTGCACTGGCGCGGACAATGTGTACGCGCTCGCAGTTGAGGGCACCTTTGACGATGCGCAGACTGCGCTCAAGGCGGTATTCGAGGACAAAGAGTTCCGCGTTGGCTGCAACCTGGCTGCGGTAAACTCCATTAACATCTCCCGCGTGCTGGCCCAGTGTGTTTACTACTTCTTCGCTTATTTCCAGCTTCCGGTGGAAGCACGGGCAAATGTGGAAGTAATCGTACCGACGGGGAACTTTGGCAACATCATGGCGGGGTGGCTCGCGCAAAAGATGGGACTCCCCATTCGCACCCTCTGCATCGCGACGAACCAGAATGACATCCTTTACCGGCTCTTCCAGAACGGCGAGTACGCGGTAAGTGCGGTGTCACCCAGTGTGGCGCCATCCATGGATATTCAGGTGGCGTCGAACTTCGAGCGCTTCATCTACTTCGCTGAAGGACGCAACCCTGCGCGAGTCTGCTCGATAATGGCAGAGTTCAAGCGCACCGGGCGCTATGTGTTCCCCGCGTTTCATCGCGATACATTTACGTCAACCCGCGTGGACGACGCCGGGATCGTCCGCCTGATTCGCGCGGTTTATCAGGACTTTAACTACATCGCCGACCCACACACGGCGTGTGGGTTCGCAGGGTTATATGAGGAAGGGCGCACAACTGCCCCGGCCGCAGACGGTGTGACGCGCATCGTCCTCGCCACGGCGCATCCGGCGAAGTTTCCCGCAACAATTCAGGAAGCCATTGGCATCGAGCCCACGGCACCCTCGCTGGAAGCGCTCAAAGCACTGCCATTGATGAAGCATTTCGTCGCCGCTGAGCCAAAGGCGATTGAGGCCTTCATTCTCGGTAAATCCTAGCAGGCGATCTCTGCCATTGCTTCGATACGTTGAAGGAAGGGCGGAGTTCCCCGCCATCCCATGGTCGCCGCCTTTCTCACAACCGTCTTCTTCTGCCTCTCGGCCATCACCGCGAATCGCTCGGTGGCACAACTCGGCAGCAACCGGGCAAACTTCTGGCGACTGCTCGCTGCGATGGGGTTCCTCGGCGCGTGGGCATTCGTCTGGGGGCATGGCGTGGGCGGCGCAGGCTTCGGTTGGTTTCTCCTGAGCGGTATTGTGGGCTTCGGCATCGGCGACATCGGCGTCTTTCACGCGCTTCCGCGGATCGGCTCTCGACTCACCCTTCTAATGACGCAGTGCATCGCCGCTCCACTCGCTGGCATGGCGGAGTGGTTGTGGATGGGCACGCGACCGACGGCACTGGAGATGCTCCTCGGCGCACTTATTCTCGCAGGAGTCGCTATCGCCCTGCTCCCAGAGAAGGCTGAGCAGCTCCCGGTCGCGAAACGGCGACTACTGATTGGTCTGTTCTGTGGGTTAATCGCTGCAGCCGGTCAAGGGTTCGGTGCAGTACTCAGTCGAAAGGCATACCTGGTCCTCGCTGCGGCTGGTGAGCATACGGACGGTGGAACTGCCGCGTTTCAGCGGGTCCTCGGCGGGCTCGTTGTCGCCTTGTTTTTCTATGTGTTAATCAAGCAACCAGCACCCCAACTCTCCGCACCAGCCAGTATGCGAAAGCGCGTGGGGCTTGTCCTTGCGAACGCCCTCTTCGGCGCCGTACTCGGTGTGAGTTGCTATCAGCTCGCACTGGCCACGGTGCCCAGCGCTGTAGTGCTGGCGATTGTGGCGCTGACGCCGATTGTAGCCATCCCGCTTACCCGCTGGCTGGAAGGCGAAAAGCCCGGCTGGCGCTCGATCTGTGGCGGAGTTATCGCCGTACTCGCTGCCTCGTGCCTGGCTTTGATGAGGAGTCGGTAAATATTGGGCAAATCACACCGTCTCACGCTCAATCGTGATCGGCAACCAGAGCGCATAGTGCTCGTAATCGTGATCCTTCGATAACACTGGCATATCCCACACTGTGGAACAGGCGGAAATCAAAAAGTCTGTATGGCTGCCTTGAATGCCCTTGCTGCGACAACGATTAAAGTACTCGGCAGCCAGTTCATGGATGGCAGTGGTAACTACACCATCGGGGTACCACCGCAATGAATCACGAATAGCCGCGTACAACGTAGGGTCTTTAATTCCCGAGAGTACTTCCTGCCGGATTAGGCCCAGCATCTGTACCTCTCCGCGTTCGATCAACGAAACCAATCGATTCACCTGCCAGCTTCTATCGGCGGTTCTTTTTCGGAACGCTTCCGACCACACGTCACTATCCACGATGACCATTAGCGGCGGCGGAATGCTTTGGGATCAATGGGGTCCTCTGCTACAAGGCTTCCAAATAGTTTAAGTACCTGCCTTTGCTGACGCCGCTGGATGTATTCCTTGAGTGCTTCGTTCACGGTGTCCTTCTTAGTCTTGTGGTGGCCGACCTCGAGAGCCTCTTGAAGGAGTTGATCGTCTATGGCAAGATTCGTAGGCATGTGTAGAAGTTTACACATCATCCGAACTGCGACAAGTTTTTTCGGTGCATTGTGTCGATGGAACAGCGGAAGTGCCGTGTTGCTAGTCCATCATTTGTGTGATCTTCCACCCCGCAACCACTCCCGCCATTGACATTAAACCGCTTAGCAACAGCGGTATCCAGAACTCGCCAAACAGCGCACCCGCATACCAACCGAGTCCGCTTCCTATAAACATGAAAACAAAGATGATAATTTTTTCACCAAATAGAGGTTAGCGCTTATGTCCAGTAGAGTCAATGAGGTGGTCCGACCGATCCTGACCACTACCACCTCTCAGCGGGTTTGCCATTCTGCGAAGGTGGGCTAATGTGGCAGGAACCCTGAACACCATGGACTACACTCTTATTATTCCGGCCTATAACGAGGAGGCGGAGCTACCTGCCACACTCGCCTCTGTGCGCGCGGCGATGGCTATGGCGCTACCTCGTGCGGGCGAGGTAATTGTGGTGGATAATAACTCGAAAGATCGTACTGCCGCAGTCGCAGAGGCACTTGGGGCCAGAGTCGTGTTTGAGCCATACAACCAGATATCGCGTGCCCGCAATGCAGGAGGCAACGCAGCGGTGGGCAGATACTTAATCTGGATCGATGCGGACACACGCATCCCGCCGGAACTGGTACGACTCGCACTGGAACAACTGGAAAGCGGTCAGGTGGTGGGCGGTGGGGCGGCAGTGGCTTATGATTGCGAACTCGATGGCTTTTCGCGCCGTGCGCTGACCGCTTGGAACTGGCTTTCCCGCACACAAAAGCTCGCCGCTGGCAGCTTCGTCTGGTGTTTACAGGAGGCCTTCCTTGCAACGGGCGGATACAGCGAGGAAGTCTATGCCAGCGAGGAAATCTGGTTTTCCAAGGCACTGAAGCGCTGGGCTCGCCCGCGTGGACTGCGATTTGAAATCATCACAAGTGCTCGGGTAATCACCTCGAGCCGGAAGATGCAGTGGTACTCGCCGGGACGACTGGCACTGATTATGTGCGGGCATCTCCTCTTTCCCTGGAGCGTGCGCTCCCGGCGGTTGTGTGCGTTCTGGTATCACAGACCCCATTAGCCATTAGCTTTCAGTGTAGATTTCATGGCATCCTATCACCCTGTAGTGGCTAAGAATAGACACAATACCCATATCAAGGTTGGGATACAATGGTCTGAATCAACGCTACTCAACACCTATCCCAAAAACAAAGAGGACCGCCTTTCGGCGGTCCTCGATGTACCTTAAACCTCTTACAGAAAAGCTTACGGAGTGAGTGTCAACCAAGCCGATGTGGCGTAGTTGTAGAAGTAGCGCGGGTTGGCAGAGCCGACTACATAGTAGTACCAGTTGGCATCCTTGGATACGAAGATGAACGGGTAGGCTGCCGAGCCATCCAAGTCCGTCCAGAACCAGCTCAGATCCGCTGCCCAGTACCAGGCACCCGATTCCACTGGGCCATCAGTGGCTACTACGAGCCAACCGTGAGTGGGGTGGAAGATGACAGTCGGGGTTTCCGGGTCCATATAGAAGTAGCCAAATGCATCGGCTGCGGCAGTACTCGGCAAGTGGTACCAACCATTCGTTTCGGTAGCATTCACCCAGATGTCGGGATCTGTGATGATAGTTACGGAATCGGTGTAAACTGTGCCCTGTGAGTTTGTAGCCTTTAACCGGTACAGACCATCCGCATCTATATTATCCGTTGTATTTTTGGAGACAGTGAGTTGGAAGGTACTTGCGCCTTCGAGTACGTAGGGTTGGCTATTGTTGAAGCCATTAATGAGGTCTTCCCATGTCCCGCCAACAGAATCCCACAACTGCCACTGGAAGGTGGGGTTGGGTGAGCCTGTAACTGTGGCCATAAGAACGAATGTGCTATCTGCCGGGCCAGTTGCGCTGACGGGCTGGGCAATAACAACGGGGGCGCTTGGGCTACCAGCCAGCACCGGAGTGACGCTCAGGAGCGCATTCACCGAGATCACAGTTCCCAAAGCATTGGTAACTATGCATGTATAGTTACCCGCATCAGCAAGCAACACACCGGTGATAGTCAAGGAGGCTGTGGTGGCTCCGCTGATAGAACCGCCATTGGTTAAATCTGCTCCACCGTTTTTCTTCCATGCGTAAGCGGATGGTGCGGGTAATGAGTCAGCGACGACCGTGAATGTGGCATTCGCTCCTACGAGCTTTTGCAGCCCAACTGGCTGGGTGGTGATTCTCGGAGGATACTGTACGGTTAACTGGGCTGGTGTACTGGTGACAGTACCCTGACTGTTGGTAGCTACCACACGATAGAACCCGGCATCCTGCGGTAGGGCGCTGCCGATGACGAGTGATGCAGACGTTGCGCCAGTCGTGTCGTTGCCCTTGCCGGCGGTGAAGGTGGTATAGGTGCCGTTAATTGTGGCAGACTTTTCCCACTTGTAAGTAGGCACTGGGAATCCGGCAACCACTACGCTTAAGGTGGCGGTCTGACTGGATAGTACGGTGGTATCTGCCGGCTGCGTGGTGATTAGCGGCTTGGTGCTGGGGGGAGTAACCGTCAACTTGGCGGAGTTTGAGTATATTGAGTTACCCAGTGAATTCGTAAGTTTTACGCGATACAGACCTGAGTTCGCAGTGGTGACTTTGGGCATACGCAGCGTGTCATAGACTTCTCCTGCAATATTCTGCCAGTCGGAATCAGCGGGACTTGTTACCACGGAGGAGTATTGCCATGCATAGAACAAATTGCCTTGTGCCGTAGTTGGGACGACAGCCACCGTATAGGTCACACCAGAAGCCAGCGTAGTAGTGGCTGTGGGCTGGGTCAGTATGCTGGGCGAGATATTAAAGGTAATCTTGTTAAGGTAGGAATAGGGACCACCGACTACGGTTGTGGAATAGACCAGACGATAGTCTTTATAGTCCGAAACAGTTGGGCTGAGCAAGGTAAGTGCCGCGTTGGTGGCTCCCGCGATATCGGTCCATCCGCCAGCAGCCATCGCTGTGCCCACATCGGCCTTCTGCCACTTGAAGAACTTGGCGCCAGTGATACCTGTTGTGACAGCTGTCAGGGTAAATGACTTTCCGAAGGAGACCGTTGTGCTCGCTCCCTGTATGACGCTACCTACTTTATAGGGGATGCCTACCACGAACTGTACAGAGTTGGAAAAGAACCATCCCGCATCCGATGAGTTGGCTGTCGATCCGTTGCCTATGCGGTAGTACAGGGAATCCACCAACTGGGGGTTCACGAGGGACAACGTAGTCGTAGTGGCATCGGTAATATCAGTCCATGTAGAGTCATCGGGTGAACTCTGCCACTGCACATAAGCCAGCCGGTTTGTGATGGTGGCGGAGATGGAGAAGGGATCACCAATAAAGCCGTTCGCCACTCCGGGAACCGGGTCGAGAACAAAGATTGGACTCGGGGAAACAAAGAGCGAGACCGGGGTTGACCATATCCAGTTGACATCCGTTGTATCCGTGGCCGCCGCAGCATGAGCTACGCTGTCCACGGTACCGAAGCGGTAATCTTTGGCATCGTTAAGCGCCAACGATACGATAACATGCGGATTGATCACATCAGGCGTACCAATGTCCGTCCAGTCCGTAACCCCGGCTGTCCGTGCCCGCGACTGCCAGATATAGACTGGGTTAGGCTCCGGCGAGGTGACAGTGGGTGTAAGGATTAGCACATTCCCCTGCACCCCCATGACAGGAGAAGTCTGGTTAAAGGCAAACGTTACGGCTTGCGCTGTGGAAGCGAGGAGAAGCGCACCCAGAAGTGGGAGCGTGTATCGCCAATTGAGTAGACCTGATGACATGGATTTCATATTCTATGATAATGTTTTGAAATATTTCCTGAGACTAAGTGAAGTATTCGGTTTTTCCTCCCATTACTTTAAATGAAAAAATACGTATTCGTATTATAGGTATAACTTTTGATGCCTATTAGTTGATGTTTAGAGGTGGATAAGTTTTCCAGATCGACCTTTCCGGCACGAGTTGCTTGTTATAACTACAAAAAAGAAGAGCGGGGATTGCTCCCCGCTCTTCGAAACGCTGTATTTCTCTCTATCCGATAATACGTAGAACCGATGCCGCCGCCTGTGAAGACAGGGACAACGATTGCACCGCCAACGAGTTTTGCGTATTGAGCGCGAGCAGGTTGGCACCTTCCTCATTGAGGTCGGCGAGGGTGAGTTTATCTGATCCAGACTGCAGGGTATTCACCAAGTTCTTGGTGAAGTCCTGGCGGGTGGTCAGGATGCTCAGATTGGTCGACAATTCACGTGACTTGGTGCGCAACTTTGAGGTTGCCGCTTCAAGGGCGGTGAGAGCTGTCGTCAGAGCTCCATTATCAGTAAATCCTGCACCCTGAGTGCCGATTGCTAGATCCGCTGCAGTCGCATTGCCACTGAATCCAGTAACACCAAGAGATGCGTCTCCGGCTTTCTCCGAGAACTCAACCGTCAAACTTCCGCTCCCGAGCAGGTTAACGCCATCATAACCGGAGTCTTCGGCCAATTGCGAGATCTGGTTGATCACGTCATTGTAACGACTCTGGAGAGTTTGACGGTCTGTGGTACTTGAGGTACCAAGTGCGTCATTGACGATACCTTTGAGCTGTCCGATGAAGGTTGTTATTCCTTTGATTCCGGTGTCAGCAGCCTTGATGGTCTGAATACCCTTGGTAATACCATCCAAGCGGGAAGACAAGTCGCCTGCCCGATTGTTCAGTGATTCAGCCGTGAAATAATTCGACGGGTTGTCGATCGCCGAATTAACTTTTCTACCTGTACCAAGACGTTCCTGGGTGCGACCCAAGAGCGATGAAGTGCCCTGCAGGGAGAGCAAGTTCGAACGTATACCTGCACTAAGTGAGATGTCAGCCATGGTAATGATCCTTTCTGGATTTTGTTGATTTTATGAAGAGCGACAGTTCTTGCCGCTCAACCCTTAATCTCGGTCACTCCAGCGGGAACTTTAAGGAAATGTTGTAGAAAATGTATTTGGGAAGGGACGAAACGGACACAATGGACACAAGAGGTATTTCTACTAACTACTAACTACTGGCTACTGACTACTTCAGCTCTGCCTACACAAAAAATGATCCATTCCTTTAGAAAAGCAGTTAAAGTCCTGTAGCGATGCTCCGATAAATAGGGATAAGCAGTGGTATTTGCATCTGCCACTACACCCTTAACACCAATTGAGTCAATGAGCACACCTATGAATGAGTCCACAGTGGCTAATCTTGCTGGCAAATACCTGGCTTTCACACTCGGGCACGAGTCTTTTGCGCTACCGGTTCTACAGGTACGTGAAATAATACGCTTCTCGTCGATAACACCTGTCCCGCAAATGCCTTCATACTTCCGCGGAGTTATTAACCTACGAGGGAAGGTTATCCCAATCATCGACTTGCGAATAAAACTGGGATTCGATACCGCCACCCTCGCTGAAGGCACATGTATCTTTGTGGTGGATGCGCGACTGCCAGACGATCGCATCACCCGCGTCGGCTTGGTAGTGGACGCAGTCGAAGAAGTGTTGAATCTGAATGCAGCAGACATCGACAGCCCACCCAATATCGGAGAAATGGGCAGCGTGGACTACATTCTCGGCCTTGCAAAGCTCAAGGGAACGGTGAAATTCCTCGTCGATATCGACCGTATAGTCACTGGTGATAGCAGCCACTTTGCCAGCGCGCTGGGGCATAACTAATAGAAGTCATGGTGAACCGTGCAATTCATTCCAATTCATTAACACTATGAACAACACCCCCAGCATCCTCGACACCACCGTAGTGGGTCAGATTCTTGACCAGGCCGTGAAGGACGTGTTCGACACTATGTTGAGCATGAACTCACTGCTCATCTGGTCCAGCCCTGAAATCGTGAAGAAGAGCGACAGTATCGACCCAGCAGAGTCCCTTATCTCGGATATGGCGATCCATAACATGATAGTCGTGGGTACTGTGGGGTTTGTGGGCGAAGTCAACGGCCTGATCTATCTCTACGTGGATTTACCCTTTGCCACCAAGATTACTCAGAAACTCCTGCAGATCGATCTGGATGCACTTGGGGAAGATGCCGACGGCGCAGTGAATGATGCAATCGGCGAAATCACCAACATGGTGGTTGGCGTCTTTAAAAACAAACTCTGCGATCAAGGCTATCCCTGCCGGTTGACTATTCCATCCATCCTCCGGGGGACAGATATAAGCGTGGAACCAGTCGGCTACGCCCATCGTCGAATCTACAAGTTCGACATAGCAGGCTCTTTACTCACCACCGATGTAGTCATGAAATTTGGAGACTAATTCAAATGCGTAATAAAATTTTAACTGTAGATGATTCCAAGACCGTTCGCATAATCGTTAAAAAGGTCTTTCGCGATTTCGACTGCGAAGTCCTCGAAGCTGCGAATGGAGTCGAGGGCCTGGCCATGGCAAGCAAGCACGTGCCGGACCTGATCCTGCTCGACGTAACCATGCCGGTCATGGATGGCGTGGAAATGCTGACAAAGCTAAAGTCCGACGCAGCTCTGAAAGCCATTCCCGTGATGATGCTTACCGCAGAGGGCGGGCGCGAGCAGGTGCTAAAGATCGCCAAGATTGGCGTGCGTGACTATATCGTGAAACCCTTCAAAGAGGATGTACTGCTGGACAAAGTAAACCGCATCATCGAGATGCGCCCTGCGGGTGAAGCTCCGGACAAGACCAAGTCGATCAACGATAGCGCGGATATTCTGGTGGTGGAGCTGGCGCAGGCTATTATTGATCAAATCAAAGACGGGCTTAAGCATACCCCGTGGAAAGTTAATGGCGTACAGACCATCGGAGAAGCTATTGACTTCTGCGCACGCAGTAATGTGGATTTGATCATGCTGGGTCTGAATCTGCCTATGGAGGCCGCGTTCAATCTCTTCCGTATGTTGAGAGCTGGCACCAAGACAAAGTCTACGCCCATCTTCGGCTTGGTAGTAAAGACGGAAACTGGCCTACAGCAACAGGCACAGAATACGGGATTTAATGGTATAATCACCAAGCCCATTGATTTCAACGAGTTGGAAGCCAAGGCTGCCAAGGCCATGAACCTCGATACCTCTACGCGATACTTCTCAGTAAACAAGGACCACCTGCTTATCACTCTCCCAGAGACTCTCTCCAATCTGGCAGTTCTGGAGATCAACCAGTATCTCAAGAAGAAGGCATCTGAAGCGGTGGAAGTAGGCATGAACAAGGCCATCATTGATGCTCACAAGCTGGCGAATTGTGACATGGTTTCCATTAAAATGCTGATGGATGCAATGCAGGTCTGTAATGATCTTTCCATGCGGAATGCACTCGTAGGCAACCCGCGACTGAGCACTGAAGCCAAAGGGTTCGAAGACACCAAGAACTGGGTCTTCCATGAATCCATCGATGCCGCGATGGCATCCATGGTCAAGACCCCACTCGTAGCCCTCGCAACCTAACCCACTCTTTTTATGGATCGCGACTCCTCTACCTGGAACCGTCTGGATGAACTTGGCAGCAGGCTGGCCTCTGAAAGTATGCTGGCGCAACCGGGTTCCGATGAGGGCCTGATCCCTGCCTACAGCTTGATCAGCGAGATGGCCGACATGACTGCGGAGTTGCCGACACTGCATGATCCCATCCTACTCACCCGCAAGGTGCTGGATGACTTATTAAACAAAGCCTCTCCTTTCACTGTGGAGAGTATCGAAGCTATCCGCACCTTTAGCATGGGCTGGCAGCAGCTACTCGAAGCCGCCACAGACCCCGACCCCGGCTCACCCGCTGTATTAACTGCACTCGGTGCCACTTCTGAAAGCGAGCTACTACTGATTGATGCTACAGGGAACCACGACTTGCTCCAAGAGTTCCACGCAGAGGCGATGGACCACTTGCAGCAGGTGGAGGCTGCCCTGCTGGACCTGGAGCAAAACCCTGGAAATGATGAGAGCATCAATTCCGTCTTTCGCTCATTCCATACTATCAAAGGCATAGCAGGTTTCCTCCAATTGGACCCCGTTCATCACCTCAGTCATGAAGTGGAGAGCGTGCTCGATCTTGCCAGGCGCCATGAGCTGGAGCTGACGCCACGCCTGATATCGCTTATTCTCCAGTGTCGCGATTCCATAAAATCCATGTGTGACCAAGTGGGCATGGCACTGATGAATAACAAGAACATTCAGTACCCCATCACTCTCTGTCATCTACTAAATGATTTAAAACTCTATAGTCCAGACAAGGCTACGGCCCAACCTCAGCAAGGCGCACCGACCACAGAGCCAGCGACCAATGCCACACCGCTGCCGCAGAGCCCAGTGGAGGCGGAAACAACGAAGCCGGCAGTGGACCTGAATGCGGTACGCCAGGCTGTGGCTGCCCAATTCGGCAACATCACTACCACGGGTACGCCAACTGCCGTCCAATCTGTATCCAACACACCGCAAGCCTCGGGCACCGATAGCTCCCAAAGCTCTGCGAACAATACCACGGTTCGGGTGAACACCGAGAAGCTCGATTCCCTGATGGATGTGGTGGGCGAACTTGTCATCATACAGTCGCAACTCCAGGAGAATACCCGCAGCACGAATGTGACGAATGGAGAAACCTTTCTTCGCGCACTAACCCAGCTCTCCCGTATAACCAAGGATTTACAGTACACGTCCATGGGTCTGCGAATGATGCCCATGAAGAGCACGTTCCAGAAGATGGAGCGCCTCGCTCGCGATACCGCCCGTGTGTGCAACAAGCAGATCACTTACCAAGCCCACGGCGAAAGCACCGAACTGGATCGGACGATGGTGGAGCTTATCCACGACCCGCTGGTTCACCTGGTGCGCAATTCCATCGACCACGGCATCGAGTCCCCTGCAGACCGGAAGAAAGCAGGAAAGCCGGAAAAGGGGCTCATCAAGATCAACGCCTACCACCACGGCGGTAGCATCCTCATAGAAATCAGCGATGATGGAAACGGTATTTCTCCCGATGCGATCCTCAAAAAGGCTCGCGAACAAGGGCTGGTGACCAAGACCGATGGCATGACCAAGGAAGAAATTCTGCGCCTACTCTTCATGCCAGGCTTCACCACGGCGAAGGCAGTCACCTCAATCTCAGGACGCGGCGTGGGCCTGGATGTGGTGCGCAAAAACATAGACCGCCTGCGCGGTGTGATCGATATAGAATCCCAAGTCGGCGTGGGCACAACATTCCGGATTAAGCTCCCGTTGACCATGGCCATTATCGACGGACTGGTGGTGAAAGTAGGCACCGCCCGCTTTATCCTGCCCACCAATTCCGTGATCATGACTACGCGGCCAACTCAAAACAACTGCCACACCGTGCTCGGGCGCGGGGAGATCGTAAACATTCGCGGGCAGACGCTCCCGCTGTTCCGCCTTCACCGTGCTTTCGGCATCGAAGACGCGGTGCAGAATCCTTGGGATGGACTAGTAGCCGTGATAGAATCCGCCGGGCGCTCCGCCGCGCTTCTGGTGGACGAGATTTTAAACAAACAGGAAGTGGTGATCAAAAACCTCGGCCCCCTCCTGCAATCACTCCACGGCATTTCGGGGGGTACGATTATGGGCGATGGCTCGGTGGCATTGATCCTTGACCCGAGCGCGTTTATTAAGAAAGCAACCAACTAGGCGGCGCAGAAAGGCTGGCGATATCCCGGTGATAGCCTGAAGCACGCCATTACCCGATATACGATACAACTGCGATCGACACGGCAACGCGGTGCTCCATGGTGCGTGACGAGGATTTTTAGCCGCAAGAAGGCGCAAAAAATAAAAAAAGGGGGGGAGTTAACGAACACGCATGGCATACGCACGAGGCACGATGTAAGCCGGTGTCTTTCATTTTGTATCTTTTTGAGACTTTTTGCGGCTAATCCATTTATAGGTCCAGAAAGTGGGGAAAATGGAAAGTTGGTGTGAACCGCGAAAAATCGCTAATTGAGGGTGCATTGAGACGACGGTGGCATCAAAAGACGCTAACCCTACAAGTGAGTTCTGAATCGGATTGGGACGAATGAAATATTCTTCCATTTCCTCAATGCAGGAGGATGCCGTAGGCATCCCAGAAATTAGCCGGGGGTTGAGTCCCGCTGCGGGACGACACCCCCGGTATGGGCAACATTCACCATCGACCCCCGCTGGGGTCGGAATTATTAGGTCGGTGTTGCATAAGGTATTCAACCTGACCATCTGCAACTCGGCTTTTCCTTCTCACCTTTAGGGTTAGTGTCATTTCAAGCCGACATCACCTCTATGCTCGCTAAATTAGCCATTTTTCGCGGTTCTTGCCATCTTTCCATTTTCCTCTTTAGGTTAGGTTGAATGAACACCTTCCATCTGCTTGCTGGATCGAGTAAACCTCAGACAGGGAGCCTCCTGCCATTTACCCCCTGGTGACTATCCGTCTCAGATTCCCAGAGATTGTTGGGGTTCCTGATTTTTTTCGGTATAGCGCAATAATTTCACATAAACCCAAATTAATGTCCCAATTTGGTGTAAAAAAAGTCGTCTCGGAGCATGAATTTATAGTCCCGGACTGCAAAGTCTTGCTCCCGGACTGCAAAGTCTTGCTCCCGGACTGCAAAGTCTTGCTCTCGGACTGCAAAGTCTTGCTCTCGGACTGCAAAGTCTTGCTCCCGGACTGCAAAGTCTTGCTCCCGGACTGCAAAGTCTTGCTCCCGGACTGCAAAGTCTTGCTCCCGAACTGCAAAGTCTTGCTCCCGGACTGCAAAGTCTTGCTCCCGGACTGCAAAGTCTTGCTCCCGGGTCACTTGGACTTGGTTTTTGTGGAGGAGAGCATTATTATCCAGAATTTGGGATTAAACTATAACAACTTCGAATTGCCCCCCTTCCCCAATCTCCTCAACTTGCTCCTCGAAACGGACCGACGGATGCGCTTAAATGCATGGCTTCATGGAAAATGTCGCATCTGCCGAGGTTTACGAAATCGAAGTCACTCCCGAACATCATCGGGTGCGGGCGGACAAGGTGCTGCATGCGCTGCTCCCGCAATTCAGCCGCAGCCGCATCCAGAAGTTTCTCGAGGATGGGCGCTGCTGGCGGGACAATGAGGCACTGCTGAAGAGCGACAAGCTGCGCACTGGCGATGCTGTGATCGTGGAGGTGCCGGCAACGGTTGCGGCAGAGCTTCGCCCGGTGCCGATGAACTTGGATGTTCTTTTCGAGGATGAGCACATGCTGGCGTTGAACAAGCCGGCGAATCTCGTTGTCCATCCCGGTGCGGGCACAGGTGAGAATACACTAGTCCACGGGCTGCTGCACCATTGTCAGGGGAAGCTCAGCGGTATCGGTGGCGTGGAGCGCCCGGGAATTGTGCACCGGCTGGACAAGGACACGACGGGGGTGATGGTGATCGCAAAAAGCGATGCGGCTTTCACCGGCCTGGCCAATGCATTTGCCGAGCGCACGTTGCATAAAGAGTACCTCGCGCTGGTCAACGGAGTTCCGCAACTGCTTTGTGGCTCTATCAAGGACCCGATTGGCCGGCATAGTGGCAACCGGTTGAAGATGGCAGTCATCACCCGTGGGCGCGATGCGCACTCCGACTGGTACCGGCAGGAAGTGTTTGGCAAGCGTTGCGCGCTGCTGCGGGTTGTCATCCATACCGGGCGAACGCACCAGATTCGGGTGCATCTCTCGCATAACAAGCACGTGATCCTAGGCGATGTGCTGTATGGTTTTCACCCGCACACGCCACTGGAAGAGAGTATTACCCGTCCGCTCCTGCACTCTTCAAAGCTGGTGCTGAATCACCCGGTGACCGGGGAACCCATGGAGCTAATCGCTCCCCTGCCCGCTGATTTCACCAGCATCCTCGAGACACTGCGCCGCGAGTCCGTAGCGTAGATTGTAGAGCGAGTGGCGGAGCGACGCTATTCCGGCCAGCTCAAGCACGGTCCGCAGGGTAAGCAGCGCAGCCGGCATGATGTCGGCACGCTTGCGGGGAAGCCCGCGCAGTGCGCATCGTTCATCCAGGGAAAGACTGCAAAGCTGGTTGCACAGTTCATGCATCGTGGCATGGGTAATCTCAGCGGGAATGGATGTCAGCTCGGTCAACCCCGACTGCGCGCCCAGCAGCAGTCGCGTATAAGTGATCGCACCACCCGTACCGGCAAGTATTCCCGCAGGGTTGGGAAACTTGTATCCCGATTGCTGCACAACCGCATGCACGTGATCGACAATCCGTTGCTGTTCCTCGACGGGGATGGCGAGGTGGACATCATTCACGAAACGCTCGGTCAACCGCACTGCCCCCAGTGGCAGGGAAACCTTTTGCCGTACTGCCCCAGCGCAAAAATCGAGCAGTTCCAGACTACCGCCGCCGAGATCACAGAGCTGGAAGTCTGTGCATCCGGCGAATTGCGGATCCTGGGCCACACCGCGCCCGATGCCCAGCGCTTCCTCGTCACCACTGAGCAGCCGTACGGGCACACCAGTCACACGCAACACGCGTTCACGAAATTCCGCCCCGTTTGCAGCATCGCGCACCGCACTGGTGGCCACGATCTGCCATTGGGTCGGGTTGTACTGGTGGGCTCGTTCCAGTAATCGCGAGATGCTCTCCACGCCTGCGCTCATCGCTTCCTCGCACAGGTGTAATGGGCTGTCACTGCCTCCGCCGATCCCTCGGCTGATGCGGGTCTCCTCGGTGGCTTCATCCAGACGGAGGAGTTTCCCCTCAACATCCAGCGTAGCCACGAGAACCTTGATTGAGTTGCTTCCGCAATCGACCACGGCCACGACCGGGCGAGAGAGGTTCGAGGCTGCATTCAAAGTGTAAAATCCTTCTTCGCGATCAACACCACAAATTCGCCCTTAGTGCTACGCGTCTTTATTTGGGCGATCACATCAACCAGACGCCCAGTGAAGATCGTCTCGTAAAGTTTGGTCAATTCGCGTGCCACACACACCACTCTATCCGGTCCCATGACTTCGAGGAGATCATCAAGGAATTTCTCAATCCGGTGGGTCGATTCGTAGAAGATCAAGGTGTACTCAAAGTCCTGATACTGCTGAAAGGCGCGTACTCGCGCGGATGACTTCGGCTGGAGGAACCCGAGGTAGAGAAAGCCATCGCTCGGCAACCCACTCGCCGACAGCGCAGTAACTGCGGCGCAGGCACCCGGTACGGGTGAGACGCGAAGCCCGCGCTTGCGGCACTCCCGCACTACGCGGAACCCTGGGTCGCTGATGGCTGGTGTGCCTGCCTCAGAAATGATGGCGACGGATTCCCCCGCAGCGACGAGGTCGGCAATCCCATTTGCGGCTTCCGCCTCATTGTGCTCGTGGTAGGCGATCATGCGGGGGCTTGCCCCGATGGGATCCAGTAGATGCCGGGCACTGCGGGTGTCCTCACACGCGAGGACCGAGCAGGTCTTCAGCACTTCGACGGCACGCGCGGAGATGTCCCCCAAGTTGCCAATGGGTGTGGCTACAACATGGAGCACACCCACAGGAGTGACCGCGGAAAGCGATGCCATGACCGTGGTGCTAGCGAGGCGAACCTGGCATGCCGGGGACAGAGCCTTCCCATGAAGCAGGCTGACTCCACGGGATGGTGGAGTCCTTGTCGGTTTTCGTCTCGCAGCCGCTAAAGAGCGTGCCGCCAAGTATGAGCGTAAGCAAGAGCCAGATTTTCAGAGACTTCATGGGTGTACTGTTGTGATCGTTAATGGTTCTCCAGGGTGGAGCTGTGCCGTAAAATACTCCGTGGCGACCGGGCGGGCGACAGCGAAATCCGCCCGCACCGCACCAAGTGTGGCACGGCCAAGACGGGTATCCCCGCGCTGGACGTCCACAAGCATGCCTTCATGCAAGCCTTTATCAAGGCCCACATTAATGGCAAACGTCGTCCCATCATTGGCAATACTAAGGATAAACACATCGACTGGAGTGCTGATGAACTCCCCTGGTGTGGACTCTGTTCTTGGGCTAGTTGTTCCCTCGGCCAGGATTTCCGGCACTTCTGCCTTCTGCCCACTGCCTTCTGCCTTCTGTTCATCCACAGGAATCGTCGCCGTGATCAGCTCCCGCTTCAGACGACGAATCTCATCCGCCTGGAGTCGGGTCTCTTTGCGCGCTGCTTCCAATCCGTTCAGAGCAATCTCAGCATCCGCAACTGCGCGGCGCTGGGCCTGTAGCAGTTCTGTATTCTGTGCCTTGAGCGCTGCCAGTTCCTTATCATGGGTAAGGGACTGGCTGGACAGTGTGTCGTAGGCTTTCTGATTGGCCGCGAGGCTGGACTCAAAACTCTGGATCGCTGTTCTCGCCTTCAGCAATTCCCCGGTGAGGTTGCTCTGCACCGGGGAGTTTCTGTGCAAAGCAAGCCACACCGCAACCGAAGTTGCGGCCGTGGCTATGCCCCAGGAAATCAGAGACGAAGTACGCATTCCACAAGGGAACTACTTCGCTGCGTAGGTGGCGGTGAAGACAGTCGCTCCAGGAGTCTTTACTATCCCGCGCGCTGGATTGGCGGCCAGGTGTTCGAGAAGTTTGAAGACCAGTTCGGTTTCCTTCTCCAGCCCGATAGCGGTGGCGATGGCTTCGGCGGTAAATGCCTTGCCCTTGTTTGCGGAAAGCTGGGCGAGTACCTTTTCAAGCACTGCGAGCGTGGTGGTGGCGGCCTTTTTTCCAGCCTCCACACCGGGTTGGTGGTAGGCGTTGACATTCACCAGGCTGGCGTAAAAGCCCACTGCGCGTTCATAAAGGGCGATGAGCTGGCCGACCGTCTGTGGAGAGACTTCGTTGACCGTAATTGTCAGCGATCCGCGACCCTTTTCATGGAGTGCCGCGCGCGTGCCGAGGAAAAATGCCTGGAGGAAATCGCCACTGGTTGCCGAGCCTTCGACAGTCATGCTGGAGCCTTCGCGATCCTTCAGCACCTCGATAAAGGTGGCGAAGAAGTTTGGCACACCTTCGCGGAGCTGCTGGATGTAGGCATGCTGGTCAGTCGAGCCTTTGTTTCCATAGACTGCGATCCCCTGGTTTACCTGCCAGCCGTTAAGGTCAAACTCCTTGCCAATGGATTCCATGATGAGCTGTTGCAAGTACTTGGCAAAGAGGCCGAGGCGGTCCTTGTAGGGAAGGATCACCATGTCCTTGGCTCCGCGGCCATCGGTGGCGAAGAACCACATCAGGGCGAGAATCGCGGCGGGGTTCTTCCGGGCATCGGCGACACGGGTTGCGCGGTCCATCGCAGCGGCACCGGCGAGTAGCCCATCCGTATCGATCCCTTGAAGCATGGCAGGGAAAATCCCGACCGAAGCGGTCTCACTGGTGCGGCCACCCACCCAGTCCCACATCGGGAACCGGGCAAGCCAGCCACCGACTTGAGCGGCTTTATCGAGCTTCGAGCCCACCCCAGTCACGGCCACGGCGTGTGCTGCGAAGGAGAGGCCGGCGGCTTTCCATGCGGCTTCGGCTTCGAGCATGCCATTGCGTGTTTCGGGAGTACCACCACTCTTGGAGATCACGACGGCCAGGGTCTTGCCGAGATTACCCGCGAGCTGCTGAAGAACGACATCCATGCCGTCGGGGTCGGTGTTATCAAAGAAGAAGACGCGGAGCTTGTCCCCCTTGGGGCAGCCCAGCGCCTGGGAGACAAACTGCGGGCCAAGCGCACTGCCGCCAATGCCGATGATGAGGAGGTTTTCAAACTTACCCGCCGCACCCTTGATAGCGCCGCTGTGGACCTTCGCGGTAAACGCCTTTAGATCGATCAAGGCAGTTGTGATCTCATGGGTGAGTTCCTTCGTGGGAGCCAGCTCGGGGGCGCGCAGCCAGTAGTGACCAACCATGCGACCTTCATCGGGGTTGGCAATCGCGCCCGCCTCGAGTTCCTTCATCGATTTGAACGCAGCCGCAATCGGCTCCGCGAGTTTATCCCAGAACCCTTCCGGGCAGTTCATGCGACTCCAGTCGAGTGCGAATCCGAGTTCGGAGATGAATAGCGTCTGTTCTTGGTAGCGGTTCCAGCTCATGGTGGTGATGGATTGAAAGACTTATTTGATATCAGTCCAGCGCGGTAGCAATATATTTAGTCAGGAAACGCACGACGTCGGTGCATCTCGATGTTCTTGCTTAATCGCAGAACAACGCCCTGTGCGGAGTTTGTCCGTTGTTCCTTGGCATACGCTAAATACAAATACGGCATGCGCCTACCTCCTGTATTCAGGAAATGGATGCATTAGGCATTCGATGGCTACCGCCTACTCTACCCTTTCCGCCAACGCATAACTACGAAGTCGGGCTTCTTTGAGCTATCGTCGAGGGAGGGAGCAAAAGATAGCTGTTCGGCTGTAGGGACGGGTTCATCAAAGAATTCCAGAACTAAACCACAGCCCAGGAACGCCTTCATATAGGCGGAGAGCGGGCGGTGGTGGTTGATTATTCGGATACCACACCAGTCTGCCCATACTCCGCGCTCCATCATGTAGTGGTCCATCGTCCAGTGCAGCTTCTCGCGGTCGGCTCCGCGCGCCCAGCCCGTGGTGGTCGCGGTGGCGAAGCTGGTTAAGTTCGCCACAACCAGTTTCCCCCCAGGCTTTAGCATGTCGGCCATCTCGCGGATGGCCTCCTTGTAGCCCGCTATGTCCACCAGGGCGACATAACTCACGACGAGGTCGAATGTGCCCGGTTTGAACGGCATACGTTCGGCAAGCCCCATGATGTACTCTCCCTTCGGGTGGCGCTGACGTGCTGCGGCAATCAGTTTTGCCGTGGGGTCCACTCCGGTCGTTATCGCTCCCTTTGCGGAGAGCATACGGCAGAATCGCCCCTCACCACAACCGGCATCGAGCACGCGCTTGCCAGCGACATCCCCGCATAACCCAAGCATGACCGGGTCGAGTAGGTACTCGCGGTTGGGGTCACCTTCATCGATACGCTTTATCCAGGCATCTGCAGAGTTCTTCCAGCCGTTCTCGGAGTCAGTCATGATGCCTATGGAAATAATAGTACAAGTGAATACAGCTCAACTCGTTTCGATTCGGGGAAGGCTGTTTGTAGTGGGCAGTTGGCAGTTGGCTCGCCCATGTTCAGGTTCTGTGATGATCGCTGGAAGACACACGGGCAAGATGCCGCAAGATGCCCGTGCCACTAATAACAGTCCTCACACTACCCCAAGCCATGCGACCGATTTACACTGACCCGGTCAGACCTTTGAGAGCAGTGCGGAGACCTTTGAGAGTGGTGCGGAGACCTTTGAGAGCAGTGCGGAGACTATTGAGAGCAGTGCGGAGACCTTTGAGAGCAGTGCGGAGACCTTTGAGAGTGGTGCGGAGACCTTTGAGAGCAGTGCGGAGACTATTGAGAGCAGTGCGGACACCTTTGAGCGAGGGGAGAAGACGATCCCCAGGGAACAGGGGCGCACTGTTTCTGGCACTTCTGCCTTCTGCCCTCAACCTTCCGCCCCTTGTTCTTCAAAGAACTGTTAGACACCCGTCAGAGCAGCCATTACGAAAGAGTTGCCAGTGTGCGGGAATCTCTGCATCACACTTGGCTCATGGCCACAAGACCTAAACTCGCTGTACTCGACTACGGCATGGGGAATCTTCGCAGTGTTTGCAAGGCATGGGAGCATGTGGGGGCGGATGTGTCCCTGGTTAATGACCCCGCCTCGCTCGGCTCGCCCGATGCTTTGATATTTCCCGGGCAGGGGGCGATTGTCGACTGCATGCGCCTGCTCAAGGAAACGGGGTTTGATGCGGTCATCCGCGACTGGGTGGCTGCGGATAAGCCCTTCTTTGGGATATGTCTCGGTCTGCAAGCGCTCTTCGAGCACTCGGAGGAGGGCGATACTCCCGGGCTGGGCATCTTCCCCGGGCGGGTGGTTCGATTCCGCCTTCCGGTGGGGTTCAAAGTCCCGCACATGGGCTGGAACAGCGTCACTTGGACACGGGACACACCGGTGGATAGCGGCCTGCGCAGCGGGCTGGAGCAGTTCTACTTTGTCCACAGCTACTACGTGGAGACCCCGGCAGTGGAGCTACCTTGGGGGAAGACAGAGTATGGGGGCAAGACCTTCACCAGTGCCATCGCAAGGGGGCGTTGCTTTGCCACCCAATTTCACCCTGAAAAAAGTCAGACGAAGGGATTGCAAATCTACCGTAATTTTCTAGCTTCTCTGTGAGATGGATTGTATATTGCAGCTTTTGTACAATAGCGCTTGCCAGTAACCCCTTCATCACCAAAGAAACGTTAAGTCATGGATAAAACGGCTTCCCTTAAAATCGGCGACAAAACCTATGAGTACCCGATCATTGTCGGGACGGAAAATGAGCACGCGCTCGACATCCGTAAACTCCGTGCCGATACGGGATACATCACCTATGACGACGGCTATGGTAACACCGGCTCGTGTAAGAGTGACATCACTTATATCGACGGCGAGGTCGGCATCCTGCGGCACCGCGGCTACCCCATTGAGCAGCTTGCCGAGAAGTCCTCGTTCATGGAGACTTCGTACCTCATAATTAACGGCGAGTTGCCGACGAGTGAGCAGCATGCCACCTTTCGTGACAAGATTCGCAAAAATGCGAATATCCACGTAGGGATGAACTCCCACTTCTCGGGCTTCCCAAGCACTGCGCACCCGATGGCAGTGCTGTCTTCCATGCTCAACTCCCTCGGCTGTTATTACCCCGAGATGGCGAGTAACAACCGTGACCGCGACTTGGAACACTTCGATGAAGCCGCTGCACTGCTCATTTCCAAGGTCCGCACCATCACCGCGATGACGTACCGGAGCAAGATGGGGCTGCCTTTCGTCTGGCCGAAGAAGAATCTACGCTACGCTGAGAACCTCCTGCACATGATGTTCTCAGAGCCGTACAATGAGTTTGTCGATACGAATGGTCTCGGCCATGCCCTTGACCTCTTCCTGCTTCTGCATGCAGACCACGAGCAAAACTGCAGCACTAGCACCGTGCGCATGGTAGCCAGCGGTGGTGCGAATCTCTTTGCCTCGGTTGCTGCCGGTGTATGTGCCCTCTGGGGCCCACTCCATGGCGGCGCGAACACCGCAGTAGTCAAGATGCTTGAGGAAATCCACCAGTCTGGCGACGATGGCCGCAAGTTCATCGAGAGCGCTAAGAAGGGCGAATCCCGCCTCATGGGCTTTGGCCACCGCGTGTACAAGAACTACGATCCACGCGCGAAGATTCTTGGAAAAATGGCTGAGCGCGTACTTGCCAGCTTGGGCGTGAATGACCCCACACTGGATATCGCCCGTCATCTCGAAGCAGCAGCGCTTAGCGATGATTACTTTATCTCCCGCAAGCTCTACCCGAATGTGGACTTCTACAGCGGCCTCATCCTGAAAGCCTGCGGCATCCCCGTGGATATGTTTACCGTCCTCTTCGCCATTGGCCGCATGCCCGGCTGGATAGCGAACTGGAAGGAAGTGGCGATGCACGAAAAGGGCCGCATCCACCGCCCCCGCCAGATTTATACCGGACCTGCCTTGCGCGACTATAAAGATATATTGGAGCGGTAGAGGGTGAGGCAGAAGTGGGCAGTGGAAGTTCGCAGTTGATTGATAGATTCTAGCAATTTTAGAATCATGGTTTATGGCAATGTGTTTAGACGAGTTTACAGATAAGGCCATTATTGGACAGTTCCGTACATTTGGTGCAGCGGGTCCCGTCTATCAGATTATGGCTCCGGCTAATCAAACGGAATCTGGTGACTGGCTTCTACGTATTCATGTTCCGGTTTCAGGTGAGGATACGTTTTATCCTTACACTCAGGCACGTACTGATCCCATCGCACAATAATGTAGCCATTGCCTATTCAGGTGGTCGCTGCAAACTGCCCACTGCAAACTGCCAACTTCTTCCTCCTCCATTCTACCCCTGCTTCTGCTCCTGCAACTGTGCGGCGAGTAAGCGTTCCTGGGGTAAACCGGTGATCTTCACCAGCCCCTTTATCAGATAGAAAAAGGTGGCAACGGTTACACCCATGCTGGGCACTGCGATAAAGAGCCAGCTCCACCCCTGCATCGCTGCGATTTCCTGATTGAACTTTGCGAGGTCCACCGCCGGGTCGGTCTTCACAAAGATGATGGCCATGACCACGTTCAACACAGCGGAGATGAAAAAGGAGGAGGCCAGCAGTAAGGTCGCTTTAACTATGAGTCCATTAAACAGGCTATTCGCATTGCGGGCTTCTAGTGCGGCATCAATCGCCGGTATATTAAATACCATCTCGTTGTAGAGAAGACGGCGGATAAGGGGCTTCTTCGTCAGCATCGAGGCGAGAATGGCTACGCCGAAGACCAGTGGTAGCGCGGCTTCGTTCACTGCCACCCACTCCTTCGGCAGTCGCAGGAGACCAATTCCGCCCTTGGCCAGGACACTGACTAGGCCAAGGATGGCCAGGCCGCTAATCTTTCTGTCCTTGATTAACTCGTAGATGCCGTAGCCGAGTGGGAAGGCCAGAGCTACAATCAGTGCAAGCTCGGGCGAGAAACCAAATAATTTCGTGCCCTTGTTGAGCAGGAAGATCGGCAGGAAGAGAGTGAAGGCAAGACTGAGGAGCAGTCGCTGCCAGTCTTGGCCGGATTGTTTCTGTGGCGCGGGAATTGGATTTGCGTCAGGCATGGTCGGATAACAGAGTCGTGGCTTTAGCGATGAATGCAAGACCGATTCGATGCCTCGTCACAGCAGGTCCCACCCGGGAGTTCTTCGACCCGGTGCGCTTTATTAGCAACCCCTCCAGCGGGAAGATGGGCTATGCCATAGCCACTGCCGCCGCACAGCAGGGTTGGGCGGTCTCGCTGATCACCGGGCCAGTCGCGCTAGCGTCACCTGCCGGCATGGAAGTAGTGCGGGTCGTGACCGGGGAGGAGATGTACACCGAGACCGCAGCCCGCTTCCCCGAGTGTGACATCCTGATTATGTCTGCGGCTGTAAGTGATTATAGACCTAAACAACAGGCGACCCAAAAGGTTAAGAAACACGAGCTTGGGATGACCCTAGAGATGGAGCCTACGCGCGACATCCTAAAGACCCTCGGTTGGCAGAAGGTAAAGCAAGTCGTAGTGGGCTTCGCCGCTGAAACCACAAATGTGGAGCACTACGCACGGGAGAAACTCGCAGCCAAGAACTGCGACTATATCGTGGCGAACCAAGTTGGTCAGGCAGGCGCAGGCTTTGAGAGCGACGACAACCGAATCCTCGTGATTGGTCGCGACGGCTCCCAGCAGGTATTCGGTCCGGCACCAAAGACGGCACTCGCAGAGGATCTGGTCCAGCTCCTCAGTGACGTGTTGCACAGTCAGCGTCAGTAAAGTCAGTAGCGTCAATAAAGTCCTCAATCTGCACCTACCCGCATTGCCAGCATTAAATTACACTTTCCATGCTTGACGCGTATCAGCGTTTACGGTTTTTTAATCTGTTTTAGACCTTTTCTCATGGCCAATCTCAAATCATCCAAGAAAGACATCCGCCGCACGATCAGCCGCACGGAACGTAATCGCACGGTTAAAAGCAAGCTCAAGACCCTCAAGAAGCACGTAGATGGTGCCATCGAGGCGAAGGACACCGCCAAAGTCACCGCCACGAGCAAGGGCTTCATCTCGGCGCTCGACAAAGCGGCGAAGGTCGGAATCGTTCATAAGAACAAGGTCAACCGCCTCAAGTCGCGTCTTGCAAGCAAGACAAAGAAGGCTGCTGCTGTTGCAGTCTAGCTCCAAACTAATTTCTAAACCCTCGGAAAAGTCTCCGAGGGTTTTTTTATTTACCAATTCCGGTCCTGCTGATGCTGTTCATTAGTTGAACTAAATAGATTGCCGGTCTTGCCAAATAGAAACTTCGCGCTATTGCTTGAATAGACTTCAACCACGCTTAATGGCATGAGTTCCACTGTTTCCTTTCCTCCTGCCAAGCCAGCCAGTGGCACTACGAGACCGATGGACCTTGAGATCAAGGACACGACCCTGATCTTCGATTCCGTGTGGGCGGACCTTGTGTCTGAGTATGGCGCGGAGAATCTTCACTTTCCCAAGGAAATCTTCTGGCTGAATGGAGCTCCTGGTGCTGGTAAAGGCACGCAGACCCGGTTCATCATGGAGTACAAGGGGATCACGGCGGCACCAGTTGTGGTGAGTGACTTGCTTACCAGCCCTGAGGCGAAGCGCCTGAAGGACGCTGGGCTAATGGTGGGCGACCGCGAAGTCACAGGGCTATTACTTCGCCGACTGCTCACACCGGACAACCGCAACGGCGTAGTGGTGGATGGGTTTCCTCGCACCAAAGTGCAGGTGGAGTGTCTCAAGCTCTTCTATCACAAGCTGATGGAGCTGCGGAACCACTTCCTCAATACGCCACACGAGCTACACTTTCTCAAGCCCATCTTTCATATTGTCGTCCTGTACGTGGACGAACAAGTCAGCATTAACCGCCAACTCGATCGCGGGCGTCAGGCGAGGGCTTCCCAGCAAAACCCTTCCTTTACCGGCAAATCCAATGCCGAGGAAGTGCGCCCCACCGACCTCAGCCAGGAAGCAGCACGCAATCGTTACCGCACCTTTAAGGAAATCACCTACGAGGCACTGGCCTCGCTTCGCGACGTTTTCCACTACCACTTCATCAATGCGCAGGACAGCATTGAGAAGGTGCAGGAGTACATCCTCGATGAACTCAAGTACCAGAGTTCGCTCGAGCTGGACCAGACGACGAATGACCTTATCTCGCACATCCCGATTGCGAGTACGATTGTCATGCACGCGCGGCAGGAGCTGGTCAAGCGGCTAGACAGCTATGCCATCCACTCGCTCCCGCTCTTCCGCAGGGTAATCGAACTGGTGGAGAAGAAGTTTTTCCCGATTGTGCTGCGCCACGCCATCTCTGGCATGGCGATGATTAATTCCGAAGACGATGTTTTCCAGGACCCGCTCGCGCTTGCGATGTTGATCGATGTCTTCTCCGAGCGCGGGTACCACGCCGTAGTGGATATCCGCCGCCAGGAAGTCCCGGATCGCCTCGACCCACAGACATGGAAGATTCACACGCGCACCAAGAAGGTGTTCCGTTTCCGCATAAGCTTCCAGGGCTCGGTGATCCGGCGCGGACGATAGTCTGCATGCTGACAATCAAGCCGGTGCAGTTACGCATCCGGTTGCACGGCTGTATAACATTTCCTAAAGGCTCTGAGTAACTACGATACTTACTCACAGGCAACGGAATTTGCCGTGGTAATCAGTCCGAATGTGCGCTATGCGGTAGGCATGCGCTTCACCAAACTTGTCCCCTTGTTGCTTGCGATTAACTCGTTGCTGCCGGTGCTTTGCCTCGGGCAGCTTCATACGTCGATGCCCGAAAAGGGCCCTTATCCCTGGACACAGCCGCTGCCTTCGACAGCGCCGCAGGTGATCCGTTTTGCTATTCTTGCCGATCGCACTGGCGGCCACCGCCCCGGGGTCTGGGAGAAAGGGATCGCACAGACGGCAAAGCTTTACCCGGATTTTGTTACGAATGTAGGAGACTTGATTGAGGGCTATTCTGACAAACCCGCGGAGATCAACGCCATGTGGGATGAGTTCGACGCCACGCTCAAGCCCCTGCCCGTGCCTTTCCTTCGTACCGCGGGCAACCACGATGTCTCCACTCCCGTGCAACAGGCGATCTACAAAGAGCGCTATGGTGCAGATGCCTACTGGGTCCGCTGGGGAGACTATCTCTTCGTTTATCTATCCAGTAGTCGGAATGCCGAACACAAGATCGTCGCCACCGATGTGGACTTTGTGAAAGCCGCATTCCAAGCGAATACCGATGCCCGGTGGACAGTCTTCTTCTCACACTGCCCGCTCTGGCAGCAGGATACAAAAACCAATGGGTGGGACGAACTGGAACAAACTTTCGGCGACCGTAAACTCACCGCATTCTCCGGTCACTATCATGAGTACTTTCTGACCAGGCGGAACGGGCGCAACTACTACAATCTCGCCACCACTGGCGGTGACAGCTCAGTGTCCGGCGTGGATACCGGCTTGTTTGACCATATCACCTGGGTGGTACTCACGCCAGAAGGTCCACTGGTTACCGTGTTGCCGCTGGATGGAATTGTACCGGATACCGTTCGCACCGAGAAGACGATTGCCCTGCAAAAGTATGAGTTCGTACAGCCCGAAGTTATCTGGATGGATGGCAAGGCGATCGCGAATCGTCCATGGACGGTGAAGTTTACCAACCCACTCGACACCGCCATTAACTTGAAGTTCAAGATGAATCCCAATGAAGGAGTTACACTGGACCCCACCGAAACCGCACTCACGCTGCAACCCGGTGCGAACAAGTCTGTCGTCTTCACTCTTACTGCCAAGGGTAACTATAGCGCTCCAGGTGCGCAATTGGGGAGCGGTCACTGGTCGATGGAGTGTACGGACGCGAAGGACGGCGAGCTGCTGAAGATCGGTGGAGATACCACTCTCGGGTTGGCCAGCATCCAGACTGTTGCCCGGCAAAAGAGCAAAGTAATCATTGATGGGAAGCTCGATGAGTGGGCCGCCCTTCCCTTCAACCTAAAGCAACCCCAGTTGATTAAGGGGGATGCACCTGCGGATAGTAAGAAGCGGGCCAGTCTGCAGTTCGCTGTGACGGATGACTCCGAAAATGTGTACGTCGCCGTCAAAGTGAGCGATTCCGAAGTCACCTCGCACAAGGATAAGATAGTATTCGAGCAGGACTCCGTGGAGGTGCGTGTAAATGCCAATCCCCTGCCATCCCGCGCCTTCCAGTTGGAGGGGCAAAAGAATATGTATCTCTGGGCACTCGCTCCCGGCGAGACACAGGCAGACTCAAGGACATTCCTCTCCGACATGACCGCCAAGGGCTCCCAGTGCGCGTGCATTCCCCAGCCCTACGGGTACTCCGTGGAAATCTCCATTCCCAAGACCGTCTTTGCAGACCAGCCCGAAGGCCCGGAAAAGGGATTACGCATCGATGTCACCTTAAATGATATCACCGGCAAGGAACGTGTGCAGTATTGGTGGACTCCGTACTGGGGCTATGCCGAAAACTACGCCGGCTCCGGCGAGTTCCGGTTCAGCAAGAAATAAGGTGCCACCCTTTCGCTTTCTAGCTCTCCCCAAGCCACTGCTTTAACTCGGGTAACGCATCGACGATGGAACTCCAGGCGATGCGGGCGCCGGGGTGGTCCAGGTCGGGGCGGAAGCCAAAGGCGAGATAGAGCTTTATCGCGGGAATGCGCTTGGTTTGCGTACCGAGATAAGCGCGCTCATGCCACTGCGCGAGCTGATGCATGGTGTGGGCGAGTGCAGCTTTGGCCAGCCCCATCCCACGGGCTGCGGGGCGATTCGCCACCCAGTGTACTTGCCCGTAGTCGATACCGTGATAATGCCGATTATACCAACCGCTGATGGTGCCCAGCGCCCTGCCTTTGGGGTCGGTGATGAGATAGCACCGGCGGGGAACTGCTTCCCAGTCGCTGCCAAAGGCTTCGACAAATGCATTGTCCGCGATGGTAAAATACTCCTCGGCATCGCGCCAGACATCCACCCACAGAGAGGCATCACCGGGATGCATGGTGCGGATGCCGTATCCGGCAGGAAAGGGTGCGACCGGAATATCGCGCAAGTGATCGCGCACCATGTAAATCTCATAGCCAGCGGGGCCGAGGTTCGGCAAATCGTTCGCCGGTTGTGGAGCGGGCAGTCGACCTTGTATCTTTAAAAATGCGTCCCGAATCGCCCAGTGGGCGGCCTTGGGCCTGCGGTCGCGAGTCACCACACCGAAGGGGCTCTGTCGCGTGCGCGCCATGTGGGGCCACTGGTGGGCTGGCCACGCGTGGTCGGCCCAGCACCAGACGAGTGCTCCACAAATATAGGGTGCCGTCATGCCGTCGAGTTGCGCTTGCAGACTGCTTGCAGCGGTGTTCTCCCCCATCATCCCACCATTCTCCCCAGCGTAGGAAGCATGGCCAAACTCGGTAATAAGTATGGCCTTCTCGGGGTAAGCTTCGTGGAGTTTCTCAAGGTGAGTTTTCCAATACTCGGTGCATCGGGCAAAGTTGCCCGTGTCACCCGTATCTGGATGCGCCCAGACTGAGGGGTAGTTGTTGATGCAGATGACATCATCCTCCTCGAAGTGTGGGTGCGCTTGCCAGAACTCGCTTACGTGCACGGCGAGTCGGCTGGAGTCTATCTCCCGTGCGAGGGCAACAAGGCTGGCATTCCCGTCTGCGACCTCCTTGAACATCTCGCGGCTCTCGTTGCTTACCGACCAGAAAATAATCGAGGGATGGTGGCGGTCGCGGTCAATCATCAATCGCAACTGCTTCGCTGCCGCAGCAGCCTTGTGTTCGTGCGCCTCGCGCCCTTCCTCGTAACCATTCCACCAGTACAGCGGTAGCTCTGCCATGACGAGCAGTCCGAGTTCATCGCAGAGGTCCAGTACGCCCGGGTGGTGTGGGTAGTGGCAGAGGCGCACACAGTTCGCGCCAGTAGCTTTCATGGCCATCAGGTCCTGCCGAGCGCAGGCGAGATCAGTCGCCATGCCAGCACTTGGCGAATCCTCGTGCCGGTTAAATCCAGTCAAGAACAACGGCTGGCTGTTCAGGAACACCTTCCCAAAGTACGTGGTAACATGGCGAAACCCCGTACGCCACAGCCGCCGTTCCGCGACCTGGTCACCGATCTCCAGCGTGAGTTCCACGGTGTAAAGCACCGGTGTATCGGCTGTCCAAGCGGTGATGCTCTCCAGCCTCGCACTAAATCCAGTACGGCGTTCATCGCCCGGTTCGAGGCTATCCTCTACTCGCTGGCTGGTGTGGAGCAGCAGTCCCGCTGCATCCAGTACACGCACGGTCTGGGTGGTGTGGATGCTCTCGTTGCGCTCATTCCGTACCGTAGTGTTAACAAGGATATCTCCCTTTGCACCTGCAAGCGAGGCATCGACCCAGGCTTCAGTGAAGTGGCACCTATCTTCCGCCACGAGGTAAACCTCCCGATGAAGCCCACCGAACGAGCGCCAACCCAGATCGAAGCCCGGCAGTTCACCCTTCACACGCAGATTATCCGTCTGGATGGCCAGCGTATTGCATGCACCGAAAACCCAGGCATCGGAGTCGATTACAAAAGGCAGATGCCCATACCCATTGCTGCCCGCGAGCTGACCATTCACCCACACTTTGGTGTGATAGTTCACCCCGGCGAAGTGCAGACGCAGTCTGCGTCCCGCCCACTCGCTCGGGACGTGTATCATACGGCGAAACCACCCATGCCCCTCGTAGTCCTCGAAGTGTTTACCCAGAAGATCCACACAACAGGGCACCGCCACTTCCCTCCAGTACGTATCCTTGAAGGCACTGGCGAAATAGCCATGCGTTTCCCCAAGATTTGCGGGGTCGGCCTTGAACTTCCACAGGCCGGAGAGGTTAAGGTGCGGAGTTATTTCAGGGATGGAGTAGCTCATAGGGCGCAGGCAGCTTGTATTAGGGTTAAATCCGCCATGGAGTGATCACTCACTGGTTTGTTAATGCGTGCTCTCCCTACAGACAAGCCTCAGATGGCACAAGATACGAACATTTCATCTTGTACGTAACTAAACAGACAGTGCGGAGCCCATCGAGGCTCTTCCGCAGCCGCTTCCGCCACTCGTACCACCGTTGCCGCCACTCGTACCACCGTTGCCGCCACCCGTACCACCGTTGCCGCCACCCGTACCACCGTTGCCGCCACCCGTACCACCGTTGCCGCTACTCGTACCAGCGTTGCCGCCACTCGTACCACCGTTGCCACCACTCGTACCAGCGCTTCCGCTACTCGTACCACCGTTGCCGCCACTCGTACCAGCGTTGCCGGCACTCGTACCACCGTTGCCGGCACTCGTACCACCGTTGCTGGCACTCCCGCAACCGTTGCCGCCACTCGCCGCGACCCCGCCGCGACTCCCCGAACCGCGGCCACCGGTACCGGAAAGGCAAAAGGACGAATGGGACGGAGGGGACGAATGGGACGAATGCCTGCCCGCAAACTGCAAACTGCACACTGCGCACTACCCTGCAACATAACAGCTAAAAAGCTAACAAGCTAAAGGCTAAAAGCTAAAATAGCATTGAACCCCATGGCAATAGTCGGTTCTAATCGGCATTCCCCCATTTTACTACCATGATTAAACTAGGTGTCATCGGTGCTGGACCGAACGGTACTGGAAACGCGCGTAATTTCGCCAAATACACAGAGCGTTGCCGGATCGCTGCCATAAGCGATCCGGTGCTCCCGGCTGCGGAGACTCTGGCCCGGGAGTTCGGTGCCGCGGTTTACGAGAACTACGAGCACATGCTCGATCACGTGGATGCCGTCCTGATCTGCTCGCCGAACTGGCTGCACCCCGAGCAATCGATTCGCTGTGCAGCGGCGGGCAAACACATCTGGTGCGAGAAGCCCATGGCGCTCTGCTCGGCAGATGCGTACCGCATGGTCGAGGCGGCGGATGCCGCGAAGGTTAAGACCATGATAGGGTTCTCCGTGCGCTTCAGCGCCGTGCATCAGACCATGAAACAGCGCGCATCTGAGCTGGGTCCACTGGTCTCCGTCTGGTCAAGGCGCACGGCTTGGTGGCCCTTGGAAGTCATGAAGGGCTGGCGCAGGGATTATCCCAAAAGCGGTGGCCTGATGAGTGAGATTATGGTGCATGAGATCGACTGGCTGGTGGACCTCTGCGGGTGGCCGGAAGCAATCACCGCCCGAATCGCCAGTCGTTACCATAATCACCCCAAGGATAATGAGCATGTCTGGATTACGCTCAACTACCCGGGTCAGCTTACTGCCACGGCGGAAGGGAGCTGCATGAGCCCCATGCCCGACTACTACCAGGGCGCGACCGGGGAGAAAGCCACATTCTTTACCAACAAGTGGGGGAGCGAACTCTATCTGCAACCACCCACCGACAAGCAGCCCACACGCATTACCGAGCTGCTGCCAGACTTTGACAAGCATGCGCACTTCCTCGACGTCATTGAGGAGCGCGCACAGTCCGTTGCAGATTTCCGCTACGGCGCTGGCATCACACGCCTCGCAGAGTTAACCCTAGACAGCGCAATCCAAAAGCAAACCCTACCCTTCACCCCAATATACTAATATGATCCGCTTAATCACCCGCGGCGACGATGCCGCCTCCTCGTTCAGTGCAAACCGTGCCATGCGCGAAGCCTGTGAGCATGGCATCATGAAAAACGTCGGCGTGATGGCTCCCGGCATTGCCCTGGCCGATGCAGCCGAGGTTTTCAAAGGATTAAGGGGCGTGGCATTCGGCCTGCACTTCTGCCTGAACGCCGAGTGGGAGTCTCCCCGCTGGCACGCTGTCCTGCCTAAGAATAAAGTACCCGACCTCTACGATCACGAAGGCATGCTCTACAGCTCCACCCTTGCCATGTATGAGCGCAAGGTCCCGCTCGAGCAGATGGTGAACGAGTTTATCGCCCAGCTCGCCACCGTGCGCAAGGCAGGCTTTCAGTTGACCTACGTGGACGACCACATGGGCGTGACCTGGCTGCCCGGCCTGCGCGATGCCGTGGCAGACATCGCCCGCAAGGAAGGCCTCATCTTTAACCCCAAAGTAGATTCGCTTCCCGAGGTGGACCACACAGGACTTGCTCCCTTTGACCACGCCACACGCTTAATGCGTTCGCTGGAGAACGCTCCGGATGGCACCTACCTGACAGTGGGGCACCCCACTTATAATGATGCAGAGACAGCCGCCATCGTAAACAGCGGAAATCCCCCCGGTTACCACGCCCTCGACCGCGATGGTCAACGCCTGATGTACATGCGCCCGGATGTACTCGAGTTTGTGCAAAAGAAGGGTATACAGCCCATTCGCTACGACGAGATTTAGGGGCTAGTGCCCGCATGATCTGTCTGATCCGACAGATCTGACCGATCCGACCGATCTGTCAGATCCGTCTGATCTGCCCGATCCGTCGTGCATCCACCCAAGCCTGGAACCCGCCACAGCAGGTCCTCCAACCAGGCTTCGCACTGCTATGCCTATTATTATGCTCATTGTTAGAGGCGCTGTACATTCTGAATATTATATCAAAACTTACAGTTCCGCTTAAGTCTACATCCCCGGAACCGATAAAGTAGATGTTGCCAGTCATTTTCGCGGGAAACAACAAGCGTTTGGCAACTCTATCAAAGTCGCTAATAATAATCCTGCGCAAAATTACCACACTTTATCAAAGCCCATACAGCTCCCACCCACCCCTAAACCCCACGCTTACCCCCACTCCCATCTCTCTCCACCTCTCATCCCATTCCCCCCATCCCTGACACTCCCACCCATGTCCGACGACACGCCACCACCCTCCACGGAATGCACCACCACCACCGCTTCATGGAGCATCGAAACCCCACTCACCATCTACACTGCCGGAATTTTGCAGCCGCTGATGCTGGACCGCATCGCGGGTCCCGACGGCTTGGTGATGGACTTGCACGGTGTGGAATCCTGCGATGCCGCAGGGCTCCAGCTCCTGTGCGCTGCACGCAAGAGTGCGCTCATCGCTGGCAGGCATTTCCAGATCACCGCTCTTTCACCCGCCCTCGTGGCGGCCATGGAAGACATCGGGCTGGACCCGGTGGAACTCGCTGAATCCATCCCTTAACGAACAGGTACGCACGCCATGACCAAGACAATTATGACGGTAGATGACTCCGCCAGCATGCGGCAGATGGTCAGCTTTACCCTCCAGCAGGCGGGGTTCAAAGTGATCGAGGCCATGGACGGGCAGGATGCTCTCAGCAAGCTCAACGGCACAGCAATTAACCTGCTCATTACCGATCTCAATATGCCCCGTGTGGACGGCATAGAGCTTATCAAGCGAGTCCGCATGCTACCGGCATTTCGCTACATCCCCATCCTCATGCTCACCACGGAATCTCAGGATGATAAGAAACAAGCGGGCAAGGCCGCCGGAGCCACGGGATGGATTGTGAAACCCTTCAAACAGGATCAACTGGTCGCGGTCGTAAACAAAGTCATCCGTTAACCTCGCACTGCAGCCGCCATGGACAATAGCAACCAATTTTCCACAGTCTTCTTGCAGGAGGCTACCGAGCAACTCGCCCTCATCGAAGAGATCGTGATGGAAGTCGAGGGTAACCCCACGGACAAGGATGCGATCAACCGTTTATTCCGCATCTTTCACACCATCAAAGGCAGTGGCTCCATGTTTGGGTTCGATGCCGTGGCAGGCTTCACCCACCATGTCGAAACCGTGTTGGACAAGGTGCGCGAAGGGGAACTACCCGTGACTCGCAAGCTGGTAAACCTCATCCTCGCAGCAAAGGACCAAATTCTCACCATGCTGATGGGCGATGGCGACCACAGTCTCATTGCGAAACGCGGCACCGTAGTTGCTGAGCTTAAAGCTATGTTAGCCTGCCCGGAGCAGGAAGTCCCCATCCTTCCACCGCTGCCACTCCCGGAGACTAACGCGGCGATTGACAGCTATAGCATCCACTTTCGTCCAGACCCGGGTCTCTTAGCTCGAGGCATGGACCCTGGCAGCCTGCTCAATGAACTGCGTGCCCTTGGCCCCAGCAAAATCCTCGCACTTACCGACTCCGTCCCGCCACTGGAGAACCTGGCCGTGGATACTTGCCATTTCCACTGGACGATGAACATCCAGACCGACCGTGGGGTGGATGCGATAAAGGATGTCTTTATCTTCGTGGAAGACGGCAGCGAGATCACCATCAAGTCATCACTCCAAAAATCTACACTCCAGAACAATACCGTATCTAAAAGGGATGAAGCTATCGAAGCTCATCTCGACACCCCGGAGACACTCTCAACAGAAGCACCCGGTAACGATCCCAATTCCTCTGCCAACGGCAGCCAGAATGCCCAGCGTAAACAGAAAGCCGGGGATGGCTCGGTGCGCGTACCCTCCGAGCGCCTGGACCGCCTCGTCCATCTCGTGGGCGAACTCGTCATCAATCAATCCCGACTGGCACAGATTGCCAACCGTCTGGATGTGCCCGACCTCGCCAGCCAGTCGGAAGATTTGGAACGCCTCGTGGATGAACTGCGCGACAATGTCCTCGGCATACGCATGATGCCCATTGGCACGACGTTCAACCGCTTCAAACGCCTCGTGCGCGACCTCTCCGCCGAACTCGGCAAGGAGATCGATCTCGTCACCGAGGGAGCCGATACCGAGTTGGACAAGACCGTCCTCGACCAGTTGGGAGACCCACTGGTACATCTTCTGCGCAACTCCATCGACCATGGCATAGGCCGCCCAGACGAGCGCCTGAAGAAAGGGAAAACCGCACGCGGTACCATCCGTCTCACCGCACATCACGAAGGAGCGAATGTGATTATCACCATCGAGGACGATGGTCGCGGGCTGGACAAGGATGCCATCCGCACCAAAGCCATCGAGAAGAATCTCATAACTGCCGACGCCAATCTCTCCGAGAACGAACTCTATAACCTGATTCTGCTCCCCGGATTCACCACCGCAAAGACGGTGACCAACGTCTCCGGGCGCGGTGTCGGGATGGATGTTGTGAAACGCCAGATCGACCTACTGCGCGGTACGATAAAGATTTCCAGCCAGCCGGGCCAGGGTACCTGCATTACACTCATGCTCCCCCTCACCCTCGCCATCATAGATGGGTTACTGGTCAGCGTGCAGAAGGAGCAGTTCATCATCCCCATGGCCATGGTTATGGAGAATGTGGAGTTGTCCGCCTCATTGCGCGCCACTGGCAGCGAGCGCAATATCCTCGCAGTCCGCGGTGAGCTGGTCCCCTATCTGCGCCTTCGCGAACTGTTCTCCATCACTGGAGACGATGTGGATATCGAGCGCGTAGTTATAGTGAACCACTCTGGAAAACGCGTGGGCCTAGTCGTGGACCGCATCCTCGGCAGTCACCAGACAGTAATCCAGTCTCTGGGGAAATTCTACAAGCATGTGGAAGTCGCCTCCGGCGCCACCATCATGGGCGACGGGCGCGTAGTACTCATCCTGGATATCAACGGCTTGGTCAACCATAGCAACCAACGGTTGTCAGGCACTTCGCACGCAGAACCTCTTCTAGCATCCATGGTCTGAGCCGACGAGAGCCTTTCATCCCATTTGTAAGAGATCATCCAACAAAACACATCCGCTCCAAGTCATTATGAAAACGCAAACCAGTCTGTCATTGCCAGAACGTCAGATCACTCACATGGCTATCTTTCTAGCGACCCTGTCTCTGGGAATTGCAGGATTAGCCCATGCCAGCGAACCCGCAACTCATGGAAAGTCGGGGGCAACTCACACTAGTAACACGCCAACCATAAGCGCAGAGATCGCACTACAGCGTTTAACTGAAGGCAATAAGCGCTTCGTGGATAACACTCCCCAGCATATCGATCAGTCGGCAGATCGCCGCCTGGAAGTAAGCAAAGGGCAGCACCCCATGGCAATAATTCTGACGTGTTCGGATTCTCGTTTGCCACCGGAGATAATCTTCGATCAGGGGCTGGGGGATCTCTTTGTTATCCGCAATGCTGGTAACGTACTTGATGATCACGCACTGGGCAGCATGGAATACGCCATCGACCACCTGAATGTCGGCTTGCTTGTAGTTCTGGGGCATGAGCAATGCGGCGCTGTCAAGGCCACTGTAGCCGGTGGCGAAGTCCCCGGACATATTCGAAGCATAGTCGAATCCATACAGCCTGCGGTTGATGCCTGCAAAGGCAAGCCGGGCGATCCGGTGGATAATGCTGTTCTCGCGAACGTAGTGAGATGCACCACCCTGCTTAAGCGTATCGAACCGATCATCAATCAAGCCGTGGCATCCGGTAGGTTAAAAATCATCGGTGCACGCTATGAACTTTCAACGGGGAAAGTGGAGTTTCTACCTGAATCCACCAAATAACTTAACCAATCAATAACCAAATAAGGGATTGTATGAACAACATGAAAATGTCACTCGGGAAACGCATCGGGCTTGGCTTTGCCAGCGTCCTATTCCTCGCCGCTCTGTTGGGTACACTGGCCGTCTGGAACATGCGCAGTGCGGTCTCTACTTCGGAGCTTCTGCTGACCGCGATGACAGAAGCAGAGCTGGGTGCGAACCTCGACTCTTCGGTGGCAAACGTAGCACTCAATATTCGTACCTATGGTTTAACCACCGAGGAGACCTATCTGGTGAAAGCAAAAGCTGCACTGGAAGAGGTCAGAAAACAGTTACAAACTGCACGCACCCTCTCTGAAAAACATCCCGAATTAACAAAGCTCCGGGAGATCATGGCAACTATCGGTCCCAACTTTGCCGAATGGGAACAGACGATTGCCAAAACCGAAACTCTGGTAAAGGACATGAACGAAGGCTGGGACGTGATGAGCAAGAGTGCGATTCTTTTTGTGGACAATGTTAAGGCACTAATCGCAAGCCAGGAGCACAAACAGATCAGCGAGATCAAGGAGTTTACCGAGGCGGGTAAGCTTGTTGAGCGTTCGAATAAAATTAATATGGCCTACAAGATTCGTGGAGAAGGCAATGCGCTCCGCATAGAAGTGATTAAGTCCCGTGCCTTGCGAGATATTCAGATAATGGAGGAGGGATTGAAAAAATCCGAGGCCTTGGACAAAGCCATTGCCGAACTGAAATCCACATTAAAGGACCAAGCGGATTTGGAAGAACTCGCACAGACTCAAAAAGCGGCTGATACTTACCGCGACGGGGTGAAAGAGTTGTACAATTCCATGAAAGCGCTGAACGAAGTGGGCGCGCAACGGGCGGCACTCGCAGATAAGATTCAAGCCTCTTCAAATGAGTTTGCATCAATGGGAATGCAGCGTGCAAACGAAGATTCCAAGGGGTTGAGTTCACAGCTCGCCTCATCGTCGCTCGTTATCGTCATCGGCTTGGTTGTCATGCTAATCACGGGTGTAGTTTTGGCACTACTCATCACGAGGGCGGTCATTAAGCCTGTGAATGAAGTGCGGCTCTTCGTGGAAACAGTTGCCAAAGGCGACCTGACCAAGCGGCTGGAAGTGACTAGCAAGGATGAAATCGGCCAGATGACCGAGGCTATGAACACCATGGTAGATAAGCTGAGCAGTGTGGTTGAGGAAGTGACCATCGCCTCGAATAACGTCGCCTCGGGCAGCGAAGAGATGAGCGCTACGGCGCAGCAGCTCTCACAAGGTGCAACCGAGCAATCTGCCGGGGCAGAGGAGTGTACGTCGTCAATGGAAGAGATGACTTCCACCATCCAGCAGAATACGGATAACGCCCAGCAGACCAACACAATCGCGGCTAAGGCTGCACAGGATGCCCAGGCCAGTGGTGATGCCGTAAAGAGCACGGTAATGTCCATGAAGGAAGTGGCAGAGAAGATTAACATCATCGAAGAAATTGCCCGCAAGACCGATCTACTCGCACTGAACGCCGCCGTCGAGGCAGCGCGCGCTGGTGAGCACGGCAAGGGCTTCGCCGTAGTTGCCTCCGAAGTGCGTAAACTTGCAGAGCGCAGCCAGGTGGCTGCCACCGAGATCAGCAAGCTCTCTGCCAGTGGTGTAGCCCAGGCTGAGAGTGCCGGTGAGATGCTGGCCAAGCTCGTTCCGGATATCCGCCGCACTGCGGAGCTCGTACAGGAAATTAGTGCCTCAAGCATGGAGCAAAATAGCGGGGCTTCCCAGATCAACAAAGCCATCCAGCAGCTCGACCAGGTCATTCAGCAGAACGCATCCGCCTCGGAGGAAATGGCCTCCACAGCGGAGGAACTCACCAGCCAGGCAGAGCAGTTGCAGAACACGATGGCCTTCTTCACCATCCAATCTACAGAGCGCAGCAAGCTGAACGCCATCCACTCAAGGACGGATACCCGCACAGCCACCGCTCGCAAACCAGAGCGCTCCAATCGCGTCACTCACCTGCAATCCACACCGTCCAACGGCAAAGGCGTAGCACCCTCGAAAGCACACCATCGCAATGGGACGTCCACTAAGTCTGGCGGCGTGAAACTCGACCTTGGAGCTGAGCCAGTCGCAGCCAATGGCGATGCGAGTGATTCCGAATTCGTTCGTTACTAAATAATCATCCACCCAAGGAATACCATGAGTGTGGAAGCCATTAGCACCATAGCGCAGTACATCACGTTTAAACTCGGTGATGAACTGTTCGCCATCAATGTAAGTCAGGTCCGCGAGGTTCTCGATCTATCGCTTATTACCAAGGTGCCCACCGCCCCCGCCTACATGCGCGGTGTGGTGAATGTACGCGGCAGTGCGATTCCCGTTGTGGACCTGCGCTCCAAGTTCGGCCTCTCACAGATCAAGGACTCCGTACAAACACGCATCATCGTGATGGAGCTGGAGATGGACGGCGAGATGGTCATCCTCGGCGGCCTGGCAGACTCTGTTCACGAGGTAATCGAGCTGGAGCCAGGCCAGATCAATGAACCGCCACGCATCGGCATGAAGTGGAAAACCGAGCTTATCCAAGGCATGGGCAAGCGCGGCGATCACTTCATCATCATTCTCGACATAACCAAGGTCTTCTCCACCGAAGACGTCGCCATCCTCTCCGCAGTAGCCGAGTAAAATACTGGATTGTCATACACCGGCCAAAGAGAACGTCCGAATCCTCTCTTCTGCCACTAAACAGGGAAGCTATCAGCATTCAGCGTTCAGCACTCAGCTTTGACCTTATTGACCTTATTGACGCTATTGACTGACCTGTCTTCTACTAACTACTGACTACTGTCTACTGACTACCCCCCTTCCGCCCGCCCCCGTCCCGCACCCCCCGTCTGTCGTCGGCCGTCAGCCATCGGCCGTCCGCAACCCATGCCCACCCTCACCCCACAACGCACAGGCAACGCCCCATTGACCGAGAAGAGCAGAGCTCCG
>JANRLC010000049.1:0-55276 GCA_033762955.1 Verrucomicrobiota bacterium | reverse complement strand
GGCTTTCTACGTTCCATCCCTCTGGGACGGGGTGCGTTTTGATGCCTTTTTCTACCGACATTGTGTCCCTCTGGGACAAATCCAACTCACCCATAGGGTTAGTGTCTTTTCGAGTCCACATCATCTCTACACTCCCTTAATTAGCCATTTTCACGGTTCTTGGCATTTTTCCATTTTCCCCTTTAGGCTAATAGCTTCCCTTGTTACCCCCAGGGTATCCACGACGGATGCAGATAGAAACTGCGATAAAACGCACCTTTTAGCCAAAACTTGCAAATTCCACGCTGGTAGCGCATGATTTGCATAAATGTGGATTGAGAGACAGTTTGAAAACATACTCCGGAATAGCGCGGAGACCCGGCCGGTGGTGGTGTTGACTGGTCCGAGGCAAACGGGTAAGACCTCCCTCGTTCGGCGACTTTTTCCGGCACACGCCTATGTCAGCCTCGATTTACCAAGCGAGGCGGCTCAGGCGGAAAGCGATCCGATCGCTTTTTTACGACGGCATGGAGATTTGCTGATTGTCGATGAGGTGCAATATGCACCAACCCTCTTCCGCCACTTGAAGCGGGTGGTTGATGACGCTCGTTCCCGAATGGGAGGGTTCATTCTGACCGGCTCCCAACCCTTCCATTTGATGCAGGGGGTCTCCGAGTCTCTGGCGGGCCGGTCGGATATCTTGCATTTGGATGGATTGAGTTATCGCGAGGTCAAGGAGGCGGGAATCGAACTCTCAGTGGAGGACTTTGTGTTTAAGGGCGGGTTTCCCGAGCTCCACGAGCGCGGTGGTGTCGAGGTCGCGCGTTTTTATCGCTCCTATGTGGCGACCTACCTGGAGCGCGATTTGCGGATGCAGTTGCAAGTGGGCAACCTGCGTGACTTCGAGCGGTTCCTGCGAGCCTGTGCCCTGCGTACTAGCCAACTGCTCAACCGGGCCGAGTTGGCGCGGGATGTTGGGATCAGCCCAACTACTGCTGGACAATGGCTCTCCACCCTCGAACAGTCGGGCATCATCACGCTGCTGGAACCTTGGTTTTCCAATGAGACAAAATCGCTGGTGAAAACGCCGAAGCTCCATTTCAATGACAGCGGTTTGTGCGCATTTTTGATGGGCATGCAAAACCTCGATGACCTCCTGTCATCGCCTTTGGCTGGAGCCCTCTGGGAGACTACCGTTTTCACCGAAATTCGCAAAGCACTGGCGGCCAATCCGCGCTGGCAGATGGCCTTCTGGCGCGACCGTATCAAGGAAGCCGATTTTTTATTTCATCGCGCCGGTCGTTTCATGCTCGCTGACGCCAAATGGTCAGAAAACCCCTCTTCTGGCGGTAAACTACCCTTAGTGCGCAAGGAAATCGATGGGGCCCCACGATCCGCCATCATCAGCCGGTCTGCCAATGCATTTCCGCTCCCGGATGGAACCGAATCCCTGCCTCTGCTTAATATTACTGAGTTTCTGGCTTAATGAGGCTGGAGTTATTCCTAAAAAGTAGGTCAACTCGCACACAACGGAGGGCGGACATTCCTGTCCGCCTTTGGCCATAGACAGCGGACTGGAAAAACCGCTCTCCTATGAAAAAGCGCTCTCCAGTAGGAATTGCCCATCGCGCAGCTTCGCCTTCACCGGATTCTCCCGGATATATTCCGCCACCTTGAAAAAGTGCCGCTCGTTCCGGATCAGCCTGTCCCAATACTCATCCTGCCACAGTGCCCCGCTTTTCCCCATCCGCTTGTTGATCTCCCGTGCTGAGAAACCTTTCCACGATTTCACGATGTCCGGCAGCGCGTGATCCCCAAACGGCCTAAACAACGCATGCACGTGATTCGGCATCACCACGAATGAAGCCAGCTTGTATCGTTCCCCGTCGAAGTGCCACAGCGCGTCCGCGACGATCTTCGCGTTGGCGGTATCCTTCAGCACACATGCCCCGCTCCCCTGATCCAACCACTCGTCGATTTGCCGTGAAAAACGGTCGTGATACTCGGCTTCGACCATTTCGTCCCACGGCTCGGGATGGTGTTTCATCCACGCCTCCCGCTCCGTTTTCCATTGTTCCAACTTCGCCTTCGGCAGTGAGTCCCCCAGCCGCCACGTGACGAACACCCATGCCTCGCCCTGTTGCCAGTGGGGAAGGTGATTCCGGGTGACGTCGATTTCGGCGTGCGGGTTGAAAAAGGAGTGGGGGTTTTCCAACCCCCGCTCCTCTCCAAGCGGGGGACAAGAATGTCCCCCCTCCGTTAGTTTCCAATTGAAAATGTTCCGCCGCACCGTGTTCCAGCTCACGCCATAGGAAAAACCAATGGCGTCGGTGGCGCTGAAAAGCTGCTGCGACACGAACAGCTCGGGCGTCTCGCGGTGGTATCGGCGGATTTGATCCACCCCCAAGGCAATCGCCTCGTCCTTGTTGGTGTTCTTGCACTCGATAACCAGCACGGGGATGCCGTTGATGAGAAAGACGACATCCTCCCGCGTGCCGTAGTGCCCATTGTGAAAAGCCCACTCCTCGGTCACTTCGTAAACGTTGCGCTCGGGGTTGTCGTAATCGATCAGGATCAGATCGCGCTCACGCTTCTCCTCGTGGTCAAAGAATTTGCCCCGGTTGCGCAGGTGCTCTACGAATTCCCGATTACCGTAGATGTCGGTGTGGAGATGGCGGAACTGCCCAAGCAACGCGCCCACGGCCTCGATGTAGCGCGGATTAAATTCCCGCACCTTGGCATTGAGCAGGTCGTCGAAGAAGAGGGACAAAGGAGAGGGGACATTCCTGTCCCCATCCTTTTTCCGCAAGGGGGCAGGAATGCCCCCTCTCCGTTCCTCGGCCTCTTCCCTTGAAACAAGAGACCACCCAACCTCCTCGGCGTATTTGAGGATGCGAGCTTGAACCGTCTTATGTTCTCCAGGCTTGCTCATGAATATTTCAACGGAGAGCGGACATTCCTGTCCGCCTTTCCCTTCATGCAGCGGGTTGGAAAACCCGCTCTCCGTTAACTTCAAACTCTCAACGGAGGGCGGACATTCCTGTCCGCCATTCTCCTGAAAGCGGCGGGTTGGAAAACCCGCCCTCCTTTCCTCGGCTTCCTCGAGGGACACAACCGTCCAACCGATAGCCTCGGCGTAGGCGAGGATCCGGGCTTGGACGGTTTTGTGTTCGGTGGGTGTGGGCATATCGCACTAGCGCTTTGCACTCTCCAAGTATTTGGACCCACGATTGTCAAAAGCGGGCCTTGTGCCTTCTAAAATATCCACGAGCGCCCTGTTAATCGCAGGACTTTCAATTGCACCGGCCTGATAGCTGAGGCGATTGCCGTCATGCTTATCGATCGAACAGCAAATGATTTGTTCAGCGTCACAAACAACCGCAAGGTTTGGATTGTGAGTGATCACAATGATTTGTCTGCGCTTCTTCGCCTCTTTGATACACGGAACCAAAAGTTTAAAGACTGTTTGATTGTCTAGATTTTCTTCGGGCTGATCAATGACGAGTGGCGAATCGTTTTGATCGACGAGTAGATAGAATACTAGCAGCAATGCACCACGCTCTCCTGGGGACAGCTCAAACAACGCCTTCCCAGCAATACCCAAGGAATACCTTGGGCGAAGGTATTCAAGACCGTAAACAAAGTCATAAAGCGACTGAGCCGTCTGCCCCTTCCGGACAACATCTTTCACATTTGTGGGCGACTTCCCGTCACGCTCATCAACAAGCAGGCTTTTGACCAAATTCTCCACGAACGAAGCAATTCCATTCTCGTCTGTAAGGTCGCTATCGGCCAAAAGTTTATTCAGCCGCTTCCGGCCATCTTCTGCTCCACAATACGTTCCTCGCACTCCTTGGCTGACGTGCGCAAAGAAAGTGTCTGTAAATCCAGCGTCGGAAATCTCGACCTTAAATCGTAACTGCAGTTCATCCTTCGCAACTGGACTAGAGTCGATGAACTTCTGAACCGGGTCATAAAGCGCACGGTAAACTTCAGCCAACAACGCTTTTTCACGGAATATGTCCCTCGTCTTCTCAAGAGCAGCGGATCGTTGCGCCGTGATCTCCACAGGGACCGCATCAAGCTTCTTCAATTCCGACTTGTAGAACTCGATACTTTCAGGCGCAGTCATTGAGCCAACAATTCGTGCCCTTGCCTTTTCCCAATCGGTCTTTCGACCCAAATAGGCTTCGTAAGCTTTGTGGGGAGCATCCAGCTGTTTCTGAATGGCCTTCAACTCAGCTTGGAGTTTTGCATAAGTTGCCGCTTTGGAACCTGTTTCCTCGGCATTGAGATCCCTCTCCAACTTTGATTGATCGGCAAGAAATTCTGATCGCTTCTTAATTACCGGATCTTTCGTTAGTTTGAACGTAAACACATCTGCCTCTTTCAAGGCGAGCGCTTCTATTTCAGCAGCCGCTTCCGACTGGAATGTCCCGACTTGCCGCTGAAAGTTGTCGATTTTCGAGACAAGGCGCTGAGCGGCAGACAAAAGGATGTTTACATTCGCAAGTTCTTTGCGTGCGCCCACCAGGGCCCCTTCTGCAGTCTCTAGTTCAGCCTTCTTCTCGCTGAGCCGTTTACTGAGTGCTTCTAGCTTCTCCTTTTCCTCGTCACTCCCTTGGGGTTTTGGCACAGCAGCCGGGATACTTTTATCATGAGCTTCGAGTTCTTGCTGTTTGGCTACCAGTGCGCCTTCAATCTTCCTTCTGTGCTCGGTTGACCCTTGAACTTCGAGTTCGACAATCTTGGCTGTAATGCGACTAAGTTCTTTTTGGAGGATTTCAATCTTTGCAGTGGCTTGCGCGGTCTTGTAGGCGATTAACTCCTCCAAACTGCTTTGACCCAGCCGCTCTTCATCAGGAACGTGGGAAAAGATCACTGATCTCAATTCATCATCAAAGCCGCCTTCATCAACCAAGCCCAATTCGTTGCAAAGCGTCTCCAAATAGCTTTGGGGAATGTATTTCACTAATTCGAACGCATTCGGATCTGGATTTTCATGCAGCGATGCCGTCTCCTTATTTCCACTCATCCAAATCAGCGAACCTTCGAAATGCGCGGCCTTATTATTCTTTGACTGCCGAAATCGTCGTTCACTGAGAAATGAAAAGGCACCAGCATTGGCGGTTTTCCCAAGAAGGCCCACTGTCTCCCCGAGAGCGCTCTTCCCATTCCCTTTGTTTCCGATAATCGCGACGAGTCCAGGGTTGATGGGAATGCTGCAGTCAAACCAGTGTTCGGGAAGCGTAGATCCCGCCTTCTTCTTGATTGAAACCGATTCGATAAACTTTGTTGGGTGTCGTTCGATGATTTGAAGTTGCTCAGGCCGCTCACCAATAAAGACGCGGCCTTCGGGTTCGATGATTGTTTTTTTGAGTCCTTCAAATGTTGGATCCGCCTTGATCCAAGTTATTCTGTCTCCAGGGAACGATCCGTAATCCGAAAGTTTGTGGGCATCGCTTCCAGAAATAGCAGGTTTCGGCCTTCCTCCCATTGTCTTCAGAAAATTGTCGAAGAAAGAGATGTTCGCTTTTGTTCTCCGTCCAAGAAACAAATCCACATTCCCCGGGGTCCTAGTTTCGAAGATGTCGGCAGACTGCATGAAGTATTGATCCGCGCAAGGATGCTCCGCCCAGTTTAGCTTCTCAAGGCCATCGGAAGTGTCGTAGGGAAGTATAATGAGGCATGTCCCGTCTGGAATTGCCTTCTTGGCTTCGACTAAGGACTCTCTTGTAACTTCTGCTGTCTGGCTTCCGAGGCTCAGAAGCTGCAATTCGTCATCCGCGTAATTTCCAGTGAAACCGTGTTTACGGGCCTTATCCGCAGATAGATCACGCCCAAATTCAATGAGAGCTTCTTCAGAAATGGATCTCCCTGAACCGCTCAACCGAAGGGCTGCCTTAAAATCGGCCCTTTGCTGGCGAGTCAACTGATCAGACAACAGGACTTGGACATTGAGGCGGTAGTCTACCGGAGCCTCAACCCGTAACTCCATACCAGAGAAAACAGTTTTCGTGAGGCTAGCCTTACCTGCTTTGACAAAAGCGCGAATCTCCTCAAACCCGTCAAATGTCCAATAATCAACTATAGAGAAAGCAACTACGTCACTACTGTTGATAGCATTAACGATTTGATCAAGAGCTGCCTCTTTCTCTGTGGCATCCATCTGGACGAATCGCTTTCCACCGTTCCAATGGAAGGAGGCTGGGGTGTGTATGTGGAGGTCCCATTTTCTCCAGCAAGAGCCTCTTGGATCATTCATATTTTTCGAAGGATAAAGCTAGTGTATTGACGCGAATCCACGCCGTCATCAGTTCGTGAAGGAGGGTGTGGAAGAGGTCTTGGAGTTGAGCGCACTTCCGGCTGTGCAGGTCCTTCTTCCGTTCCAGGCTCTGAATCCCCGAAGCGATCTCATCCTGAGTTTTTAGGTCTGGCAGCTGGATTTTGAATGCCGCGACTTCGTGGCCCACCAAGGTGCATGTTCCGTGGCCCGAGCGCCCGACTATCTTGAACAGGTTGTATTTGGCCGCGTCCTTAGCCCCACGGATGGAGCAAGCGGCATCCCATATCCAGGATTCGAGGGATTTAGATTTTTCGGAAGTCGTTGCCATTCAGTTTGACTAAGAAGTGGGTGCTGACGATGAATTCGGATGCGGTCTTAGGCATTGAGATTATTCATTCATAGTCTTATAAACTCACGGAAAATCGTCTTGCAAGCACTTTGTTAGGAAGTTCGGACTCATCGGAGGTCTAATTTGTTCCAAGGCCGATACCAGGGGGCAAACACCGATGGCAAGTAAGTCCAGGATGCGTTCTGTGATACGCTCATAAGCCGATTGATGATTCATATTTACAGAGATTTAGGACCTTACCAGTAGCTGCCCAGACAAAGGCTGCGTGATTTATAGCTTGTCCCTAATAAGATTGTCTCCGCAGTGGGGAGACAATTGAAAATGGAGTTTGGCAGGTTTCTTCCCCCCTGCGACCTGCTGCCTCACGTCCGCAACTACGCCGATCGCAAGTAGGAGCATTTCCTCTGCGCCCGCATCCCATCAGAGGCGTGCCTCATTGATGCATAGGGCGGCTCACCCGCTTCGTCAATTACAGCGCCAAGCTGGCCGCGCGTCCTTATTCCGCTGATAAAAATCCCATTTATCCGGTTCCGCGTTCACTATTTTCTCCCTGACCAATACACGATTCGGCCAATAAGGCACGTTGGTTCCATAAGTTATCATTAGAGCCCATTAAATGCTATCTTATGTCACTTATATAACGCTCTAAACTCCCACTGAAATCACAACTGTCATAAAGTGCAGTGTCCCGTAACCCGCTATAATGGCTGTTTCCAGAGGCATTACATTGCCGGAACGGCTTTCCATGCGGTTCCTGGAGCGCTGCGTTTCTGGATTTATGTGAATTTCATAAATATTCGAATAAATGAAAATAAATCTTGTACTCTTCGATAAAATAGCGCAATTTACACCCATGCTTCACTGCTTGGTTAGATTATCGTTCATTGTATTAAGTAGTGAGTCCGCCGTCGGGTGATTCCAACAAGATAGTTAACACTATCGTACGGATGCAGAGCCCCGTGCTTTCGGTTCGCAAGGACTGGAAGAGATTTGATGATGGAGAGACTTGAGACGGTTTCTCTGGAGAATAGGCCCTGTTTTACTGGTCAACAGCGCAAGTACCAGTCGTTCTAGAACGGAGAAAGTCTAAAAACCGCTGCCGGAAAGTAAAGGCGCGGGGTGTGGGTTCTGAGCCGCAGGGGATGGGTCGCCAATTATATGACCTCGAACTGCAAGGCCAGCATCTCAGGCTGGAGGCATGGTGTCTCTGGCGCTCATATCCTGTGTTTTGATAGTATGGCGGCATCAAATGAAAGCTAAAATTATGTACATAGATACAATAAAATATAGTGTGTCGATTATCAGCAGCTTCGACGGACACCGGGGCGAGGCGGATAACTACCTGGGAACAGGTCATGAAATCCGGCTTAAGAATAACTACACCCTGGCAACCCAGGTGGCCAATACCGCAAACTATACAGACCTGGTCTATCGGGATGGCGAGCTTCGCGGTGACCTGCGCAATGCGACGGCTCAGCGCGACAAGTTTCGCGAAAGCCTGGTGGCCCATTGCGGACAGTTCATCCAGATCATGAGCTACTATAGCGATACTCTGGGTGCAGAACGCAAACTGCCGAAGCTACCCACGCTCTCTACCGGGCAGGTCGCACTGTCGCAAATCGCTACTACTGTGATTTCCATCTGGACACAGGTGAATGAAGACACCTCGGGCGCCCTGGAGATCCCGCTGGTCCTGCGCGATGGGTTTACCCTGGTAAAGTTACAAGCCGATCTGGTGGGGCTAAATGGTGCCTACAATCTGATGGTGGAGAAGCGCCGCGCCCTGGCAATACTGCGCCAGCAGCGGGTTACTCTCCTCAATGATATCATCAAGCCCCGCCTGCGCGAGTACCGTACCAAGATAAAGGTACACTTCCCCAAGAATCACTGGCTGCGCACCTCCCTGCCAACATTCAGTACCCCATCGGCCTCCAGCCCGGATGCCGTGGTATTATCTGGTGCGTGGGATACGAACACCCTGAAGGCAACCCTGCAATGGAGCGCTTGCGCCCACCCGGAGCTGGACCACTACGAGGTCCGTGCATGCTCGGGGAGTGTTTACAAGACTGCGGAAGATTACAATCTCGCAACTCTCCCAAAGGACCAACTCACCTACCAGACCGATGCCGGACTGGCAGCGATGGGAAGCAGCATAACGCTCAAGGTCTATGCAGTAACCAAGAAGGACCGTACGGCAGGCAGCAATGGGCTGAATATTACCCGTACCTCCAGCAGTGCGGTGGCCCGGGCGGCGTAAGTGCGCCCCCAATTGCGGGCAAACGGTGAGAAGTCGCTTCCGTGAGCGTATTGATCGACCGTAGTGATCGCCAAGTAGACACAATACAGCGGGCGGGACCTCGAAAGTCCCGTCCGCTTTTTTTGTATGAATAAATAAATTGTGTGGCGTTCCTGCTACGCAACAGGGGCATCTATCAACGGGGTGATTTTTACCTGGTAATTGGATGGACCCTGTTCCAAGTATCATGACCTATTCACCTGCATCTGCCTTCTTCCTTCTGCCTTCCGCCATCTTCAATCCACCTTCCGCCTTCAGCCATCTGCCTCCTGCCTTCCCCCTCTGTGCCTTTGGATTAATTCAGGCGTGGAGTGTTGCCACAGTGCCAAGTCTCTCCATCTTGGGGGTTGTCTGTACTTTGTAAACTGTCCTGTCTGTCTGTTAACTACAATTCTGTCTAATCATGCGTCTATTATTCTCGAAATCCAAATGGGAAGCGGGGCATCTCAGCCTTGATGCCTTTCTCGCGCGCTGCGCGGGGGATGGCTTTGGGGCGAGTGAGCTGTACCTGCCCGGCCAATCTGAAACCGCGGTAGAGATTCGTGCGGCCCACGAGCGGGCAGGTCTCCGGCTCATTGCGCATATTGCTACGGCGGGTGCTACACCGGCGGAGCATTTGCACTCACTGGAGGCGCAGTTCGAGCGCGCCGTGGCGTGCAAACCGTTAATGATCAATGCGCACACAGGGAAAGACTACTTCAGCCTCAAGGATAACCTCCGCATCTTCCAGCGCGGCGAGGAGCTGGCTGATCAGGCGGGCATCACACTGGCACATGAGACCCACCGGGGGCGTGCGCTCTTCTCGGCTCCGGCTACCGTGGCATTCTTACGGGAGCTTCCAGAACTGCGCTTGACGGCGGACTTCTCCCACTGGCTCTGCGTACACGAAAGCGATTTGAGCGACCAGCCTGAGGCCATGGCCCTGGCGATTGGTTGCACGCGGCATCTCCATGCGAGAGTGGGGTTTGTGGAAGGCCCGCAGATAGGCGATCCGCGCTCACCGTACTTCAAAGATTGGGTAGATATTTCGCTGAACTTCTGGAAGCGAATCGTGGCGGCGAGGAAGTCGGCGGGCGTGGAGTTCATGACGATCACTCCAGAGTTTGGCCCCATTCCTTACATGCCAGTGAATCCCGCCGATGGGCTGCCCGTGGCGGATGCCTGGGAGGTAAATGTGTGGATGAAAGGGTTCCTCCAGCGGGAATTATCAGGACTTTAGCAACTGCTGGACCGAGCGTAGCAGAAGCGCGGGGCTGAAAGGCTTTGTAAAGACCTCCACCGCTCCGGCGGCGAGGAGTTCGCTCTTGAGGCCGGACTTTCCCTGCCCTGTCACTGTGATCATGGGTACCTTGGCAAAGGCTACGTCTGCGCGGAGGGCTCGGATGACATCGATGCCTTTCATGTCGGGTAGCTCAAAGTCGAGGATGATAATATCGGGGGCAATCTTGGCGGCATCCGCGAGTGCCGCCTTGCCAGTCTGGAAACTGTAGCAGGCATAGCCCGCTCGCCGCATCTGCATCTCGTAGAGGCGGACCATGGCAATATCGTCATCAACTACCAGGATCTTTTTCATGGTTGAAAGCTAAGGGACTGGGTGGGGCGGTGGGGATTGGGAAGCATAAGGGAGGATATCAGGGAATTGGGCACTTAAGCAGAAGCAGTAGGGCGCAGGTTGCGCCAGAGAAGCAGGGTGATATCGTCGGCATAGCCTGCACCGCCCTGGCCGGCATCGGTGATCAGTTTTTGCCAGAAATACTCTGGCGCGGACTGGTGAGCTGAGGCGAGGGCGCACAGGTTTTCCCAGCCGAACTGGGAGCCGTCCTCAAGCTGCCACTCGTAGCAGCCATCCGTGACGAGTAGCAGGCTTTCCCCGCCGGTGAGTCCGACGCATTCGGTATCGTAGGGAGTGTCTGCAAAGAGACCGAGTGGAGGGCCGGAGGGCTCGAACTCGCGGCATTTGCCTGCGCCATCGTGAAAGATGGCAGGGCAGTGGCCGGCATTAGCAATTTCCAAGTTCCGGGAGCGTGCATCCATGCGGACAAGGCAGCAGGTGACGAAGAGAGTCATATCCCCGAGTTGCTCGCAGAGCGTCTGGTTAATAGAGGCCAGCATGTGGTGCAGAGGCACAACGGAAGGGGCCTTCAGGTGCAGGTGGAATGCCGTGCGAAAGATCGCTGCAAGTAATGCGGCGGGTACTCCCTTGCCCATAACATCAATCATTGCCAGCACCGTATTGCCCTCGATGTCGTGGGCGGCCTCGGCGTAGTCCCCGGCTACTTCGCGGGCGGAGACTTGCTTGATTAAGATGGATGCGTATTCCGATGCTGGTGGCTGGATGATGGGGAGTAGCTGCCTCTGGATTTCTGCGGCCAGCTCCATCTCGCGACGGGTTTGCAGCTCGCGATCGCGTTGCTCCTGGAGCCACGCGTTTGCCAGAGTTATTCCAAAGATATCGGCAAAGGTGCCTAGATTACTGAGCACGGCAGTCGCAGGAGTGCGTCCGGGTAAAGTCTCGCCCGCTACGAGCCAGCCCAGTGTGCGTTCGAGAGCATTAATCGGCACACATGCTCCGCTCCCCAGCAGTCGCAGGACCGGACTGGTGGCAATCTCTGCTGGATTTTCCCACGTGAAAGGACCATTCGAGCAGTTCTCTTGAAGAAAGATGAATCCGTCGTCCGCGCTGAAGTGTACGCAATCCAGTGTGCTGAGAGTTTCCTTTAAGCTCGTGGGTAATCCGGGGCCTGGCACCAAAAAGACGCTGGAGAAACCCAGCGCGCGAGTCAGGTCCTCAACGGACTGCGAGATGAAGCTGGCAGCATTACCCGAGGCGAGTAAGTTTGCTCCCAGCCGGTAAAACGCGGAGAGGCTTTCGTAACTGGTGGATAACTCCTCCAACAGCCGCTCCACTTCCGGGCTCATGGGTGGGGCTGGCGGCAAGTCATCCAGGGCGCGCCCGATAACTACGCGGTAACCCTGCGCACTGCGCCAGTGTTCCCAACGGCTGGTCATCTGATAGATTAAAGGGAGACCGCGGCCATGCTCAGCCAATGGGTCTTCGGGAAGTCGGGGGTTATCCACTTTCTCTTCTGGAGGGCCTTTCCCCGGATCGGTAACGGCTAGAAATACCTCCTTGTCCTGAATCCACCATTCGATCCCGATTCGCATTTCGGGCTGACTCTTCGCTCCATGGAGGATGCCGTTCGTCACACTCTCCGAGAATACGAGTTTCCACGCATGCAAGGCTTCTTCCGATAGCCCGAATCCCCCCAGGTAAGCCATGAAAAGCTCACGGGCATCGCACATGCACTGGAGATCTGCCGGGATATCGAGACGATGCGTAGTTTGAGGCTGAAGGGGTTCAGACATGGATCAGAGCGTTGAAGAAAGCAGGGGTAATTCGAAGTAAAAAGTACTGCCGTTGCCAGGGACACTGGTGACGCCAACGCGCCCGTCCAGGCGGTCTATGACACGCTGCACAATCGAAAGTCCAAGGCCGTGCCCGCTGACACCGGTGGTGTTCAGGCGAGTGAACGGCGTGAATAATCTCGATTGCTGTTCGGGCTCGATGCCTGGCCCATAGTCGCGTACAAAGAATCGCGCATACTTCGGGTCCGCGGCGTTGCACCCACCCAATTCGATCCGTGCGGGCGCCCCGCCGTACTTGATGGCATTGGTGATGAAGTTCGCCCACACTTCCTCAATCCATGGGCCATAGCCGACCGTATCGGGCCATGGACCCACCAGGGTTATCGAGGCCTTCTTTTCCTTGATAAAACTCTTAAGTCTCTCCATGGCCTCGCTGACTACACCCTCCATCATGACGGTGTGAAGTACCACCTCCTGCTTGCGTACACTGGCCAGGAGCATGATCTCATCGATAATCTTGTTCATTCGCACTCCACTGGCGTGAATGTACCGTGCGCTATCGAGCTTCTCCTCTTCGCTCAGTCTATGCCAGCTCACTTGCATGATTTCTGAGAATCCCATGATCCCGTTGAGCGGCGTACGCAAATCGTGGGCTACGGTGTGAGCGAAGGCATCCAGTTCGCTAATCAGGGCATCGCGTTCGCGGATTTGTGCTTCCAATTCAAGCTGGGTGCGGCGTAAACGGAGATGGATGGAAATACGGGCGAGGACTTCTTCCTGTTGAAAGGGCTTGGTTATGTAGTCCACCGCTCCAGCCTTGAGTCCACGCACCTTATCATCCGCCTCGCTAAGCGCGGTCATGAAGATTATGGGGGTATCTCGCATGCTATCGAGTGCCTTAAGCCTGCGGCAGGTTTCGAAGCCATCCATGCCAGGCATCATTACATCCAGCAGGACCAAGTCCGGCTGGACGAACTGAATGCGCTTTAGCGCGCTCTCTCCGCTCTCCGCTGTAAGCACCCGGAATCCGGCAGAGCCTAGAGTGTCATACAAGACCGATAGATTAGCAGGGGTATCATCGACAATCAGCAGGGTAGCGTCAGATAAATTCATTCAGCGTAAATGATTCTGGTGGATGAATCAGGTTAAGTGGCGTTCTATAAGCTTGGTGATCTTATCGGCTTGGAACTCTTTGGCCAGTTTTATTACCCGTTCACAGAATACGCGCGTTTGGGGCTGTGCCAGGGCAATTTTGCGCAGGCTTCGTTGCAGTTCGCCGATGTCTCCCATTTGTGCTAACTCCATTAAATGATTCAGATCCGCTACAGCGGGTGGCGTAATAGCTTCCGTAGATGAAACGGCGCCCGGCAGGCTACTCGATGGCACGGTGGGCACATTCAGTTTCCATGTCAGCCCCAGATACTCGCCGATATGGTGGAGAAGCACGGTGCCATCCACGGGCTTCAGGACAAATGCCTGGAATATGTCCTGCCCGGGGATGCCGTGATGCAAATCCAGCACACTGGCGGAGACGGCGATCACAACGCAATCATGCAGGACAGGGTCGGCTCGCAGGAGGCGAGTCATCTCAAATCCATCCATCAGTGGCATGCGCAAGTCTGCCAGGATCAAATGTGGAAGAAAACTGTGGGCCTGCTCCAGTCCAGACTTCCCATCCACGGCTTCGCGAATCTCGAAGCCCAGTGGGAAAAGCATATCGCGCAGGAGGGAGCGGTTCTCCGCGTTGTCATCGACTATGAGCACGCGCCGCACGTCTCCTTCGTAGCCATTAATATGAGCGGGTAGATTCTGGCGGTTTTGATCCCAGTTCGCAGAGAGTGCCAGAGGTACATCAAACCAGAAACGGCTGCCTTCATCGAGTACGCTCTCCACGTGGATGGTGCCACCCATTAACTGCACCAGGCGCCGACTGATGGCCAGTCCGAGGCCGGTGCCGCCCATGGTGAGGGATTGGTTCCGCGCCTGCTGGAAATCGTCGAATATAATCTCCAACTGGTCAGAGGGGATTCCCACCCCGGTGTCGATCACCTCAAAGCGCATCGGGCGGATGGACAGGGCATCGGCGTTGGCTTGGGTGAAGCCGAGACGCAGGCGTATGCTCCCGCGCTGGGTAAACTTGATCGCATTGCTCAGGAGGTTCAGCAGAATCTGTCGCAGTGCCTTCTCGTCCGCTGTGACGACGCCGGGGAATGCGCTGTCCGCAGTGTTTGCAGCATAGTCCCACAGCTCGGTCACGAAGGCCAGGCCCTTCTCCTCGGCACGGGCTCGCATCAGTTCGGTAATACTTTGCACCATCTGCCCCAGGTGGAAGCTGCGAGGCTTCAGCTCCATGCGCCCTGCCTCTATCTTGGACAGGTCCAGAATGTCGTTGATCAGATTGAGAAGGTGCTCACCACTGCGGTGGATGATCTCCAGCCGCTCCTTCTCCCAGTCTCCCAGTTGGGCACTGCGGCGAAGAATCTGGGTGTAGCCGAGGATGCCGTTTAGCGGGGTGCGTATCTCATGGCTCATATTCGCCAGGAAGCGGCTCTTCGCCTGGTTCGCCTCATCCGCGCGGGTGGCAAAGAGATTCGCCCGCGCATTCTCCTCCGCCAGTGCCAGCTCGGTTTTATGACGTTCCAGAGACATGCCAAAGCTGTTCGCGGCAACGGTTATTATTTCCATCTCCACTTGTTTCCATACGCGTTCCGGATCGGAGTCGGCGACAATCAAAAGCCCCTGGAAATATCCCTCAAACAGTATGGGGGCGAGTATCATGGGCCGGTGCAGGAGGAGTAATCCGTCCGCTTTGACCGGGACAAGTGCGTTGCTGTCGATTCGCAGGGCGTTCCCCTGGAAGAGGGGTTCTCTCCAGGCGGACTGCTTGAATGTCCGGAAGAACTCTTCAAGTAAAGGCTGGAGCATTTCACAAAGGCCTTCGTCGCCATGCCAGCGGGCGAGTTCGATCCAGTGCTGCTCGGTGCGGTCGCAGGATTGCAGACAAAGGCCTTGGGTGCGCAATGTACTTCCCAATACGGCGAGTGCCTGGCTGAGTGCTTCATCGTGGCTGGTCGTGCTAGTGAGCAAGTGACCCTGAGCAGTAGTCAGCCCGCTCAGTAGTTTCTCGCGATAGATGATCTCCAACTCATTCGTTTTCTGCGAGGTGATGTCCTGGAAAGTGCCAATCACTTTCGTACAACGGCCATTTTCGTAGAAGGGCTCTCCTTGCGCACGGATCCATTTCCTATTGCCCAACTGGGTGATCAAGGGTGACTGGAAATCAAAAGATTTGTTGTCGCGGATGGCGGTTTCGATAGCTGTCGTCACTACCGGGCGATAGTCGGCTGGGTAGAAGGTTAACGCTTCTTCGAGGGTGGGTACCACTCCATTGTCCACTTCATGGATGGCAAAGACCTCCTCGCTCCAGTAGATGATTTTGTCCTGTACGCTTAATTCCCAGCCACCCACGTGGGCCATAGCTCCAGTGCGGCGCAGCAAGCTCTCATGACGGCGAATCCTGGCCTCGGCCTCGCGTTGCAGGCTGACATCCATGTTCAGCCCGATCATGCGCACCCCCTTGCCTTCGCCATCGAATTGTACAAGCGAGTAAACCGCTATGTGGCGCAGTTGGCCATCCTTGAGTCGAATCCTAAACTCCGTGTTAAATTCACCCTGTCCAACGAGCGCTTGCTGGAGTTTACTCTCAGTCGCCTTGACATCCTCGGGGTGTACCCGGTCTGCCCAGAGGCGATAGTCCACCTGCCCGGGGGGCTTGTCGTAGCCATACAGCCGCATCATGTTCTCGTCCCACGTCAAGACATTGGTCAGCACGTTCCAGTCCCAGATGCCCAGGCCACCGGATTTGGTGGCGAGTGTCAGTCTTTCAGAAATATCCTGAAGTTGTTTCAGACTATCAGCGAGCTGCGCTTCTGCCTGTTTAATGGTCGAGATGTTTCCGGTGAATCCATGCCAGACCCAGGCGGCTTCGTCTTCCTTGTCTGGCGTAGCATTGGTCAGGACCCACACCTCATTCCCATCGGGTTGAACTACGCGGTACTCACAAGTCCATGTTGTCTTATGCTCATTGGCCTGCTGGAAGGAAGCCAGCACGGCTTCGCGATCACCAGGGTGAATGGTACTGAAGAAGTGCTGGGGCTCTGCGATTAACACTTCACTGGAAAGCCCAAAGATTTCCCTTGAACCCTGGCTTACAAAGAGAAACGTCTGGGGGCCGTCCAGAGACTGCCGTAGTTGGAACAGCATTCCGGGTACGTGCTTGGAAAGTTTCCGCAGCCGGGCGTCACTGGCTGCAAGCGAGCGGTTAAGAAGCTGGAGGCGGCTGTTGTATTGACGCATCGCCTCTTCCGAGCGTTTGCGCTCGGTCACATCCTTCGCAATACCGAGATACCCAATGATCTCTGCATGCTGGTTGCGTTGACAAAACACGGTTAACTCGACCCGCAGTATGGAGCCATCCTTGCGCACGTAGGACCATTCACGCGATTCCGAGCCATGGATGCGAGGCACGGTGACGAATGTGTCAAACCCCTTAACTGGTCGCCCAAGCTCGTGCTCCAGTTGCTGCGCACGCTCCTCCACCTCCGCGTGCCAGTGTATCCTCTCCGGCGTATGCTTCCCCACCATTTCCGCTGCCTGATACCCGAGAATGCGCTCCGCACCGCGGTTAAAGAGTGTTATTACCCCCAGCGTATCCGTAGCTATGATGCTGTAGTCTGCTGCCGCATCGATCACTGCCTGGCGCAATGCATTTGCGCTCGAGAGCTGCTCCTCTTGTTTGCGACGCTCGGAGATATCTGACTCGATCGCCATGTAGCCAGTGACTACTCCGTTTTCCTTCAAGGGTTGCACCTCTATATCCACCCAATAAGTCTGCCCGGACTTATTGTAATTCAACACATCGACCCGGAATCCCTGACCTTTTTGGATGCTGCTATGCATCAGGCTCTTCGTAGCCGGGTCTGTCTCTGGTCCCTGGAGAAAACTCGCTGGTTTACGCCCACGCACTTCCTCTAATCTATAGCCAGTAATGCGTGTGAATCCGGCATTCACCCACCGGATATGGCCAGTGGCATTCGTGATGCACACGGCATTACTGGTGCGCTCGGTAACAGTCGCCAGAAGCTGGTTCTCATACAGGATTTGTTCTACCCGGTGATGGGCTCTCCGGGCGCGATACAGGATGCCGCCTACAGCCAGACCTACTCCAAGGGAACACAAACCCATGCCAATAAAAGCATGGATGGTAGAGTCGCGTATGCCCGTCATACGGCTCTCAATCGTGGCACCCGGGTAACTCACCATCACCACGCCCACGGTTTCACCCCCTGCAAGCTTGATAGGGGCGTAGGCACTCAACAGAAGTCCCAAAAGCTTGGTGCTCTGCGCCTGTGTCTCTGCTGCAGCCTTCCCGTTCGTAAGGACGTCCCGCACCAGGGGATTGGTCTCGCTCAAGGGATCCATTAGTTTCGACTGAAAGTGACCTGGTGGCCGTTCATGGTTGAGAATGCCCGAATCGAGTACGACAAAGAACTGCCCGTCGCGCTGCACCAGGGTGTGGATGGAGTGGATCCTTGGGTTGGTCTCCATGATGCGTCTCAGTTGCTCCAGGGCGTTCAGATACTCCGCGCTCCCGGCATTATTAGCCTCGATCAGCCGTTCATGCATTTCGGGGTTAATTAAGGAGGCAACCCGCTCTGCGATCGTAACCAGCTCTTGAGCCAGGAATTCTATCCGGGTCTGGCGTGAGTAGTAGTAAATCCACAGTACACCCGCGCTGGCAACGAGTAGAATAACTATCATCGTCAGGCATCCATACTTGATGCCATACCGCAACGAATCCCTATGGCAGCGCTCCACTTTTGCCTCCAGAGATTCATCTACGGATGGGTTTTGCATTCGTCTGGTGAATCCGAGGGGTGCTTGTTATCGTCTGAGAGTTCGGCTACCGCGATTGCCCGTGGTGTTCGGACACAAGCACAGCTTATCTGCTTCTCGGCTTGCGTCAACATGACATAATGGCCATCTTCTATAAATTAATAACAAAAGTCCCATGCTTACCTCACAGCTTGATGGCAGTAAATTGACGCTTCGACTGGAAGTGGAGAGCCTCGATGCGGGGAATGCCGCCAGCTTCAAGCAAGAGTTGGCGACGTATGACTTTTCCAAGCTCACTCAGGTGATATTAGTGATGAGTGCGGTAAGCTTTGTGGACAGCTCTGGTGTGGGCGCACTGCTCAGTCTCCAGAAGCGCCTGCCGCCAACAGCAGGCAACCTGAACCTCAAGGGCACAAATACAGCCGTGGTGGGAGTGATTGAGCTGCTCCGCTTGAACCGCGTGTTTAAGCTGGTCTGAGGCACATTGGGAAGCTATCAGCGTTCAGCCCGCTGCAAACTGCCAACTGTCCTCCACGGAATAACTGTCGCCCTATCGGGACCTCGGAATGCCAAAGGGATTCTCTGGTGTTTGGCGTTATCGAAGGTAGCCAGACCGTCCCGGTCTGGTGTATGACGTCCGATTACCCGAGCGAGACGGATACACTAGGGACGACGCCCAGCGCCCCAGCGACCAGACCGAGACGGGCGTAATCAGAAATATCCCGCCCATAGAATGCAGACGCAACCCCGTTGGGGTTGTCCCGTTTTCTTACATTTACCCGGGGTAGGCCTGCGGCCAACCCCGGGCTTTGGGGCAGAATCCCTTTGGGATTCCAATGCCCCGTTGGTGCGATAGAATGCCATAAATTCTACGCTAAACAGATACATCCCGTAGGGATGCAATGTTGGTAGAAAAGCACGATCAGGAAATTCTCTTCGTCCCATCGGGACGAAACCCGGTTGGCCCGCGAAACAACGGCTACTCTGGATTTATCTAACAAACCAGACAACCGCCAAGGGGCGTTTCGTCCCTACGGGACGTATCTGTTTAGCGTAGAATTCGACTATTTTGAACCAACATCGAAGATGCATTGTGTGAATTGTCAGCCCCAAAGGGGCGAAATGTGATAGCCCAGGGCAGCGCCCTGGGAACGGCCACCAATATTGTTCCGAGCCCTGAAGGGGCGTGACCCTATTCGGAAACGGCACACCAGTCGATGCACGCCGTAACGATGGTCCACGCGCCATAGTGTGCCGCCCTTTCAGGGAGGAGAACCTTCTTACTATTGGACCCAGGGCGGCGCTGCACTTGCCCTAGGCTATCACATTTCGCCCCGTTGGGGCGATGGGGTGCCATGAATTCGTTCAACACGTACTACGGGACGGAGAATCCCATGGGGGTGATGGCGGGGCTTCGAAAAATTCCCAAAAATAATCGGATTGTACTGTGGAATTTTTGAATAACTCATAATTCATTGGCATGCAGCGACTTGAAGAAGTTTCGCGAAGGTAGCGCGTCACTACGTGTCGCAGTAGGGGCACTATTATGGAAAGACAAAATAAATTTCTCCAAGAAAGTCCCACAATGAAACCCAATCAAGCCAACTACAGCGAGTCCTACCCGTCCGGGATGCGCCTCAATGCTACCGCCGCCCTTAAGGGGCAGGGCTTTCCCGGCGACAGAGTGACGAATGGGGGGCACGGTCTGCCATTGATCGGCTTTCGTGACCCAGTTCAGTGTCACGGATGGTCCGTGACCCATGATCAGGACCTTGGAGAGTATCACGGACGGTCCGTGACCCATGAACAGGACCTTGGAGAGTGTCACGGATGGTCCGTGACCCATGATCAGGACCTTGGAGACTATCACGGATGGTCCGTGACTCATGATCAGGACCTTGGAGAGTATCACGGACGGACCGTGACCCATGATCAGGACCTTGGAGAGTGTCACGGATGGTCCGTGACCCAGGATCAGGCCCTTGGAGACTATCACGGATGGTCCGTGACTCATGATCAGGACCTTGGAGAGTATCACGGATGGTCCGTGACTCATGATCAGGACCTTGTGCGGTGTCACGGACGGTCCGTGACTCTTGATGAATAAGGTTGCAATTGTTCGCTTATCCCAAAATCGCGTGCGAGCTGACCTGCCTATTAGGATTATTCGTTTTTTCCATGAGAATGCCGATAAAATCAGGTAGAGCCGTCGGTGTCTTGCTTCCTCAATAAAATACCACGGATACAATCGGCCCATTTCCTGTCAATAGTTCCCATCGTTCTTCCATCCCGCCCATCATTTCGCCCATGTCCCATTCATCCAATCGCCTCAGCACTCCGACCATCCATGAACATCCCGCCATCCCAATCACCAGCACCTGACACCCTGCGTGTCTTTGTTTACGGTACGCTGAAGCCGGGCGGGCGCTATTATAATGAGTTGTGCAAAGGGCACACAGTGAAGGAGACGCCAGCCATGGTCATGGGCAAGCTGTTCTTGTTAAAGCCTGGGTATCCTGGGTTGACGACGGGTGAGGACTGGGTTGCGGGGTGGGTGCTGGAGTTTGTGGATCATGAGATTCTCCAAAAGCTGGATATGCTGGAGGGCTACGATCCGGCGCGGGCTGCTGCGGGAAACGAGTATGACCGCGTGCTCGTGCCTGTTTACTCCAGGCCGCGACAGCAGATGGGTGAGGCGTGGCTCTACCGCATGAGTCTAGAGAAAGTCGCTGAGCTGGAAGGGGTATATCTGCCGGAAGCGATCTGGCGGGAGAGCAAGGTGAACTGGGCACTCCTGGAAAAAAGGGTGGGGGAGTGAAACTTGGCACAAGTCTACGGGTTAATAGAGAGTTGTGCATGCAAGCGCTTATTGTATTCCCATCGGCATTACTGCCGCTACCCTGTTGGAAAGCATGAATGGGTCCCACCCCGAACACTCTGCCACGGTACAGTCTCCCGAAGTACTCCTGATGAAGCAGGTGGCCGAGGGCAATGAGCGCGCACTGGTCACACTGATGGATTTGTGGAAGGGGCCATTGATCAACTTCTTCTACCGATCACTCTGTTCGCGAGAGGATGCGGAGGACTTGACCCAGACAGTATTTATACGGCTCTACAAGGCAGCTCCGCGCTACGAGGCGCGTGCAAAGTTCAGCACTTTTCTCTTTCAGATAGCCAGGCGTTTGCTAATCAACGAGTTTCGCCGCAAGAGTCGGCACCCGATGGACGCCACCGACCCTGCCGACCTTCGCGCAATCGACCCCGGGCTGACAAACCGGCGCATTCAGGAAATCGAGGAGGCATTTGCCCTGGCCATCGCCGAACTACCGGAGAACCAGCGAACGGCGATTCTCCTGCTCAAGCAGCAGGAGCTAAGTTACGAGGAAATAGCAGTCATCATGGAATCCACTGAGAGTTCAGTGAAAACGTGGATTTTCCGCGCACGAGAACAGTTAAGAGTCACCCTAAAGGAGGTCCTATGAATCCCGCCCCAGACAATTCGCCGCGCACAGAAGCGTTGCTCGATGCACTCCTGTCCTCAAAACAGGTGCAGCCCACGGAACTGTTCAATGAAAAGACTATTGCCGCAATTCGTGCCTCTTCGAGTCTGACCGGGCACGCCGATGCAGTGGCAGATGCGTTGCTGAAGAAACAGTCCGCTACAACGTCACCCGAGTTTACTGCAAAAGTTTTGGCGCAGCTCCGCAACGATACCCCCAGTACCAGCAAGACCATCCGCTTCCCTGGTACGCCAGCATGGCTGCTGCGCAGCACGGCGATTGCTGCATCCCTTCTGCTCTGTGTTGGCCTATGGCATGCCAGCAGAAACACACAGCCAGCGGCAACACCGGGCGTGGTCGCACTCACTCAGCCACACAACACGGTTGCACCAGCATCGACAAAGGCTCCATCCGTGACCAATGAATCGAACCTTGAGGAAGTATTGCTACTCGCCGAGGGACTCGGTGATGCCCGCCCACTTCTCGATACCGACTTGTTTACTGCGCTCGCAGTGATGGCCCGTTAACCCATGAAATTATCTCACAAGAGTATTTCGCTGATTGTTACCACGGTTACCCTTGGATTTTCCTCGTGCCTGTTTGCAGAAGAGATGCCCCCGGCTCCAGCCACTCCGACTCCGAGTGCAGTACCCAGCAAGCCCACCACCCTGCCGCCTGCGGGACTAAGTGAAGCTATCTTAAAGAATAAACCCCCGGCCCCGCCCACAATGGCGCCTCCGGATATTGGGCAGTTGCGCGAACGCCTGGAACTGCTCAACGAGTTTCTCGCACTACCCCCTGAGAAACTCGCTCGTATCCGCCAGACGGTGGAAAGCATAGAAAAGATGAGCCCTGAAGAGCGCGAAAAGTTGAGCAAAGCTGTCGGCCAGTTCTTCAAAATGCACCCCGACCAGCAGCAATCCCTGGCCCGCCGTTTTGAGAAACTCACCCCTGCTGACCGTGAACTCATCCGCGAACACTGGCTTAAGCTCTCACCGCAGGAACGCGATGCGGAACGTCAACGGCTTCAGCAATTAACACCCTCAGAGCGCACCGCTTTTGAACTGGAACTCGTTGCAAAACTGCGTGCTATCCAAGCCCAGTACGCACCGCATTTTGCCCCGGCAACGACCACGAAAACCATCATTGTTGAGGGACCAGTCAACAATAAGTCGGGAGTTTCCCCGGATCCGGAGAATAATTCTATACCGAATCCAGAGAAACCCTGATTATCTTACCACGCGGAGCTAATACCTGAACGCGTTGTTACAATTATTCTTGTAACAATTCGATGGCTTCTGTACCTTCCCGTCACTATCGCATGGGGAGAAAAAGCACTGCTAGAGAACGATTGATAGAAGTGGCCCTTCGTTGTTTCTGGGAAAACGGATGTGCATCCGTAAGTGTCGATCTAATCTGCCAGAAAGCCGGGGTCAATAAAGGTAGTTTCTACCACTTTTTCCCGTCAAAAACCGACCTCTTGCTCACTACACTGGATGACTTCTGGACAGATGCCCGGACGACTATCCTGGAACCCGCTTTCGACCCGCAAAAGCAGCCATTTGAGCGGATATTCGCTCTGATCGACAATACCTATAATCAACAGGAAACCCTGAGGAATGAGCTGGGCCGCACTATAGGCTGCCCGTTCTGTAATTTAGCAGTAGAAATGTCCAATCTTGAAGACATAGTCAACTTACGCATTGAATCCATCTTCGGACGCTGGGAACTCTATATAGAAGGGGCGCTTCAGGAGGCTTTTGTTACGGGAAAATTTAACGGATTACCCAAGCCGACTGCTCAAGTGATCTATGCGACCCTCTGTGGCGCCATACTTAGAGCCAAAGTCAGTAATAACCCTGCACGCATTCTTGAAATTAAACCCCAAGTACAGCAAATACTTGGGTTTACCCCCTAGGAGTTTGGTTAATTCTGGTGGAAATCATTGTGATTACCATTGTTACATTTTTATTACAATAAATTTGTTGACCGAATAGAGAAGTCGAGTTTATTTTCTACAGTATCGAGGGAACAAGCACCCTTGAAAGGCAGTCAGATTAGACAGCAAGCAATTCTGGCAAAAGCGATAGGCAAAATCGGGAATAGCAAGCCCGAGAGTTAAGACAGACAGCGACAAGACAGATAAAGGGTTGGATCCGACAGTATCGCAACCCATTAGAAAGCCCCCTCCGCAGCGGAGGGGGCCTTTTTATTTTCAGCGGAGTCGCAGAGGGGTGTCGGCGATACTAGTTAACCTCAGACATCTCGAAGTCATTGGAAATGAATGAAATGAATCCGATGACACCTTTGGGTGCAGGGTTTACACATTCCCGCGCTTGCCTTTCTTCAGTGGGCATAACAAGCTGCCGTTATGGAACCCCTGCTTGTTGTAGCACTGGTAATGATTGTAGCCAAGATGGGCGCGGAGTTATGGCTTGAGGCCATTAACCGCGCTCATGTACGCGCTCATGCAGACCACATTCCCGAGGCGCTGCGCAACGCGGTGGATGCGCCCACATACGCGCGCTCCGGTGAGTACACGCTGGCCAGGAGCCGGTTTAGTACGCTGTCCTCGGTATGGCAGGCGCTGTGGCTGTGTGCGATGATTGCTACTCCTTTGCTGTCCATGGTCTTTGGGAAGTTTCATGGCTGGCTGGGCGATGGAGCCGGTGCTCCACTCGCGGTCATGTTGACCCTCGCCTTGCTTGGACTGCCCGATTTTCTGTGGGACTGGTGGGACCACTTCGTAATCGAAGCTAAGTTCGGCTTTAATAAATCCACGCCTCAACTCTGGGTGATAGACAAGGTGAAAGAGACGGTCGTTTCCCTCGTGATCGCCTACCCCTTGCTGTGGCTAATCTTTTGGGTGATTGGGCGACTCGGTGAGTTGTGGTGGATTTGGGCATGGGGCATCACGGTTGCCTTCGTAGTAGTGCTTACTTTCGTCGGGCCTGTGCTTATCATGCCGATCTTTAACAAGTTTACTCCATTGCCCGAGGGCGATCTCCGCACGCGCTTGATGGCCCTTGCCAAGAAGACTGCCTTCAGAGCGGCATCGATTCAGATAATGGATGGCAGCAAACGCTCAGGCCACTCCAATGCCTTCTTTGCCGGGTTCGGAAGTATGCGCAAGATTGTGTTGTTCGATACCCTGATAGAACAGCTGGAACCGGTGGAGCTGGAAGCCGTCCTTGCCCATGAAATCGGCCACAATAAACTGGGGCATAACCCGCAACGCCTCATCGTGCTGGCTGTCATGGCATTCGTTGGCTTTGCCGTAATTGGGTGGCTCTTGTCTTCCCCTTCATTCGCTGGTGCGTTTGGTTTCGAGGCCATCGCTGGTCAGATTGGCCCCGTATTTCTCTTGTTCATGCTTCTAGCCGGCGTGGTCACATTCTGGATAACACCCCTTCACAGCATCTCATCTCGCCGCCATGAATACCAGGCCGATGCCTTTGCCCGCAATACCATGGGCACCTCTGAGCCGCTCATTCAGGCACTGAGAAAGCTCCATATTAAGAACCTGGGCAACCTCGTCCCACACCCGTGGTACAGCCGCTTCTATTACTCCCACCCGACCATACTGGAGCGCGAAGCTGCACTCAGGAAATGAGGCAGAAGGCAGCAGCAGAAGTTAGTAGCCAGTAGTTAGTAGAGAAGGCAGAAGAACAGCTAAAGGCTAAAAGCTAATTAATGTCTCCCATGTAGACGGGCACCACGCACACGTTGCCGTCTTTGAAATAAGGTTTTAGCGCTTCGGGAAAGAAGGCGTACTTATCCAACTCGGTGATATCCAGCCAGGCGAGACCGATCTGCCGGTAGTCGCGACCGGGGCCGTAGTCTTCCGCACAATTACCTGTAAGCGTGGCACGGAATACGATTTCCACTTGATGGAAGGATTGGTGATTATCGGAGAATTGATGATTTTTCCCAATGTATTCGCGGACGTAGAGGAGCTCGCCGATATCCACAGTACAGCCCAGCTCTTCCTGGCATTCGCGGCGCAGAGTATCACGCAGGTTTTCACCCGACCGCTGTCCCCCGCCGGGTAAAATATAGAAAGTACCCTTCGCGTCCTGCATCGTCACCACAAGCAGCTTGCCGTCCTTAATGATGACTGCTCTGGCTGCGGTACGAACTGTTGGGAATTTTGACATCTTTGTTTCTATCATGTCACATCCGTGAAAGGCGGCGCAAGCTCCGGCACACAAAATGTTGTTATGGGGCAGTTTAACGGACTCATTAGGATGACAGAAGCTACTCCTTCGCGGTATTCGGCCTTCTCAGTCCCTGGCGGAATTCGTCTGGAGTCTGCTGGTAGTGCTGGCGAAAGAGGCGGCAGAGTGTTCGGGAATCTGCCAGGCCGCTGGCGCGGGCAATCTCATCCAGTGGCCTCTCGGAATGCGCGAGCAACTCACGTGCGCACTTAAGGCGCATCCGGCGCAGCAAGGTGGCCGGGGGTTCGCCATAGCGCTCTTTGAATAATCGGCTGAGGTGCTCGCGGCTCTGGGTTGTCTCTGCCAGGAGGGACTTGATATTAAACCCGTTGCGATGGTGATTGAGGATGTAATTATGGCAGTACTCCACCGGGTTATCCGATTCGCGAGCCGAGGTGAGTTCGCGACAGAGTGCCATCAATAGCTGGTGGATATGCTCAGACTCATCAAAGCGGTCCCGAAAGTCTGCCCCGTCGAATCGCTGGATTATTTCCCTGAAACGGAGCGCTACCTCTCCTGCTGGATGGACATCGACCACGGGGCCGAACCGCATGCGCATGGCCATACCGAATTGGAGGAAGTTTGCCCCGGTGAAACTGAGGTACTGTTGACGGTACACGCCTGTTGCATCGAGCGGATATCCGTACTCCGACTCCTCCGGATTCAGGAAGATAAATGCCTGCCCGGGGCGCACGCGGTACTCCACCCCCCCATATCTATAGAAGCATTCACCGGCCAGTGTCATCTGGATTACCATGTTGTCAGGATTACGCCGATTGCGGTTGTTCCAGAAGTAGTCGGTGTTGTGGATTTGCTCGGTGCGGGCAGCCAGTAAACGAAACAGGGGAAGGTCCATGAGCTTCAGGTAATATCACAAATTATCTGTAATGCAGCTATTTTGGCCAGCGCAATAGGTCATAAGGCCTCGTGAAGAACAAGGTTCGGAAGGTAGGCACTAAGGTACAAAGGAACGAGGCACAAAGTCGGAAAGTCAGAAGGCAGAAGCCGAACCAGTCTCCTTGTTACTCCCATCGCGAAACTCGTCCGCGAGTTAATGCTGCTATAGGACCTATATTCGCCTATACCCATCCCCCTCTGTATTTCCCTTGCACAAGCTTGTGCTTTCCATTCACATAATAACCCATGCGCTCCCGAGTATTTGCATCCGACAACTACGCTGGAATCTGCCCGGAGGCTTGGGCTGCCCTTGCTGAGGCGAATCACGACCACGCTCCGGCCTACGGCAATGATCGCTGGACGGCGGAGGCTGCCGACCGTATCCGCGATTTGTTTGAGACGAAGTGCGAGATTTTCTTCACCTTCAATGGTACCAGCGCGAACTCGCTCACCCTGGCGACCTTGTGCCGCAGTTACCATGCGGTCATTTGCCATGAACTCTCCCACGTGGAGACGGATGAGTGCGGCGCACCGGAATTCTTCAGTGGGGGCTCAAAGCTGCTCGTGCTTCCCGGCGAGAACGGCAAGCTCACCCCTGCGGCGGTGGAGCGGATGGCGCACAAGCGCAGCGATTTGCACTTCCCGAAGGTGCGAGTGCTCAGTGTCACCCAGGCTACGGAAGTGGGTACCGTTTACCACCCGGATGAGCTGCGCGCGCTGGGTGCGATTGTCCACGGACTGGGCATGAAGTTCCACATGGACGGGGCGCGCTTCGCAAATGCAGTGGCCTCACTCGGGTGTGCCCCCAAGGAAATCACCTGGCAGGCAGGCGTGGATGTCCTTTGTTTTGGAGGCACCAAGAACGGACTGCCCGTTGGCGAGGCCATAGTGTTTTTCGACATTGGGATGGCCCAGGAGTTTGAGTATCGCTGTAAACAAGCGGGGCAGCTCGCCTCGAAGATGCGCTTCATGGCTGCTCCCTGGGTGGGGGTACTCCGCGATGGCGCCTGGCTGCGCAATGCCGCGAACGCAAACGCCAGAGCTGCGCAAATGGATGCCGGACTACGAGCCATCGCCGCGCAACAACCCTTGATCAAACTGCTCTTTCAACGCGAAGCCAACAGCGTTTTCGCATCCCTCCCGCCGAGTTTGATCGCGGGATTGCACGCGAGAGGCTGGCAGTTTTACGATTTTATTGCAGCCGGGGGAGCCCGTTTAATGTGCAGTTGGGATACGACTGAGGCAGACGTCGAAGCCTTTCTGGCAGACGTTTCTGAGCTTGCACCCGGGTGTCGGCCCGGTGAGCACCCGGAAGAATACCCCATCGCCCGCCATTGAAATTGCAATTGACGCTACCTTACGACACTCTATCTCTCATGTACACCGCTGTCGCTATGCAAGAGGAAATAAGATTCGAAACAGGGGAGACGATCATTAAGGAAGGAACCGTAGATAGCCGCCTGTACATGCTACAGGGGGGTGTCGTTGAAATTCGTAAAGGTGGGTTAAAGGTCGCCGAGATAGATGCAGTCGGGACCGTCTTTGGAGAGATCAGCGCCATCCTCGTCCGCCCCCGTACTTGCTCCGCTGTGGCAAAGACCGATTGTAAAGTACTGCAGATAGGCAAGAACATCGATGAGATTATCCGTGGCAGCCCGATTCTCACAAAGATGATCCTCGCCGAACTCGCCGAGCGCCTGGAGCGCACAACGTTCGAACTCGCAAAGGCTCGTGCCAAGGACCTCATCTTTGCAGTGAATCAAGATGGGGAAGGCAAGCGCGGGGAGTAGCTGTTAGCTTTTAGCCATTAGCTGTTAGCTTTTGGGAATGGACAGACAGGAAACGCTTCTGCCATCTGCCTTGTCCATTCTGCATTCACCATTCTTCATTCACTACTCCAGGCTGACTTTCACTACAAACTCTGCCGTTTCTCCTGGGTTTACGAAATGTAGACCTACCTTGGTGGAAGGGCTGTTGGGTGGCCCCATCCACGGCTCTACGCAGTAGAAGGGTGCGGTTTCGGATTCGCTCCAGGTGACGAGCGCGGTGTTTGGTGTGGGCCGGGCGGCATCACCGATGATAACGCGTACATCCTGCTCGCCGTTCTTTGGGCCAAAGCGGATGTCATTGCTTTGCAGGTGGGTGTGAATGCGGTCGAGTAGCCCTGCGTCATTCAAGGGGAAGACGGCATCGGGCTTCGGCATGGCGTAGTCTTTGACGGGGGCGAGGGAGCCATCTGCCGCGCGGTTAAAAGCTTTCTTCGCGGGCAGGAGGATGCGGTAATCGCCGCGCGTTGCGCCTGCATGCCAAGGCATGGTGAAATAGAAATGGTGACCGGCACTCCATGGAATCGGAGTTGTGCCGAGGTTCTTCAGGCTCAGCGTCACCACCAGGGAGAGTTCGCCAAAGGCATAGCGCACCCGGAATTCAAAAGGGTAGGGGTAACTCTCCGCTACGATGGGGGAGGGGATCATACGTCCGAGAAACCCCCTCTCATCCATCTCCTCCATGGCAAACGCACACTCACGGGCGAACCCATGCATAGGCATCGGCCTGCGTTCGCCTTCGGGCGTGCGCCAGAAGCCCATCTCGCCATCGCAGTACGTGCGCCCGCAGAAGGGGAATAGAATGGGGTTACCACCGCGAACGGTGTGGCTCTTTGTCATGTCTGCCTGCTCGGGCCAGAAGATGACATCGCGTTTCGTATCCCGCCCGTAGCTCACATCCCACGCTATGAGCCTGGCCCCCTGTTCGGGCCACGCCACAAAACGAGACGGACCAACCGTCCATTCCTTCATTGTCTTCCCTTGAAACTGGATTTCACGCATACGCATCCAGCTTTACGTAACTTATGGCGGAAAAGCCAGCTTTTGGATACGTGAGCAATAAAAACAATGAGAACACTAACAACTAAAGGTTAAGAGCTTAATAATCATCATTGCACCCGGAGCCTGCAAGGTGGGTGATGTCGCCCCAGGTATCGAGGCGCCAACCGTCGGAATTGTGGGAGAAGCGATTCAGTGCGGCATTCCACAGGCGCCAGCGACGATGCGCGTCGAGTGGGATGTGGTTAACGTGCCGGAAAATGCTGTCCAGAATGCCGCCGTGGGCGGTGACCAGTACGGCTTTGCCAGGATGGCGGTGGACTATCTCTTCAAGCGCCTCGAGTATGCGCACATGGCACTCGCGGCGGGTCTCGCCATCGGGAATGCGGTAATCCGGGTTGCGCCCCTTATACGAGCGCCACACGTCTGGGCACTGCTCGCGGGCAGTCGCGGCGCTCATCCCTTGAAGGACTCCAAGATGCCGCTCCCTCAAGCGTTCATCGCAGTTAACGGGTAGCTGTTTGATGCTCCCCACTGCTTCACCCGTGGCCCGTGCGCGGATTAAGTCACTGCTGTAGATAACATCCAGCGGCAAATCCCGGAAACGCGAAGCGAGCGCGTCGGCTTGCGCAAGGCCGGCCGCTGTCAATGGCCGATCAATGTGCCCCTGGAATCGTCCCACCGCATTATAGTCCGTCTCCCCATGGCGAACGACATAGAGCGTGGTAATCGGTGAATGAGCATGGACTGTACTCGGCATAAGTAAACGGCCCAAAATGAGGATACCGCAGTCCTTGGCCAGCATAAACAAGAACGCCATTAATCTGGGAGCACCAATTAAAACGCCCCACCGGTTCATCGGCAAGCACCAGAGACGGACGGTTTATCAAGGCCCTGGCGATTGCCATTCGCTGCTGCTGCCCGGTGGACAACAGGGAAGGGCGGTGGTGCTCCCGGCCTGCCATCCCCATCTGGGATGCCTGCAATTACTTCGTTTCCACGCACACAGGCATGATTAGGAAGAGCTGGCGGCGCAGAAAAAGTCGGCGCTGGAGGGCAAAGACGGTGTAATTATGCAGAAACCGGGTGAAGACCGTCTCCCGGTTGAATAAGAGTTGCCCGCCAAAGAAGACGACATCCGGGTAACGCTCCGCTGCCTCGGCAGCGAGTTTGTCCGCCTCCACGACAACATCATGGCCGAGTGCTGTCAGGCTAATGGCTTCGCCGCCACGCTTCTGCACCCAGTTGATGTAGCGTGCGGACTCTCCATCCACGTAGGCGCGGAGTTTCTGCACTTCCTCGGCACCCTTGAAATTGCCAGCATCGAGTACGCCGACATTGATGAAGATGTAGCGCTTGAATGGCCCACCAGCAAGGCGCATGGCGGAGAATAGTGTGTGCAGACCGAGACCATTAAACCCATTTACAAAGAAGACCGCTGTGCGTGCGCGCAGGCCCTTGGCGTGGTTGGCTCCCGTCCAGTCAAAGGCAGGCATGACTTCTGCCGCTTCGACAATGGTGTTGAGGGATTTCAACTGCTGCCCAGTATAGTCGTAGTGCCGGCGGATAAATATTGCCCCCGCCACGGCGAGTGCGGTGACCAGTATCGTGATAAACCCTCCTTCCGTGAACTTCTCCAGAGTCAGGGTAACCAGGATGAAGCTGGTCATCGCCAGTCCTGTGCCGTTGATCGCGAGCTTTCGCACCCAGGCGGGTTCTGTCTTGCGGCACTGCCACCAGTGACGGACCATCCCGAGCTGGGAGAGGGTGAAGGTGATGAACACGTTGATACTGTAGAGAATCACCAGCAGTCCCACGGAGCCACGCGTCAGCAATAAGATGACCAATGCTGCGCCACCCATCAGTATGACGCCATTCATCGTCACAAAGCGGTCGCTCAGCGCGGCAAAGCGTGTGGGTAACCAGCGGTCAAGCGCCATGTTCGAGAGTACACGTGGTCCATCAAGAAACCCTGCCTGCGCAGCGATGAAGAGCAGTGCGGCTTCACTGGCAAGGGTAACTATCACAAAGGTCGTCCCCCAGGGTGCACCCCACGACAGTGTGAGATTATCGAAGAGTACAGCATTCAGGGTCTTCCCCGCCTGCGGTGTGACTTGATAGAGGAGGTATGCAATGAGCAGACCAGTGCCAGTGAGGGCAAGGGATATGCCCATCAAGGTCATCGTCCGCCGCCCCGTGCGTACCCGGGGCTCGCGCAGTATGGGCAGCCCGTTGCTTACAGCCTCGATTCCGGTGTAGGTACCGGCACCCATACTATAGGAACGCAGGATGAGGAGCATCACGCCCATGAAGCCGATCTCCGACTGTGCTCCCTGCCACGCGGAGGCGGTTTCCCCCACCAAGCCGGGAAGCTGCCCCGCATGAGTGACCAGCGCGTAAATAATGGCGAAGGCGTGCGTAGCCAAAAACACGGCAAAGATCGGCACACAGATAGCCACGGATTCACGCACACCGCGCAAATTGAGCAGGGTGAGTATGCCGACACCCGCTGCAGCAGTCGCCAGTTTCCATCCTGCATACTCCGGTGGCAGAAAGCTAAACAGCGCATCCGAACCGCTCGCAATCGAGATGGATATAGTCAGCACATAATCGATCAACAGCGCGCACCCGGACACTACGCCGGCCTTTGGCGAGAGGAGCTTGCTCGCCACCACGTAGCCACCACCACCGGAAGGGAACAGAGATATAATCTGCGAATAGCTCGCACACAGTACGAGCACAGTTACCGCAGAGAGTGCCCCCACAATCAGCACCAGTGACGGATGGCTGGACAGAGCTTTGAAGCACTCCTCCGGTCCATAGCACGAGGACGACAGCCCGTCTGCCCCGAGCCCTACCCAGGCGAGCATGGTGACCAGCGAGAGCTTGTGAAAGAGCCCACTGTCACCGAGGTCGCGCGAGCGGCCGATGACGATATCCTTTATCCGTTGTCCCAACTTTGTATCAGGCATTGTAACTCCATTCCAAGAGTGGCATGCAGGCGTGTCATCCTGCCTGCTGTTGACTTCTGGGTGACCATGGAGCACGACCAGCGTACAACAGAGGACCGCCCTTCCCTTAATGCCGACGAGGTTAGCTGACGGGCTCGATCTGAGAAGTGATCTTGGTGAATGGTTACCCACCACCGTACGCCCCTTCCAGAAGATCGCTCCCCTGGAGTTTGGTTCCCCCGCGATACCCCAACAGGAAAGTGAGGTAGCTTAGGCTGCATCATTGAACTGATTGCGATGATTAATATATTTGACTGTCTGTCAAGTGTACCGGAATACACGCATGACGCAGATGAGGCAGTGTCACGGCATGCAAATATCCGTATGTGGAAAGGATCCATCACGCTTAACCGTTGCATTTCGGACCATTGAGAGTAGTGCGGACACCATTGAGAGCAGTGCGGACACCATTGAGAGCAGTGCGGACACCATTGAGAGCAGTGCGGAGACCATTGAGAGCAGTGCGGAGACCATTGAAAGCAGTGCGGAGACCATTGAGAGCAGTGCGGAGACCATTGAGAATAGTGCGCAGACCATTGAGAGAATGGTACAGACCTCTCTTAGGAGCGGACACTCTCCAAGTGTAGCCGAGACAATCCTGTCTCGGTTCTGAGGAACCAAGGCAACATACATTTACTTTGACAGTGTGAGGTATGGGGCTTAACGACAGTTTAGTGTCTCCTCCTGTCCGATTCTGCCAACGGCAGTAGTGCTATTAGCTCGGTGGTACAGACCAGTTCTTTTATTTCACTCGAAATCATCCCCAAATCCCCTGTTACTATGAATCCTCTTCGCTGGATTATCCCTGCGGCCTTGCTCTTCACCGGAGTGGCCAGTCTTTCCGCTTTGCCTGCGCCCGCGCCCGCGGCTGATACAAGCAGCTATGGCAAACAGATCACGCGCACGATGCAGCTTCTGGCCACAAGTACGCCAGAGCACCCGAATACCGTGCGCATCATCATCTATGGTCAGTCTATTTCGCAACAGAAGTGGTGGCTGAGCGTGATCCAAGACCTGCGTGACCGCTACCCGTCGGCGAACATCATCGCTGTAAACCGCTCCCTTGGCGGTTTCGCCTCGCAGCTCCTCAAGCGCCCGGCTGAGCACGACCTCTACCCCTTTTACCCGGACTTGCTCATCTTTCATGTCTATGGGAGCGATGTTGACTACGAGACAATCATTAAGAATACCCGCACGTTGACCACTGCTGAAGTCTGCCTACAGACGGACCACGTAACCCGTGGCACTACGCTCAACGCACAGGGTATCTACGTGGACGATAACTGGACCGCGCACATGAACAACGAGCTTATCCCCTCGCTCGCAACCAAGTACCACTGCGAAGTTATCGATGTGCGCACGGCTTGGAAGAACTACCTCACCACCAACAAGTTTAATCTCGAATCCCTCCTCGCCGACGGCACCCATCTCAATGACGATGGCAACGTGCTCATGGCGCAGCTTATCTCCCGCCAGTTGATCGAGCGCCCGGATGTTGCCACCGACCCCGATGTACTTGTCACGGATTATGTTGTTGGGGAAGACATCGAGTGGAAAGGGAACACCCTCGGTCTCGCCTTTTCCGGAAACCGGGTGGACGTCATCCCGAATGGTGAGCCCAGCGGCTCTGCCACGGTTCTCATCGATGACAAGAAGCCCTCAACATTCCCCTCGCTCTACAACATCACCCGCCCCAATGACGATACCGCCAAAGACTGGCCGTGGGCTGTCGGTGCCATTCACCACATTACTTGGTCAGCACCACTCGTACTCGAAGACTGGACAGTCAAGCTACTCACTATTGATGCGGCGAAAAAGAACTGGACCTTCCAAGTCACCGGCAGTGTTACCGGCCTCGATGGACAGGGGAGTAATTCGCTTAACTTCACATCCACTTCAGGACGCGTCAAGATTAGCAAGGACGACTGGTGGATCACCGAGGCTTCCAACAATGTGAGCATCAATGCAGGGTTCGAGATCAAGTGGCACGTTTATCCACTCTATAGTGACACTTACCCCAAGACCACGAGTGACACCTATAATCAGGACTACTCGGATTTTCTGGCCAAAGGCTTGACGAATGAACACCACGTACTGCAGTTGACGGCGGCCTCCGAAGCCGAGCGCCCTGACATCAAAGCCATCCGCGTATACCGTCCATACTATAACCGCGCAGCGGGCAACCGAGCGTCCTTCTCCATAGCGAACAAGGTAATCACGCTGCCCAAAGCAGGCGGTAAGGTGGATGTGAAAGTTATCTCGAACACCCTCTGGACTCCTGGCGAGCATCCAGACTGGCTCGGCCTGTCCACCCCGCGCTTTTATGGTTCGCAGACGATTACCCTCTCCGTGGATGCGAATCCCAGTGCCAGTGCTCGCACTACGAACCTTGTCGTCACTCCAGAAGGCGGAACCCTCTCACCCGTAACGCTGAGCATCACCCAGCCAGGCCCGACCGCTGCGGAGTTCTTCTCGCCCACCCCGTTGACCAGTGGCTGGCGCAACACCAGTTGGGGTTATGTTTATGATGGAGCCTTCCCCTTCGTGTTCCACCCGAAGGTGGACTGGATTTATATCTTTAACAACACTCCCGAAGGCTACTTCTTCTACAGCTTCAAACAAGCCGCCTTCGGCTTCACCGGCTCGGCTTACTATCCCTACTATTACGTGTGGGATGCAGAACCCGGTTGGCATGTAGAGTAGCAGCGGAATGCAGCGGAAATGGGGGTAAGCAGAATCTCACGCCCGCTTCGCTCAAAACGCGAAGAAGAAAAGCATGGGAGCCTCTGCCATTCTTTTCTTCTTCTCCGGCATGGGTGGAAGACACCAACTTGCATCGTGCGTACGCCTTGAGTGTACGTTAACTGAGCATTTTTATTTTTTTGCGCCTTCTTGCGGCTAAATATCCTCGTCACGCATCACACGGGATACGACGACCCCTCGGCTAAAGCCACCTGTCCAAAAACTGAGATGCGCTCGAGCACCACGACTACAAAAGAATAACCTTTACTGGAAATATATTACGAGCATGATCGGAGCTAGATATGTTTCGTGGAGAGCAAAGCTTATGCTAAATGTTACGATTATATTGCCTGTGTATAATGAGGAGGCTCTTTTCCCTTTTCTTCCTACAACCATTTTAAAATGGCGAAAGAATTGGGAGGAAAATCATCCGGGTCGCAAAATATTTCTATTGGTCATAAATGATGGCTCTACCGATAATACCTGGCAGCACTGCCTGAATTGGGCTCAACAGAGTTCGGCCATGACTTTCATCAATCTGGGTCGAAATTTCGGTCATCAGGCAGCACTTTCAGCAGGGTTGGATTGTTGCGATGGGAATCATATCGTCTGTATCATGGACGCAGATCTACAAGATCCGTTGCAGGCAACCGAAGAACTTATACAAAAGATTGATGAGGGCCATGATGTTGCCTACGGAGTGCGATCCATTCGCGACGGAGAGACATGGTTTAAGAAAAAGACAGCCATGGTATTTTACTGGCTAATGAAGCAGGCAAATCCATGGCTTCCTCGAGATAGTGGCGATTTTTGTGCACTTAGTCCGAAGGCAGTTACAACGCTCCGTAAATTGCGCGAAACACACCGTTTTATGCGAGGCATGCGTGCATGGATTGGGCTGAAGCAGATTCCTGTTACTTACCATCGAGTTGCCCGACTTCAGGGAGAAACGCACTATGGCTTACTTAAAATGCTAAAGTTTGCCTGGGATGCTATTCTAAGCTTCTCACCATGGCCCCTTCGACTAATTAGTCTTACAGGAATAACTATTGCAGGAATTGGCGCTGCGTACGGTCTTTATGCTATCACTCAGAAATTTTTGATCGGAAATACAGTTCAAGGTTGGACATCTTTAATCATTATATTGTGTATTATAGGGGGCACTCAACTAATAGCTCTAGGTCTGATAGGTGAATATATTGCCAGAATATATGAGGAGAGTAAAGGACGGCCCCTGTACACCGTGGAGTCAATTGTAAATTCCGAATCGAACTGAGAATGAATAAAAGCGAAGATCAACATACCCGCGAAAATATACATCATCAAAAATGGGCAAGCGCAGAACTAAATAATGCCCTCTTATGGAAGGAATCATTTACAGGCCCATGTGCATTGGAAGCAAAGTGGTTTCTTCCTAAAATTCAACCTCTTGCCGGCAAACGCATACTCGACTGTGGAGGAGGATTAGGAGAGGCCACTCTGTTTTTCGCGAGCATGGGTGCGCTGGTAACCTATAGCGACCTGTCCCCTGATATGGTATCTATTGCACGTAACCGAGCGAAAGATTTGGGGCTTGATAATTCTATTATCTGGCACAACGGCCCTGCTGAAGAATTAAACCAGACGGAACTGTTTGATGTGTTTTACGCCGCCAATCTTATTCACCACTTAGCTCCGGAAAATAGAGAGGGTTTCCTTATTCAAGCACGCAACCTATTGAAAGCAGACGGAACCTTCGTTTCATGGGATCCAATCTCTTATAATCCAGTCATCAATACGTACCGGGCCAGAGCCAAAGAAGTAAGGTCTGTGGATGAAAAACCACTTAATATTGGAGATTTGCGTATGCTAAGGAAAATATTTCCAGACAATCAGACCCAGTTTTGTTGGTTACTAGCGTTGAGTTTAATGGTTAAATACGCGCTAATAAACCGCATCGATCCAAATAAAGTGAGGTACTGGAAACTTATTTATAAGGAAACCGATGATGCGCTATTTTGGTGGAAACCACTTGCGAAATTAGATAGTTATCTAGGCCGAGTCCCTGGAATTCGATGGCTTGCATGGAATCTCTGTTTTATAGGCAAGAAATAGCAATAGGTAGGAATGAAATATTCTGTATTATTTTTAAAAATATTACCCTGGCTATTGGTAAGTATTTTAGTTTCTATTAGTGTAAGTATAGCTTGGACATTAATTGATTTTGAGCAACAGGTCTGTGCTCGTGAAGGTACAATTCTCGTGGTAGCTCACAATTGGGCCCAAGGAAAAAGTCCATATAATCCTGATACCCTTCCCGAAAATCTTTGGGTTTATGGACCAGCACATCCGTGGATTGTGAAAACAATTTGGGGAGTCGATGCGAAATGGAGCCATATTCGTATGATGAATTTTTGCTTCCTTATAGTTGCAGCAACAGGATTAGCATGGGCTCTTAGTAGAAACAAGGTCAGGTGTCAGTATTATATACTTCTTCCGGCCTTAGCCTTAAGTGCTTGGCTTGTTTCCACTTCTATGACTGCATATTGTGACGCAGGCGGATTAGCTTGTTTTGTATGGGCCTTGGCGTTGTCTCAACATGGAGCAAGCTGGAAATCCAAACTTATTGCCTGTATGCTTGTCTTAATAGGAACATTGTTTAAACCCTATTTTCTATGGGCAGGTCCATTGATTAGTATTAGCATCTTCTGTTATGAAAATATAAAAAGCGCCGCTAAATGGACAATCATCTGGGCCGCATTTACTGCAACAGGAGTAGCCTTATTCCAGATCAATAATCCAACTTTCTTTAACCTCACTATTCAGCTACATAAGGACTGGGCAACGTCTTATTTCACTTTCCTGAGGGATCAAACATTGGCTTGGTCGTTACGCAACACAGGTACATTGGTTCTAGTTCTAATTGCGATTAGCGCGTTTGTGCTGAATAGGAATTACAAGATAATTAAAAATTGGATGGCTGATGCTACGACCATGCAATTTTTGGCTACAGTAATCATATTATCAGGCAAGCTAGGCTGGCATGGTGGTGCTTTTCTTATTTACTACTTGCACCTGCTTACACCCGTTTCTCTAATCTGGCTTGGAACTCGCATAGACACTGGAATATATTATAATTTCAAACAGATTGCTATTATACTAAATGCCTTGGCTCTTATACTTTATTTACCGAGACCGGCTGACGATTTCGGTAGTTTTGACCCTCGGCTCAAGGAATTTCTATCAAAGCATCATGGTTCTTTGGCTATACCTGAAATGATTCCCTTTGCCGATGAATATGAACTTATAATCCCTGACAATGGTCAATCGGAATACCTATTTAATACTAACATTGCCATACAGCATCGAGACTATGCATCAGAAATGAAATCAGCTGGCAAAACATGGAGAAAATGGAGGCAATACAACTGGTTTACTACGGTTCAGAATAATATTCGTTCAAAGAAATACCCTGCTATAATAATCAGTTCTGTATCATACGACCTGTTGCCATGGATGTACTGGTTACCTGACATTGAGAAATATTACGATCAAACATTAGTTATTCCTATGGACTATTATATGGCTGAATGGAATGCTCCCCACCACTTCGGAAATCAACATGAACTCTATTTTTATATATATGTCCCTAAAACTGATAAATAGCACGGGAATGTAATTATGTTCTCTTGGGATTGCAGCTATTAGCCACGGATTTCACGGATATAACACGTATAAATGCAGGCAGGTAATCGAATACGTATAATCATTGCACGGTTGTGGCATGGGAGTCCCGCCCATGATCAGGCACTGTGATGATCGCGGAAGACACATGGGCAAGATGCTCGTGCCGTTTGAAACTTGAAACTGTCCAAGAACTTCGAGTCGCACCGTTCTGGGCATTACCGTCCTCTTTTCTATTGCGGAGGGAGTTAAATAATATTTAGCTGCCTGTTTGGCGGAACACCAGACACCGCCATCCATTATCATGGCAAAACACCCGATTAGCAGCCAAATTATAGCCGATGTGGGTATCTCACTCGGTGATGAAGGAAAGGGACGATTGATCCCGGAAGTTATCGCAGACTTGCGTATCCAGACGGGGGATCCCGCGCCTGTCGCCGTTGTCCTGAAGGTCAATGGCGGGGCGAACAGTGGCCATACTTGTGGTGGGCTAAAACTGAATCTCTTCCCCGCAGGGGTGGTGGACCGCACGGTGGATTGCCTCGCTATCGGAGCCGGGGTGGTGGCAGACCCGCGTAAGTTTATCTGGGAAGCGCGCTACATCGAGCATGCCGGGTTTGAGGTGATGTCCCGCCTGTTAATCGATGAGCGTACGATGCTGAGCGACCTATCGCACCGGGTGCTGGATTTGGCTTGGGAAAGCTACCGTGCGAATGTGCTTAAGGAGACTCCGCGCGGAAGCACGGGGCGCGGCATCTCTCCTGCATATATGGAAGAGACGGCGCACTTCCAGATGTATTACATGGAGTTTCTGGGGTGCAAGGACCGCTTCGCCCAGCGTATGCGTGGTCGGTTGGACCGCGCGTCGCGCACCGTCCAGCATGTTTGCCAGGTCACTGAGGAGAAGTGGCACGAGTTCTTCTCCACGCTGACTGTTGCCGAGGAGCGGGCGAACAAGACGACTATCGATGCCGGGTTGTGGCCGGCGGATGAATTTAAGTTCGAGCGGTTCAAGGGGGCAGCTCCATTTACTTTCAATGCGGATGCGGTCATCGACACGTATTGGGAAACGGGGCAAAAGCTTGCGGCTTCGATTGGCGAAGTGCGCGAGCGTGTGCTTCGTGCGCTCCATAATAAGAAGTACGTTGTGGGCGAGTTCGGTCAGTCGTACTGGCTGGGCAAGCGCACTGGCTTTTCGCCAAACCAGACGGCCTCGCATACCTATACGCCCGAGTTTTTCCAGAGCGCTGGTGTCCCGCTCCAGCCCATCCACACCATCGGGGTTTGCAAAGCCTATGACACGAAGGTGGGCACCCATACCTACATCAGCAAGATGCCGGATGAGCACCCGCTCTGTGAGCAGCTTAAGCTGCTCGAGTTCGGCACCAGCACTGGCCGCCAGCGCATGGTGGGCTGGTTCGACGCTGTGGAGAAGGGCGACGCGCTTCGCTACGGCGGCTTCCAGGAGCTCATGATTAACAAGCTGGATGCGCTGAGCTATAGCAAGAACTGGAATGGCGGCGACCTGCTCATCTGCACCGCCTACAAGACGCGCGATGGCAGCCTTATCCACCACGTCCCGCGCGATGGCAGCGTGCATCAACAGCTTTCCCCGGTATTCACCCAGCACCCCGGATGGGCAGAGGACATCAGCAATGTACGCCACTTTGCCGACTTGCCGCTCAATGCGCGACACTATGTGGGCGCCATGGTTAAGAGCATCCTGGACGTAGCCTACGAAGGCCAGACCTGGCCTGCCGAACTCCCCCGTTTGCGCTACCTCGGCGTCGGCCCGGACCCGGACCAGGTGATCCGCGATCTGCCGGAGACGGCGGAATTGTTCTAGGAAGGCAGAATTGATAATGGATAATGGATAATGCAGATGGCAGATTCCAGATGGCAGATTCCAGATTCCAGATGGCAGATGAATTATGGTGTATTCACGGTTTGCACCAGAGCAAATCCCTGTTTTAATTGAGGCAATGAGTACCTCAAAAACCAGTAGTGCCATGTCGTCTGGTACACGCAGCGGAGCCCCCTTTCTGCAGGTTACCTTTAGCGATCAGAGCATGACCATGATGAATAGTCTGCCGGTCACGGAGCAATTGCAGGTGATGGATATCATAGGCGCGATTCGGCCAGACCAGCTTTCCTCCGCAGGGGACGATATCGGGCACTTCTCCCGTGGCGGTAAGAATTACTACCGGGTGAGGGCAGGGGAGTTTCGCTGCTATTTTGAGATTCAGGAGAACACCCTCTATAGTCACTACATCTGCCACAAGAACACACTGACCGACTTTATCTTCCGCTTTAAGCTACCGGTGACCGAGGAAACCATGGTCGAGCAACACAAGTCCTTCTGGAAGTATCTGGAGTCGGTGACGAAGAACGATTGAGCGCGCGAGTACGGTCAGAGGCCAGCAGGGACTTTGTAGAGCGCTAGCTTCGGTTCAAGTCCATCAACCGGTCGAAACCATCGTAGCTACGTAGCGGCAGTATTTCAAATGTGATCAAGCCTTCGCGCACGAGTGGCAGCATGGCTAGATGCTCTTTCGCTGCTTCTTCAGAGGGGCATTCCAGCATGACTACAGCCGTCTTGTCCCGCTGGGTAAACCAGATGTCCCTGATGATTCCCGCCTTCTTGAAACCCCAGACACAGGCGGCTTCTTCGCGCAGCAACACACCGTGTTGTTGTGGGTCGATTGCTTTCAGTTCCTTCTCGAGGGCAAGTATTTGCATGGCTGATCCTTAAAGGGAAAATGGAAAATTGGCGAGAACCCTAGGGGTTGGATTGATGCGCGCTGAAGTTGGATTGACGCGCATTGAAGTTGGATTGACGCACGTTGATGTTGGATTGACACACGTTGAAGTTGGATTGACGCACGTTGAAGTTGGATTGATGCGCGTTGAAGTTGGATTGACGCGCGTTGAAGTTGGATTGACGCGCGTTGAAGTTGGATTGACGCACATTGAAGTTGGATTGACGCACATTGAAGTTGGATTGACGCACGTTGAAGTTGGATTGACGCACGTTGAAGTTGGATTGACGCACGTTGAAGTTGGATTGACGCCCATTGAAGTTGGATTGACGCCTCTCGGGGTGACGCCGCCGTTCAGCAAGGGGTCTTCCTACTTCCCGCGACTCTCCGGGAATCCCTTTGCTTTCGTGCTGACTTAAGGATGCCTGAATCTATCGTCATGCCAGTACCGCCATATTACCAGGTGCTACAATTATGGATGGACGCAATTGCACCGCTCTGAATACTGGGGCGTCACTTATCTTAACCCGCACTGGTCATGCAAAAGAAGCCATCGCTGTTAATTCACCTCTTTCTAGTCGTGGTGATGATCTGTGGAGTGAGTACTGCCCGTGCAGAGACTGCTACTCAGGTGACTACCACATTGCAGGCAGATTCCGCGCGGCCAGCGAGCGCGCAGTGGGTGCGTAGCGAGCTTTACTTTGGCCTGGGGAAACTGGGAGTGAAGCATGCAGGAGTATCTGATAAAGAGTGGCAGGCTTTTCTCGACAAGGAAGTAACACCGCGCTTCCCGGATGGGTTGACGGTCTTCGAGGCGTATGGGCAGTGGCGTGATGCAGGGCAGAAGTCTCCACAGCGGGAGCGCTCGAAGGTCCTCATCATACTCCACGAGAACACACCGGAGCGGCGCGCGGCGCTTGATGCGATTCGCAGTGCGTGGAAGATACTCACAAAGGAGCAATACGTACTGCTGGTAACCCAGGCGGTAGAGGTTTCGTTTTAACTCGAGCTTAAGATGACAACGACGACAGTCCCCTACAAAAGCAACTGGTTCACCCGGGGAGATATCAACGGGTTCTTCGGGTTGATGGTGGATAATCTGGCTGTGATGGCGTTTCTCGCGACGGTGTTGGTGGGGGTCTTTCAGTTCCCGGCGGACTTTATCTTTCTGAAAATGTTTCCCGGCACTGCGCTGGGAGTGCTTGTGGGCGATCTTATCTACACCTGGATGGCGATAAGGTTGGGGAAACAGACGGGGCGAAGCGATGTCACCGCGATGCCATTGGGGATCGATACGCCATCCACCATCGGTATGGGGTTGCTGGTGCTTGGCCCCGCATTTCTGCACTACAAGCAGGCGGGAATGGGCGAGCACGAGGCCGCCATGCAGACCTGGTACCTCGGCATGGCCGCGATGGTGATCATGGGGATGATCAAGCTCGCGCTTTCCTATGTGGGCGGCTGGGTGGGGCGGGTGGTGCCGCGTGCGGGGCTGCTGGGCTCGATTGCGGCAATCGCTCTGGTGCTTATCGGCTTCTTCCCAATCATAGATATCATGCGCGTGCCAGTGGTGGGGTTCACCGCATTGCTGCTCGTGCTCTACACCGTGGTAGCGAAGGGCCGGCTGCCATGGGGTATCCCTGGTGTGCTGGGTGCATTCATAGCGGGAGTGGTGCTTTATTTTACGCTTGGTCCACTGGGTCTGGCGGGACCGGGATTCCAATGGCCTGCGGGCATGGAACTGCGGTTTGCGCTCCCGGTGCCCACACTGGGTTTCATCTCCGGCATGGCAGATGCGCTCGGCTATCTGGCGTTAATCGTGCCCTTCGCCCTGCTCGTGGTAGTGGGCGGGATTAATGTAACTGAGAGCGCCCACGCGGTGGGTGACAGCTACCGCACGCGGGACATACTCCTCACCGAGGCCATCTCCACCCTCGCTGCCGGTCTATGCGGTGGCGTGGCGCAAACCACGCCGTACATCGGGCACCCCGCCTACAAAAAGATGGGGGCACGCGCAGGGTACACCCTGTTAACAGGCCTCTTCATCGGCCTCGGTGGAGTACTCGGCTACATTGCAAACGCAGTGGAGCTCATCCCCCTCGCCGTGCTGGCTCCCATACTCATCTTTGTTTCACTTGATATCACCGTGCAGGCCTTTCAGGCGAGCCCGGCGAAGCACGCCATTGCGGTGGTTTTCAGTTTCTTTCCTGCCATAGCACGCATGGTCACCATTAAGCTCGGTGACCCCACTTATGTCGTGCCGGAGACATTCACCCGGCTCCTCGGACAGTCTCACAAAGGCCTGCCGGAGCTGGCGGTGATTATGACTCTCGGCAATGGCTTCATCATTACCTCGATGCTCTGGGGCTCATTCCTCGCCGAGATGATCGACCGCCGCCTACGGAACGCCGCGCTATACCTGGCCATCGGCGGGGCGCTGAGCTTCTTTGGTATCATCCACTCGGTGCGCCCGGATGGCGGGCTGCACGCGCTCTGGCAACTCCACGGGATGGAGTTTAGCCTTTCCTCACAATTTACACTCGCCTACTTTGCCTCCGCGCTGGTTTGCATTATCCTTTCCCTTCAACCCCGTCCGTGGGAACAACCTTGATCGAACATGCCAATTAAAATTCCCGACAACCTCCCCGCAGTAGAGGTCCTCACCAGTGAGAATATCTTCGTGATGCCCGAGGGGCGTGCGTTTAAGCAGGACATCCGTCCGCTGCGCATTGCGATACTTAACCTCATGCCCACGAAGATTGTGACGGAAACACAACTGCTGCGTATGCTCGGGAACTCGCCCCTGCAGGTGGACATTGTCCTCCTTCACCCGCGCAGCCATATCTCGAAGAATACCCCGGGCGACCACTTGCTACAGTTCTACAAGACATTCGACGACGTGAAGCACGAGTTCTTCGACGGGCTGATAATCACGGGTGCGCCCGTGGAGCTGATGGAGTTTGGCGAAGTCGCCTACTGGCAGGAACTCGCCGAGATCATGGAGTGGAGCGTGCACAATGTGTTCTCCACATTCCACATCTGTTGGGCTGCGCAGGCAGGGCTGTTCTATCATTATGGGATTAAGAAGTACCCGCTTGCCGAGAAGCTGTTTGGTGTGTTCCCGCACAACATCTGCCAGAAGCATTCAAAGCTCATGCTGGGCTTTGACGATGTGTACTACGCACCGCACTCACGCTACACGGAGGTTCGGCGCGAAGACATCGAGAAGGTAAAGGCGCTCACCATTCTCTCCGAGTCGCCGGAGGCTGGCATCTACATCGTGAAGTCGAACTGCGGGCGACAAATCTTCGTCACTGGGCACTCGGAGTACGATCCATTAACACTAAAAGCCGAGTACGACCGCGATGTCGCCAAGGGGATTCCCATCGCAGTGCCGAAGAACTACTACCCCGGCGATGATCCCACGAAGCAACCCCACGTGACGTGGCGTGGGCATGGGAATCTGCTTTTCGTGAACTGGCTGAACTACTTCGTGTATCAGGAGACACCCTACGACCTTCACCGGTTGAGCGGGTATGGGTACTCGATCTAGGGGCGACCACTAGCCAAGAGTGCCAGCACGTAGGCGCGCATGGGCGTCTTGCCTGGAATCCCTATGTTTACGTGCGGACTTCAGTTTGTTTGAGAATATAGCAATGCGAACTGCGGACACAACGCCTTGGCCCCGTTGGGGTTGCCCGGTTTCTTCAGGCAGCGCAGCCTAGGGCACCTTGCTAAAGCCGACTCCGGAAGCTCCCATCTTGTAGCGTTTACCGCCCTTATCCACTTCGAGCGCGGAGCCATTGGTGTAGCGGATGACGATTGCTCCTGTCTTCTCGATCATGCGTGTTTCACCGGCGTTTAGTGTTCCCGCAAAGAGGCGGGTACGGTCGATGGCTTGCTCCACAATTACTGTGACGGCATCGGTTGCGATCAGCGATATGGTCTCCCTGGCCGCGGTTGTACTGGTGGTGACGGCACTTTCTACGGGATTCGCAACGGCATATTGCCCCGATGCGGGCGCTGGCTCAGCCGACTCTGCAGGGGTGCCGTTCTGCCCCACCATGCGGATAACTACCACGACTACAAGTGCCAGGAGTGAGCAGCAACCAATGATAAGCCCAATCTTCAGCCAAAGGGTTTTGTCGAATTCCAGCGGTTCGGGTGAACTGCGATCGGATAGGTCCGCCCCGCGATTCGCCCCGGCACTGGATTGAGAAGGCACGGCGCTGTCGGATACATCCATCTTGGCCAAAGGCTCGCCCCGGCTATCGCGGCGCGGTGTGCGATTCAGGGTTATCTGAAGCGCCTCATAGTCTGCCATCACCCGTTCCGGGTCCAACTTTAGGTACTTCGCATAGTTGCGAAGGAACCCGCGCTGGTAGACAGGGGGCAGCGGGATGTCGAAGATGTTATTCTCCATCGACTGGAGATAATCGGTGCGGAGTTTGGTTGCCTCGGCGGCTTCACGCAGAGAGACGCCTTTGCGTTTGCGGGCTTCCTCAAGCCGTTCGCCAAGATTGGAACTTTTCGAAAGGGTACTCATGGTCATGCCAGCTCAAATACGAATCAATCCATTACACCGTGGTTACAACCACGATTTTCACCAGATAAACGGCAATAATTGCAGATGGCAAGCCAGCGCTCATCAATGGAATGCGGAAAGATCGTGTAACCTGAAAACGGAAGTTGAACCGCGATGAGTTATCAATCATAAATTGCTGAGGCGAAAGGACTTGGGAAGTTCCGAAGGCGCACCTTCAGGTGCGTCGAGTGGTTTTCACAAGTCGTTGCAGCCCAGCAGATTATGGTAAATCGCGGGGAGCAACTGCCGTTTTCAGGTTGAATGAGATTCACAGCGAGTGAGCTTTCCGTCAGATTCGAAAGTGCATGAACGATTCGCTTGAAACAGTCAGTCCGCCCTATGTCCTGTATTCACCCGCACAGGTCGCACTTGGGTCCTTTATTGGCGGGCCAATGTCCGCATGCTGGCTCATGGGTGAGAACTACAAAGTACTCGGTAACACGCAGGCCATGCGCTCGACGACGGTCTGGGGAGTTGTCGCTACCAGCGTTGCACTGGGCATGGCACTGTTTATGGCCGAAACGCTACCACCTGGTGTACTTCCCATCGGCTACACCTGCGGGCTTTACTTCACCGCAAAGCAGCTTCAGGAAACCACCGTGCAGAATCACCTGGCAGCAGGTGGTGCACTCGGCTCCTGGTGGAGAGTGGTCGCCGTTGGCGTGGTAGGCATGGCCGTCATCCTGGGCATAGCCATGGCACTGGCGCTGTTGGCACCAGCATAGGTAGCAGTTACACTACATCGACATCCCAAGCAGATCCTTAACACTCGCGACGGCGTAGTCGCGGTTAAGTTTCGCGATGAAGTCGAGGGATACACCCTTCGGGCAGACGGCTTCACATTCACCGTAGTTGGTGCAGTTGCCGAAGCCGGCATCGTCCATGGCTTTGACCATCGCGAGGACGCGTCGATCTTTCTCGGCCTGTCCTTGTGGTAGTAGGTTGAGTTGCGAGGCTTTTGCTGCGGTGAAGAGCATGGCGGACGCGTTCTTACACGCGGCTACGCAAGCGCCGCAGCCGATACAGGCCGCGGCATCCATCGCCTTGTCGGCAATGTGCTTCGCCACGGGAAGGGCGTTGCCATCGGGTGCCTGACCCGTGCGTACGGTGACGAAGCCACCTGCTTGCTGGATAGCGTCAAATGCGCTGCGATCTACCACGCAGTCTTTAATGACAGGGAAAGTCTTGGCACGCCACGGCTCGATGGTGATGGTCTGCCCGTCGGTGAACTTGCGCATGTGGAGCTGGCAGACGGTGGTCTTGCGCTCCGGGCCGTGCGGCAGGCCGTTGATGGCGAGTGAGCACATCCCGCAGATGCCTTCGCGGCAGTCGTGGTCAAATGCCACGGGCTCCACCCCTTTGGCTACGAGTTGTTCATTAAGGATGTCGAGCATCTCCAGAAAGGAAGAGTCCTCCGAGATGTCATCCACGGTGTAATCAACGAGCTTGCCGGGAGTGTTGGTGTTCTGGCGCCAAATCTTCAAATTGAGCTTCATAACAAAGGTACGGTTGGTAGGTGCGGTCGGTTGGGTGGTGGGTTCGCTTATTTGTAGGAGCGGGTGACCATTTTAACTTCTTCGTATTTCAGCTCTTCCTTGTGTTTGATAGGAGCCTTGTTGTCGCCAGCAAATTCCCAGACAGAGACGTGGGCGAACTGCTCGTCGTTGCGCTTCGCTTCGCCGTCGGGGTATTGGTGCTCGGTGCGGAAGTGACCGCCGCAGGACTCATCGCGGTCGAGAGCGTCCTGACACATCAATGCACCGAAATCGAGGAAGTCCGCCACGCGACCTGCGCGTTCCAGCTCTTGGTTGAAGTCGCTACCCTGGCCGACTACGTTCACGTTCTTATAGAATTCTTCGCGCAGTTCCGGGATGAGTTTGAGCGCGTGCTTCAAGCCTTCTGCATTGCGAGCCATGCCGCAGTAATCCCACATGATGTTACCCAGAGCCTGGTGGAACGAGCGAGGGGAGCGCTTGCCTTTAATGGCGAGAAGCTTTGCCATGCGTTCCTTGACTTCGTTCTCCACGGCCTTGAATTCCGGGCGGTCAGTCGAGGGTTTGCCAGCAGGCACGCGGGCCAGGTAATCACCGACGGTATAAGGAACTACAAAGTAGCCGTCTGCCAAGCCCTGCATCAGCGCGCTTGCGCCGAGACGGTTCGCTCCGTGGTCGGAGAAGTTCGCTTCACCCAGGCAGAAGAGGCCGGGGATGTTGGTCTGTAGATTGTAGTCCACCCAAAGGCCACCCATGGTGTAGTGAACCGCAGGATAGATACGCATCGGTTGCTTGAAGGCGTCTTCGCCAGTGATGCGTTCGTACATTTCAAAGAGGTTGTCGTAGCGCTCCTTTACCTTCTCCGCGCCCAGGCGCTTGATGGAGTCCGCAAAGTCGAGGTACACCCCGAGGCGTTTCCCGCCAACTGCCGGGCCTACTCCATTGCCAGCATCGCACACTTCCTTGGCCGAGCGGCTGGAGATGTCACGCGGGGCGAGATTGCCGTAGCTGGGGTACTTGCGTTCCAAGTAGTAGTCGCGGTCCTGTTCTGGAATGCTGCTGGGTTCTTTCTCGCAATCCGCCTTGTTCTTCGGGACCCAGATACGCCCGTCATTGCGGAGGGATTCGCTCATCAAAGTGAGCTTGCTCTGCTTGTCACCGTGGACCGGGATGCAAGTGGGGTGAATCTGCGTATAACAGGGGTTCGCGAAGCCGGCGCCGCGCTTATAGGCACGGTAGGTCGCAGTCACATTGCAGCCTTGCGCGTTCGTGGAAAGGTAGAAAACATTGCCATAACCACCGGTGGCGAGGATGACGGAGTCTCCGCTGAAGCTCTTGATTTCTCCGGTAACCAAATCACGGGTGACTATCCCCTTCGCATGGGCTACGCCAGCGGAGTCTTTGATGAGGACGAGGTCGAGCATCTCGTGGCGGTTATACATCTTCACCGTGCCGAGCCCGATCTGGCGGCTGAGTGCGCTGTAGGCACCGAGGAGAAGCTGTTGTCCCGTCTGCCCGCGGGCATAGAAGGTGCGACTGACTTGGGAACCGCCGAAGGAGCGGTTGTCCAGCATGCCTCCGTATTCGCGGGCAAAGGGTACGCCCTGCGCTACACACTGGTCGATGATGTTGTTCGACACTTCGGCAAGGCGAAACACGTTCGATTCACGCGCCCGGAAGTCTCCACCCTTGATGGTGTCATAGAAAAGGTTGTAAACGGAGTCACCGTCATTCTGGTAGTTCTTCGCGGCGTTGATGCCGCCTTGTGCCGCGATGGAGTGCGCACGGCGTGGGCTGTCTTGAAAGCAGAAGCAAAGGACATTGTACCCGAGTTCGCCCAGAGAGGCCGCGGCGCTGGCACCAGCGAGACCGGAGCCGACCACTATGACCGTGTACTTGCGCTTGTTCGCGGGATTGACCCGCTTCATGCTAAACTTGTGCTCAGTCCAGCGCTGACTCATAGGCCCGGTGGGGCACTTGGAGTCGGGGAGAAACTTCTTCGTGGCTTCTGTGGCGGCGGCTCCACCAGACTTGGAGTCGGCGGCAATAGATTTTGAATCGTGCATCATGGCGTGGATTCCTGGCTGAGACAGCAAAATGGGTGGGTTATAAAGGGAGGCCGGTGAAGGAGCAGCACTTTTGCGCGGCTTCCACAGCGTGCATGAAACTGGACTTGTCAAACAAGCACGGGAAAACTCCGTGGAAATCGAGCTGTACAGCAAGTGGGATGCTCACAAAGCCGAGGAATACCACCCACCCGTAAACACGGGCGAGGCAGTCCAAGCGAGTGCGCCAGATTGCATTGCGAAGCCCCAAGCTCTGGAACATACTGCTCACGCCATGACTGAGGTGTTTGCACAGCAGAAAGACTGAGATGGCGTAAATTATACTCACGCACGTGCTCGAGAAGCCCAGATACATCATCGCATAACAGTTGTTAACGAGATGGTCCACACCCTCGAGCTTGAACGAGCCCTCGAGCGCATCAAAGTCTACGATGTTCTTCGTCGTGTAGTGCATGATGTGGAAGACGATGAACCCAAAGAGAATCACACCGCTCCAGCGCATTGTGCGCGAGGCATAGCTGGCCTGGATGGTGTCCTTCACTTCATAGTCGGCTGGACGCGCTTTGCGGTTCTCCAAGGTCAGAGAGATGGCTGTGACAATGTGCACGACTACACTGGTAAGTAGTACCAGGCGCACCACCCACAGTAAACCATAGGGCATGTGTTGCAAATGGTACGCGTACTGGTTGATCCATTCTGGTGCCAGAAATATCTGGAGGTTACCCAGCATGTGCCCAAGCACGAAGCCGGTCAGGATGATACCGGATAAAGCCATCAGGTATTTCTTCCCGAGGGACGATGTTAGCAATCTACAGAGCGGACACATAGTTGGTTCGATTTAAGTGCTGATTCAGTTACTGGTTAAAGCCCGTACGCATACGAAACAGCAGGGTGATTAGCGGTTCTAATGGCTGTAGCCGAGTTGGTAAAGCGCAATTCGTCGCCGAGGAAACAGATCACCCCACTATAACTCAAGTTTATATTCGGAAACAGGATGACTTATTGACATGGCAGGAGGCTAAGGAGGGTAGGCACTAAGGTACAAAGGCACAGAGGCACAAAGTGGGGAAGGCAGAAGCGTCTGTATAAGTCAGTCAATAAGGTCAACAAGGTCTTTGGCGTCTTGTTGGGCACCAGAGCAGAGGGCGGATGCACAGGCTATCAGCTTTGCCCCGGGGTGATAGCTTTGAGCGTTGCTGCAGTGCCGAGGGAAACCTCGCCACTGTTCAGGGTGATGATGGATTTATCCGGAAGGATAAGCCGGAGGCATCCATCCTTGTCCACGCCGTCTGCTATACCAGAGACGGACTGTCCTGAAATCGTTGTAGAAACCGTCTGCCCCTTCAGGAAGTCCAAGTTTTCCCATAACACGCGGAACTCGTCATCAATCTGCCCAAATAAATAGCAGTTGTACGCACTCTGCACAGTCTGGATGAGCCGCGCGGCCAGTTGATTAATAGAGATGGAAGGCGCGCGGTGTGCGCAAAGCGAGGTAGCAACGGCGGCAAGCTCCTTTGGCCAGCGCTTCGTCTTTGAGTTTACATTCAGCCCAATCCCAAAGATGAGGTCCCGCGTAGCATCGGCATCGATTCTGGCCTCGGTAAGTATTCCTGCCACTTTCTTGCCGTCCAGTATGAGGTCATTCGGCCACTTGATACGCACCGGCAGGTGATACTCGCGGTTAAGCAGTTCGGCAATCTTGGCCCCAATCCATAAAGTGATGCGCTGCAGCCGTGCTGGGGGCAGCTTTGGGCGGAACGCGAAGCTGGCGTAGATATTACCATCACCGGGGCTGTGCCACACGCGACCGAGACGCCCGCGCCCCGCCGTCTGTTGCCCGGCCAGCACTACCAAAGGCACCGAGTTACCTGCAGCCAGCAGGCGCTCCGCCTCGCTGTTGGTACTCTCCACCTGCGGCTTCACCAACACATCCAGCGAGGATTGGTACATCTCCAGGTAAGCCCGGATAAGATCCTCCACCAATACCTCTGGTTCCTCAACAAGACGGTACCCGCGATGGCGCACCGCCTCAAATGAGAAATCTTGTTCCCGTAATTTCTCCAGTCGTGCCCATACACCCACCCGGGAGATACCCAGCTCGGTCGCAAGAAGGTTTCCCGATACGAATGCAGGCCGTGATTCAAGTAATGCCTTGAGTATGACGATGTCCGTGTTACGCATGGGAGTGATGGTTGAGTTGTTTTGCAGGGCTTTATAATCCAGAATACATCGGTGTATAGCAGCATACGCCCACCTTTTTGCAAGTATTCCAAAGGAAATTTATGCAATAGTTTATCTAATAGCAATACATTTGTTAAATAGATTTACTAATTCAAGGTCTGTGCCCATTGGCTGGACTGGCACTATCAAATGCAGGGCACTGCATAGGCAAAATGGATTCGATGGACGTCCAACTCTTCCTGTCTTTCCTGCTAGCTACTGACTACTGGCTACTAACTACTGCCCCTGCCTTTGCCCGCACCTATCATTCATCGTATCTGGTCGCGCAGGAGCGTGGAAGGATTCACACGGGAAGCCACGCGTGCCGGGAGCCAGCTCGCGAGCATTGCGGCGCTGGAGATGATGACTGCTGCCACCAGATAGATCGGCCATTCATAGGGGCTGACCATATCCAACTGATTCTCGATGAAATGTCCAAAGTAGAGCACACTGACGAGGCCAAAGGCGACACCGGGGATTGTGAGTAGCAGCGCATCCCGCATCACCATCCAGATAATGCTTCCGGGAGTACCGCCGAGGGCGAGGCGCACCCCCATCTCGCGCAGGCGCTGGCTGACGCTGTAACTCATCACGCCAAAGATCCCAAGGCACGCGAGGAAGAGCCCGATGCAGGCAAAGAATACCTGGGCGTAAACGAGGAAGTTGAAGGAGTTATTTGATTCCTGGAGGAAATCATCCACGGGCTTTACATGGTGAATCACACACTCCGGTTGCAGTTCGCGCAGGGTCCTGGCAATTTTTGTGAAATAGGTGGCAGGATTGCTGTGCATAGTCATGTAGAGGGACCCGGTAAACTTCTCTGTGGTGAGTACTTGCGGTATGACGATCGAGTATGGGCTTGAATCCCAGAAGCGGTTGATGTTTCCCATCACGCCGATAATCCGATAACGGTCACCTGGCTGGCCGCCCCACTCAGGGCACTCAATGTACTCTCCCAGAGGACTCTGCTTGGAAAAGAATCTATCCGCGATGGACTTGCTGATGAGGCAGACGGGCGCTGTGTTTGGGAGGTTATGCACGGGGGATAGGGTTTCCCCCAATAGTATCGGCAGTTGAAAAACCTCCAGATAATCCGGTCCTACAACAAGCCGGGCGGTATAAGGCCAGCTTACCATGGGAAGATTTGCGGGCATCCGTGCGGTACGGAAGCGCGTACCCCAGGAGAATGTGGGTGGCTCACCCCCAAAGGCAACCTTGTCCATCCCCGGGATGGCAGCCAGTGCAGATCTCATGGCATCAATATCCACCAATAACTTCGGATCATCCGCACTTTTATACTTATAGTAGGGCAAATCAAACTTCACCTGAACCACGTCCTTTGTGACCACGCCGTAATCATAGTTGGTAACGCGCGAGAGGCTGGTGAGGAAAAGCCCGCCCACAATCACCAGTGCAGTCGTGAGTGCGATTTGCAATCCCGCCAGTGCCCCGCGAAACCGGCGGAATCCCCGGCTCTCGGTGGCGCCACGGCCGCCCTCATTGAGCACTTCGGAGAGATTGGTCTTCAGCGCCAGCCCGGCAGGGACCAGGGCGATGACCAAAATCACTACCAGGGTGGATAGCGTGGCGAAGGCGAGAATGCCCAGATCGAGCGAAAGCTCCCCGCGCAGTGAGGAAAGCAATCCCCATTGCGCGCCGGCAAAGTGGCGGATGATGAGCTTCATCGTGCTCATGCCCACCGCCACACCGGCTATACCACCCAGTATCCCGAGCAGCGCGTGCTCTATCAAAGTCTGCCGCACGAGCTGCCGCGGCGAGGCACCGAGTGCCGACCGGAGGGAGAACTCGCGGCTTTTGCCCCGCGCCTTCGCGAGCTGGAGATTCGCCACGTTAAAGACGCAGATCAGCAGAATAAAGACCGCGACCGCATCAATCATCCAGATTTGCCGGATGATCCAGCCTTCGCGCTGCTCGTTCATGCCAAGAAAGGCTGGGCGTAGATTATCTTGCGGGTCGTTCTTCGGTGGGTAGAGCTGCTTGTAAACCACCTCGTACTCCGCAAATGCCTGCTCCCGGGTGACACCCGGTTTTAACCGTCCGATGATGGGCCACCAGGGCATGTATGAACCATCGTACTTCTCTTCGCGCAAGGTTGAGGCCACTACGATACCACTGTTTAAGTCGAGTATCTTAAACCCTTTGGGCAGAATCCCCACCAGTGTGTGGGTGATCCCGTTGATCCCGTAGGTCTTGCCCAGGACGGTCTCATCGCCCTTGAAGAAATCCTTCCAGAACTCGTAACTAATCATGATGGCCGGTGCGCCGCCCTTGAAGTCGGCCTCCTCAAACAATCGCCCGCGGTACGGTGTAATACCATAGGTATCCAGAAACCCCGGTCCGGCACGTGTGGCAAATATACGCACAATCTCCGGCCCACCACTGACAGTAATGACGACATCTGTCACCCCTCCCATTTGCTCGAACGAGGTCAGCCGCTCCATCGCCGTGTAGATGTCCTTCTTTTCGATGTACCCGAACCAGTCATCCTGCGGCTGCCGCAGACCAATAACAAACACCCGGTCCAGATCACGCCCCGGTGGCGAAGTAAACATGAGCTGCTTGACGAGGGAAAAGACCGCCGTATTCGCCCCAATGCCGACTGCGAGTGTAATTATTGCCGCAAGCGTGAGCCATGGCGTCTTCCAAAGCGAACGCCACCCAGTTTTTATGTCCAGAAGGATCATAATGATTACCAATAGAATGTTGATCCCGGCAGGGGAAACCACCGTGGTACGTTTGTAGTCTAGCCTATTTGATCACCCAGTTGTCGAGTGCCAAATTTGTGAAGTAATGACGTCAGACCTCAGTAAGATGGTATCTTTAGTTAAAATTTTCCGCAGGGGGCTCAACGCCATAGCTACTACGCACGAAAGAGGCACATTAATGGTCTTCTGTAGCTTACAAACAAGTCGTGTATGTGGTTTACCGACAGACCGTAACCTGCACACAAATCGTCTTCGTGACCCAAAGACAGTCTTTGACCCATGAACAAGTCGTGTGCGTGACCCAAAGACAGTCTTTGACCCATGAACAAGTCGTGTGCGTGACCCAAAGACAGTCTTTGCCCCATGAACAAGTCGTGTGCGTGACCCAAAGACAGTCTTTG
>JANRLC010000048.1:0-66808 GCA_033762955.1 Verrucomicrobiota bacterium | reverse complement strand
ACAATTATAATCGTTTGGGAATAGCCTTGGTCTTCACTACAAGCACTTTTGAAACCTACCCCACGTATTTATGCGGGTTCTAGGGCGTTTTACCCCTGAAAATATCTGTTTTAGCCTTCGAGTTGAGAAAGCCGGGCTAGGAGCGCGGTGCATTTTGAAGCTGTTGGGCTGCTTGAAGTGACACGGGGATCTTGTCCGTGTCTGAAGTTTGGCTCCGACTAGATAAATCAATGCACCGTTGATCGCAAATAGGCGGACAAGAATGTCCGCCCTGCGTTGGGTGTTTGAAGCAAACGGAGAGCGGGTTTTCTAACCCGCTCGCACGGGCATCTTGCCGGCATCTTGCCCGTGTCACCAAGTCCAGCCTAGAAGCGGAAACCCACACCAGCGCGCATGTACACTTCGTTCGCCATGTTCACTTTAACTTCGCGGGCGTCATTGTAGCCCGTGTAGTCGCTCGTGCTCTGGAACTGCATACCCGAGAAAAAGTTCATCCGCTCGTTGATCTGGTAGTTTGCATTCGCATCCACATAGCCACCGACGAGCCACTCGCTATCACGCTGGGTTTTATTAAAAGTGGTCGGTTTCCCAGGTTTTCCTATGGCGGTGACGATTTCTTTAGCCTGGAAATCACTGCTGAAGAAGACAGACGCCAATCCCGCACCCACCTGCATCTTGAACTTCTTGCTGAGCGACAAATCATAGACAGGACCTATGCGGAAGCTGTAGAAGGAGCCATTTACTTCCCAGTCGCCATCCACTTCGGCGCCATTAGGAATAGGGGTAGTGGTAAGTAAACTAGGGTCAATCGACCGCTCTGGGATATTAATAGAAGTGGCAGGGGTAACTTGAGTACCAACAGCCTCTGGTCTATAAATCGGCCCTGTATAGCCTGCATCATTTGAAGTTGTCGTGCCAGTGTTGTAAATACGACTCCCTGTCCTATGGTTATAGGTGCGTTCAAGCAAGTCATTCGTCAACGTATTCTGCTGCGAGGTTGAGAATGTATTGAAACTGAAACCAGCGAGGAAGCCGAACCGTTGTTTCCTGCCGAAGTAGTGGATATACTGGAGTTCCCACCCATTGGCCATGCCGCTATCAGTAGTTTCCAGTGCGGTTGCATTTGTGACCGATCCGTAGGAATGGTAGTCAATGCTGGTCCCGCTCGCGTCGGAGATTACCTGGCTCGCACTCGCGTAACTAAAATTGACGGTTTTGCCATCGAGAGACTTAGAGCCATCCGCGCTAAAAGTGTTATCCCGGAGAATATAGCCATCGTTGAAATTCAATCCTGGGTACGAGCCCGAGCTTGTGTAATTCGGGTCCTGTAAACTGACGCCCCCCAGTTTACTGAAGGTCACATCGACTCCAAACATCGCACGCCAGCCGATGGTGACGGTATCATTCGTCAAGCGTGGGGGCGGACGAAACAAATTCTGCGCATGCAGTGAACCAGCCGTTAAGGATGCGGCAATGAGAACAAGGAAAAGAGTGCGATAACGCATGTTATTGTCGGTTGGATGGACTGTTTGCGAGGCAACCGCGCTATTGATGCTTTGTCAACCCTTTCCCGAGGGTCAAAATGACGAAGGGTGCCGAAGGGCGCATCTCACTTTCTGGACATGGATGTGGTATCCGGATTTTTATCCACTAATTTTCACGAAACTCACTAAACATGTAAATTCAGACCAAATCCTTGTGCGTCCTGCACCGCACTTACCCGGAATCTCTTTAGTGATATTCAGTGAATTTAGTGGATAAACTGTTTACCATCTCCCTTTCTGGACCGATTAAATGGATTAGCCGCAAAAAGTTACAAAAATGAAAGACATCCGCTCCATCGTGCATCGTGTGTATGCCTTGAGGGTTCGTTAACCCAGCATTTATTAATTTTTGCGCTTTCTTGCGGCTAAAAATCCCTCGTCACGCATCACACGGCTTACGACAACCCCTCGGCTAAAGCCACCTATCCAATAGCTGAGATACGCCCCTCCCTACGCGCGGACGTCTCCTCCCTACGCGCGGACGTCTCCTCCCGGCGCGCGGAGGTCCTACCGGGTCCGTGTAAAGGCTTGGACATTCTGAAGTCGTGGTATATGCAGACATCCTGATGTCGGTGCACGTACCACTGCATTCTGCCTTCCGCCTTCCGCCTTCTGCCTTCCGCCTTCCCTTCGTCGCAATTACGGGACTGGACTGTCCCGTTTATGGGAATAGTCTTTATTTGGCCGACGGACTTTAGGGTTCAGAAGAACCCCTAAGTTATTGTAGTTCCAGTACTTACACCTGTCCGAAATAGTTGGCACATCGGCTGCTTTACAGTAAGGCAGGTCGTGTAACTTCAAAACGCCACTCCTTCCCGGATGGCGAGACAATACCACCTGTGCTACACAGTCTCTCTTAACGGAATCTCACATCATGGACGTAGTTCGCCAAGACATAGCCGCAAAGAAGCGTCGCAAACGTATCCTCTGGACGGTCACCGCCGTGGTCATCGTAGTCGGTGGCTTTCTGGGCTTGAAGTTGGTCAAGCCCGCTGCGCCCACGGTGGAGCGCAGCACGGTCTGGATAGATACGGTGAAGAAGGGGACGCTCGCTGTGCGGGTGCGCGGTGTGGGCACACTCACGCCAGAGGACCAGCGCTGGATCACGGCGCGCACCGCCGGGCGTGTGGAGAAGCTGGTGATTCTGCCCGGTGCCAAGCTTGAGCCCGGCACATTGATTCTGGAACTTTCCAACCCCGAACTCGACCAGCAGAATCGCAATGCGGCGCTTCAGCTCACCGCGGCGGAGAGCGAGTACGCGAATCTCGAGGCCGAGCTACAAGGGCGTGTCCTGGAGCTTCAGAGCACCATCGCCGGTGTTGAGGCAGACTATAAGAGCGCGAAGCTCGAAGCCGAAGTTAATGAAGCACTCTATAAAGAGGGGCTGGTGGCGGAGCTGACTTTGAAACAATCCCGCTTGCAGGCGGAACGGCTGGAAGCCCAGCTCGCCATCGAGAAGCGCCGCCTCGCTTCGCAGGAGAACGCGGTCATCAAGCAACTCGCCGCCCGCGAGGTTAATGTGCAGCAGGAGCGCGAACGCTTCAACCTGGTTAAAGGCCAGGTTGAGCAGCTCAAGGTCCGCGCGGTGGACCGCGGTATCTTGCAGCGCCTGCCCGTTGTCGAGGGCGAGCAGGTAACCGCCGGGCAGAACCTCGCCCAGGTGGCGAATCCCACGCGATTGAAGGCCGTCGTCCGCGTCCCGGAGACGCAGGCGAAGGATGTGCAGATCGGCCAGCAGGCACTCATCGACACCCGCAACGGGACCATCACCGGGGAAGTTATGCGAGTGGACCCCACGGTGGAGAATGGAACGGTGAATGTTGACGTACGCCTCACTGCCGAACTCCCACGCGGTGCCCGGCCAGACCTCACTATCGAGGGCAGCATCGATCTGGAGAGCCTGGCGGATGTGCTCTACGTAGGGCGCCCCGCCTTCGCCCGCGAGCATGGCAGTGTATCCATCTTCCGGCTGAGCGGGAGCAGCAACCTCGCCGAGCGCACATCGGTGACCTTTGGCCGCAGCTCCGTCACCGAGATCGAAGTCAAATCCGGACTCTCAGTCGGCGACCGTGTCATCCTTAGCGACACGACGCAATGGGATCGCTTCGAGAGGATTCAAGTAAAATAGGTGCGGGTCTCCTGCACCGCTTCTCTTTCCAACTACCAATTAGCAACAGTAACCAATACCAGCTTCATCCACATCACCCATGAATAACGGAAACGCCCCCCTCATCGTCCTCGATGGCATTAAGAAGGTCTTCTTGACGGACGAGATTGAAACGCATGCTCTTTCGGGCATCCACTTGAACATCCAGCGCGGGGAGTTTGTCTCCATCGCCGGACCCTCGGGTTGCGGCAAGAGCACACTGCTCTCCATACTCGGGCTGCTTGAGGCACCCTCGGATGGGCGCTACGCGCTGAATAACCAGGAAGTGGCCAACTTGACTCTGGAGCAACGGGCACGGATTCGCAACCGTGAGATCGGCTTCATCTTTCAGTCGTTTAATTTGATCGGCGATCTCTCTGTGCTGGAGAATGTGGAGCTACCGCTAGCCTACCGTGGTCTGCGCCCCTCGGAGCGACGCGAGAAGGCCGTGGCCGCGTTGGAGAAAGTACAGATGATTCACCGCAAGAACCACCTGCCCAGCCAGCTCTCTGGCGGTCAGCAACAGCGTGTAGCGGTGGCCCGTGCCCTGGCCGGTGACCCTCAGATTCTCCTCGCGGACGAACCCACGGGTAACCTCGACTCCAAGAACGGTGGCGCAGTCATGGAGATGCTCGAAGCCCTCAATCAGGAAGGCTCCACCATCTGCATGGTGACCCACGACGACCGCTACGCCCACTGTGCGCACCGTATCATCCATCTCTTCGACGGTAAGATAGTGGATGAAATTAAGAACGATAAGAAGAGTATGTAATGGAGAGACAGGCCGGGTCTTTGGCGACACAACAAGGCTATGATACACAAAGGCAACAAGTCTTCCGATCCGTACGCGGATATCCCCAGCAAGAAGGATATCCCACGTCGGTCGCAGGTATTGTTCCCTTGCTCCTCGTTGCCCATGTGCCTGCTGGATGCGTTCCGCTTCGTAGCGCAACGTCCCGGCACGGCAATGCTGGCGGTGCTGGCGATTGCGCTCGGTACGGGGCTGAGTACTGCAATGTTTAGTGTGCTCAATGGAGCCCTCTACAAGACGCCGGATATCAAGGGGCTTGGAGAGATGCGCACGCTGGCACGAGTAGGCAGCGACAATAGCTATACGGAAGAGTCATCGTTTTACCCGCTGCGCGATTACCAGCTAATCCGTGACCGGCAGAAATGCTTCAGCGACATGGCGGGCTTCTACAAGGGCACCGTGAACCTCTCCGGAAGCACTGGCCCCCAACGGGTAAATGGAGCGTATGTTACCCCGGACTTCTTTCGAATGGTCATGCTCCCACCCGAGCATGGGGAAGACTTCGATGCGGCGCGATGGATGCAGCCGGACTACAACCCGGTGATTGTTTCGCATCGCCTCTGGCAACAACTCTTCCGGGGCGACCCGAACCTCATTGGCAAGGAAGTCCGTATCAATGGGCAGAAGGCATACATCACCGGGATTGTGCCGGAGGGGTTTCACTACCCGGCTACAGAAGACGTATGGGTCCTCATCCGTCAGAAACCAGAGGAGTTATCCAAAGGCGAGGGCAACTGGCTGCGCATTGAAGGCCGTCTGCGCAGTGATATTGCACAGACCGACGCGACCCAGTCGCTCGATGCGTTGGTGAAATACCTGCAAAAGGAACACCCCGAAACCTACAAGGACACGACACTAACCCTCAAGCCGGTGATGGAAGAAGCCACCCATGGCGGTCCTGCCAACTGGCTCTGGACGCTGATGGCTGCGGTGAGTATCGTACTGCTCATAGCCTGTGCGAATGTGGCAAATCTTCTCCTCGCACGCTCCGCCTCACGGGGCAAGGAACTCTCGATTCGCTCTGCACTGGGGGCCACCCGCTGGCAACTCATTCGCCAGTTATTGGCCGAGAGCCTGCTGCTTGCCATCCTCGGGACCATTGGCGGCATGATTATCGCACTCTGGTTGATAGACGTGATGTGGAAGACCGCAGAATTGATAGACAAACCATTTTGGGTAAACTTCAATCTCGACTGGCGCGTGGGGCTCTTTGTCGCTGCGACGACTGGACTTACGGCACTCCTCGCCGGGTTTATCCCAGCATGGAACGCCACTCGAATAAACATCAATGAGCAGCTCAAGGTCTCCAGCCGAACGTCCACAGACTGGAGGCTCAGCCGCTTTAGCAGAGTGCTCGTGGTCGTTCAGATAGCGTTTTCTTTCGTGCTGTTGATAGGTGCCGGCCTTACCCTTCAAACTGTTTTAAAACTGAACAAAGTTAACCCGGGATTCAAGCCAGAGGAGATGCTGACGATGCGCATCGGGCTCTTCGAGGAGGACTATCCCACCATGGAAGCACGCCTCGTATTCTGGGAGAAGCTTCAGACAAACGTGCGAGAGATTCCCGGGGTTGCAGGAGCTGCAGCCACCTCGTGGATTTCCATGTACGGTTCTTCCCAACTGCACTACACGCTGCAACCAGACACGACCACAGCCGCCGTCGCCCCTGCGTCTCCCACGCCCCAGGCTGGCGACGGCGGCACCGTAGCTGACACGGGAAACTGGAAGAACCTTGAGGCTAGATTTGAGACGGTGTCTCCTTCGTATTTTGACACCTTCGGCGCACAGTTACTGGCGGGGCGAAACTTCAGTGCGCAGGATGTCAAGGGTTCCGAATCGGTCGCGATTGTGAGTGAATCTTTCGCCCGTCGCCACTGGGCTGACGGCAGTGCCCTTGGGCACACCTTGCGGGTGATTAAGGGGAAGGGCGAGAGCATTGAGTCCGAACCGCCTGTGCTAAAGATTGTAGGTGTGGTCTCTGATATCAACACTGGGAGCTTTTCCAAAAACGAGGAGGAAGGCAGCTTCTACATTTATACACCGATGGCACAGGGGCTGGACCGGTTTATGACTCTTGTAGTGAGGGTGCGCAATATCGAGCCTATGGTGATGACCGGAGCTATCAGCAAGCAAGTGCTTCGGTTGGACCCGAATCTGCCGGTATACTTCGTGAAGACCATGGATCGCTTCTTCTTTGAAACCACTTTGCCCTACCGTATCATGGCGGGCACGCTCCATCTGTACGGCATGGTCTCCATCTTCCTCTGCGCCATTGGCATCTACGGGGTTATGAACTTTGCGGTGAACCAGCGTCGCCGCGAGTTTGGCATCCGCCTCGCTCTGGGGGCCAGACGCTCCGCCATAGCGCGGCTTATCCTCTGGCAGGGGTTCTGGCAGCTCGTGGCCGGGCTCATAGCAGGCGAGATCGCCGCGATCTTCGCTGTGCAACGGCTGACGGATTCGCTGTATGGCGTAAAGCCTATCGACCCGCCTACTTTTATCACTGTTGTGATACTACTTACTTTTATTGCGATGCTGAGCTGCTTCATGCCGCTGCGCCGCGCCGTGCGAATTCATCCCACGGATACCCTTCGGTACGAATAACTGTCCTCTACAGTCTGCAAACCTGTCTGTTCAACGAATCATCAAGCGGAGACTCTCACCATGGAACTCATTATAAGCGATATCAAACACGGACTGCGCCTGCTGGCGAAGAACCCCGGCTACTCCATCCTCGCGGTGCTCGCCCTTGCCCTAGGCATCGGTGGCGTAACCACACAGTTCAGCTTGATCAACGCAGCCATCCTAAAGGGGCTGCCGTATCCCGAGCAGGATAGGCTAGTCAGTGTGCGCCAACTCAATCCCCATGCCGCTGAGGAGAACCAAAACAACAATCTGTCTGTGCATTCCTATATGGATGTGCGCAAGCAGGCCACTTCCTTTGAGGATATCGGCGCTGGGTTCGACGGTACGATTAACCTCAGCTACGAGGGCCAGGCCTATCGCTTGAACGGGGGACGCGTGACCTGGAACTTCACGAAGATTCTCGGTGTACAGCCGATTATCGGGCAAGCCATGACAGAAGCGGACGACCAGCCCGGGAAGCCCCCGGTTATCCTGTTGGGCTACCATACCTGGAAGAACCAGTTCGACGGGGATGTGGCTGTCATCGGCAAGCCGGCACGCGTCAATGGCATGCTCGGTACAATCATCGGTGTAATGCCAGAAGGCTTCGCTTATCCCGACCGCAATGAACTCTGGATTCCGCTCGCTTCGCAGCTTAACTGGTTGCAGCTCAAGCGCGGCGAGGGGTTTGATCTCAATTGCTACGGTCGTCTAAAGCCTGGGGTGACCTACGAGCAGGCCACGGCTGAATTGAGTATCATCGCCAATCAACTGGCACAGGAATATCCCGAGACTAACAAGGGATACACTGCCGGTGAAGTCCGTCCTCTTATCCGCGAACAGACACCGGACTGGGTGCGCGACCGCCTGTACTTCATGCTCGCGGCGGTAGTCTTCGTGATGCTGATTGCCTGTGCCAACGTGGCCAATCTACAGCTTGCCCGTATCGCCGCACGCAGTCGCGAACTCGCGATCCGCAGTGCCCTTGGCGCATCCCGCAGTCGCCTGGTCGTGCAGATATTAACTGAGAGTGTAGTGATGGCTGGCGTGGGGGCCCTTCTGGGTATGGGGATAGCCCACTTCGGGATTGAGGCCATCAAGGCTCGCGCCGAGGCGCTCTTCCTGCCGCAGTGGTGGGACTTCTCCATCGACTGGCGCATACTCGGCATTGTTACCGGGTTGACCCTGCTGTGTGGTATTCTTTCCGGTCTCATGCCCGCCCTAAAGTCTTCGAAGACCGATATTAATGAAATCCTCAAGGATAACACGCGCACGGGCTCCAGTGTGCACATGGGGAAGCTCACCAAAATAATGGTTGTTGCACAGATTGCCTTCAGTTGCCTCGTGCTGGTGGGTTCCGGGCTCATGATTCGCAGCCTCCAGAACCAGTCGGCCAGTGATTTCGGCTACGATCTAAACAGTTACTGTGTGGCCCGGGCGGGGTTGTTTCAGGCGGACTACCCGAAGGGTGAGGATCGCTACAAGTTCTTCCGCAATGTGACTGACAGCCTGAAACAGGATCCGCGCGTAGCCGAGGCTGCGACAAGTGCACGCATCCGCTTCTGGGGGGCGAATGGTACACGTCTTGAGATAGAAGGCGCCAAACCCTTCGAGAAGGACACGGACTACCCCTTCTCCTGGGGCGAGGTGGTATCCTATGAATACTTTAATCTGAACAGCATCAAACTCCTCTCTGGGCGCGATTTCATGGCGAGTGATATAACCCAGAAGAATCCCGTCACTATTGTGACTGAGAAGTTCGCCCGCAAACACTGGCCGAACGAGGACCCGATTGGCAAGCGCTTCAAGCGCCGCGTGCAGCAGAGCGGAAATGCTCCAGGCGCGGTGGCGCCGGATTGGGTCACGGTTATCGGTGTGGTTAAGGACATGAAGATCAGCCCCCTCTGGCAGAACAATGACCCAGGCGAGGGCACTGCGTTTTTCGAGCCATTGACTCCGGATAACGCCCCGATGTTTATGACCATAGCGGCCAAGCCGCGCGGTGGCCCCATCCTTGCAATGGGTGAAGTGCTCCGCGAGCATGTTCGCAAGTACGACCCGAACCTTCCGCTCTACTGGGTGACTACGCCAGCGGTGTTGCTTGATGAGGACCTCGCGCAGTCGCGCTTCCTCGCGAGTAGTTTCGGCATCTTCGGGACTGTGGCAGTATTTCTGGCGGCAATCGGAATCTATGGCGTCATGAGCTTCTCCGTGAATCAGCGCAAGCAGGAGTTTGGCATACGACTCGCACTCGGAGCGCGCTCGCGCCAGATAGCCGAGCTTATCTTCCGCCAGGGTGCCATCCAGGCTGGAATAGGTCTCGTCGTGGGTATCGGCACGACGCTGACGCTGGCTCTGCTGATGTCGCGCTTCATCGCCCAACTGCTTTTCGATGTGAAGCCCACAGACCCGGCCACTTATATTCTCGTGGTGATGGCACTCACGGGCGTGGCGTTCCTCGCGTGCTTGCGGCCAGCAATCAAGGCCTCGCGCACGCACCCCATGCAGGCACTGCGCCCGGACTAGGGCTGGTGTTTATGATTTAATTGCATCTTAAATACACTACAGAATGAGACATCTTGATGAATCCGCGCCAGCGTGCCTACCAATCAAACGCCACTTCCGGGCAGTAGTGTGTGTGCTCATCGCCTCGCTGGCAGCGGGCACGCAGGTCAGTGCGCAGCCGGAGCCGCTGCATCTCAATCAAGATGAGGCCGTACAGCGCGCACTGTCGCGTAACTTCAGCATCGCGATAGAGCGCTTCTCACCGTTGATCGCAGCACAGGAACTCCGTGGTGCCTGGGGCGAGTATGATCCCGCGTTCACGACGCGTTACACGTTCACCAAGGATGACAATTACCAGGCGCAATTTCCTGCACTGGAGTATCGACAGGATGATTTCTCCAGCGGGATTGAGGGCAAGGTCCCCTGGCTCGGTACGCAGTATGCCATCGCACTCGATGCCTACGATACGCGCACGAACCGCAACAACTTCGACGATGCCAATGCGATCAATTCCTTCGCCGGACTTACGTTGACGCAGCCCCTCCTACGGGGCTTCGGCGGGGGCTCACTGGCGAAGGTGCGGATTGCCCGGCGTGGGGCGCAGAGCGCGGACGAAGGGTTCCGTCAGACGGTGATCGATGTGGTGACAAACACCGTCTACGCCTACAATAACTACTTCTTTGCCAGCAGAAATCTCGATGTAGCCCAACGTAGCCGCGACCTCGCAGCACAGCTTCTTGAGGACAACCGCTTCCGCTCGGACACGGGTGCGATTGCGCCACTCGATGTTGTCTTGGCTGAGTCCGAACTCGCGTTGCGCGAAGAAAATGTGATCAACGCGCGTCGTCAGAAGCGCCAGGCCGAGCTTGCCCTGGCGGACTTGATTTCAGACCAGGCGGGAACCTTGATTGGTCCCGGTATTGTTGTGGAAGCACCGAAGGCAGGCACCGAAGTTTCCGTTGATGCAGGCAGCGATTTCCCCAGGGCATTGGAGAATCGACCGGATTACAGGCAGGCCAAGCTCTCGCTCGAAAGCAAGGAACTCGAACTCTCCCGCGACCGCAATGGGATGCTCCCGCAACTGGACCTCGTGGGCAGTTATGGGTGGCGCGGACAGAGCGATTCTTTTCATGGCAGCTTTGACGACCTCGGGCGGAACCGCACCCAGGCTTACTCCGCCGGTGCTGTGTTGAGCGTGCCGATTCCGAATCGCGATAGAGCCTCGCGCAAGGCCATCTCCTACATGCGCCGGAACCAGGCTGACCTCCAGCTTAAGCGCCTCGAGCAGACGGTGCGATTGAACCTCGAAGACGCTGCGCTTCGCCTCTCCACGGGCTGGCAGCGCCTGCAAGCCGCGCAGAAGGCCGTGAATCTTGCCCGCCAGTCCCTCACCGCTGAGGAGAAGAAACTCCGTGCAGGCACCAGTACGACCTTCGTCGTCCTCCGCGTGCAGCAGGACGTGTCCTCTGCCGAGATTCTTCAAGCCGATGCCATTGCGGACTATGCGAAGGCCATCGCGGAATACGACCGTCAACTCGGCCTCACACTCGAGCGGCGGAATATCACGCTTGAGTAAGTACAGCCTGCAGCCAGTCTGTTCTGGGAATACTTACAATACGCAACGCTGTCCTCTACCACCATGCCCACTATTACTTTCGCCAAGTCTGGTAAAACCGTTCCCTGGAATGATTCGTGTGAGAACCTGCTCGACTTCGCAGAAGCCCACGGCGTGGCCATTGCGGCGGGGTGCCGCTGTGGTGCGGACACCGTCTGTATGACTCGCATCCTCTCCGGCAGAGTGACCTATACACAGGAGCCGCTCATCGATGTCGAGCCCGGCGCCATTCTCCCCTGCATCTGCAAGCCGGAGACCGACGTGACGCTGGACGCGTAACCGCCCCTCTACCCCGCCTTTGCCCGGCGTTTCCACTCTGGTTCGCGGGCCACGGGTGGGGGACACTCCACCAGCACATCCACCACGGCGGGGTGCTTGCGAATCTCTTGAAAGGATTGCGCCGTGAGCCGCCAGCGGAGAGGCCCCGCTATGTCGGCCACTGCTGCCCATTCCGGCTCCACCAGAAACCCGATGCGCTGGTAAACCGGGCCGCTTTCCTTGTCCAGCTTTGCCCGCAGCAGCCGGATAAAGTCTTCCGCCTGTGCTCCCGGAGTGATGATCCAGGTCAGCTTGTTGACCACTGCTGGCAGCGCGCCGTCGATCTGCCCGGCATTGTCCCCGCTCAGGATTGATTCGCCGTTGCGCTGGTTGACTGACCCCAGTACGACCAGCAACGCCCCCGAAACCAGCAGGCTCTGGCAACGGTCATACGAGTCTGCATAGTAGTTGAGCGAGTAATTGTTGGAGCGAGTCGAGAGCGTGACAATCGCCCACGGGCGGTTGTCCTTCTTCGATATCTTCTTGTCGATCTTCGAGACCACCCCGCAGAGGCGGAAGGGCGTGCGGTCCGGCAGGTTCCGGTAATCATCGCCCTTAAACGTATCCACGTGCTCCGCCAGCCCGCGGTAGGCATTCAGCGGGTGCCCCGAGACATAGAAGCCCAGCAACTCCTTCTCAAATTGCAGCATTTCATTCAAGGGCATGCGGTGGGCACTGGGTGCAGGCGCACTGCCCTTGCCTTTGCCCGCACCAGGCTTTGGCGCAGGCTCCATCATGTCAAACAAACTGGTCTGTCCGCGTTCGCGATCCTTCTGGGCCGAGGCGGCCTCACTCATCACACTGTCCACGTTGTGGAGAAGCTCCCCGCGGTCCTCGCCGAGCGCATCGAAGGCCCCGGTCTTGATAAGCGCTTCAATCACCCTGCGGTTAACAGCCTTGCTATCCACCCGCGTGATGAAGTCCTTGAAATCCTTGTACGGCCCATTCTTCTCGCGCTCTTCGATTATCTTCTGCGCTGCTCCTTCGCCCACGCCCTTTATCCCGCCCAGCCCGAAGAGCACGGTGCCCTCGTCCGAGGGATTCCCGGTCTCATAATAAGCTCCGAGCTTCGTGATGCGCGGGTAGAATTGCTCGCGGGAGTGGTTGATGTTCGGCCCCTCCACCGTCACGTTCATCGCCTGCCCTTCGTCGAGGAACTTCGCCAGATTATCTGCATGCCCCAGCTCGCAGGTCAGCGCTCCCGCCATGAACTGAAGCGGGTAATTGGCCTTCAAGTAGGCCGTGCGGTAGGTCAGGATAGCATACGCCGCAGAGTGGGATTTGTTGAACCCATAACCGGCGAACTTCTCCAATATGGAGAACAACTCCACCGCCGTCTTCTCATCAATATTGTGGTGCTCCTTGCACCCCTTTACGAAGACTCCCTTCTGCTTCTCCATCTCCTCGGGCTTCTTCTTACCCATCGCGCGGCGCAGGATATCCGCGCCTCCGAGCGAGTACCCGGCGAGTATCTTGGCCGCTTCCATAACCTGCTCCTGATACACCATCACGCCGTACGTTTCGCGCAGGAGATTGGTCAGCAGCGGGTGGGGAAACTTGATTGAGGCCGGGTCCTTCTTGCCCTTGATGTAGTCCGGTATCCAGTCCATCGGCCCCGGGCGGTACAGCGCGATGAGGGCGACAATCTCGTCGATGTTCGCCACTTCGAGCTGGCGGCAGAGCGATTGCATCCCGCCGGATTCCATTTGGAAGACGCCGACCGTTCGCGCATCCCGCATGAGTGCGTAGGTGCGCGGGTCGTCGAAGGGCACCGCATTCAGGTCAAAGGTGGGGTTCGCCGTCTGCTTGATGTACGTCTCCGCATCGCTGATCACCGTCAGCGTCTTCAGCCCGAGAAAGTCCATCTTGAGAAGCCCGAGATCCTCCACCGCGCCTTTCTCAAACTGCGTTGTCATCGCACCTTCCTGCAAGGTTACCGGCACCTGTTCGATCAGCGGCTGGTCGCAGATGATAATCCCCGCCGCATGGCGACCGGTATTGCGCGCCATTCCCTCGATGACTCTCCCGTGGTCGAATATCTGCTTGGCTGTGGGGTTGCGCTGGATCTCGGCGGCGAGTTCTGCACTGTTTGCCAGCGCCTTCTCGATCGTCATATCCGGGTTCTCCGGCACCATCTTGGCGATCCGGTCGGCCTCGGCGAAGGGGAAGTCTGTCACCCGCGCCAAATCGCGAATCACCGTCTTCGCGCCGAAGGTGCCAAATGTAATGATGTTCGACACGCAATCGGCCCCGTACTTGTTCCGCACGTACTCGATCACCTCGTCACGGCGGCGCATGCAGAAGTCGATATCAAAGTCCGGTGGCGAGACGCGCTCCAGGTTGAGCATTCGCTCAAAGAGCAGACGGAAGCGCATGGGGTCCGTATCCGTTATCCCCAGCACATACGCCACCATACACCCTGCGCCTGAACCGCGCCCCGGCCCCACCGGGATGCCGCGGTCCTTCGCCCAGTTGATGAAGTCCTGCACGATCAGGAAGTAGTCGATGAACCCGGTCTTCCCGATGATCGTCAGCTCGAAGTCCAGCCGCTTGCACAGCTCCTCGGCGTAAGCCGGATCGGCATGGGTGGCGCGGGCATTGTAGTCCACCCCGTAGCGCTTGAGAAACCCCTTGATACACAGCTCCTTGAGGAACGTCGGGTTGTCCTGGCAGCGCGCCTTGGTGTCCTCATCCAGCTTGAAGACCGGGTAATGGTTCACGCCAAACTCCAGCTTCAGATCGCACCGCTCCGCGATCTCCAGAGTATTCGTCAACGCCCCGGGGATGTGGCCGAAGAGCGACTCCATCTCGGCCCCGCTCTTCATGTAAAAGTTGTTGTTATCGAAGCGCATCCGCTTCTCATCATTCACCCGCTTCCCGGTCTGGATGCAAAGCAGCATGTCATGCGGGACACTATGCCCCTGCTCGACATAGTGGGAGTCGTTCGAGCAGAAGACCTTCAGGTCAAAGTCCTTCGCTATCTCCAGCAAGTCGAGGTTGAGCTGGTGCTGCTCCACCAACCCATGCTCCTGCAGCTCCACGTAGTAGTTTTCCCGGCCAAACACCTCGATAAACTTCGCGCACCACTGCTTCGCCCTGGCCTTTTCCCCGCGCATCAAGTGCTGCGGGATCACCCCCTGCATGCACCCGGAGAACCCGATCAACCCCTCCGCATGCTCCGTCAGCGTGGCGAAGTCCACCCGAGGCCGGTAGTGCATGCCATAGAGGTGCGCCTTTGATACCAGCTTGCACAGGTTCTTCCAGCCCACATTGTTCCGCGCCAGCAGCCCCATGTGGTAGATCTTGTTCGCCATCGCCGAGGAGCCGGTCTCGCTCGCCTTCTCCTGCTCATCATCCTCCTGGGGGCGCGTGCGCTTCGGACGGTCCCCGATCCCGTGGTCAATCACCAGGTACACCTCGCAGCCGAGGATCGGCTTCACGTTGTTCTTCTTCCCCGCCTTGTAGAACTCCACCGCACCAAAGAGATTCCCATGGTCCGTCAACGCCAGCGCAGGCATCCCCAGCTTGGCCGCGCGGGCCATCATCTTGTCAATATGTGCGCACCCATCGAGCAGACTATAGTCGCTGTGACAGTGCAGGTGGACGAAAGGATTATCCGCAGCCATGAACCCCTGAGTTTTGGCGCATTCCTCAACCGCTGCAAGCCCATTGCCGGGAAGATTTTGGCAGCCCCGGATAAGTCGCCGCGACTCGAGGAAAGGCAATGGGAAGAAGGAAGCTATCAGCGTTCAGAATCTTAAATCTGGAATCTGAAATCTGGAATCTGCCCATTCTCCATTCCGCCCCCCTCCCGCCCATTCTCCATTCTCCATTCACCATTTTCCATTCGTTCGCAACCGCTTCCGCCACTCGTACCACCGTTGCCGCCACTCGTACCGACGTTGCCGTCACTCGTACCGACGTTGCCGTCACCCGTACCACCGTTGCCGTCACCCGTACCACCGTTGCCGTCACCCGTACCACCGTTGCCACCACGCGCGGAACCGTTGCCGCCACTCCCGCAACCGCTTCCGCCACTCGTACCACCGTTGCCACCGCTCGTACCAAGATTGCCGCCACTCCTACAACCCCCGCCACGACTTCTGCTATCTGTAATCTGGAATCTGCTGCCTTCCGGCATTCTGCCATCTGTAATTTGGAATCTGTAATCTGGAATCTGCCTCCTGCCATCTGCCTTCCGCCATTTGGAATCTGAAATCTGTAATCTTAAATCCGCCTGCTGCCTTCTTCCTCCTGCCTTTCCGACTCTGTGCCTTTGTAACTTTGTGCCTACACTACGCTATTTCCCGCTTGCCAAGGTTGGTTCCCCAATCTGGAGTGCAGTCTCATCCTCCCGTGTCTTCGGGAAACACAGCATTTATCCACCTTCAGCAATCGGGAAGTTGTCCACGGAACCGCTCTCCCGACCACGGGCGGCAGCTTGCATAAGTCCTACATGCCGCAGTTTGTTGGCGGAGAAGCAGGCTCAGAGCCCAACAACACGCCCCGGGAGTAACAGGAGAAGCTATCAGCCTTCAGCGTTCAGAATCTGGAATTTGGAATCTTAAATCTGCCTTCTGCCATCTGCTTTCCGCCATCCCCATTCTCCATTCGTCCCCCATCCCCATTCTCCACTCTCTATTCTCCATTTTCCATTCACAACGCCCCGTGTTTCGCGATGGGAGTAACAGGGAGACTGGTTCGGCTCCTGCCATCTGCCTTCCGCCATTTGGAATCTGAAATCTGTAATCCTGTCATTAGCTAATAGGACGGAAAACAAACTTCACGCTTCGCATTTCCAGAATTTCATTTCTATAGCCAATACCATGGAAAATATTCCATCTACTGCTTGCAATAGGACGGATATTTTCCATATATCAAACCCTTAGCCAATTTACTATGGAATCGAAACTCTTTATAAGTGCGATCTTATTTGGATTACTTGGCGGCTTCTTGCCGCTGATGCTTCCTCTAGCCCGACGTAAGAAAGCAGTGCCCGTCGTTAAGTACTCCAAGGAAGAGCAAATCGGACGATATGGATGGTTTCTCGCGAGATTAGCTATTTCGGCGATTGTCTCGCTGTTGGTGACTCTTTGGTTTATGGACGACGTCACTGCGCAGCGTCTCAGCTTCAATAAGATGCTTTTCGTGCAGACTGTTGTCGGATCTATGCCGATGCTGATTTTATCTGCCATTCAAAAACATGTTTTGGATCGCTTCAAGACCGGCTAACCAGGCACTAGAGAGCCAAAGAATGAAGCTCCTCGTGAAAGTAGAAGGCGGACCATCTCCCGGCGTCACAGTCGCGGGGGAGCAGAAAGACATCATCGCGCTTGCGGAGCAAATTAAGTCCGGTGCGATGTCGAAAAGCGAAGGCTTGATTCCTATCGACGGCGCGCATGTTGAGGGCGAGCCGCACGAATGGATTGCCTTCGAAGTTGTGAAGAGTTTTCCCCGCGCTCGCGATGATCAGAGAGTGAAAGCGCGCCTGTGAAGCTCGCGGTAATTGTCATGTTGGCGCTGCTGGGTGCCCTTTGCTTCCTCGCTTATCGAGGTCTTCGCACATTTTGACAGCCAATGAAAATGAGGCTAACCAGGCGCTACAGCCAACGGCCCTACTGGGCCGTGGCTGATCTTTAACGTTTGCCAGAAATACAATGGAATACGATAAATACATCCAGGGGTTGAATGATATTTTCACCAAACACGAATTCGGAATTCAAGCTACCAAAGACGACTTCAACTTTCTTGAGCGCGTGGTAATCGACTCGATCAAAGGTGGGCGCATATCCAAGCAATTAACCAATCAAATTTGCCCTCCGATACACGACAGCGAGTTCTACCATTACACGAATAAGGTGAGCGGTGAAAGTATTTTAACCACCAGTCGATTAAGGCTATATTCAGTTGAAAAAAGAATCCAAGAGGATGAGATACGGGCTTTTCTTGAGAAATTTGACTACAAGTATCCTCTCGGAATAGATGAGGCCTCCCAGAGGCCTCGATATGTTCAATCTATAGCCGATGGATTTTACTACACATCGATGACAGACACTGATCTCACACCAAATGAAGAACATAATTTTTGGACTGTATTCGCTAAAGGTAATGGGTTTAGGTTTAGATTCAGATTGACAGTTCAGTCGGGATGCCTTCGGCGCATTACCTACGGAAACGGTATAGATAAATGGGCTGATTTCTTTAAAGAAGTCCAGGACTGGACCAAAAATAGTTTAAATAAAGAGTTTTTTTGGGAGGACGCATCCTCCATTTGCGGGCTATACCTGCCACACAAATATTCATATGAAAGAGAAACCAGATTGGTCATTAAGAGAGCATGGGGCCTAGATGAACATTCCGACGGAAATCATAAATATGTTGAACTAAAATTTGGATACAACCAAAGCGTAGTTACAGATTTACAACTGATCGAAGTTCAGACAGATAATCAGATTCAAGCACCTGATGGAGTGCATAAAATAAAACGAAACTAAGGCTAACATGGCGATGGAACCAATGCGTATGATTGTCACGAATCGTGCTTTTCTTCCCTTTTGTAGGACACGATTCGCGCCAAGCATACACTTGGCTCATCTTGAATCTTGTACGTTCTAATAAAATGAAAATAATCAGAAGCACTGCCCCTATTAGGATACCTCCAATTAGATTATACCTTGATGATTTAGATAATCTAATCCGACAACTTCCTGATGACTCAGAATTGAGTGTGATGTATGACAATACGGAGTACGAGTCATTAGAAGAATTATTGGAGCACGTATCAAGGGATCACATTTCTTCCCTTAATCTTATTTTCAGGTACAAGAACTCCTTTGATGAAATTCGCATAGATATTGAGCCAAGAGGTGTTACAATTAGCCGTCCCTATCAAAACGAAAAAGATGCGCCCTTCGTAAAGGATTTATTAAGCTCACATGTTAAATGGTACTCATGGCATCCTACTGGCTATTGGTGGAATGGTATTCTCGGAATGATATGTGGTATGTCTATTTTTCTGATAGTATATCTTACCCCATTTCTTCCCCTGAATAATTTCATTAAGTATCCAGCTGGTTTACTGCTATCACTGGTCATATTTTATATCTTATTTCTTGGACACTCATTTATTGGTTCATCAAAAATCTTCTTAAACAGAAAACATAAGTATAAAAGTTTCTGGTATCGTAATAAGGATAACATTATCCTAGTTATTATTACTGCTATTATTTCCTATTTTTTAGGTTTGATATCTAGATTCTAAGTTGCCCCGCATTGTAGAGCAAGTCGGGGGAGCAAACGTCTTAGGCTTAGTTTCATCCGTAGCGCACTTTTACGTTCGCCGATAGAATGGCCCTTCATCGCATCATTTCCTTCGCGCTTGTATTTGTGGCAGGCTGCGTGTCTGAGCAAGGCGATTTTAACTGTAAGAATGCCGCTGGTGAAATGGCAGCGTCCCAAGGAGAAGTCGCGCTGATTGTCCAGTCTGCGGCCAAGGCTTACAATCTTGTGGTTGTGGGCATTTCACAGGATGAACCTGATGTGATCTCCGTTTATCTGGCAGAGTCATGCACCGCTAGCGGTGGACCGATTGTCTTCTTCTGAAAATCCGAACAAGGCTGGATTGAAGACAAAGCCTGTTTCGCGTCATGGGACCGAAAATGAAGAAGAAGGCGAACCAGACGGTCCAGTGAACGTGAGCCAGCCGATTCGCTCAGAGACACATCGAACGTCATCGGAGGCTGGCTCCCGTCGTTGACCTATGCGTTCGGCAGAATTAATCAATCAATTCATGATCCATAAATTCCACGAAGCCCGCGCTAGCTTACGGAAGCACCTTCTTGATTCCGGAGCGACACATCACATGTTCTACGGACCGACAACGGACCGCTACTGGAATGAGCCATTCAAAGTTGTCGCCGTTAATATGGAACCGTATGGCTATGAGAAAATGGGCGTGTTCGATGTTACACGAGACGACCTAATTGATTGGATTTATGATGCCGGCGACACGGGCACTAAGACGACTCGATACACTTTTGCTGTTCTCCATGTAGCACTAGCGTGTTTCCAGAAGAAGATAGCGGCGTCGCGAGAGATGCTTAGCGCAGCGTTTGCCAACGATGATATGATTGAAGACACTTTAGACAGAACGATATATTACAATATCCGAGCACAGTCCAATTCAGTGAAACCGCAGGATTACGCAGCGATATCTGCAGTCGGCCATTCTGACACCGGAAGATACATCTGGGCTGAGATTATGGCACTGAGACCTGATGTCGTGTTTGTTGGAGGTCATGCAGGTTTAGCAGCGGTGAACCAGTTATTGAGCCCCCAAGGTCCGATTGGATTCCGGAATAGCGCAGTGGTCGATGGATGCTTAATATACTCCATACCTCATCCGTCGCGTCCGGCTTACGATGCATGGTGTCTGGCTATAAACAATACACTAAATTGGATGAATGAAAAATGAGCCTGATCATTCGCTAGAGCCAACGAGCGTGCTTGGCACGTCGGCTGCGGGGCAGGCTTTGGCGTCGAGCACGCTCGTGGCTCATCTATGACGTAAGGTAGAAATAACATGGACATCGAAATCGAAAAGTTAACCGAACTACAAGACAGGTGGGCTCACACTCGGGGGTATAATCCCTTTGTGCGGGACGGCATCCTAAGCCCTGAAGCGTGGATGACCGCAAAGCCTAGGATTTTGTTCCTGATGAAGGAATCACACAAAAAAGCGAATTGGTATAACATATCTGGGAGCCCAATAGAAATAATTGCGCGAAACGGGAAATTCCCAATTATATGGCGCAATATTGTTCGATGGAGGGATCTGATTAAATCGGTTTACACCGGTAACGCATCAAGTTCTCAAGCTGAGTATGATGCATTTGACTCAAGGTATGCCGGAACCATACAGTTGTCAGATATCGCCTATGTAAATGTTTCCAAGGAGCTAGGAGAGACTACCTCCTCACAGAAGCTGATACAGCAAGCGGCAATCAGAGATAAAGAGTTTCTCACTGAGCAAATTGATCTTATTTGTCCCGACGTGATCTTGTGCGCTAACACCTTTTGGTCTTATCACGCAGCATACCATCCCAGCACTGAGTTCACGTGTCCAGCAGACCGAATATTCATTCACCGCAAGCGTTTAGTTATTAAGTTTAGCCATCCATCACCTCCAGGCGGAAACAAGGAAAAAGTTTTGCACGATGAATTAGCTATGATTCTAGCGCAACCGGTCGTACGGAGTTTTATCTGCAAAGAAATACAATAAACATGAGCCTAATCAGGCGCTACAGCACAACGACTATGTCAGTCACGCATCCTGCTTGCGCAGGCTGTGCGCCAGCCATAGTCGTGGCTGATCTATAACGTTCGGAAAATACAATGTCGCTCGCTGATCTTCCAGGTTACGCCGATGTCAAAGCACAGTATGGCGACTGCGCATTCGGTGATTTTACGGATCTTAAGTGCCTGTCTATCGACACATATTACGAGGAAGATCGCGAGCGATTCGAAAAGATTGTCTCCTTTGTGCTCAAAGGAAAGAAGGGGCAGATCGATGTCACTTTCGGCAATGTTCGCGATTTCCGCATTGCATCCATTCACCAGCTCATCGGTTTCGACGTAGATAAGATTAGCTCGAGAGGCTGGGAATCGGTGCACTACGAGCTATTCGACTACGAAGCCGACAAGGTTTACGGTTTGGCCGAGAATTGTCGCGTCGCGGTATCTTCGGTTATCACATGAGGCCGAACCAGGCACCAGAGCCAACGTCCACCGCTGTCATGCCTCGTGGCTCATCTTTACCGTTCGGCAAAAAATGAAACCCTATGCAATTCCACCACACAAATAATTTACCGCACGATGTTTCTCGTCTTATTGATGCTGAACTGCGAAATGGAGAACGTGTCACATGGACTGGACAGCCCATTCCTGGTTGTTTTGCCCGGCGTAGTATCGGACTTGTGCTGTTTGGCATACCTTGGACAGCGTTTGCTCTTTTCTGGATTGCTGGAGCCAGCGGGTTCAAGATGCCCGACTTTAGTCAGGGCTTTGGCATTTTCCCACTGTTCGGCCTGCCATTCGTCCTCATCGGATTTGGTATGCTTTCCAGTCCATACTGGATGCGACGAATGGCTCGAAGAACTGCCTATGTCATCACGGATCAGCGAGCTATTGTCCTAGCTGGTGGTGTATTTGGTTCCATGACAATTCGTTCATTTGATCCCGACCGACTCAAAGACATCCGACGGGTTCAGAAGCCAGATGGGACTGGAGACCTCATTTTTGAGCGGACTTGGGCGGGTGATGGTGATGGTGGCAGACAATCCACTGACCACGGTTTCTTAGCTATTGCTGGTGTCCGTGACGTTGAAGAGATCATCACACGACTTACTCATCCAGCATAGACAAACTCATAAACCAAAGGCGAACAAGACGCTCCATCCAACGGCGGGTAACGCTCCAGTTTGAATTCGGGCTTCCATCCCCGCCGTGGATGAGCTAGACGTTCGGCACGCGCATAATCACCTTCCCCAACATCTAGCCGTCATGATTTTCTCCCAGCTATCCCTCACATCCGCATTGGTGGGGCTCTTCGCCCTGATCTGTGGGCTCAGTCTTTCATTCGCTTTCCGTAGCCGTCGGTGGGTCGTTTTTATATGGTTTCCAACCACCGGAGTCTTTGCTTACGCGGCATTCAAGATCCTCAGGATTCTGAGCCACATCGGGAGCATGAGCGGACCGGACGCAGGGTTTGCTGGAATGATGGCCATTATTCTGCTGCCGGCTCTCGCGATTTGTCTCCTTGGTCTGATAGCTACATTCTTTTGCCGACCGAGAAAAGAAGCGCGGCAACTCTCAACAGTAATCCCCGCGGTAATCCTATGGCTGGGGGTCGCCTTGCTGATAGACTTTGTGAATTCAACACGAGTCGAACTTCAATTGCGCGACATCAGGGGCAATATTCTCTCTGGAGTCAGAATTAATGAGTACTTCCACGAGAATGGTCTGAGTATGCAGAAGCGATCATCAAGCAGTGATTCCCAAGGCAAATTCCGATTTCGGTTGCGTGCGAGCCAGAGTGTCGCCTTGGAAATTCAGCCGATGTCTGATCCGCCCGGGGATTTGCAGCGCAAGCCAACGTTCTGGAATCTGAGTTTTCGGGAATTGAAAGATCAACCGGAGAAGCTGGTGCTTAATCACAGTTGGCAGCGGTCAATCGGGAGCCGGGTATTGAACGAGGGATATTCCGAGGTCATTCCAAACAGGCCCAAGATCAGCATTGAACTCATCTTGCCAGACCACGGAGCCCTCGATCCCGGGCCCAGACAAACGCGAATTTGGCAGGCATTCCACACCTTTCGTAAAGACCGTCCGCCGGAGCTGGATTATTCATCACTGTGCTATAACGTAGAGGCGATTGAGTTCATTCCCGAGCTTCTGGAGATTTACCACAGCAAACCGGAGGACCGAACGGGCGTCGTCGAGGCGCTAAGCCGGATTTCAAGCATACTCTCTGAACTGGATCTCGCCTGCCGTTCGGTACGCGGGCAAATCGCCAAGGATTTGGCTCGAAAACAGAATCCTCCTTCAGAGAGCTACGCAATTACCCAGTTCTGCAATTGGGCGAAGGTTCCGCTGGAAGAAAGGACTGATCAGGGTTTGGCCATGGAGAGAGTAAAAGCGAAGCTTGATGACATTGCTACTCAGTTGACTGAGTTCGCTTTGGCCGGGATGTCGGATGATTCTCGAAGTATGAAAGTCCTATCCGAACTTCGCCAGCTTGGCAGGCCAGGCATTCCGCGGCTAGTAGAGGCCATACCAAGTCATCCACCCAAGAACAGTCAGGAAGCTTACACTCAGCACCAAACGCTATGGATGATCGGGGCGAAGTTCGCTGATTTAGCTCCGCTCTACACTTCAGCTGAGCCGTGGCTTGTAATGACAGCATTGGAAGCAACGTCAACCGAGGAGCTTGAAGGTGAAGTTGCTTCACAGGCTTTGGCGCGGCTTGAGGCGGTCTATCCACTCATTACAGAGGAAGGGCAGAAGAAGCGCGCTGAGATGCACATGGACATGCTCCGTGCTAAGGTTGCACGACATCCATAACGTTAATCGAGGCGATGTCGAAAACAGAAAATGAAAGCCGAACCTGGCGCTACAGACAACCCCGATGACGCCCAGCGTATTCGAGAAGACCACTGAGTTCGGATATCTCCAAACCCACCGCGAACGCGGTAGTAATAACCTCAATGTAATCCGGACCGAAGCCGAACCCATGAGTAAAACCGCCTAGTCAATCAAGGCAGTAGCTATAAGTATTCCAGCGGACAGGATCACCATGTGGTTCTGTCCGCTTTTTGTTGGTAAAAGACAAAGGCAGAAGGCAACAGGAAGATGGCAGAAAGGGCAAAGGCAGGGAAAGGCAAGTCGCTTCGCTTGGTGTACCCCGCACAGAGCAGTCAGGATGGCCTCGATCCCACGGATTGAGGTATTGGGCAATGTGGGATAGACATTCTTGTCTGTCCTTTCAGCGTGTCCAATCAGCCTTGTCTTGGCATAAACCCGTGGGCGGCTCGCCCGCTTCTATCACACAAGCAACCAAGCTGGTCGCGCTCCTTTATACGGCCAAGCTGGCATCTTTACAGGAGCGCGGGCGGCTCGCCCGCTTCTATCACACAAAGCGGCCAAGCCGGTCGCGCTCCTTTATACGGCCAAGCTGGCATCTTTATAGGAGCGCGGGCGGCTCCCCCGCTTATATCACACAAAGCGGCCAAGCTGGCCGCGCTCCTTTATACGGCCAAGCTGGCATCTTTACAGGAGCGTGGGCGGCTCGCCCGCTTCTGTCACACAAGGCGGCCAAGCTGGCCGCGCTCCTTTATACGGCCAAGCTCCTTTATACGGCCAAGCTTCTTTACAGGAGCGCGGGCGGATCGCCCGCTTCCATCACACAAGCGACCAAGCTGGCCGCGCTCCTTTATACGGCCAAGCTTCTTTACAGAAGCACGGGCGGCTCGCCCGCTTCTATCACACAAGCGACCAAGCTGGCCGTGCTCCTTTGGTAGTCATAACAATCGCAGTGAATAGTTTCCCTTCCGCCACTTTACATTTCCAGCAGAACCTCGATGGACAGCCACTTATTCTAGTGAACACTGCCTAACTTAATATGCATTTTTAGACGATAGTCCACTATAACATAATCCACAGCTCCCCTCACCTACGGCTTCACTTTCTTCATCTATTCCCACTCATTTTGCCCCGATTCTACGCATTTTCTTGAGATTGTCTCCATCCTATTCTCTGATTCGCTGCTATCTACACCGCCTTGCAATCAGCCATAATAGTCATTCCCAGCACTTTGCACTACCATGAATCGGCCATACATCAGCTTCCGGTGGCGTTCTCCTTCGACAAACTGGCTATTCATGCGGGTTCCGCGTCCATGATCATCCTTCGATCACGAAAAATCGATTATTTTAAGATATGTGCTTGATCTACCCCCGTCGGTCTGTCACTGTACATCCATGCTTTAAAGTTCTGGTTGGATTTGCCGTCCATGATAGCTGGAACCTGAAGCCGCTCACAGGGAGTACATCCTCTTTTGGATGTGTATCTTTAAAAAGATAGGCGACGCCCAGTGCTCCGGACCGCAAGGAAAGGAAGGGATTGAGAAGAGGGGGTAAAAGCCCGATTCAAGAACCGGCCCCGATGATCTGACCAACGGTGCAATGTCAGAAGCAGAACGGCAACCAAGAACCCCGCTATTCCCGCGGGCTGTGCAGAGCACAAACCAACAGCCAACTGTCGGCACGACGCCGAACGTTGAGAGCTGAAGGCCGGCGGCTGTGTGCAGACTGGGAATACCAACCAAAATAACAAAACAAACGAAAGGAATAGTCATGTCACTCAATACAGTATCAACCATCATCGCCTGCCTCGTCAGCTTTCTCAATAGCTGGATGAAGGCGAATGATTCTCGTGGCGCCTCTGGTGCCATCGTCCTCAAGGGATTGTTCACTATAAACCGCTTCTCGGACCTCATTGCGGCCATTGAAGCGCTGTTATACCAGCAAGACCTGAGTCTAAAGAGTCTCCGTCAGGAGTACGCCAATCGCGATGCCTTAAAAGCATCGCTTTATGAAAGCATCGCCAAGTTCATCTATCTGGTGCGTGGCGAACTCCCGGCGGAGGTGGCGCAGCGCCTGCCCAAGCTGCCGCGTGGTCGCTGCAAGCAACTGGAGTTCCTGCGTACGTGCGAAGCGGTACGCGATCTCTGGCAGTACCTGCTGGATAATCCGGTGGCTGGGCTTCCCTCGCCCCTGGTTCTCGAAGGTGGAATCACCATCGAACAGTTCACGACGGACAGCGCAGCACTGAGTACGGCCTATAAGAACATCATCATTAAGAAGAAGGACCACTCCATGCTCATTCAGACGCGTGATGAAATGGTGAAGAAGGAGATCAAGCCCCGCCTCATCCAGTACCTCGACAAGGTGAAGGCAGTTTTCCCGAAGGACCACCTGATTCGTGTTAATGTGCCGACAATCACTCAGCCCAAGGGCGGTGCTGCCGACAAAGTGGAACTGCTCGCTAGCTGGGACGCTGTCGCGCAGAAGGCTACACTAACCTGGACTCCGAGCGCTCGCACGGACCTGCTCCACTACGAGATCCGCGCCTGCAACGCCGCTCCCTACAGCACGAACGAGGCGTCTGCCATCGCCACAGTGGCTAAGGACGTACAGTCCTACGAGACCAGCGAAGGGCTCGCATCCACCGGTAGCACAATGCTCTACAAGGTGTATGTTGTCACCAACACCCGTCGCGAGCGCGGCAGCAATGCCGTGACAGTAGTGCGCACCGCAGCCGCTCCGTTAACCCAGGCTGCCTAGTCCTACAACCCGGCAACCAACGCAGTAACAAGCCTTCGCGGGCGGGACCCACAAAGTCCCGCCCGCTTTTGCGTTTACGGCAAGCGACTTAACACACATTATTATTTCCGGATAAACACAGTGATGTGCAATCGTCACCAACCTCATTCCCATCAAACCATGAGCACGGAACTTAAATGTGGAAAGTACAAGGCGGAGCACGCTGATCTGGGCGGCTCGGCGTTTACGGATGTCAACCTGGGTGCCGCAGAGTTTGAGAATGTGAATCTGTCCCAGTCGAAGTTCCATAACGTCAACCTGAGCGCGACCCGCTTTGATGATGTCAATCTGCGCGGCGTTACGTTCTTCAATGTCGCATTGACCGGAGCCAGCATCCGCAACGCCTGCCTGGGCGACCTTACCATTGCCGATGCAGGCTACGCAGGGATGAAGATAGAGGGGATTTTGGTGACTGAGCTGCTGCGCGTTTACCGAGAGCACGTGAAGGCTGAAGTTTAAGGGAGCGCTCTGCTAACATACCCAGTTCGTTCCATGAAGTAACTCCGACCCAGCGGTGGCTACCGCGATACGTGCAGCTTTCAGACATCGACGCTTATCTACGATGCAACCGTCTGGTTCTGCGAGAAGTTCCTTGATGCCCGCTCCCGTACCGTGGACCAGATGGTGCTGCACCAAATACCCCGACTGCAAGGGTACTCACGTGATCTAGAGGATCCGACAGATCGCTACTTCTTCGGCGTGGCCTCTGCGGTGGCCGTTGTCGCTGGTGCCACCGGCGGTGGCATCGTGAGTATCCGAAAGCGTTCGGTCCATCTGGCCTCCAGCTCGGGGTAGCCTGCGGCTTTGGCGCAAGAGGACGCTTCGTGGAGGATGGCAATCGCAACGGGATCAGGGAGATTGCGAATTTCGAGAAGGGTGCGAAAAAGGGGCAGGGCCAGCTTGGGTTCATTGAGGTCATTGCTCATGCAGATGGCGACCTCGGCGGCGAGTATCCATTCATCACTGGAGAGGAATCCGCGAGTCATCTGGAGCTTGAGGATATCTCGAGCTTTGTCGGCGCTGCCTGCGCCTTTGTAGTAGCGGGCGAGTTTCAGCGCTAGGGCGAGGCCGGGGTGCTTGAAGTAGGCGGTGCGGCCAATGGCGGCGCCTTCGTCGTCCTTGCCCGCATCGGCGAGTAACTGCCATTGCCGCAGGGCGATATACTGGGCGCGGCTGGCCAGTTCGGGGTCATCACCGAGGTTGCGCTGCTGGTCGAGGGTGCGCAGGAAAGGCCGGTACAAGGGATCGCCGACTGCCACGGCCTGCCAGGAGAGTACGGGCAGCGCGGCATAAGCGGCATCGCCGAAGTTTTTGCCCTCTGCCAGGGCATCGAAGAATGTGCCGAAATTATGGGTAAATTGCAGGTAAGGTTCCTCAACATTCCCCAGTGTGCAGGCCGCACCCTGAGCCACCAGCGGACCCACCCAGCGGGCATCCGGCTCGCCTGCCACTTTGCGCAGGGTTTGCGCAGAGTAGCTGTGAAGGTGTACCGCTATCGCTCCCGGCGGCAGCCGGTACCCAGGCAGTGCAAACGGGCCGTCCACGTTCCATGTCCACCACCCGAAGTAGATGGCTGGGGCATCCATCCGCGCACTGGCGGGGATGGTGGGCTGCTGTGTGTCCAGCGAGAGCGGGTAGCCGAGTCGCCGGACGGAGCGGGCAATCTGGCCGAGCCATTCATTTCCCATGGCGTAGCCCTCGCTCATGCGACCATCCTGGTCGATGTATGCGCGGCCGATGAGCCCATATTTCTCACCAGCCAGAGCGCTGTCCACCAACCCTTTTGCAGCGGCGACTGTAGGACCATCAAGGCGGGTTACTTTAATGATCTTCTGCTTCGCCCGTAGTGAGGGAGTTGGCTGATTATGAAGAATATTCGGGAAGGGTCCGAGTAAAGGCATATCTTCGCCGATGGCCAGCAGAGCGAGTTCTGCATCGACGGAGGCTGTGCTGGTTTTAAACCGCTCCGCCGCTGCATTGATCTCTTCGTCTGTGCGACGCTGACCGAAAAGGTGGCGAAGCACCTGCTTCAGTTTCTCCAGTTCGGCGGGTGTCTGCTGGGCGGCATCGCCATTGATTCGCAGTGGTACGCCCCGGCATAGCACCAGATAGCCAATGTCGTTTCCAAATATATCCCAGCGTATGCGGCCCACGGCGTCGGTGCGCTTGTTCTCGAGGGCATTCAACCAGTTCCCGTTCGCGAGTGCCTTGAAAACAGGGTTGTGAATCTGCTCAACGTAGACAGGCCACGAGATGGCCTCATCCGTCGTCATGGGCAGCGCGATGATATTCTTCGTAGGAATCCCCCGCTGGCTCGCGTAATAGTTCGCCAGCTCAACACTCTGGGGGTCCCTGCTGTTGGCTAGGATTACTACACTGGCAGGGGATTGTGCGCGCAGTTCTGGTAGCGCCATCCACAAGAGAAGCATGGCGCAGACCAATCGTGGAATGAGTAAACGCACGAGGGTGTTCATGTTTTAGAGGCAGCCCGTTTTAGTGTGTTTTGGTAAGCCACAATCCCTTCGGCGATCGCCCGCGCCAGCCGCTCGCGATAGGCAGTGCTGGCAAGGTTGCGACCCTCCGTGGCGTGGGTAAGAAAGCCTCCTTCAACGAGAACCCCGGGGCAATTCAGGCCCTTCAGCACCGTGAACCGCGCGCGCTTCATACCCCGATCCTCGGTCTCCAGTTGGTCTGCCATGGCTCGCTGGATGTAGAATGCCGCCAGTGTATTCCATGGATTATGCCTATGCGCGGGGTCCACCGTACGGTCATCGGCAACAACCTTGCTACGGGATGTGGAGGGCTGATCCACCGGGGTGTAAGCATAGGTCTCCACTCCCCGGACGGTAGTCTCATTCGCCGCGTTGAAATGAAGGCTCACAAAGAAATCCGCCTTTGCGCTGTTCGCCTGAAGCGTGCGCTTCTCCAGGGCAATAAACTCGTCCTTGGTCCGCAGTAAACTGATGGTGAATCCCCTTGCGGTGAGTAGCTTCTGCAGACGCTTCGACAAGTCGTACGTCAACTGCTTCTCCACCAGCTTTAGCGATTTGTTCTGGGCTCCAGGGTCCTTGCCACCGTGTCCGGCATCAATCGCAATGCGTACCAGCCGCGGAACCGGCTTGAAGCGGTGGGGCAGAAGGAGCGCTTGGAGCGTCTTCTCATAGTCGAGTGTGCTGATGGCAAGGTCGCCATTCAACATCGCCACCGGGAACCCTAGGTAAACGCGAATCCCATTGACCTGGATGTCCCGTTTATTCACCTCCATCGACAGCTTTGTGTCGCTAGCGGAAAGCATAACATGCCTGTCCGCCTGTACCCACTTGTGCCTCAATCCCAGTTGCTTACCGATAGTCTTCAGCGTGGTGTACGCGACCCCGTTAATTTTGGGTTCTGCCTCGAGGCGCCCGCCACTCAGCAACAAACCCATCCCCGCAAGCAGGCCCATGAATACCCGGCGACCCATCCGGTAACTCTCATGAGTTCTGAGCGGCTCCAGGTTTCGGGTTGAGTCATCCACAAAGCAACCATGGATGCTCTCCCCTGCAACGGCAAGAAAACGTGCGCGAAGGCGGAATAATTTACCAAAGCGGATACGCGCTCCCCGTTGGAAACTGGAATCTGCCAACGGAAAACTGCTTCGTTCCCCTACTTCGCGTCTTCGTCGTGCTCATCCGCATCGTCCGAATCGTCCACGAGATCATCGTGTTCGGAGACCTTCTCGTTGAACTTGAGCTTGCGCTTGGCGACGGGAAGGGGGTTGAGCGTGGCGACGATGCTGCGGCCCTGGGGCTTCACACCGCCTTCGATTGCCCCTACGTGGATGAGGTCGTTTACCGCGCGCTGCACGACTTCGTAGCCCAGCTCCTTATGCTCCATCTCGCGACCGCGGAACTGGAGGGTGAGTCGGAGCTTGTTACCCTTAAATAGAAATTCCTCCGAGTGGCGAATCTTCACCATGTAGTCGTGGGTCTCTATGCGCATGCGCATCTTGATGATCTTGACCTTCGTGACATGGGTCTTGTCCTTGGCCTTCTTCGAAATCTCATACATGTACTTGCCGTAATCGAGGATACGGCAAACCGGTGGGGTCGCCGTTGCGGCTATCTCCACGAGGTCGAGATCGTGTTGCTTGGCAAGTACCAGTGCCTCTTCACGTGTTACGATGCCGATTTGGCTGCCATCCGGGCCTATCAAGCGTACTTCGCGAGCACGGATGCGCTCGTTCTTACGCACCTGATTGCTGTTATTGTTATAGGACCGGTTATAGGGACGGTTGCCGCCTGAAGTGGGTGGGAATGCCATTAGTGAGGGTTGGACGTGATAGTCTATTTATACTGTCTGCTGGTTACGAAAGCGGATTATGCCCGCTGTTTGCCGCATTTCAACGCTTTTTCTACAGTTATTGCGAGCACGAATCGTATCATAGACTAAAACTATCGCCACAGGAGCAGCTTGCCTTGGCATTTGGGTTGGAAAACTTGAACCCTCCGCTGACCAGATTACTCGAATAATCCAGATGCATACCCCTCAAGTACAGGGCGCTCTTGGAATCAATGAGGACCGGGACATTCGCAGAATTCACCAGAATGTCCCCTTTCTTCGGTTCGCCAACAAACTTGAGCTTGTAAGAGAGCCCACTGCACCCGCCTCCGGTAACTGCGATGCGCAGGTAGGGACCTTGTTTCTCTCGCGCCATCAACCCCCGTGCCTTGTCTCCCGCTGCCGCGGATAAGCGTATGAGCAGTTCATTGCCCACGCGAACACCCTCGGGAAGCGATGAGGGTAAAAGGTTGGTGGGTTCAGTGGCTGTCGATGTTTCCATGGATAAGTGAGTGAGGTGTACTCAACGCAGATTGGGGTTGCTGTCAAGAGAGGGTGGCAGGGGGGGGTTGGGGTGATCCACCTCATCGTCGGCATGGGAACAGGCGCGTTCTACGCTGCTGCTAGCATACAGCAGAGCGGCGTAGATGTCTTCTCTCTCGAGAAACGGATAATTGGCCAGAATTTCATTGATGGTGGCTCCATTGCCCATCAACCCCAACACATCTCCAACCCGAATCCGATAGCCGCGCAGACAAGGTTTACCGCCACACTTGTCGGGCTCAATCGTAACTCTGTCTAAAAGATTCATGCTGTTACCCAAGCGACCGCGCTTATATTTCCAGCTTCCTCGCTAGTGCCACGGCTTCGCCGATGCTGTGTGCATTGGCAAGACCCTTGCCCGCTATGGCAAACCCGGTGCCATGGTCTGGACTGGTGCGAATCCAGGGCAGACCGAGGGTGATGTTTACGGCGTTCTCGAAGTCCACGGTCTTAAGCGGAGCCAGCCCCTGATCATGATAAAGGGCCACTACGATGTCGAAGTCTCCCTTTAGCGCACGCCAGAAGACGGTATCGCCCGGCAGAGTGAGGGATACGCCAGGCATTTGCTCGCGTAGGCGCTTGAGCTGCGGATCTATCATGTCTATCTCTTCCCGGCCAATGAGCCCCTCCTCTCCCGCATGCGGGTTCAGTCCACAGACCGCTATGCGCGGCTCAGTCGCGCCGAGAGCCTTCGCCAGCCAGTGGGCTCGGCGCACCGCTCGTGCGAGTAGTCGGCCATCCTGGAGCAGACTGGCGACGCGCATCAAGGGATCATGCCACGTGGCGAGTACCACCCGCAGCTTCTCCCCTACGAACCCCATCGTGGGCTCGCCTCCCCAGCGGTCGGCGAAGAACTCCGTCTGCCCGGCAAAATGGAACCCCACCTCGCGCATTTGCGCCTTGCTGATCGGGCCAGTTACCACGGCATTGAATCGACCGCTCTTGCACCCGGCAGCGGCAATATCCAGCGCCTCAAACGCCACTTTGGCGCCAGTAGCGGTGGGGTCTCCCGGAGTAGCTTCAAAGCTCAAGGGGCCGGCAATTTCCATATCCACTGGAAGGTCGCCGAAGTGTTTTTCGAGCCAGAGCATGGGGCCGATAACCGTGACTCCCTTCAAGTTCTCGGGATTCGCGCGAGCCCACGCTGCAATCACTTCCGGGCCTACACCCGACGGGTCTCCACAAGTCAGTGCAATTTTTTTCATGGGGCTTCCTCTGTCTTGAGTTGTTTGACGGGAGTAGAGTACCCCCGTTTGGTGGGTTGGATAAAAAACTCCAGGAACTGCCGGGCTTGGGGCGAGTGCGGCGAGTGCGGGCCATCCAGCATGGCCTGAGCGAAATGCCGTCGATTCCCCGGCTGACCATAGACAGCCTTGTACGCTGCCTTCAGCTCGCTAATCACTTCCTGCCCGAAGCCGCGACGCTTGATGCCGACAAGGTTCAACCCGTGGACTTCGCACCGTTCCGCGACCAGAGTAAAGGGGGCCACATCGTGCGGCCCACGTGTCAGCCCGCTGACCATCGCGCTCTCGCCAATGCGCGCATTCTGGTGAAACGAGGCCCCACCGCCCAGAAAAGCGTACGGCCCTACCCATACATGCCCCGCCAACATAACATTATTGACCAGAACCACGCGGTCCTCCACCCGGCAATCATGCGCCACGTGCGCATAAGCCATGATAAGTACATTGGCCCCTATCTCGGTAAAGCTTCCGGCCCTTGTCGCGCGGTGAATCGTCACACCCTCGCGAATCGCCGTATTCGCCCCGATTCGGACACCACTGATCGTCTTCGGGTCGAACCGCAAGTCCTGAGGCAGCCCGCCAATGACAGCATGGGCATCGATCCCCACACCCTCAGCGAGGATTACACCGCTCCGCAGCACCGCGTGCGGCCCGATAACGCAGTTTTCTCCAACGATAACCCCCGCTTCTACCACTGCAAACGGGCCGATTTCGGCAGAAGAGGCTACTTGTGCGTCGGGATCAACAAAGGCGGTGGCATGTATTCGATTCATGGTCGGGGCGGCAAGAGTGCTCCAGAAATAACAGCAATTCCCATTCTCTACACGACCCCCGCCCCGTCGCCAAGCCAATCGTTCCCATAATTTTTTGGGTGGTTGGCGGGAGATTGCGGCATGGGTCAAGCCATCGCACTTGCAAACAATACCCGTTCGATGGATGATGGCGTGACGGTACTAAATATGGTGGTTGAAAATACGAAACTTGCGGCCAGGGAAAACCCGAGAACTCGACAAGAGGAACTCGGGCAGTTCCTCACGCCGACATCTGTCGCTGGCTTTATGGCATCCCTGTTTGGCGCACTACCGCGAACCGTACGTCTGCTCGATGCCGAATCAGGCATTGGAAGATGCGATGAATTCTACTGGGGCGAAATCCAAGCGTGATGCGGTCGTTTTTGCGATCGAAGACACCAATCGTCGCCAGCGGATAGCTGATGCCGTAAAAATGTTTGGCACGTATACTTCAATAATGACGTACGACGAAATCGAGACCTGGAACAGAATAAGCAGTTTCTCCAACGAGAATAACACACTTCGACTTGTTGACTAAGCGCGACTAAAGACAATCCCCAGGCTTGCCATTTCCAGGGCGGATCGGTTTCTAATGGGAACCATGTTCAGCACGCGCCCCCTCGTTCCTTCGGATCAAGACTGGCTGTGGGATATCCTGCATGTCGCCCTGTGGGATCCACCGCCAGCGCCGTTGCGTCCGCGTGCGGTGCTGGAGCATCCTGCGGTGCGCATTTATGCGGAGAACTGGGGACGCCCCACGGATGTGGGCGTGGTTGGCCAACTTAGCGGTGTGGATCGCCCAATCGGGGCAGCGTGGATGCGGTTGATCGCCAATCAACAGGGGCTGGCTTATGTGGACGATGATACGCCGCAAATCGGGATCGCTCTGTTCCCGGAGTTTCAACACCAAGGTCATGGCAGACCGCTGATGCTGGCAGCCCTCGCCGCCGCCCGGGTTCATGGTTACAAGCAGGTGGCACTCACCGTCCACCCGGAGAACCCCGCCATAAAGGTCTATGAGCGTTGCGGGTTCACGAAACTCGCCCTGCGCAGCACTTTTCACCTCATGTTAGTAAAGCTGTAGTTGCCCACTTCTGACTTCCAAGAGTCGCGGGAAAGGAGACGAACCCTGTTTGTGTATGCAGCGTCGTTGGCGCGACGTTTCATTCGGTCATCCTGATGTCACTGAACAATGCGGACCGTCGGTCCGCACACGCAAGGAGCATCCTCGCCAAAGCCATTCAGACCAGAGCGAGACACTCTGGTTACCTTCTGCCAACTTTGTGCCTCTGTGCCTTTGTACCTTTGTACCTCAGCGCCTACCGTCTTTGCACCACCACTCGCACGCCACTCGCCTCTATCTCGCAGGGGCCATCCACGGTGGTTCCCGTCACCAGGTCCTGTCCGAGCGGTGGGTGCGGTACACGGGTTGCCGTCTCGTTGCGATTCAGCATAAACCACAGTTCCACTCCCGCCTTTTCGCGGACGACTACCTCAATCCCCGCCGGGTGCTCCACCAGTTGTGGGGAAACACCGGCCAGTTTACCAGCCACGGGCCAGAGCGCATCGAAGAGCGCCCCGTTACAGAAATACGTCCCCACATAGAGCACATGCCCGCGCCCCACCTTGCGGTGCGAGATTGCAGGCAAGCCCACCAGGTGCCGTGTGGTCCAGGTTGCGAGCGCCTCCGCCCCTTGCAGGCCCAGCACTTCGTACCAATCCGCGCTCTCCACCTCAGTTTCGCCGAGCTGCAGCTTCTGTGGGCGCAGGTCTCCCTTGTTTTGCCGGCCATACTCTTCCACCGTGACTCCGGCCAGCTTCGCCAGGCACCCCGGCAGCGTCTCCGCAGTTACCTGATTATCTAACGTACGCGACGCCGTCCTCGCACCGATTACCAGTACCCCACCCCGCTCTACAAATCGCTCCAGCGCAGGCACCCAGGCCGGGTCAAACACAGTCCAATGGGGGATAATATACAGCTTCACACCATCCAGGTTATCCGCAGGGTGTACACAACCCACCGCATACCCCCGCTCGAAGAACCACCGATGGCTCCAGACTGCCGCCGTCCCCTCCGAGGGTAGACCGAGTGGGTAAGTTAAGTGCGCCTCTGTCGCCGCATAGTCCCCCTCCGCAAACGCCACCTCCACGCGCACAGAAGTGCCCAGCAGGGCCGGACCCACGCGCTTCAGTTCCCCGCCGATCTGGCTCAGCTCCGCGTAGCGCCGCCTCGGCACATTGTCATGGTCCAGAATCCCGCACCAGTAAATCTCCGCCCCAAACCGGCACGTGCGCCAGCGGAAGTACAGCACGCTATCCGCCCCGCGCGCGATGCTCCGGTACGTAAACAAGCGCATCTCCCCCGGCTCCGGCGCATTATGAAAGTACGGCGCCTGTCCACCCGCCGCAGCCTGGTGCTCTGGCACAATAAAGTTCCCGCTAAACGCCCGCACACGGTCCAGCCCAAATGCGTGGCTGCACGGGCGGGACGTGGGATTCGTGTCGAAGAACGGGTACACATCATACCCCAGCACATCCAGGTCCTGCGTAAACAGCCCCCGGTAGTCCGTCTTGCTCATCACCCCATTATGAGTGATGAACCACCCCGCATTCGCCGCCCGCAAGAGCGCAATCTGCTCATGCTGGAACCGCGCCACCGTCTCGCTCAGGAACCGCGCATAGTCCAGTTGCTGCGAAGGGTTCGGATACGTCGGTCGATTCTCATACGGCGTATCAATCTCCTCGAAACTCCCGTAAGTCTGCGCCCAGAAAGCCGTACCCCACGCCCGGTTCAGCGCAACAATGTCGCCCGCATACTTCTCCTTTAGAAACGCGATAAACGCCGCCCGCGTCGCCGGGCTGTGGTCATCTGAGAAATGGCAGTAAATCTCATTGTCCGTCTGCCACCCAATCACCGCTGTATTATCCTTGTAATGCTCAGCCAGCACCTCCGTGATCCGACGTGAATACTCCCGGAACGTAGGGTGACTGTAGTCCGCATGCTGCCGCGAACCATGTTTAAGCTCCGTATTCAGCCTGTCCTGGCGCAGTATCTCCGGATGCTGTACTGTCAACCACCGCGGCGGAGCCGCCGTCGGCGTGCAGAAGATTGTCTTAATCCCATGCCTGGCCAGATGCGCAATCGTCTCGTCAAACAAACTAAAGTCATACACCCCCTCCACCCGCTCCATCAAGTCCCACGCAAACTCGCCCATCCGCACTACATTCACCCCCGCTGCCGCCATCCGCTCCGCATCGAGAGCCCGCGTCTCCGCGTCCCAATGCTCCGGGTAGTAGCACACCCCGAACCAGAAAGTATCAAAACCCGCAGGCCGCAGATGGCTAATGTTTGAGCGACCCAACGGAGCTACCGGACTAAAATCATGTTTCATAAGTTCCCCAATTCCATAGCCCAAACCACCCCCTGTCCAGCCCTCCTATGCAACCCAATTGTGACAAAATGGGTCTATTTCACCCCTGCCCCACCCTGCAACCCCCGCCGCGACTCCCGCAACACCCCCGCCGCCGCTCCCTCAACCGTTGCCGCCACTCGCACCACCGTTGCCGTCACGCGTACCAAGGTTACCGCCACTCGCACCACCGTTGCCGCCACTCGTACCGACGTTGCCGTCACTCGTACCAAGGTTGCCGCCACTCGCACCACCGTTGCCGCCACTCGCTCCACCGTTGCCGCCACTCGTACCAAGGTTACCGCCACTCGCACCACCGTTGCCGTCACGCGTACCACCGTTGCCGCCACTTCCCGAGCCCCCGCCGCGACTCGCGCACACCCGCCGCCACTCGCGGAACCGTTGCCGCCACTCCCTGAGACCCCACCGCCACTCGCCGCGACCCTGCCGCCACTCGCGGAAATGGGAAGAAGGGGACGAAGGGGAAGCAATGGGGGGCCCCACTGCCAACTGCAAACTGTCCACTGCCTTCTGCCTCCTGCCTATCCGACTCTGTGCCTTTGTTACTTTGTGCCTACGCTACGTCATTTCCGCTTGCCAAGGTTGGTTTTCCTATCTGGAGTGCAGTCTCATCCTCCCGTGTCATCGGGAAACACAGCATTTATCCACCTTCAGCAATCGGGAAGTTGTCCACGGAACCACTCTCCCGACCACGGGCGGCAGCTTGCATTAGTCGCCCACCGAACACGGACCACCGAACACGGAGCGAAGCGGCTCCCCACTGCAAACTACCAACTGCACACTGCTAACTGCCAACTTTATCACCGTTACCGAGCGCAGCGACAGATATTCACACGAAGCGAAGCGACTACCTTCTCCCTTCCGCCATTTGGAATCTGAAATCTGAAATCTGTAATCTTAAATCTGCCTCCTGCCTCCTGCCTTGCGCCATCCCCATTTTCCACTCTCCATTTTCCATTCTCCATTCACAACCCCACCCTCACAGCCTGTCCAGTGGGCTGGTGATACCCTGCTTATTACCGAGCACAACACGGGTATACATTTCGGTAGTTTTCACATTCCTGTGCCCCATCAACTCCTGCAATACACGAATATTGACCCCACTTTCAAGCAGATGGGTGGCGAAACTATGACGCAAAGTGTGGCACCCCACCTTTTTCGTGATCCCCGCCCTGGCCACCGCCACCTTAACCGCCTTTTGCACCCCCGATTCCATGACATGATGCCGTTGTTCCCGACCACTGCGCGGATCGAGGGAACGCTTTTTGGCCGGGAACACATATTGCCACCCCGGCTCACGCTCAGCCTGCGGGTATTTACGCGACAAAGCCTCCGGCAGCCACACCGCACCGAAACCCTCCGCCAGATCACTCTCATGCAAAGCCCGCACCCGTCGCAGGTGCTCCAGCAAGGCCGGCTTCAACCGCTTCGGCAGCGGCACCGTACGCTCCCCTCCCCCCTTGCCATCGCGCACATACACCAGCCCCTGCCCAAAATCCACATCCCTAATCCGCAGCCGGACACACTCCATCAAGCGCAACCCGGCCCCATAAAGCAACCGCGCCATCACCCCATGTGTTCCCTTCATTGCCCCCAGCAACGCGCCCGTTTCCGCCACGGTCAAAACCGCAGGCGGACGCTGACCCGGCCTGGCCCGGATGGGAGCAATTTCCCCGGCTAGTGGCTGGAGAAGTACCCTGTCATACAAAAACTCCAGGGCATTCAAAGCCTGTCGCTGCGTCGAAGCCGAAACCTGCTCCACCGAAGCCAGATGAGAGAGAAACCGCTCCACCTCCAGGCTCCCCATCTCTCGCGGATGCCGCTCATCCCGATAAAACTTCACAAACCGGTCAATCCACTCGCAATAAATCTGCTCTGTCCGGTAAGCATAATGATAGTAGCGCAACCCCTCCCGCACCTGCTCCATCAACCGCAACCCCGGATCAGGATGAAACCCAGCCTTCTTTTCCACTTTATCCATGTCATTAGCTAATAGGACGGATAATCAGACTGCAAGCTTCACATTTTTCATGAATTCCGTTTCTATAGTCAATAACATGTATAAAGTTTCCGTCTACGGCTTGCTATAGGACGGAAAACTTTCCATATATCAAACTGATAGCCAAAAATATGAATAATCCCGAGTTGATTGAAGGTCTTAATAAAATGCGTGATCTCATGGTCTCTGTTTCTACTGGTGGCTCACGAATCCAAGAAGTCGATGAGCAGTATCAGCGCACTTACGCTAAGATTTCAGCAGCTCTAGCGGTTCGGAAAATCACGAATCCTATTACATACGGCAGTCTATGGGATTGGTATGGCCGATGGAGTTCGGGTGATTTACCAAGCTATCAATCCCGGAGAAGCTTTGTCTCAAATCTATTTACCCCATTAATAAATTTGATTCAGACCGGAAAAGAGCAGGAATATCAGCTGACCGGATGGGAGCGAGTTGATAGAACCGTTGGCGAGATGAGGAATCGTCTAGCGTCGGCAGAGAATGAAGAGCAGTTTCAGGCAGTAGGACTTCTTTGCCGTGATGGATTAGTTTCATTGGCGCAGGCCGTATATATCAGAGCGAATCATCCTCCACTTGATGGCACCGAACCCAGTTCTACGGACGCAAACAGAATGCTGGAATCGTATATAGCCGTTGAGATGAAGGGCGATGCGAATGAGGAGCTCAGGCGTTATACCAAAGCATCCTTGCGTATCGCGAATGCCCTTACTCACTCTCGAACTGCGGATTTTAGAAGTGCAGCAATATGTGTTGATGCCACCACTACGGCCATTAATGTAATCGCTATTTTAGCAGGTAAGCGTGACCCCAAATAAGAAAACGGAGGCTAACCAATGATCGAAAAAGCACGAGTTCTCGAAGAAATCCGTCGCATCGCGAAAGAGAACGGCGGCAAAGCCCCCGGGACACTCTTGTTCGAGCGTAAGACTGGCATTCGGCACAATGATTGGTTTCCCAGTCATTGGCTTAGATGGGGCGATGCGTTGGTCGAAGCGGGCTTCAGCTGCAATCAAATGCAAGCCGCGTATTCGGCAGACTTTTTGGTCGAGAAGTTTATCGCGTTCGCGAGAGAGCTTGGGCGTATTCCTGTGAAAGGAGAGTTTGTTTTGCGGTCTCGCACGGATAAGACGTTTCCAAGTCAGACCGTGTTCTACCGCGATGGGAAGGACGCGTTGCTTGGTCGCGTGGTACGGTATTGTGAGAGTCATCCAGAGTACGACGACGTTTTGTCTCTATGTCGGGCTGAGCTGAAGGAGGAGGCGTCAGCTCCAGACAAGGAGAGGTCTGTTGAAACCGGTTTTGTTTATCTCATGCGATCCGGGCGTCACCACAAGATTGGACGGACTGTGTCGGTCGGAAGTCGCGAGAGGCAGCTCGCGATAAAGATTCCTGTCCCGCCGACAACCATTCACACCATCGAGACCGATGATCCAGCAGGAGTAGAGGCTTATTGGCATAGACGCTTTGCCAGCAAGCGAGGTGAGGGTGAGTGGTTTGACCTTTCCTCCGATGATGTAGCGGCGTTCAAGCGGTGGAAGCGCATCGCATAGGAATCCCCCATGAAAACCAAACCGACCAACCAGTCGCTACAGCCAACGGCCTTGCTGGGCCGTGACTGATCTCATACGCTAGCCGCTATGCCGTGGTGTCCTTACACAGACCTTGAATTGCCTGTAGAGGCAATGAACTCCGAGCACATCATTCCACTTTCGCTCGGAGGATCAAACCAGTTCTGTATTCCCGTAGAGAAGGACTTCAATGCGAAGGTTGGTTCAAGAATCGATGGAGTGTTGGCAAACGACTTTCTTACGCTGATGCGCCGTCGTGAGTTTGACGCAAGGGGACACAGCAACACGCCGCCGACGGTGTTATTGAAAAAGTCGCATCTGGGCGACGAAAAGCGGCCCATTCAAGTTACCTTGCGTGGCAAAGAGGGCATGCTCATTTGGGATGCGATGACTAAGCGCCACCTTGAGCCGCATGAAATCGGCGGAAACACGATTTCGTCGCAATTTAATATTGAAGCTCACGGCCGCAAACGCTTCGTTGCTAAGGTTGCGCTGTCTGCTGGTTACTTCATCTACGGCGATCTATTCCGTACTCATGTCAAGCATAACGAGCTGCGCGCACTAATGAACTTCAACTCAGAATCAAAACGCGAGGACTTTGCACACTTCGGTTTGCGAGGATATGACGAATTTTCCCAAGCCGAAAGTGCAGATAAAGAGGAGAGCGAATTGTTGAGCCATTTTTGTCAGTTGATTAAGGGCTCGTGTGTAATCGCGGGGTTGGGTCCATCTAACATTGTCATTTCCGTTGGAATTCTAGGTAAATGGATCGGCTCGCTAAATATCCCGGCCGTCACGGATTCCTTTCCGTTTGAAGGTGAGCACGATCTGGGCCATGTCGTCGCACTATGCGATAGGAAGATGGCAACGCTCTCATATAGGCAGCTAGCCAAAGACGTCCATGAAATACTTGAGCGAAAACGTGGCTAACCCGGCAGTAGAGCGGACCTGTGCGAAAAGCAGCGCAGGCCGCTCACTTCTACGTTAGCCAGACAATTTATGAAAACAGCTATACTCAAATCTAATATCATATCAAAGGATGGCCCATCTTACATCTGCATATATATAAACACTGAGGATGATCAGTACTGGGAAGGATTGATTTTATTCCTGTCAAAAATAGTAAATATAAAAAACCCCATCATCAAGTATACCTTAGAGGTGAACCGATTGTCCGGGAAGTTGGAAAATCATATTAAGCAAGATAGTTTTCTAGGCCATGTTTCTGATTGGGCCAAGGGGAGATTTGATATCAATCTCTTTCAAGAGAATGAAGATTTATATTACAAAATAATGATGGGGAAGGAAGGAGTAATATTTGATACCGTTGCAGGAGAGTTGGATCCCCTTGTTAGATTGGTGCTTGATTCAAAAGATGAGCAACTGGAATTAATTGAAAAGTTTGTTGGGAATACAATGGATGATAATTTGAGGACCGCACTCGAATCGGCGAAAAAGCTTAGGAGATCATTGAAGATTGATTATTTAGGCTAACAAGTTGCTGAAGGTGACGCTACTCGCTGACGCTCGCAGCGCACCTCAGCTTCCACATTAGGCAAGATCATGAACGCCCAGATCGTAGGAAATGTAGGCCTTTACTTCGTGTGCTACGAGTTGTCAAAGCGTGGTTGGAATGTCATGCCGACCGCGCGAAATGCGAAGGGCATTGATATCATTGCCTACGATCTAACGGCCACTCGTTACATCGGCATCCAAGTGAAAGCACTGAGCAAGAAGAGTCCTGTGCCGCTTGGAAATTCTCTCGATAAAGTTATGGGTGACTTTTGGATCATCGTGAATAATTTAGACGCCACTCCTGGAATTTTCATTTTGAGGCCAGAGGAGGTCAGAGCCAGAGCTCATCGCGGAGTGAAGGAAGAGCGGGTTTCATTCTGGCTTCAGCCGAAGAGCTACATGATTCCCGAATTTGAAATGCGCTGGGAGAGGCTCGAAGAAATCCAGCCTAACAACAAGGCACCAGAGCCAACGACACGACCTGTCACGATTCCTGCAGCGTCAGGAAACGCGCCAAGTTGCATCGTGGCTCATCTTTGACGCTAGGCCACACCAAACACAGTAACCATTCCGAGCAAAGCAGAACGAGAGAAACGCCGAGAGCTTGTTCGAGCTCGTCAGTTGGTGGAGCAGAAAGCCGAGCGAGTACGTCGACTGGAGTGCGCGATTCTCAGCATACCTGTGAAGTTGGACCGAATTTCGAGCCAGTTAGCGAACAGCAGCTGCACTGGTGATGACGTGCGTTCGATGATTCAAGAGATAAGAGACAAACTTTTTGGTGACTAATGACGCAGACTAACAAGAAAGACGCTACAGACAACCCAGATGACGCCCAGCGCTTACGAGAAGACTATTGAGTTCGGAAATCCCCAGCGGGGTGTCTGAGCTTTATCGTTCGGCAAAAATATGAAGCATCCCCAAATCGAGTGGATTCGCGGCGCAACAGAACCCCAGCGCACATACCGACGCATGGTTGTCGGCTGGCAGAATGTAAATTCGGCGTTGAATGCCTATCTTAGCGCGTTCAACGACGCCTTCCTGAAAGAAGAAAAGAAAAAAATCAGCATCACGGCATGACGGAGATTGCCATTAAGAAGCAAGTTTTAGCTGCCCTCTATGAAATAAGGGCCGGATTGAATGAGTGGCATCGAAAACTCGATGCGCTAGGCGCACTTTCCGACGAAACAAGAGCAGAGAAAAAACGAGTCCGAAAGGTTATAGCCCGCGTCGATAAGTTTGTTCGAGTTCGCAATGCGACATTCCACTTCGGTGATTCCTTGGAAGATTCAGATAAACTAATCAAATTATATGAACAGATTTATGCGACCGACATCCAATTGTTGAATCGGATTATAGATGACTTGAGATCACTGGGGGAGAAATTAAAGAATGACGCCCTATCTAAATGTTGAGAAGACCAAAGGAGCCGAACTAAACACAACGTCATATATATGCCGATGCTCAATTTGTGAGATGGCTTAAACAAAGGGAAGTGGTAGGTTAAATGCGCATATTTAATAGGCATCGTGTTTCGAAAGGATGTAGCGGAGATGAGGAACGAATCTCCGACTACATCCATGGTTGAACAAGCCCGGAGCGGCGCGGGCGATTCGCCTTTGCGTTTTGTGTTATGAGCAGGGCCTGACAGCCCGCGTCATCTGAGCGCAGCGGACCCGAATTGGGCTAACCGCGCACTATGAGCGGGGAGGCTTTGCGGTCGTAGCCGGATGCGCTTCAATACGGCGCAAGTCACGGTATTCGCCGCCAATGCGGATGATACGGCCATGCGGCGGCGGATCGCTCATTTGGCCACAGATTGGGTGTAGATTAGATGGATTAGCCACGGATGCGATTGCTTCTATCCGTGTGAATCAGTGACATCTGTGGCTGGTTACCGGTTGGGAATGTAAGCGCTGGTGCCTTCGCCAGTCCGCTTCTATTGCTTATTGTCCAAAAACTGCGATGCACCCTCCGCGCGGCTGAGTTCAGACGTTCTCCGAAGATGAGAGAGGCTCAGGTGTCGAGCGAAAGAGGCGATTTCAGACGATAAGCAGATCAGAAGAAGACAAGGTAAAGCACCTCAAAGTAATCCGGACGGAAGCCGAACCCATGAGCCAAGCCGCCTAGCCGGTTAAAGCAGACGCTTCGCTTTGCTTCGTGTTCGGTGTTCCGTGACACTGACTGACAGTAATCAAGCGGACAGGATCACGATGTGGTTCTGTCCGTTTTTTTTCGACACTAACATCAGACATCCTGAAGTCATGGGAAATGAGATGAACCCAATTTGCCTTGGTAGCGCTGAAGGCGCGATCCAGCCCCAGCCTAGGCCGACGGCCTAGGTTTAGACCAGTAAAACACCATGAGCGCTGAAGGCGCGACCTAAGGAGCGGTCCTACAACTCCCTTGGGTCGCGCCTTCAGCGCTCCCGATCCTTTATTTATTTGAAAAGTCGCGTCATCGTATCCTTTGCGTCTAGGCGTCTTGAGCGAAGTGGGCGTGAGATATTTGTTCTCTACTCCCCATACCCGGACACGCTGAAGCGTGAACTCCAACTTGTACACGAACACCGACCACTTTGCCTCTCCTCACTCTCCCACCCTTCTGCATTTTCTTGAGCGATTGGTTCCCAGAGTACTTTTCCGAGCGCGTTGTTTTCATGCAGTGTAGGAACTGCGGAAGTGGTGCATCTCGCAGTGATTGGATTATTTCACTAAGTGGCCCAGGCATATTGGCGGCATCTTGCCCGTGTGTCTTCCAGCGTTTATAGGACGACCGCTCCCGGAATTGTTGCAGTTGCAGCCACTTGGATGACCCTACAGACCAGGGCGCATCTCAGTTTTTGGATAGCTGGCTTTAGCCGAGGGATTTTTAGCCGCAAGAAGGCACAAAAATTAAAAAAGGAATGCAGAGGTTAACGAACACTCAAGGCATACGCACGATGCGAGCTGGTGTCTTTCATTTTTGTATCTATTTTTGCGACTTTTTGCGGCCATTCCTATTTAATATGTCCAGAAAGTGAGATGCGTCCTACAGACCACTACGTAACCGTAATGCGCTTGCAACTCTGGAGCAGGTATGCCACAGAAATACCGCTATCCCAACTCATGAAGGCTATGTCTGCATCTGGCGTACTTATCATCATCGTCGTGTTTTTCCTCATTGGTTTTGGCATACTGGGCTATGGGGTCTACTCATGGCGCAAGTCCTCGGTTGCCCGTGGTTGGCCAACGACAGAAGGGCGGATAACCGCTTGTGAACTCAAAAGAGTATACCACCGCAAAGGCAGAACATTTAGGTGCGAAGTTCAGTATGACTATGTCGTATCTGGTGTAACTTACACAGGGAATCGTATTGCATATGGCTACTCTGGCGGTAGCAATCGAGAGAACCAAAATGAAATTGTCAGACGCCTTCGAACGGCAAAATCAGTTGGGGTTAGATACGATCCTTCGGACGCCTCCCGATCCGTTCTCTCGTGTGGTTTTAGTCAATCAGCCAAAATGAGCATGGTTTTTGGCATCATTTGGTTGCTCTTCATTTCGGGATTCAGCATGTTCTGGTACATGGGTACACAAAGCGATAATAGTATCCTTAAGACGCTGATTATCACCCAATAAACACAGTACTTGTGCTTTCGTCACCAACCTCAACACCATCGAACCATGAGCACCGAGCTTAAATGTGGAAAGTACAAGGCGGAGCACGCTGATCTGGGCGGCTCGGAGTTTACAGATGTCAATCTGGGCGGGGCGCAGTTTGAAAATGTGAATCTTTCCCAATCGAAATTCCATAATGTCAACCTGAGCGCGACCAGCCTTGACGATGTCAATCTGCGTGGGGCTAAGTTCTTTAATGTCGCACTGACCGGGGCCAGCATCCGCAACGCCTGCCTGGGCGATCTCTCAATTGCCGATGCGGGCTACAAGGGGATGACGATAGAGGGGATATTGGTGACAGAGCTGCTGCGCGTTTACCACGAGCACGTGAAGGCTGAAGTTTAAGCAAACTCTCTGCAAACTCGACCTATCTCGCGACATGAAGAAACTCCGACCCAGTGGCGGCTACCGCGATACGTGCAGCTTCCAGACAACGACGCTCATCTACGATGCAACCGTCTGGTTCTGCGAGAAGTTCCTCGATGCCCGCTCTCGCACCGTGGACCAGATGGTACAGGCCGCACGCAGTGGTCGCCAGAATATCGCCGAGGGTAGCCGCGCCTCTGCTACCTCATCGCAGACCGAGCTACGGCTCGTTAATGTCGCCCGCGCCAGCCTCGAAGAGCTGCTACTCGACTACGAGGACTTCCTCCGCCACCGCAGATTGCCGGCATGGGCTCCCGATGACCCGGAATCCCTCGCGGTCCGGAGGGTGCCGCTGGTGTACCGGAAAAAGCAAGCGGATCGGTCGGATCGGGCGGATCAGGCGGATCCGACCGATCTGTCTGATCTGTGCGATCACCAGCGCGCAGCGCTCTATTCGCGCTGGCTAGAGCACGCCGACCCCGCTGTTCGCGCGAACGCGCTAATATGCCTCATCCACCAGGCGAACTTCCTCCTCGACCGCCAAATCACCGCCTTGGAGAAAGGCTTCATCGAGGAAGGCGGTTACAGCGAACAGCTCGCCACTGCCCGCCTTGTCCACAGGCGAACACAAGACCATCCCGCTGCGCCTGCGCCTTCAGGCCAGACCGATTCCATTCCCAAGTGCCCCCAATGCGGTGCCCAAATGGCTCTCCGCACAGCGAAGAGCGGTAAAAATGCCGGTCAGCAGTTCTGGGGCTGCACCAAATATCCCGACTGCAAAGGCACTCACGTGATCTAGATGATCTGTCGGATGGGTCGGATACGACAGATCGGTCGGATCAGTCGGATCAGGCAGATCATTCAGAACCCATTCAGCAGCTTAATCACTTCCGCATGCAGTGCCGGGACACTCGCAACAATGGAATGCCCGGTCACGGGGTCGTTCCCCTGCCAGTCGGTAATCGTACCACCCGCTCCGCGAATGACAGGAATGAGCGCCATAATATCCCAAGGGTTCATCGCTGGGTCTGCCATGATGTCTGCCCCGCCTGTGGCGAGCAGGTGGTAGCCATGGCAGTCGCCCCAGGTATAAAGCTTCTTCACCTTGCCAACCAGATTGCTCCAAGCTGCACCATTCTGGTGGCGCTGGGGCCCGCTCAGGTCTGTTGTGAGGAGGACGGCGTCTGCAAGCTGTGTGGTGCTGCGGACATGCACGGGTTTACCATTGAGTGTCGTGGTGGAGTTATCCCCCATCAGGAGCTGACCGGAAACCGGGCTGTTAATCGCGCCTAGAATCGGCTTCCCCCGATGCATCAATGCGATAAGGGTGCCAAACTGCGGTGTGCCCGCGACAAAGCTCTTTGTGCCGTCCACCGGGTCCAGTACCCAGACGTACTCGGCATCCGCGCGCACGGTACCGTACTCCTCACCCAGTATTCCATGTTCCGGGAAGTGCCGCTCGATCAGCGCACGCATGACCAGCTCGGCACCGCGATCGGCCAAAGTTACCGGGGAGGCATCGCTCTTTGTCTCCACCGCCAACCCAATCTGCCCAAAGTAAGGGAGAATGGCTTCCGCGCTCTCGCGGGCCAGAAGGGCAACGAAATCCTTTAGTTTATCGATTTGCACCAGTGGGGTTTAAGGGGGCACAAGGCAGGGAAACAACCCAAATCGTTGTTACAGGCTTGGAGTATGTGCAGTTTCGGTTACTTTACCCCTCGCCATGGCGCGCTGGGACGAAGTACCACTCCACATAATCGACTTCGAGGGACACCGAAGCTACGGCGTCATCGAGTTTGGCGTCGTCACCCTTCTCGGTGGGCACATCCAGTCCAGCTATACCCGGCTATGCCGCCCGCAGGGAGTGATCCCGAGGGACGACACGCGCCTTCACGGGTTAACTGCCAGCTCCACCGGCAATACCGCGCCCTTCGGTGAGGAGTGGGGCCGCTTTGTGGAACTGCGGCGAAGCGGTATCCTCGGTGCGCACTATGCCTCATTTGAAAGCTCCTTGCTTAAAAGCATCTGGGCCTACCCACCCTTCTGCCCGGACTTCCTGAAGCATGGCACAGAGAAGGCGGACTGGGCTCCGTGGCTCGATACCTGCCGCATGGCTGCTCGTGTTTTCCCCGGTAGAGCCAGCTACCAACTGGAAACTCTGGTGCGCGACCTCGGACTGCAACCCACGCTTGACGACTTGGCGGAATCGCTTTGCCCACTGCGGCGTCGGCGTTACCACGCTGCCCTCTACGATGCGTTGGCGGCAGCCATCCTTCTTCTGCATTGCATGGACCAGCCCGAGTGGCGCTCAGTGACCCTCCACGCGCTCATGCTGGCAGCAATTGCACAAAATGAACAAGAATCGACCCGGCAGGCATCTTTATTTGATTAGTTTACGTACTGTAATACGAACCATACCCGACTATGGTGTGTCTTGATGGTTTGCCAATCCGCCAATAATTGCATTCTTTATCTCTGTTATATGAAACAACTCGCCCTCGCTCTACTGCCGTTTCTACTCACTTGCGCCCACGGCGCCAGCACCTTTTCTCCTCTCGACCAGGCACCCTATAACATAAGCGGTTTCTCGGTCAAAACAGTCGCCAACACGCACCACATAGGGGGGAATCTCGTAGTTGCCAATAAGAGCAGGGCCGCCGTGTGGGGTTCCCTCAATGGCATGCAAGTGATGGCGCTGCCGGAGGGGCTGACTCTAATCGAGAGCAAACTCGCTGCACTTAGTGCAGATGGCACGACAGCCACGGGCACCGTGACCTACCAGAACGCCAGCTCCGTAACCCTCGAAGCCGCGTTTCGCTGGCAGATAGGGTCTGTCGCGGAGCTAATGACGGGCACCGGCACCGCAGAAGCCGTGGTGTTCCCCAGTGCGATATCGGCCAATGGCGCGGTAATCATTGGCGACTCAACCGAGTCGGGAAGTGGGGTAGCCTTCAGCTATCAGGCAGGCAACCGTACAATACTGACCGCTCCCGCAGGAGCACTCATCCATAGCGGTGAAGCACTCTCCGCTGACGGCAGCGTACTCGCAGGATACGCGCTATTTGATGAGGGCTCGAACGCCATCGCCTGGCGTAGTGGTGTGCCCACCCGGCTTTCGCATGGCGCTGGGTACAGCGAAAGCGTCGCAACCGCAGTCTCAGGCAACGGCAAAGTAATTGCGGGCTATGCGCTAGGTCCTAAAATCTCCGGCGCAGGCACCACCGATCGCGCAGTCCTCTGGAATGAAGCCGGGGAGATGACGGCTCTCGTCCATGTGAGCGGCTGGGACAGTGCCATCCCCTCGGCACTGAATGCCGACGGCACTGTGGCAACCGGTTATCTGGAGCGCTTCGACGCTGTTTCGGGAAAGTACAAGTACGCAGCCTTTATCTGGGACGCCACCGCTGGCATGCGCACCCTACAGACAGAACTCGCCAACAGCTATGGCATCGATCTTAGTGATGGCCTCGGCGGAAACTGGAGCTTGGAAGACGCCCGTGTAAGCGCGGACAGTACCTTCATCTACGGTACAGCCCGCGATAGCGAAGGCGTCAGCACTGGATTCATCTTCGACACCTTGGAATGGCGGGTTTACTTCAGAGGGTCCACCGTAGTAGGCACCAATATCATTTACTGTAACTGGCTGTCAGATTTTCTCTATATTCCCGAATACCCAATCGTCTGGAGCACCACTCACGACTGGATATATTGCCCACCCGGTATAAATGATAGCTACTGGATCTACGACTGGGCGATGGATAGCTGGTGGTGGACAAATCGCACAACTTATCCCTACCTCTTTCAGCTCGGAGAAACCGCAGAGAGCACCCGCTGGCTCTACTACTTCCGCGAGTATGGCACCCACCCCCGCTACTTCGCCGATCTTAAGGTAGTACCAAGCGTGATCATCGCCTATCCTTAAGCAGGAGAGCGCTGGGGATGTAGTCGCGTTTCCGGTACGGGAATTGTCCCGGAAATGATACACTGACGTACTAGGCGTCCGTGTAGCAACCCTCTCGACAGCGCCAAACCCACGTGCTGGTCGTGATTTTAGGAGTCCCGTGGAGAATGGCGTGGAATTTGCTGAATACGCTGATTACATTTACTAATTTAGCGGATTCATGACATTATCCAATTTTATAAGCATACAGTTCCACCATGCCACGTACGCACTCCAACTGATGCGTAAACAACCTGGCATAACACTCATGGCGATAGGTGCCATGGCGTTGGGCATCGGCATGGTCACCGTGCAATTCAGTATGTTAAATGGCATTCTGTTAAGCAACCTGCCCGTAAGAGAAGGCGAGCGGATTTACATGCTCCTTCGCATGCACAAGGATGGGAACAAGAACTTCTCCGCTGTACCACCGCTCGATCTCGAGGACTGGCGAAAGCAGATTAAGAGTTTCGACTCACTGTGTGCATTTCGTCCGTTTCTGTTTCGCAATGTATCCCAGGGGGAAGAAGCCCACCGCTACAATCTCGCCTATGTCAGCGCAAACTGGCTGATACCCCTTGAAGTACAACCCATGTATGGGAGGAACTTTACCGAAGCCGATGACCAATTCGGCGCGGAACCCACCATTATCCTCAGTTACCATAAGTGGAAATCGGATTTCTCATCGGATCCCACGGTTGTGGGTCGCAGCATCAAAGTGAATGGCATGGCAACGACCATCCTCGGGGTCATGCCCGATGGATTCCGCTTCCCTGTGGCCGAGGATGGCTGGCAACCCATGCAACTCCATCTGGACAAGGCCATGGCTCTTAACCGTAGTTTCAATGACCGCTATAACGGCCAGATGTGTATGGTGTATGGCAGGCTGAAAGAAGGCATTTCTCTGGAACAGGCCGAAACCGAGCTTGATGGCTTGGTGAAGCAGCTTGCCGCCACGTTCCCGGACTCCCATGGGGATTTCAACTCCGCCCGCATCATCCCGTACACCGCCTACTTCAGCTATGGAGATAACAACACGACTGTAGTTGTGCTCTTAATCATGTTTGCCAGCGCCATTCTCCTGCTGTTTACCGCGTGTGCGAACGTAGCGAACCTCTTACTCGCCCGTGCATCCACGCGTACCCGGGAGCTTGCCGTTCGCGCTGCCCTCGGGGCTGGCCCATGGACAATTGCCACGCAGATGCTGGTGGAGAGTGTACTCATCGCGGTGGTCGGTGCTGGCTTGGGGACACTGCTTGCCATACATGGCAGCAGTGCCATCTTCGACAGTATCTCATCGAGTGATACCATTCCCTACTGGATGCATGTGCGCATCGATCCTCTCACTCTCATCGTAACTATTTTCACCACAGCACTAGCTGGACTCATCGCGGGAATGCTACCAGCATGGAAGGCAGCCCATACCAATCTCAACGAATTACTCAAGGACGGTGGTCGCAGTGGCTCAGGATGGTCGATTGGTCGGTTCAGTCGTGCTCTTGTGATCATTCAGATCGCCCTGTGTTTCACCCTCGTAGTGGCCTCGGCTTTGATGACCAAATCCATCATTAACTCCCGCAAGATTCAGCTTGGATACGAATTAAATAGTCACTTGATGGGCCAGACTATCCTGACACAGGGAAAGTATGCGGACGAATTCTCCAGAGGTCGTTTCTATAGTACCCTTCGTCAGCGGATACGCGAGAACCCCGATGTCGCTTCGGTAGCGATTACCGACCGTTACCAAATCTCCGGCATCAATGGAATGCGCTATCTAGTCGAAGGCACCACTTACGCATCGGAAAAGGACTATCCCTTCTGCCGGGCCGAGTCCATCTCACCGGATTATTTCAAGACTCTTGGCGTGCCACTCGTCAACGGGAGAGAGTTCGCGGAGACGGATATCTCCACAACGGAACGTGTCTGCATAGTCAACCAGCGCTTCGCTGAAACCAATTTTCCCAAAGAGAACCCACTGGGTAAACGAATCCGCATGGATTGGGACAAGGAACACTGGATGACTATCGTCGGCATTTGTCCCACGCTGGAAATGCGCGGACTCAGCCCTTCACAACGTTATGGAGATGGCAGTGGGATATACACACCCACCACCGACCGTGCCCGCGACTTCGCCACGATCCTTATCCGCCCCAAGGCAGGTGACCCACTCCGTATGGCCGCCATCCTTCGAGAGACTGTCACCGCTCTTGACTCTGAAATTCCGGTCATGGCAATAAATGTGCCCAGCTACTTCGTCGAGCAAGAGACGCACTCCATGGCAGTTGTCTCAGAGGCCTTTGTAGTAAGTGCGATTATCGGCATCTTTATGACCAGCCTCGGTCTGTATGGTGTGGTAAGCTTTTATGTCAATCAGCGCCGCCAGGAGATAGGCATCCGCATGGCGCTGGGGGCACGCCCCGAGCATGTCATCTGGCAGCTTGGCAAAGAGACGGGCATTCAGTTGATCATTGGTCTGCTTCTTGGGTTAACCCTTTGCTTCTTAACCTGTGGAACCATGCGAGCCATACTATTTGAAGTGAATCCCTTTGACCCAGTCATCCTGAGCCTGGTCACCCTCCTTATCTCATTTATCACTGCGGTTGCCTGCTACGGTCCCACTCGTCGGGCATTGAAAGTTTCGCCTGCCGTGTCCCTTCGTGCTGATTAAAGGAAGGCAGACAGAACGGGGCGGATTCGGGTTATTGGATATTCCCACGACATCGGTACGCGCTTAGCGTATGCCAAGGCCAACGGGACACATTCCGCGCCGAAGGCGCAACCACTCTTGAGTCCAGTGCGCCTTCGGTGCGACAGGATCCCATGAATTCTACGCTAAAGCTAAACACAAACCCTGCTTTAGCAGGCTGCCTTCTGCGACCTTCCGCCTACTTCTTGGGAGGCAGGGTATTCGTATCATCGCTTCGGACAGTGAACCCGCGCCCTGTTAGCTTTTCAAGCAGGCTGATGCCGAAGAAGCCGTTCATGAGCCCACCGTTATCGCCACTACCGCCGCCGCCACCGATAACGAGGTTCTCGGGGATGAGCTTGAGATTGCTGGCTGCGATCTTGTCGATGACACGGATTTGCCCAAAGACATCCTTGCCCATGGCCTCGACCTCGAGCCTGTAGGCTTCGGCATTCGAACGGCCTTTGGCCAGGATGACCTCGGCTTCGGCGTTACCGACTTTGGCCGTGGCCTCCGCCGTGGCAATGGCGGTGACTTTCGTGGCTTCGGCCTGTGCTGTGGCCTTAAGCTTGATGGCTTCGGATTCTCCGGTGGCATGCAGAATGGCGGCGGCCTTGGAGCCCTCGGCCTCGCGGACTTTGCCCTCGGCAACGTTCTTCTGGATTTCCACATTGCGCTCGGACTCCACGACCTTCGGCTGCATGGCAGCCTGAGCAGTGGCGTTCTCGAGGGAGCGGCGTTCGTCCTGCGCCTCTTTCTGCGTGGCGTAGGTCTTCTTTTCCTGCTCTGCAATTTGCCGGTTGGTGACAGTCTTGGTCAACTCAGCAGGCAGTACCACATCCGCTATCAATGTGTCCTTGGAGTCAATGTGGTGAACTTTAAGCACCGCATCAATATGGGCTTTGGCCATCTCCTGCAGCTCTTTACGCTCGGTATAGAGATCGAGCGCCTTGATGTACTGGGCAGAGTTGCGGAAGTGTGAGCTGATGGCGGGCTCCAGCACCTGGGAGATCATGTTCTTAACAGACCCGAGATTCGCAATAACCTTCGGTGCGTTCTTCATCGGGATATGGATTATAACACTTACATCCATGTTTACGTTGAAGGCATCTGCGGTGCGCAGCGTGATCGTCTTCAAGTTGGAATCAAGCTCATGCGCACTGGAGCGGCTGTCCGCCCAGTTGAGGAGAATCTGTGTAGTGGGGACAATGTCCACCTTCATTATCTTGGTGTTGAGCGGGTGCTTGCCGGGCTGAAGCGGGTCTGCCCATATCCCCTTGTAACCATTGGCTACTATCTTCGCGTTCACGGCATCGTCGGTGAGATCAGCACCCTCCGGCCCTACATAACTCGTCACCACGCCACAGTAACCAATATCCACGCGAATCATGGGGACTTTCTCAACCGATGCGAACCACGGGTTGATGGCGTAGTTACCCGCACGCAGTACTGGAATCTGCAAACCCTTCTGCCCGCCAGCTGCGAGGAATGCCGCGGGGTCCTGGAAATTGTTATGGGTACCCAGCGGTAACTCTTCAGCGGCAATCTTCGTGGAATCTACAATAGGCTTACCCTCTAAAATCGTCACGATCCCCACCTGGTCCGCATCAATCGTCGTCCAATCTACCACGCTGATTATTTTGAATAACGCAGGGTTGATACGGTAGCGACCCGGCATGAGGACATCGAGCTGGCGGCCCTTTTCGCCACCGTTCTGGATGAATGCCTCGCCATCATAGAAATTATTATGGCCTACGACTTTGACGGACAAGAGGCGGCCCTCGGGGATGCGCGCCCCATCCGTCGCCTCAACCAACCCTATCTGACCACCTTTGATCTCGGTAATCGGACGCTTCTCCACCTGAAAGAGGATGGTGTTGATGCGGTAGAATCCGGGTACGAGGAAGAATATCTGGGGTCCCTTCTGACCGCCGTTCTTAATGAAAGCTTCTGCGTCCTGAAAGCTGTCGCATTGAACGGGTGAACCAAAGTTCCCGCCAACCCGGGTAACCGGTTGCCCATCGATGGCCTCGACATAGCCCACCTCGTTATCCTGAATCATGATGGCATCGACAATCTTCACCTCGAAGAGCTTCGGGTTCAGCTTGTATTGCCCTTCAGGGAGAATGGCCAGTTGCGGACCCTTTTCACCGCCATTGCGCAGAAAGGCTTCCCCATCCTGGAAAAGATCACACTCGACACTCCTCGCCATGTAGCTGCCAGACGGAATCGGCTTGCCCGTAATCGCCCGGACAACACCGACCTGGTTTGGCGGGATGTCGATGAAGTAATACTTCGATGTTCTATAAATGAATGGAATCAGGAAGTGGAAACCTGGGCCAAGAACCCGCGCTTGCACACCGACCTCATTTGAGAGAGCCACCGTGCGCCCATCCGGCATTTGCCGCCCAAACCACCGTCGCTCAAGCGTGATAATCTGATCACCACGCGCAATGGTAATCGAGTTATAGAGCACAAACAAAATGGCAAAACCCAAGACGATATACACCGGATTTTCCGTAATGAAGGAGAGGATTGATGAGACCATGTTCCATTAGCCTATCAAGTCTTTGTGTGATTTGACAAGGTTATGTTGAATGGTTCTGATCTGCGGGCGCATCTGAGTTTTTATTCCTTTATTGGTTAGCCCGTTTTTTTGTCTTCCTCAATCATTCGCACCCCCTCGGTCCAATCGCAACAGAGCCGAACCAGTGCCCCGCGAAGCCCGGTTGATGGCCTGTGCAGTTGTATTCGACGAGTGGCTTGCAGCGGGAAAAGTCGATGACTATGCCGAGTTGTCTGTCATCACTGGAATGGACCGCTCAAGAATCACGAGGATCATGAACTACCGGCTCCTGGAACCTGTGGTGCAAGAAGGGTTGACCCTGATTTCAGACATCCTGAAGTCAGGACGAAAACAAAGGGATTCCCGGCGGTTGCGTGAAGTAGGATGAACCCTAGAGGACTGTGGTAGAGGTGCTATGTTCTCCATGCAGCGCCAACGGCGCGACCTTAAGACAGCCTGGGCCAACAACCCAGGTAAAACGATATATATACAGGATCGGGAGCGCTGAAAGCGAGTCCCCAGCGGGTTGTAGGACACGCGCCTTCAACGCTCATGGCATTGTTTAGTCTAAACCTGGGCCGTTGGCCAGGCTATGGCTAGTGCGCGCCGTTGGTGCTCTTAAAGGCAAACAGGATTCATCTCAATTCCCACGACTTCAGGATGTCTGGATTTATGTAGCGCATGAGGACTCTAATAATATGGGCGGTGGTGCCAGTCGCCGCGACGGTGAGGTGGCGGACGGCGTACACCGGCACGCTCGGGGCGCCACCGACCAGGAGGATGGGACGCTCGATCGCCATGGCCGCAGCATAGGGCGGGGATGCGGTTTCGCAAACCCACCCAGTACCGCTCAGCCGAACACCGCCAGCCGCGCCCCGGGCGCGCGGAACACGGCGCGGATGCGCGCCCGTCCGTCGGGCAGGCGGGTGATGATGGTGTCGCCGTTGACGCTCGGCATGGCCCAGTCGGCTTGCGCCACCGGCCCGGTGGTGACGTGCTCCCAGGCGCCGGCCTGGGCGGCGAAGATGGCGACCACGCCGCGCCCGTCGTGCAGCTTCTCGTGGATCTCCGGCGCCATGCCCGGAGCGCCGATGCGCCGCGGCTGCGCCCGGGTGACCGCGTCGCGCACCGTGCGCCAGCGTTCGAGGACGGCGCGGATGCGTGCCACCCCGGCCTCCGACACCGCCGTCAGGTCGCCCCAGAAGCCGTTGTGACCGAGCACCACCGAGGCCAGCGTGACCTCGAGGATATCGACGGCGGCGTTGGGCCTCGTCCACGAACTCGCCGCCGGCGCCGGATCGTCCGGCAGGTAGTGGACCAGGGTGAGGTTGGCCGGCAGCCAGCGGTCGTAGGCGTAGCTCTGACGGCAGATCATCGCCCGGGTCTGGCCGAGGCCGAGGAATATGTTGCTGTTGCCGTCGACCGCGTTGGGCAGGTCGTAGTTGGCGAAGTACGGCCCGTTGTTGATCAGGAAGTAGCGCCCCGAGGCGAGAAATGCGAGGCCGACGGCGCGGCCGCCCTCGGTGACGTCGAAGTCGACGATCGCCTCCGGCACCGCCTCGGCGAGGCGCTCGACCACCTCGGCCATGGCCAGCGGCAGGAGATAGGCGTAGCGCGCGGCGCGCTCCTCGCGCGTTGCCTCGGTCCCGCCGTGGCGGTGCCCCGGCGCATCGCAGCCCCATTGACCGATGGCGTCCCACTTGAACACCGTGACCCCGGTCTCACGGTGCAGTCGGATCAGCTCGTCGGCGAAGGCCTCGGCCCAGCGCGAAGCGAGGCACAGATTCTGGCTCGCCTCGGTCTCCCACACCGGATGCGCGTCCCACGGCTTGCCGTGGCTGCAGATAAGGCAGTCCTCGTGCGCGGCCCGCGCCTGCGAGCTGAGCGCCGCGTGCAGCGGCCCGAACCACAGGCCGAGGCGCATGCCGTTGGCGTCGAGCGCCGCCTTCACCGGATCGAGTCCGCGCGGGAAGCGTTCGCGCGAGGTCCGCCAGTCGCCGGTCTTCTCGTACCAGCCGGTGTCGAGGACGAAGACGTCGATGCCCATGCGCGCGGCGATGCCGACCTCCAGCAGCATGCGCGCCTCGTTCATGTCGGCGAGGTACGGCTTCCCTTCCCAGTGCTTGGCTCGTTCCTGGCGGTTCCAGGTGTTGTAGCAGATCAGCGGCCGCCGTGTCGCCGGGCGCAGGGCGAGGTGGTCGAGGACGAAGCGGCGGTAGGCGCGGGCGAGCTGGTCGCGGTCACCGGCCACCGTCGCGACCTCGAGCCACGGCGAGGTCCACGGCAGGGGATCGCCGCAGCAGTAGGTGCCCTGCACCGCGTCGAGGCGAAGCTGGTCGCCGTCGCGGACGTAGGCGAGGAAGGCCTCGTTGGCCTGCGAGCCGTGCTCGTAAGCGAGCAGGAGCGACTGCCCGCCACGACTCGCCACCACGATCGGTCCCATCTCGTGCACGCCGGTCTGTAGCTCGCGCTCGACCGGCTGGTAGCTGTGGGTCAGCTCATTAAACGCCGACAGCTCGACGAGCGTCACGTCGCCGGCGTCGGCGAGGTCGCAGGCGAGGAAGCGCAGCCGGTCGCGGCCCTCGGGCTTGGTCAATTGGCCGGGGCCGTGCAGCCGTAAGCGGAAGCGCACCACCGGATCGTCGGCCGCCCAGCGCAGGGTCAGCTCGAGGCGGTGGCCGGGGGCCTGAACAAGGTCGCCGCTCCACGCGCTCTCGCGGCAGCCGTTGGGCAGGTCGCGCTGCTCGCCGGTTCGCCAGCAAGCGACAGCGCCGACCACCTCGCGGTCGTCGAGCGACCAGCATGGTGGGGCGATGGCCAGCGGCGGATGCCCGGGCATCGCATACGTAAGCAGCACTTCGGCGGATCCAACCATGCGGATGGTGGCGTGATCGAGCGGGATTGTCGGATACATTTCCGCATGATCAACGTTCCAGGCCGGGCTGACAATCCCCGTCTTGTGACCGATTTCGTCATTGAATGGTGGTATATCGCCAAGCCATGATTTTAGAATATGGTCATGCATAATGGTGTTTCCAAAGGTGCCCAACAGTTAATTTCAAGCTGCAAATATGCAGCCGACATAAGTTGAGGTTTTTGTTAATAATTACATACAATTGCTGTCGGTCTGGATTGCATTTGCTTCTTGACCATGTGCTGTAATTGTCTGCCGTACTCTTGGTGGTTTACTGCCGATGAAGTACATTATAGTTACATCCCCGGAAACACGCCAAGCGGTAATCTTCCTTTTTAATTACAAGGTTGTGTGAATATATTATTACCTGAGCCAAAATCTCAGTTCTGATTTGAGTTCAATGAGGATAACCCATGGCAGCGAAACAGTTGCTTAAGCTTTTGGCTCTCGCAGATGAATCTGAGAGACATGGGCGAGATTTTCACGATAAGCGTTCCTGCTGATGTTCGCTGCGTCTTGGACGTGCGAAACTGAGAGAACCCGGTTATGCAGTGGTGGCTGCGTAAGCCTTTGCTGTCAGCGACTTAGGCGATTCCGGTACATCGGGATCTACGCCGGTGGACTGTTGCCCAAGGCGGGGACGTTTTCCCGAGAGGAAATTAATGGGGTGGAAGACGGGATTCGAACCCGCGACCCTCGGCTCCACAAACCGATGCTCTAACCAACTGAGCTACTACCACCATATAAAATTGGAGAACAACACTTGCCTAGCCTGTGTTGGTGCGATCCTTGTTGTGGACTTCGGATCGATGTAAGCTGTGGATAATTAGGATTGGCATGGGGGGTGTCAATGCTGGATTTGGGGTCAAATGCAGGGCGTACAACTCGAAGTCATTGGAGATGCACGGCCAGTCTAGTGACTAAAACGAGTGCCTTCTTCGCGCCGAAGGCTCAGCCACTGCCGACGAGGACGTCGGCGTTCCCATGGGGAGGCTTCTGGGGGGAGCGTTTATGTGTGAGTGCCGGGAGTGCTGTCGTCCCCGTCGGCAGTGGTTGGTAAAAAGACAACGAATCGTTGGCGTTCTCAGGGGATGGTGTACATCCCGCTGGTTCCGCGCCTTCAGCGCTCGCGATCCTGTATATATTGGTACGAACCTGGGCCGATGGCCCAGGCTGGTATAAGGTCGCGCCGTTGGCGCTGCATGGAGTGCATAGCACCTCGATCACAGTCCTCAAGTGTTCATTCTACTTCCCGGGGTTCGCTGAAATTCTCTTTCTTTGCGTGCAGACAGCAGGATGTCTGCACGGGACGACAGGATTTGCCGTAATTATCGCCTGGCCTCGTTGGGGCGGATCAACCCCAAAGGGCCCCAGTGGTTGTGACCTATCTCATTCCTGGGTGCGCCGGTCTCCGGTTCGGAAAGTTCGGTTGCAGCATAGCAGGCTAAACGGGCCGCGTACTCAGGTAGCGGCTGCAATAACTGGTCATCCGTCTTTCGAAACACTGGAAATGGTTTGCAAGACGACCAAATAAATCATGGGTTGGGTCGTTAACTTCTCCGATGAAAAGCCGCATCCTATTCTCCCCGCTGCTCCTGATGTGCCTACTGTTCGCGGTCACTGGCTGCGAAACTACTACTGGGAACCGTCCATCTGTTGCAACCCAACCTGAAATTCCCACTGGTCCATACGGCAAGCGATGGGTTTATGTTTTTGAGAAGGCTTATTACGCACAGCATAGACTAATTCGTGATATGGTACTGAAACATGCGGATTTTGTAGAGGTTATAAAGGCTGATCGCTCTCTCGCGGCATTTGGCAAGGGGAGTATGTTCAGGAATATGTACGACTGGAATGGGGTCTCGGTTGAACTCCTGGCGGGGGATGGAGATAAAATTCCAGATATTATCTTCCTTACTTTTCCTGAGCCCAAAGACATGCCGCTTTGTTACCATGCAGCAATTGTCGATTTGGGAGAGACCGCGCGCTATATCACACTGGAAATGACCACGGCCTTTCCCGACAAGTCCATAAAGGCCTGCCTCTGCGAGTGGTTCGCAGAGAACAAAGGACGCACCAATTATGGTCCGGTAGCCTACAGCGATTTGGCTAGCTTTAAAGATGCAGTAATACAACTGCTAGTCGGTAGTGAGGAAGATAAGGAAGGTAATCAAGAGGGGTCAGACAACGGCAAGACTGAGAGGCCAACCTACTAGGTTCAGACGCGCTAAGGTCGTGGGAAATGAATAGAGCCCATGACTTCGGGATGTCTGCGCCTTCAGCTTGTTGGGCAGTGGGTGTGTGTGTGTGACGTTGACTTGATTGACCTTACTGACGCGATTGACGCCGATGACGAGAACCTGCTGAAGCAGAGGAACTCCAACGGGGTGGCAAGGCGAACTACAAACACCTATTTGGGGTCTTCGACGCCTAAACGTTTCAGCACGGCCGCTAGAGCTTTCTCCTCGATCGAGAGCTGTATCTCTTTGCTGGTCATAATGCGTTGAGCTAAATAACGCATGCGCTTGAGGCCGCCTTCATATTGCTCAACATACATCAGATACTCGCGATTGGTTTCCGGCACGCCTTCCGTGCGAGAGCGATCGATCATTAGTTTGGCATCCTGATTGGTGAAGTGTATGTAGCGAAATTCTTGTATGTAATCCTCGTTTAACGCGAGGTAGAGAAATAGTTCGTCCTCAGGGAGACTTCGCATGGTGGCGAGTTGCACTTTCGTCGCTTCGATAATTTTCAGCGAACTGATGATTTCGTTGGGTACGTGTATCGGGGGAATATGTAATACGCTGGACTTGTCTTCCTTTTTTACCGCTGGTGGAGCAGCAGGGGCTTCTGCCTGTGCAACAGGGGCACCGACAAATAATAGACAACATAAGGGGAGTATCGTGATATATTTCATCACCACACTGTGCGAAATTCGACGGTAAGGTGTCGAGTGTTAATTCTTAGCGAGTAGTCGGTGTCGCGGGTATCGTCGAGGAGGCGGCTGAGTGGGGAAAGAGGTGTGCGGGGAGCTTATGAGATAGCGTGTTTGGTGCGCAAGCGATGCTTACACCACTCTCCTGAAGCAGGATGCTTGAAATACGCGCTTCTTGTAAAAAAGAGGGAGTGATTTGTAAAAGAAATGGGCATTTATGCCCAAATGAGGCGCGAATAGGACCGCGGGAGGAGCGATTTTGCCTGCGAAATTGTAAAAAGGGCCTAACCCAAACGTTAATAGGTCTAATTGATTGTAAAAAAGGGGCAAAGCGTGGGCCAATAGGTCTTGGGATATGTAAAACAGGTCCGCTCAATGTGTTCCCGGTGTCAATAATTTGCAAAACAGGTCCAAAGATACCATTCCGAGGTCCTGGAAAAGCATTCCATCGTGTTATAAAAGCATTCACACGTCCAAAGTTTTCCTTTGCAGGTGTTATTGTTGCCTTTGCAGGGGTAAAGTGTGGGGTAAATGGTGTCATTTTTTACAAATGATGTGTTTTCAACCCTTTTTCAGGTCTTTGGTCACCTGTTGTGTGTCATAGAAATGGGATTAGTGGGATTGAAGTTGGTCTGATGGGTGTTGGAGCTGTTCTGCAAGGGGTCGTGCACTGGAGCGATGGTGCGTTAACTAGTCTTTGTTTGCTGGATTCTTGCATGTGACCCCCTGCGGATGCACCGGGGTCACGCAGCATAGCGCTTGCATTTTGGGTTTCCTGAAAAAATGCTTGCTTCCCCGGGTGGCAAAACCTTTAATTCGCCGCTTCCTCAATTGCGTAAAGCAATAGTAGCAATGCTCGGGTGGTGAAATGGCAGACACGTACGCTTGAGGTGCGTATGCCGAAAGGTGTGGGGGTTCAAGTCCCCCCTCGAGCACCAATTTCCGCTGAAGACGCCGTGAATCGAAAGATTTACGGCGCTTCGGCGTGACTAGATGGGTGCGTTGTTGGCGGGCTAGGCCAGCTCGGGCAGGTCTATGATGCCGGTGGCGTAGGTACGGGCATGGCCGCTGATGTGCACGCGCTCACCTGCGGAGTGGACCCAGAGTTCGCCGCCACGGCGGGAGACTTGGCGGGCGGTGAGTGTGGGTTTACCGAGCCGGGTGGCCCAGTAAGGGGTGAGTGTGCAGTGTGCGGAGCCGGTGACGGGGTCTTCCGGGACGCCGAGGGCCGGGGCGAAGAAGCGGGAGACGAAATCCACGGTGTCTCCGGGTGCGGTGATGATGGCGCCGTGGTAGGGGTGCCGCGCGAGGAGCGGCAGGTCTGGAGTGAGTGCCTTTACGGCGGCTTCTGTAGGAAGGATTACGAAGAGGTTCGTTGCAGAATCCACCCATGCCTCCAGTGCGCTTGGAAAGAGGGCATCTACGACGGGCTTGGGCGCTGGTTGCACCAGTGTGCGGGCTGGGAAGTCGAGGGTGAGCCGGTCAGCGGCGCGTATCACAGTCAGCCACCCGCTAAGCGTATGGAAGCGGAGTGTTTCCAGGGTGGGATGGGCTGCAAATAGCACGTGCGCGGCAGCGAGCGTGGCGTGACCACACAGGGGCACTTCCACCGCAGGGGTAAACCAGCGCAAGTGGTAGCTGCCGGGGGCGTCTAGTGGCACAGTGAATGCCGTCTCGGCAAGGTTATGCTGTTCGGCAATGGCTTGTAGCGTGGCGTCTGGCAGCCAAGTTTCCAGCGGGCAAACGGCGGCGGGATTTCCACCAAATACCCGCTGGGTGAAGGCGTTGATAATGGAGACGGGGAGTTTCATAGTGGCGATAACCTAGCTATTGTTCTCGACAAGGCAATCTTTCCGGATTTACGCTACGTCTGCGAAAACGTCCCGTTCGTCTAGCCCGGTCAGGACTCAAGGTTCTCAACCTTGAAACAGGGGTTCGAATCCCCTACGGGACGCCATTTCTGATGTAGAAGTAGGCACAAAGTTGACAAGGCAGAAGGCAGTTGGCAGTTGGTGCCACAGTCCTCATTACTTCCTGTTGCCAGCGGATGAGTGTTCGTCCATGCTGACAGCATGTTTGGAAACCGTGTTGAATGGAGTGGTGAGGAGAATCCGTTGACCGATGCTGTTAACCAGCGTCGGAAAATAGGAGGTATAATCTATGATCTCATTGAGACGAACCCAACGGCAGCGGGGTTTGTTTACGATGAGGCTGCGATTATGGAAGCATTTGCGAATCCCGCTGCGCTGCGGTATGAGCCGACGGCGCGAGGGTTGCTCTGTGCGCGCGAGGCGGTGAGCCGCTACTACGCGGAGCGCGGGTGGAGCATGCCGGCGGATCGCATTCTGCTAACCGCGAGCACGAGCGAGGCTTACGCGCTGCTCTTCAAGCTGCTGGCTAAGCCGGGCTATGAGGTGCTCTACCCCACGCCGGGCTACCCGTTGGTGGAGTTTCTCGCGCAGTTTGAGGGACTGGTCGCCGTGCGGTACCGGTTGACCTTTTCCCAGAATGCACAGACCTGGAGGATCGACTTCGACCGCCTGGCGGCAGCCATCTCGGTGCGCACACGTGCGCTGGTGGTTATTAGCCCCAGCAATCCAACGGGGAACTACTTGCACGCAGAGGACTATGACCTACTGGAAGAGTTGGCAGCGGAGCATGGATTTGCTCTGATAGTGGACGAGGTATTCTACGACTTCCCGGCCGCCGGCGCCACACGCACACGAGAGCCTAGGCGAAAGGCATTAACCTTTGTGCTCAACGGGCTCTCGAAGGTCTGCGGCTTACCTCAAATGAAACTCGGGTGGGTGGCCGTGTATGGTCCCCTTCATTTGGTCTATGACGCCCTGGCAAGACTGGAGTATATCGCAGACTTCTACCTTTCTGCGGGGGCACCGGTGCAGCATGCCGCGGGGGCGTTACTCAACACCCGCCATGATCTGCAACGACAAATCAACGCCAGACTCACCACCAATGATACGTTTCTACGCGAACTGTGCACACAGTACCCACAGCACATCACTCTCCTACCCCGCGAAGGTGGCTGGTGTTCACTGATTCGCTGCGACGATGGCCTTTATGGAGACATGCGCTCCCACAGATGGCTGAAATATAATGGAGTACTGACGCACCCCGCCTACTACTACGACCTGCGGGACGATGGGCTCACCGTTCTCAGTCTGCTTACACCGCCGGATACCTTTATGAAGCTCGGCGTGGTGTTTGAGTAGGTAGTAGGTCTGGATGGACAGGGATGGACAAACAATGCTTCTGCTTTTCCTACTCTCTACTAACTACTGACTACTCTTCTGCCTTCTTCCTTCTTCCATCTACTCCTCTATCCCAAAGATAGCGTTGACGTAGTTGTCCACGTTGAAAGGCTGGAGGTCCTCCTCTTTCTCGCCGAGACCTACGAAAAAGATGGGCAGCTTGAACTCCCGGTAAATACCCACGAGTGCGCCGCCGCGACTGGTGCCGTCGAGTTTCGTAATAATTAGTCCGGTGAGATCGAAATCCCGGTGAAATACGCGGGCTTGCTCGATGGAGTTCGAGCCGATGGAGCCGTCTAGTACCAACCAGCGATGGTGCGGAGCGTTTGCATCTTTCTTCTGCAACACGCGGCGTATCTTCTTCAACTCTTCCATCAAGTTCTGCTTCGTGTGCAGACGACCCGCAGTATCCAGTATGAGAATCCGACGCTCCCGGCTGACCGCAGCGCTGTACGCATCAAAGGCAACGGCTGCGGAGTCTGCCCCATGCTGGCTGGACACGAGCTCGAGGCCGAGGCGTTCGCTCCAGGACTTGATCTGCTCATTCGCAGCGGCGCGAAAAGTGTCGCACGCACCCAGTACAGCGGGGAAGCCGTCCTGTTTGCAGAGATAACCCAGCTTCGCGGCGGTGGTCGTCTTGCCAGAGCCATTAACCCCGATAAGAGCTATAACCTCGGGATTATGCGTCACCTGGCTGGGTTGGAACTTCCCCTCAGCCTCGGCCAGCACGCGCTTCAGCACTGCGGCACCGATGCGGGCGGCCTCCTTGCCGTGGAAGTCTTTCTCTGCTCGGAACGCCTTCTTAATCTCTTCGAGAATCTCGTTCGCTGTTTCCACCCCAAAGTCTGCCGTATAAAGCGCCTCCTCCAGCTCCTCCAGCGAGGCGGCATCCAGTTTGCGCCCGGCGAAGAGCTGCCCCACTTTATCAAACGCCTTGAAGAGTGTGGGCGCGGTCTTCTTGAACCCCTCTTTGAACTTGTTGAAGATGGAAAACATGAGAATACGGATTGTGTAGTGCGGGCTGGTTGGCTGGGTGCGATGCCACAAGAGAGGGTGCCACCTTTGCGGCAGCCAGCCATCTAACAATTACAGACTATTTAGAGGCGTCGCGAAGCGGGCGGTTAAGGCGGAGTTTAAACTGGTCGAGGATACCATTAATGAAGCGTTTGGCATCGGCATTCGAGTAGAGTTTCGAGAGGTCGATGGCTTCATTAATGGAAACGATAGGCGGCACATCCTTGCGGTGGAGCATCTCATAGATCGCGAGCCGGAGAATGGAGAGGTCTATCCGCGCAATCCGCTTGAAGTCCCAGTTCCGGGTGTGGGAGCGTATGATTTCGTCTATCTCCTCCAGATGCTCAATGACGCCCAACACCAGCTCCTCGGCGAACTGCCAGTCCTCGCGAGGCTGAATCTTAACCGGTTGAGGGGCTACGAGGGCGGGACGCGGTGCAGGCTCCACTGGCACACCTCCGGCAGGTTGCTCTGCGGGCGCTTCTTGCACAGCATCTTTGGGAAGGGGAGGGAGCGCATCCTCATCGACCATGGGGAGATTCGAGAAAAACCGCTCCATCACCTCCGGCATACTATCCGGGGGGTTGGCCTCCCACATGTAAAGAAATTGCATTGCAGCCACGCGGTTGGCGCGGCGATTGGTGTAGCCCTTACTCATGATTTCCACGGTTCGTTGTCATCGTTTTCGCCAAGAAGTTTCTTCCAGTCTTTGCCGAGGACATCCTCATCATCATCCTCATCATCCTCGCCATAGATTTCATCCAGGCGGGCGGTGAGATTGAGCTTCACCGCAGCCATTTCGAGTGCTGCGGCACCAAACTCCCCACCACGATTAATGTTGCCCTTGCAGCGTAACTCCGCCTGCTCCAGCGTGTTCGCAGTGACGATGCCATTAATCACCGGCACTTCCCACTCTTCCATGATTCGCATGAAGGAGTTCACCGTACCTTCGCCAATAATGCGTGCGTGGCTGGTCTCGCCTTCCAAAACCACACCGAGTGCGATGATGCAGTCGAACTGGCCTGTAGCGGCGAGCATTCGGGCCGCGTAGGGCAGTTCATGTGAGCCCGGGACACGGACAGTCTCGATATCCTCGGCGGCCACTCCTGCCTTTCGCAGTACGATGAAAGCACTCACAATCAATGCATCCACCAAGTCCTGGTTATAGCGCGCGGCAACGATCCCGATTCGAAAGCCCTGGCCATCGTGTACAAGCGGTTCTGGCTGTCCTTTATTCATACAAAGGGATGAGGTGTACCCGCCACTCCCGTTCAGAGCAAGCCTACTCTTGAAGAACAAGGGGCGGAAGGTAGATTCCAGATTACAGATTTCAGATTCCAGATTCCAGATTTCAGGAGGCAGAGTGCAGAAGTAGAACACATCTAGGCTGATGCACCTTAAGTCCCATGCGTCCCACACCACTGTCCCAGTGCATTTCGAAGTTGTGGTGCTGTAGGTGCCATTCTCAACCATGGGTGAAACGCCCTTAACCGAAGGCAAAACCAACATAGTCTTGCCCTTCAACAC
>JANRLC010000047.1:0-19413 GCA_033762955.1 Verrucomicrobiota bacterium | reverse complement strand
TAACACAATAACAAGACACGGGTGCCGTGTTCGTTGATCGTCACGACAATGATGGTGGATAGCCTATGCCCGGACCATGCCCATTTTGATTAGATAGTGCCTTTCATTGTGTTTCAGCTTCTTCAACTTCGTTTTTCGGGTACAATGGCCGCCATAAGCCTATGATCGTGACCTTGTTGTATGCTTTAGCGTGATCGTTCCACGAACTACAATCGCGGCACAGTCAGCCCGCCATCCACCATAATCACTTGTCCCGTCGAGTAGGGAAGATCGCCCCTTGCGAGAGAGGCCACGGTGCGGCCTACGTCCTCGGGTAGTCCCCAGCGTCCTTGAATACAGAGACCCTCGGCTAGTAGCTTGTCGTACTTTGAGGAAACAGAGGTCGTCATGTCGGTCTTGATGACACCGGGGCGCACTTCGTAAACGGCGATGCCGTGTTCGCCGAGGCGGGTTGCGAAGAGTTGGGAGACCATGGCCAGCCCTGCTTTGGAGACACAATATTCTCCCCTGTTTGTGGAGACTACTGTTGCGCTGATTGAGGTGATGGTAATGATGGAAAAACAGGTATCTGGTGACAACTGCTTCTGTCGAATCATCCAGTTCGCAACTGCCTGGGTAAGGAAGAATGGGCCTTTCAAGTTGCAATTCATCACAAAGTCCCAACTTGTTTCTTCCATCTCAAGGATGTCGTTGCGTACCTTGGGTGCCACACCGGCATTGTTTACAAGCAGATGAAGCGCTCCGAATTGTTGACGAACCGTGTCCAGAATTGCCTTGCGATCAGTCGCGCAGCTTATGTCTCCACGGCAGTATTCCACGCGAGCCCCGAGTGTGCGCAGGGATTCGATGGCTGCTGATGCCTCCTCAGCGGTGCGTAGTCCATTTATCGCCAAGTCGTAGCCTTGCAGGGCCAGGGCTTGCGCGACACCGAAACCGATGCCACGACTGCCGCCTGTAATGAGTGCTATGGGTTTGCTCATAATTTGAATAGTTATACTAGCTTTTCAAAGCAGGTACATTGATCCACGCGCGCTTGGCCCAGCTTGTCAGACCTGCCTCTGCGAGTTGCACTCCTTTTGCGCCTTCGAGCAATGTCCACGGGAACGGGTGACCGAGTACAACATGCTTTAGGAACAGCTCCCACTGTGCTTTAAATGCATTGTCATAGCTTTCCTGGTCGGGGACTTCAGCCCAGTTACTGAAAAAGTTAATTGGCTGGTCCACATCCGGATTCCATACCGGCCGTGGAGTCATACCGTAGTGCTGTAACCAGCACTTGCGCAAACCGGCTACAGCGGAACCCTTCGTGCCATCCACTTGCAAGGTGAGGAGATCGTCCCGCCGCACCCGGACATCCCAGGATGAGTTGATATGGGCAATGACACCTCCATCCAATTCGAAGGTCGTGTAGGCGGAATCATCCGCAGTGCACGTATAGGGCTTTCCTGCTTCATCGATACGCACGGGTATATGTGTGGCACCCAGACAGTTCACACTTCTCACCTCTCCGAAGAGTGAGGCGAGGACGTATCTCCAATGGCAGAGCATGTCGATGATTATGCCTCCGCCTTCCTCCTTGCGATAGTTCCATGAAGGGCGTTGCCCGGGCACAGTGTCGCCTTCAAACACCCAGTAACCAAACTCTCCACGCACGGAGAGAATTTTCCCAAAGAAGCCGGTCTCAATCAATCGGCGCAATTTGATCAAGCCTGGTAACCAGAGTTTATCCTGGACAACCCCATTCTTCACACCTGCCTGTTCACAGTACTTGAACAAGTCTAGTGCCGTGGCTGTATCTATAGCAGTAGGCTTTTCACAATAGATGTGTTTGCCGGCGTCAACGGCCTTGCGAACCGATTCAGCACGCTGAAGTGTGCCTTGTGCGTCGAAGTAAATCGAGTAATCGGGATCCGCCAGCGTGGCATTCAGGTCGGTGGTCCAGTCCTCGATTCCGCTAAGGGCAGAGAGTTCCTTGAGTTTTACAGAGTTACGCCCGACCAGTATCGGACGGGGCATGATGCGCTCCGTGGAGCTTACGCGAACGCCTCCCTGCTTGATAATCGGGCAGATGGAGCGCAGTAGGTGCTGGTTCTTTCCCATGCGGCCGGTGACACCATTCATGATGATGCCCACGGTATGTACGGTTTCTTGAGTGCTCATAAGTTGAAAGAGAATCAGACGTGATTGCGGTAACTGTGTAAAATATGGGTGAGCGAGGTGCCCTGATCCATCGCCCAGAGGCGTTGTGAGAATACTTCCACTTCAATGAACCCGGTAAAGCCTGCCTGCTCCACCTGGGCTCGTATGGCGCGGATGGGGATGCAGCCTTCACCGGGTAATCCACGGTCTAGAAGGATGTGGTTCGTATCCAGCTTCCAGTCGCAGACATGAAAGGCAAACAGCCGTTTATTCCGACCACAACGCGCCAATTCATCAGGCAGAGTATCATCCCACCACACATGATAAACATCCACTGCCACACCAACACTGTCCGGGGGAAATAGCAGGGCAAGGTCGTTGGCTTGCTTCAGAGTATTGATGGCGGAGCGGTCACCAGAATACATGGGGTGAAGGGGTTCGACGGCGAGCTTTACCCCGGCGGCCACGGCGTCTGGCAATATGGCAGCGATGCCATCCGCGATCTGCTCCCGGGATGTTGAGAGCGGTTGCCCGGGTCTGGCTCCGCAAACCAACACTATCAATGGGGCTCCAATGATGTGGGCTTCCTCAATCGCCCGGCGATTATCATCCAATGCACGTTGGCGCTCCAGCACGGATCCGTGCGTGAAGAACCCGCCACGGCAAAGGGATACGACTTCGAGGTCGCTGGATTTGATCACGCTTGCAGCGCGCATCGGACCGCAGGCTTCCAGGGCATCGCGCCACACAGTTATTCCACGCACACCGGCACGTGCATACTCCGTGCAGGCTGTTTCCAGATTCCATGGTTTTGTTGTGGCGGTATGGATGCAGAGTCGGGAGTAGTCGAGCAGGGGGCACGCACTCATTTGGAGAAAGCACTAAAGTAAGAATAGTAGCTGCCCCCTGTGGCTTCACGGCAAAGATAGAGAGCGAGTTCGCGGACATGATAGTCACCCCATTGGCAAGCTTCCCCGCGTGGCACTGTTGCCCCGGGTGGAATGTAATCCCAGCCATTGGGACGATGATAAACTGTGTGTAGTAACAAGCCTTGGTGGTCTGGGTCAGTGCTGATGTATGGCTCTCCCAACAGGGTTTTAGCCACCGTCAGTCCTGCCTGCCAGTAGCGCTCGCCAAGCTGCGAGTTTACGCCGAGGTATTTGCCAAGTCGGAGTAATCCCTGAGCGGCGATGGCTGCTGCTGAGGAGTCCACAGGCTCGAAATTGTTGTACGGGTCTGCAGGGCGGTTAAGATAGTCCCCAAGATGCACCAACCCCGGTGCGCCTGTATCCCAATACGGTATCCCACAGGGTGACGTATTCTGCGTGTAGAAATCGCAGGTGGCTTGCGCTGCTCTTAAGCACGATTCTACCACGCTGTTACGTCCGCCTAAGGGCTCGAACACTGCCTCTCCAAGGAGCGGGAGTATTTCGAGCGTCTCGGCAAAACCCAGCATCGCCCAGGCCAGACCTCGGGTCCAAGTGCTAAAGGCACTGTACCCTTGTTGCGAGTTTGGGCAACGGTAGGCGCCATCGTTGGTGTTAAACACGCTTTCATGAGCCACCCGACCGCGCACGTCATACACATCCCTGCCTTCTCCGTAGTACACGGCATATCGCGCGGTTGCCATGACATGCTGGAGTGCCCGGGTGGCCAGACATACAGGACGGTCGTTCTCTTCCCGGCTTTGATGGCCGAGTAGATGGCTGTAGAACAGCACGCGACAAGTACGAATGGTATCCACAAAAAGTGAGTGTGGACCATTGAACGAGTACATGAATCCGCCCTGGGGCAGTGACGTCCATCTCCGGCCCTGCACTGCGCCTGACAATTTCAGAGCGAGTTCGTACGTGGCGAGTTCCCATCCGTTATGGGGAATCCGTCCTTCAACCAGTAACCGATGCAGATTGCCATAGGTGGAGCAATTGTTGAATCCGTGGTCATGCACTCCGAAGTGGCTGATGTGCGGTGCCATGCGATTCAGTGTCTGGGTGCGCCCGTACTCGAGAAACTCGGTTTCCCCAGTGGCGTCATACTGGAGTAGCGCGGAGCCAAACTGAAACCCTTGCGTCCACTCTGTCCAACCGCGGGATGTGTACTTCCCGGCGGCAGTGAAGACGGGGGCGCCCTTGGATTCGTCGTAGTCTCGTGCAATGAGACGAAGCTTATTCCCGGAGTGGAGCCAGAAACGATCGAGGTCTGGCCCGAGCGAGTTTGCAGAAAGGGCGGAATCTATGGATATCATTGCTCGTAGCGGAGTTGTTTGCGCAGGTGTATGATCAACACGGAAATAGCTGTTATAGCTTCATAGCTGTGGGGTTGTGCCCCATCGAAGCAGACGCTTTCCCCTGCTTTCAATTCCATCGTTTCGTGGGCGAGTGTTAGCCGAAGCTGCCCATCAAGCACCCAGCAGTATTCATGCTCATCATGATGGATTTCAGGACGAGAGGTTATAGCGCCTTTGCTGGCTGTACCCATGAATACATCCAGATTCACGTGTGAGAGCTTACGGAAATCAAAGCCATTTGATTTATAGCTCTGCGCCTTCTTGCGTACGGCCATGGGGAACTCCGCAAGCGCCAGCAGGTCGGCCCCGTGCAGGCCAAAGGCCCGAGCCAGCCGGTAAAGGGTGTCCAGGTCCGCTGTCGGTGTCTGGTTGCGCTCCAGTTTAGAAATGGCGGCGATGGAGACACCACTCAGCTTATGCACCTCTTCGAGTGTAAGGTTCGCCTTCTTCCGCAGTTCTCGAAGTACGCTGAAGTCGAATCGTGGCGGTTGATCGGGGGATTCATCTGGTTCGGAAGGCCGACTCGGGGGAGAGGGAGGCTCGCTTTTATGCATTTCCATGGCGTGTTTCATAGGCTAAAGTATTTTCTTGTACAACAATAAAGTGCCGTATAATTTCCTTCAATGACTGTAAAACCATTCCACCTCACTGAAAGAATCCTTCCGATTGTAGTTCTGGAGAAGGCGTCGGATGCCATTCCGCTGGCTAAAGCCGTACTGGATGCCGGGCTCAACATGATTGAAATCACCCTGAGAAGCGCAGCGGCATTCGAAGGGATAGCTAATATATGCCGTCAGTTTCCAGATATGGTTGTGGGGGCAGGGACAGTCATCGATGTCGATAGCGTATCCAGGATTATTGATCTGGGTGTGTCTTTCGCTGTATCTCCGGGATTGAACGAAGCTGTCGTGGCTGCCTGCCAAGCCAGACAACTCGCGCATATCCCGGGCGTGGTGACTCCTTCCGAGTTCGAGCGCGGGCGAGCACTCGGGCTTGAGTACTTAAAGTTCTTTCCGGCTGAAGCCGCTGGTGGGGCGAAGTACCTGAACGCATTGGCCGGGCCTTTTGCGCACACCGGACTTAAGGTCGTCCCTACGGGCGGAATCGATGCCACAAAGCTGTGCGATTATCTAAAAATTCCCATGGTTGCCGCTGTAGGTGGGTCGTGGTTTGTCGATAGGAAACTGATTGCCGCCGGTAATTGGGCTGAGATAACCCGGCTGACACGCTACGCGTTGGAGCTATCGCGCAAATAAGGCTGACTCACCGCTATGCCACTACGCCATCGTAGCGAGCATCGCGGTATTAACAGAATACTTCAGCGGCTTGCCTTCCTGCCAGGCTTCGAACTCGGCGATGACATAGTCTGCCATGCGTCGGCACTCCGCGCCAAGCGAGCCGGCGATGTGTGGGGTGAGTATCACATTGGGCAAATGATACAAGGGTGACCCCTCGGGCGGCGGCTCAGGGTCGGTGACGTCCAGCAGAGCTGTAATATCACTGCGCTTGGTCAGTACTTCCACCATCTCCTGCTCACGGATCAGGGCACCGCGTGCTGTGTTGATGAAGGTACTGCCTTTAACCATCGAGCTAAAATGCGCTCCGGTGATCATGCCGCGTGTGGCTGGTATGTTCGGCGCATGCAGCGAGACTACATCACTCGTGGCAAACAGCGTTTCCAATGAGACTGCTTCCACGCCCAGTGCAGCGCAGTTTTCTGGCTTCAGGTAGGGATCGCTAACAATTACTTTCACCTGAATTGTTTTCAGGCGCTCCGCTACGAGACGCCCAATCATTCCCATTCCAATCAGCCCGACCACTGCGCCATACGCCCCCGGAACATTCTGCTGACGATACCCACCCGGGCCTCTGGCATCCCGGATGGCGAGCAGATGCGTCCACCCTCGTTTTAGGGAGAAGATGATCTGCGCGAAGGTGTACTCTGCCACGGGTACGGCATTTGCAGCCCATCCACTCACTACGATTATATTTCTCGCGAGGAAGGGCTTTGCAAATGACTGGACCGTTCCTGCTCCATAGAACACCGCTTTCAGTGCAGGCAACCTGCTGATTTGCGCATCGGACAGGCAGGGCATTCCCCAAGTGGAAAATATCACTTCCACATCCTGCAACGCCGGAAGTTGTGCCTCGAAGTTGGCCAGGCTGATAACTTCCGGGTGCAGGTCAACGCGTTGACGCAATCGCGCCAGTTGCTCCTCGCCATAGACTCTGGACAGGTTGGAAGACTCGCTGAAGGCACCGTACTCGTTGAAGAAAGCAGCGCGCGTTCTCATTCCAATTACTCGCCCGTTCTCCGCGCACAGGCTGGGCACACCAGATTCAAGGCGTTGACGGCGGCTACGACGTTCGCGGCGGTGATACCCAGCTCTTTCATCACGGTGTCGCCGGGGGCACTGAACCCGAAGCAGTCGATCCCGATGACTTTCCCGCCGAGGCCCACATACTTGTACCACACATCGGTCACGCCGGCTTCGATGGCGACGCGCTTGCGCACGTTCTTCGGCAGTACGTTCTCGCGGTACTCGTCGCTCTGGCGGTCAAAGCGCTCGAAAGAGGGCAGGGAGACGACGCGCACTCCAGACCCGAGTTGTTTCGCAGCGGCGAGAGCGTGCTGCAGCTCCGTGCCCGTGGCGAGAATGATGGTTTCGAGTTCGCTGGTTTCCTTCTTCGCGATGTAGCCACCCTTGAGGGTGCCTTCGCGGCGCACGTCCACGGGGATTTCGTTAAGCGTGGGAATTGCCTGGCGCGAAAGGATTAGCGCCGTCGGCCCATCGGTGTGGGAGACCGCAGCGGCGAATGCGCCTGCCGTCTCTTCCGGGTCGCCCGGGCGGATGACATCCAGGTTGGGAATGAGGCGCAGGGAGCTGGTCACTTCCACGGGCTGGTGCGTCGGGCCATCTTCGCCGACGCCCACAGAGTCGTGGGTAAAGATGTAGAACACTGGGAGCTTTGCCAGCCCAGCCAGGCGGATGGAGGGGCGCATGTAGTCGGAGAACATCAGGAACGTCGCCCCCGAGGCGATGAAGAGCCCGTCGTAGCCGAAGCCGTTGAGAATCGCGCCCATCGCGTGCTCACGAATCCCGAAGCGGATATTGCGCCCGGCGGGTGTGGCCTTGGTAAAGTCACCCGCGCCAGCGATGTAGTTGAGCGTGGAGCCGTGCAAGTCGGCACTGCCCGAGACGAGGAGCGGTAGCTCTTTGCCGATTGGCTGGAGCACATCCGCACCAGCCTTGCGTGTGGCGATCTTCGCATCCGCCGGGAATGCCGGAATCTTTGCGAGAAGCGCATTCGCCTCAGGGCGCACCCCGTTAACAGCAGGTTCGAGGAGCGCGGCCTTGTCCGGGTTGGCAGACTTCCACGCGGCATAGGTGAGTTGCCACTTGGCGTAGGCGTCTTCGCGCTCGGACTTCAGCTTGGCAAAGTGGGCGCGCACCTCGGGGGATACATAGAAATGCTCCTCCGGCAGCCCGAGAGATTTGCGTGCGCTGTCGGAGAACTTCGCTCCGCCTTCGCCATGGGCCTTGGCCGTACCGGCGACCTCGGCAATCCCTTTGCCGATGATGGTCTTCGCCACAATCAGTTGAGGCTTCCCGCTCTTCGCCGCATAGGCATGGGCGAGGGCGTTGGCAATCGAGTCAAAATCATGCCCATCAATGGTCTGTACTTCGAACCCACAAGCCGTGAACCGCAGCGCCGTATCCTCGCTCTGCGTGGCCGAAGCCATCGCGTCCAGCGTGACATCATTCGAGTCGTAGATAAGGATGAGATTATCCAGTCCGAAATGCCCGGCGAACGAAGCCGCCTCGGCAGCCACACCCTCCTGCAAGCAGCCATCCCCGGCGAGAGCGACCACCTTGTAGTCAAGAATCTGATGCTCCTGCGTATTAAAGCGCGCCGCCGCCATCTTGGCCGATACGGCCATACCAACGGCATTCCCCACTCCCTGGCCCAGCGGCCCCGTGGTACACTCCACACCATCGGTCTCGCCAAACTCGGGATGCCCCGGCGTCTTGCTATGGTGCTTGCGGAAAGCCTTCACCTCATCGAGCGACAAATCGTAGCCAGCCAGGTGCAGCCACGTATAGATAAACATGCTGCCATGGCCCGCACTCAGAACGAAGCGGTCGCGATTGATCCAGCGTGGCACCGACGGGTTGAAGCGAAGCGTATCACTGAAGAGCACCGCACCGATCTCCGCCGCCCCAAGGGGCAATCCGAGATGTCCGGAACTGCATGCATGAACCGCATCAATCGCCAACCCACGTGCCTGGGCTGCTGCCTGGCCAAGAAGTACTTTATCCATAATAAAATTCACTTTTGCTAAAATTACCAATCCTTGGCCAGAATAATGCATGGGCTGTGGTAGAATTCGGTGTGTGTAGAAGTCATGGTGCCTTGGGAGAAAGCCAATGGCTCTGGCGTCGCATGGGCATCACACCCTTGTTCCCGTCCTTTGACGATCGCAGGATTACCCACGGACAAGATACCCGTGCTTCTTACTACAACCCGATGACCTCGATAGGCACCGAGGGGTACCGAGCGTTGTGACAACCTTTACACGGACCCGGGATGACCTTTGCAGACCGGTAACAGGTCTTTGCAGACCGGTAACAGCCCTTTGCAAGTAGGTAACAGACCTTTGCGAGCTGGTAACAGACCTTCGCGAGCAGGTAACAGACATCCGCGAGCAGGTAACAGACCTCCGCGAGCTGGTAACAGACCTTCGCGAGCAGGTAACAGACCTTCGCGAGCAGGTAACAGACCTTCGCGAGCAGGTAACAGACCTTCGCGAGCAGGTAACAGACCTTCGCGAGCAGATAACAGACCTTCGCGAACAGGTAACAGACCTTCGCGGGCAGATAACAGACCTTCGCGAGCGGATAACAGACCTTCGCGAGCGGATAACAGACCTTCGCGAGTAGGTAACAGACCTTCGCGAGCAGGTAGGCCAAACTCCGCTCCCTCTGATTCTGAATACAGTACTTGAATTATTTACGGGAGAAAATACCGATTGTGTTCTCCTGCGAATAACAGTAGGTTGGCAAGACTGATAACAACTACAACTGCTGTAAAAATAGTGCCATTCGAGCGATGCCATGCACCCTTAATCCTTCCGCTTGAAAGTTCGCCCACATTCCCTTTCTTTAATATTAGGCAAAAATATTATTAATGAAATCACTGCCATCCAATCAAATTAGGAAGCTCCACGCAGTCTCGGACGAAGTGACATTGATCGAGTTTATCAGCGCTCTTGCTGATGATCGGGAAGACGAGATCGCGAAAGAAAAACAGAACCCTTCGTCTCCGTATGGTACTGGAGCAAATGGATGGGAAAATACAACGATTGAAGCGTTTCTCGATGCAGCATCGGCATGGGCGACGGCATCGATGGAAGCTGCACCTTGGTATGAAAAACCACAGAATCCGTGGAAGCGCGTAGCAGACATTTTATTCGCCGGAAAGGTATACGAATGAAAGCGAAACCTTACCATTCGCTACAGACAATGACCACATCTGTCACGGATTGTGCTGCGGATACTCCGCGTCAAATGCGGTCATGTCTGATCTTAAACGTTCTACCAAAGTAAATATGGAAGATTGGCCACGACGATATTTTCAAGCGAGTGAGGGTAGACCTTTTCTGTTCTACGTTCTCTATGGCTCCTTTGAAGTGAAAAAGCCTATGAGTAAGTCGACCTATTGGTCCAACGGCATTCCGCGTGGGTTTAAGATCATGCACTACTCGCGAGATAATCAGGCCGAAGTGCTTGACGATTTCTTGGTAGGACACGCTTCGGAAGACTTTAAACACAAGAACAACAAAGTATCTGAAGGGATCGAAGAATCACCGGAGTGTTACATTCTAAGAGGCGAGATCGCGGACTCTTCAGACCTTAACTATCTACGAGATGCAATCGGACTCCTAACCTACTTGGCCGATCACGGCGGTGTGGGCATCCATGATCCACAAATGTTCAGATGGTGGACAATAGATAGCTGGAAGAAAGAAATATTTGAACATCACCAGAGCTATCCTAGACATCACACAATAATCCTCTTTTCAGAGGAAGAGAATGGCGCATGGTTTCATACCAGAGGGATGCGGAAGTTTGGTCGTCCAGACCTTAGTTTGCGTGGTGTCGCCGACGGGCAAAGAGAAAAGGTCATTGAGCTTTTCAATCGCTTTATCGAGTATCATGCCTTTGGTGGAATTATCGAGGATGGGAAGGAAATCAGAATAGAAGGTTTTCCTTCAGGTTACCGATGCTATCAACAAGGTCATCTTGACGATTCAGACTTCAACAATGTACACGTAGAAATAAGGAAGGTCGATCAAGGCAGTGATAGTACCGGCTAAGGCCGCATCACACATTAACATTCTCTACATTCTATAATAGTTATCAGAAAGCGCGGGCTCCACACTATTCTTCTGCAACAGAGCGAGCCAGCGCCTACATACCTAGGTAACAAAGCCAAAGTCCAGGGATACCTGCACCTCGACCGGGTTCAGTCCTTACTCTCCCCGCAGAATCGCTCCATACCCTGCTTGATACCCAGCATACTGCGGTTCCCAGCCCATCTCTTGTCGTATCCGTGTTATGGCAATGCGGCGGCTGGGGCCATCGCTTCCGCCGCGAAAGAGGCGTGCTGGTGGGGTCACTCCGGGCGTGGCGATGTCCACTTCGGGTAGCCATTGCGGTTCGGGTAACTGAAGCTGCGCGGCCAGCCAGGCGGCTATTTCGACTCGATTGGCCGGATGCCCATCGGCAACATTATAGATTCTCGTGCGTACGCTTTCATCACAGGAACTCGCCGTCGACTTCCGCGATGGTATTTGCAGAGAGCATTCCTCTGTTACTGCCACTTCTGCCTTCTGCCCTCTGCCTTCTGCCTTCCCTATAGCCTTCATAATTGCAGCGGCTGCATCATCGCGGTGGATGAGATTGAGCAGGCTGCGGCCTGTGCCTTTGAAGATGGTATTTCCCGCCCGCAGTTGATCCAGAAGATGGTGTCGCCCGGGACCATAGATACCAGCCAGACGCAGAATGAATGTGCGGGTCGGTGGGGGCAGAGTCTCCACGACTTCCTCGGCCTCGCGCAAGATGCTGGCCGTGGCGGATAAATTAACCAACGGCGCGTCTTCGTCCACCAGCACATCCCCGGATTGTGTATAAAGCGAGGTGCTGGACGTGTAAACGAAGGTGCCCACCTTGGTCCCGGTGTTTGCAAGCCATCGGTTTATGGAGTGCATGCCATCCAGATACGAGTGGCGGTAGCCCTCCACGCCTCCGCCGCCCGAGCTTACACAGTTCACCACAGAGGTCCATTCCCCTGCCAGCGCATCGTGCCAGGAGTCTGACTGTAGCTCTGCCTGCACAACCGCCACCCCCGATGCCGCCAGCGCAGCCGCCTTCGCTGCGTTCCGGGTAAGTGCGCTAACTTCCCATCCAGCTTCAAGCGCACGCGCCGCAACGGACTGCCCGAGATAGCCACAACCAAAAATGAGGAGCCTGCGCGGTGAGGGGTGGTTCATAGTAGGGTGGTGTAGGGTAGGGTATGGCGATACTAGGCTTTATAGCTGGGTCGCTGGCCCAGGCTAGGATAAAGTGTTTGTGTTTAGCCTTAACAAGGCACAACGGACACATTCCGCGCCGAAGGTACAACAGAATGTCATGATTCTACGCTAAACAATCCCAAAGTGATTCACTGGTGTTTGGCCAATTTCGGAGCAGCGGGACCGCAGACGTGAATCCGTAGTTCACGCAACCCCAGCGAACAGCGCCATGCACCATCTCCGATGCGTATAATTGCGTAACTCTGTTGCGGGCTTGTCAGTTGACGCGACCATCATCGATTGCATCCTTGTTCATAATCGGGCCAACGGCCTCCGATATACTGAAACATTCAACATCTAAACCATTAAGTCTATGTTCGCATCTGTCCTTCGCTTTGGAATCCTTTCCGTAGTCATCCTGGCTGCACCCGGCATGGTTCATGCCGGAATGTCTGCCGCAGATGTGGTGAAAGCCCAGCAAATCCTGGAGCAGGTAGTAAAGATCACCACCAAGTATCAGGCGAAAAATATTGTACTGGAAGCACCCACACCCATTACCGGTAATACGGGCAAATATCTTCTGCCTGTAGATGCCAACGGCCAGCTCACCCCGTGGGCAACGAAGTCGCTTGCAGCTCAGATTGGCGCCGTTGTCGGCGAGAAAGCCACCGAAGTCGCTACGAAACAAGTCACCGGGCATATCCCTTTCGGCGGGCTCTTGAATGGTGTTGCCAAGGACAAGGGCAAGGAGATCGGTGCCATTACAGCGATAGGCGGTATGGAGTTCATAAAGAGCAACTCCACGCTATCATTCGACAATCTCGATGACTATGCGGTGTACCTCCATGCAAATGGTGTAGGCAGCGACGGGCTTGCCGCAGCAATGGCCATCTACCCGTCCCTCGCAAAAAAGTACGATGACTCCATCGGTGCCGCCTATAAAATGGCCGCCAAGGGAAACCAGACCGCGAGCAAGTAGGGTCAGACATCCTGTCGCCGCACGAAAACAACGAGAATTCCAGCGATTCACGGGAAGTAGGATTAACCCGATAGCAAAATGGGATCATCTTCGTTCCCACCACATCAGGTTGTCTGAAAGTAGAATTCCCCACTCTCCATTTTCCATTCTCCATTCACCCACCCACCGGTGGCAATGATCCGGTATCGCTCCATTCTGGGTCTATAAGAATATGCAATCGGGTTTCCGGGAGACCCTGTTGCCAAGTGCGCAGGAGCATGTCCATCATGTCGATGGCCGTGGTCATCATTTTAACATAGGGGAAGCTACAGCCCGTGTGGGGGTGTACGGTGGATGCAATCATGTCCTGATACCCGCAGACTGGTCGTTTGAAATAGCCTTCGCGCTCGAGCCAGTACCACACGGATGTGTTGAAACCGATGACGCAGTCCGGCTGATGCTCGTGTAGCCACTGTCTTAGCCCGATGAAATCCGCGTCCCTTTCGATGGCTGTCTTGGCAGGGTCGAGAAGGATGAGGGGGGAGCCGGCCTTGTGGAGTCCGGTGTTACGGCCAAGATAGTGGCACGCTCCGAGCCGGTGCAGATCGTCCAGTTGGTCCTCACCCTCAAACATGACATAGCCGATTCGTTGATAGCCCCGCGCCAGTGCCTGTCGTGTACACTCCTTTATCGCATTGGCATAATCCATGGAGATGAGCGAAACGGGCGGCGCATAGTGATAGCTATTGCAGACTATGGCGGTGAAATTGTCCCAGGGCATATCATTGAAGAAATCATCCTTGGTGACGCTATAGAATATAGCTCCTCGAATGCCCCGGCTGAGCAGGACTTTACTCAGCGCGCCCCCGTGGGGATAGTCGTTCACGTAGAAGGACTCCAGTCCGTAACCCAGTGCACTGGCTCGTTCATGAGCCCTGTGCATGGCCATGGCATTGATATTTTCGGCATTCTTTACACGCGGCTTAGAGGTGATGAAAGCTATGCGAGTGCCCTGCGCCACGTGACGGGTTTTGTACCGGGTAGAGGCTATCTTGGCCAGGAGCGGATCAGGCTTGTACCCCATCGCCATGGCTTTGGCGTTGATTGCCTTGCGAACGGCTTGAGTGATCTTGGGGTCATTCCTTAAAGCGCGGGAGACCGTAGCTTGATTGAATCCCGTAGCCTCAGCCAGCATACGCTGGGTGATGAGTCCCGGCTGGGCGGTAGATGGACCGGTTTCGTTCATGAATAGACTGGAGCCAGATTCGTGCATCGGTATGCACGGCGCAAGCTTTGAGTGTTCTACGCACGCAACTACCCTAGCTCATGAAACTAGGGAAGTCTCCCTAATCTCACCCATGAATCGAACCTCAGTGAACTATCCGGAACCAATATGAAAGTACTCAACAGCATTCTCCTACCCCTCATCGCCACTGGTGCGCTGGCTGCGGCATCCAGTGCCTCTGCCGCTGTCATCCTGGCGGTGGACTTTAACCAGACAGCCAACGCGAACAGTATCACCGAAACCGGCTTTAGTACCTTTGCACTACCTGCTGGGAATGGCACTATCGCAAATCCCAGCCAGGCCTTTGGTGATATTACCGTGAATCTATTGGGGTTATCGGTATCCAGCCGTGTGCGCAACGCGATTGCCGATAACGCTCCCTTTACATACAACGATCTGTATCGGGATTTTGCGAACCAGCTTATAGTCACCAGTGTTGCCGCTGGTTTACAAACCACCACCAATCCCACGGCACACGCATTCACAATCGGGGGCCTTGCAGCCAGCACCACCTACAACATCCGTGTGTGGACCCTCGATACAGGGTTCAACAACGGGGCCGTAACAGCGTGGTATAATACCACAGCCGGGACCGGTGCTTCCTCCGTGCTTTTAGGGGCCATCACCAATTCCACCGCACCGACTTTTGCGGATAACAACGCCTATTCCGTCAGCGCCAGTGTCACATCCGACGCCACGGGTTTGCTCCGTTTTGGGGCGGTCACTCAAAACGGCGTTTCAGGTGTAATCAATGGTTTCGAATTGACTGGAACCGTCGTGCCTGAGCCTTCCACCTATGCCCTCATGGGCGGAGTGGTTGTCCTCGCTATCGCAGCTCTGCGTCGTCGTCGCTAGTAGCATGTATAGTATTTATTTGAAAGCCCTCCTCATGATACATGGGGAGGGCTTTTTCATGATTTGAAGTGCAAAAGACTGATGCCGTTGGTATTCGCGAGACGCATGATAACCTGTAGTCGTGGGAAGATGTAGAAGAGCAGAAGGTAGCAGGAAGAAATGAAACGCCCCCATGTTACTCCGGTCCTATTGTTCGCTTGGGACTGCACTGGAGTGCAACCATCAGCCATGGATTTCACGGTTGTAACAAGGATAAAGGCTGGCAACTGAATCAGTGTAATCCGGTGCGGAATAAATGTATCGCTACTTCAGGGGCAGAGAAGGCAGAAGGGGCAGAAGACAGAAGGCCCTGTCAGGGCTTGACGGTATTTTATTGATTTCCACATGGGGCGCCGCCTCGCTGTGCCCAAGGCTCAAGCGTTGCTGCGCCGTTGGAACGACAATATCCAAGACATGTTTCATCCTTGTGCATTTTGTGTACCCGCTTCCTTCTGCCATCTGCCTTTGCCCCTTCTATCCTAAAAAAACCTGATCCGCATCAAATTTCGCGCAAATTGCTGAAGGGCGAAGCCTATTGCGCATTTACATTGCAACAGACTGGGCCTATACCGGATACAGGCATGGCATTCAATTGGTCACCAACAGTTAAATACAAGAAGCTGATTCTCCCGATACTTTGCGGAGTCTTGATCGGCTTGGGTGGATTCACCTTTCAGTATGCCAAGGGCTTTTCGTACTTCTCGAACAACCCTGCGGCCTGTGCGAACTGCCATATCATGCAGCCGCAGCTCGATGGCTGGCAGAAGTCCACCCACCATGCAGTGGCCACTTGTAATGACTGTCACACGCCGCATGATTTTATAGGCAAGTACATGACGAAGGCCGAGAATGGCTACCACCACTCAAAGGCTTTCACGCTGCAAAACTTTCACGAGCCTATCATGATCCGCGAGAAGAATGCACGGATTGTGAATGAGGCCTGCCTGCATTGCCATGGTGAGCTGGTCAGCCAGATCACCGCCCATCTCCAACCCAGAGACCAGGCCAATTCCTGCACGCGCTGCCATGCTGGCGTGGGCCATGGCACTCGTTAACAGTAACTCCGCTTTCACCTGACTAATTTATGGATACCCGATTCAATCGCAAAGGTGCAGTCAAAGGATTGTACATCGTCATCGTAGCACTCGTGGCGATTGCCACAGCCAGTGTGGCCATGCTTCTAAAGAATATTTCCCAGCGCAAGGAGGAGGCGAAGAATCCGTACGTGCGCCTGGTGGACGTAACCGAAAACGATACCGACCCCGCGAAGTGGGGGGCGAACTGGCCGAAGCAGTACGATGCCTACAAGAAGACCGCGATTTCCACCCGCACACGGTTCGGAGGCCATGGCGGCAGTGAGGCCATGCCCGATGAGAAGATCGACCGCGACCCGTGGCTGAAGCGCATGTTCCTAGGCTACGCTTTCTCCATCGACTACCGCGACCGCCGGGGGCACGCCTACATGCTCCAGGACCAGGAGTCTACCCGCCGCCTCGAGAAGCCACAGTCCGGCTCGTGCATGCACTGCCATGCCTCGATCATGCCCCTTTACCGAGAGTTGGGCGATGGCGATGCCCTCAAGGGTATGGTTGCCACCCAGAAGATGAGCTACCAGGAAACGAGCAAGAAGCTCCACGATATAGGCAATGCCCACCCGGTGTCGTGCGTGGACTGCCACGACCCGCAGTCGATGAATGTGCGCGTCACACGGCCCGGTTTTATTCAAGGCATCCAAGCGTTTGCCACATCGGACAAGCCAGCGCCGCACCTGCCCTCTATCGAGCTATGGCGCCAGGGGAAGCGTACCGAGCCGTATAATCCCAATCTGGATGCCTCTCGCAACGAGATGCGCAGCTTTGCCTGCGCCCAGTGCCACGTGGAGTACTACTGCTCAAGCAAGCTTCCGCTGACCTTCCCTTGGGGCAAGGGTCTGGCGATGGAAGACATCGAAGCCTATTGGGATACGACCAAGTTCCCCGACGGGGCAAGATTCTATGATTATAAACACGCAGAGACCGGGGCTGAAATCTTGAAGGCACAACACCCCGAGTTTGAACTGTGGAGCCAGGGGATTCACGCCCGATCCGGCGTCTCCTGCGCGGACTGCCACATGCCCTACACTCGGGACGGCGCTACAAAAATATCCGACCACTGGGTACGCAGCCCAATGCTAAATATTAACAACGCCTGCCAAACCTGCCACAAGTCCTCGGAGACCGAGATAAAGGCTCGCGTTGATCTGATTCAAGACCGCAACTATCAGCTACTCCAGCGCGCCGCAACCGCACTCATGGCTCAACTCGATGCCATCAAAGCCGCCAAGGCCGATGGCGTAACCGAGGCGAGACTGCTCCCTATTTTGGAACTTCAGCGTAAGGCCCAGTGGCGCATAGACTTCATCGCAGCCGAGAACTCCATGGGCTTTCACGCCCCTCAGGAAGCCGCGCGCATCCTCGGTGAAGCAATAGACTACGCCCGCCAGGGCGAGATCGAAGCACTGAAGCTCAAGAAACCAGAGGCTGGTGGGAAGTAGGAGAAGTAGGAGAGGGTAGGCACAAAGGCACAGAGGCACAGAGGCACAAAGTGGGAAAGACACAGAGGTAGAAGCGTCCCAATTTATCCGTCAATAGCGCCAATAAGGTCAATAGCCGAATACTGATAGCCTTTCCGACTCAGTGCCTCAGTGCCTCAGTGCCTTTGGACCTTTGTGCCTACCCTCTGAAACTCTCCCTTACTCACCAAACTCCACCACCGTATAGTTCTTTCGCCCTGAACGGAGGACTAGCAGGTTACCCGCGGCGAGTTGCGCGCGGGTGACAATCAAAGCTGGGTCCTCGATTCGTTGGTTGTTCAAGTAGAGACCACCAGCCTGCAAGGCACGACGCGCCTCGTTCTTGGAGGGGCATACTTTCGCCGCAATTAGCAACTCGACGATCGGAATACCGGCATCCAGCGCCGTACTGGCAGCACGGTGCGAGGGTACGTCTGCAAAGATGGCGCGCAGCTCCTTCTCGCCGAGACCGTCCAGACCACCGCCGAAGAGGACTTCACTGGCTTTCAATGCACGCGCGAGGCCTGCTTCCCCATGGACGATGCGGGTAAGCTCCTCGGCGAGGCGCTTCTGCGGTACACGCTTCTCGGGCGCACTCTTGTGCTGCTCCATCAGCGAGGCGATCTCGTCGATGGATACAAAGGTGAAGTATTTGAGGAAATTCTCAATGTCTGCATCCTCCGTCCGCACCAAGTACTGGTAAAAAGCAAAGGGTGTAGTCCACTCCGAATCGAGCCATACAGCAGCGCCGGAGGATTTGCCGAACTTCTGCCCATTCGATCCCATGATGAGCGGGTAGGTGAGGCCAAAGGCGCTACCGCCCACTTTCTTGCGGATAAGCTCGGTCCCCGCTGTGATATTTCCCCACTGGTCGCTCCCCCCGCACTGCAAGCGGCAGCCGTGGGTCTCGTAGAGGTGCAGGAAGTCGTACGCCTGCATCGTCATGTAGCTAAATTCGGTGTAAGAGATACCGTTATCGCTGCCCAAGCGGGACTGCACAGAGTCCTTCTGCAGCATGTAATTGATTGTGAAGTGCTTACCCACCTCGCGCAACCAGTCGATGAAAGTCATCGGACCAATCCATGCATGGTTATCCAGAAGAAGGACGGGGTTATCCCCTTCAAAGGTGACAAAGTGGCTGAGCTGTTTCTTGATCGCGGCAGTGTTGGTCTCTACTTGCTCACGCGTGAGCAGGTTGCGTTCGCTGGATTTACCACCTGGATCGCCAACCATGCCTGTCGCTCCACCCACGACCAAGATTACCCTGTGCCCGGCCCGTTGAAAATGGGCGGCGCACATGATGGGGACCAGATGCCCTAGATGCAAACTAGCCGCAGTTGGATCAAATCCTGTATAGAGTGTAACGCGTTCGCGGGATAGAAGCTTCGGAAGCTCCTCGTCAGTGATTTGCGAAACCAAGCCGCGTGCATGCAGCGTATCGTGTACATTACTCATGGGTTGAATGTCCTAAAACAGCAAACCTCACCGCCGGGGTCAAGCCTCGGGCATAAACTAAGATCAGACGCCGTGTATTTCGAAGTTGTTGGGTCAAGGAATTGGTGGGTGCCCAATCCATGCTCTTTCGCGGATGCCGTAGTCCGTGTTTCGCGTTGGCCAGGGTGCAACGGGACACATTCCGCGCCGAAGGCGCAACCACTCTTGAGCCCAGGGCATCGCCCTGGGTATCGATTATATTTTATTCAATGAGCCCTGAAGGGGCGAT
>JANRLC010000046.1:0-75975 GCA_033762955.1 Verrucomicrobiota bacterium | reverse complement strand
ACAATTATAATCGTTTGGGAATAGCCTTGGTCTTCACTACAAGCACTTTTGAAACCTACCCCACGTATTTATGCGGGTTCTAGGGCGTTTTACCCCTGAAAATATCTGTTTTAGCCTTCGAGTTGAGAAAGCCGGGCTAGGCTGGTATGAGGTCGCGCCGTTGGCGCTGCATGGAGAACATAGTACATCTACAACAGTCCTATTGGGGTCATCCTACTTCCCGCGACTCGCCCGGAATCCCTTTGATTCACTAACAGCTAAATGCTAACAGCTACTTCAACCCCATCCCCAGCGGAATGATTGACCGGGCCACGGTGGTCAACTCCTTGTCGTGGGCCTCGCTGTTTGGGTCGAGTTCGTTCAGAAAACTCCAGAACTTGTCCGAGTGGTTGAAGTGCTTTAGATGAGCAAGCTCGTGGTAGATGACGTAGTCGTGCAAGTGCGGGGGCAGCAGCACTAGCCGCCAGTTAAACGAGAGTGCTTTGCGGCCAGAACACGAGCCCCAGCGGCTGCGCTGGTCGCGAATGTTCACATCGGAGAACTTGAGCTGGCTCTTCGTGGCAAGCTGACGCGCACGTGGGATGATGGCGTGGCCCGCCACTTCCCGCAGGAGATTCTTCAGCAGTAACTCCCGCTCCGGTGATCCGTTCAGGTAGAAGGCCAGTGTGTCCGCCTTCGCGTTAAAGTCCCATTGGGCTTCGCTTCCCTCGGTAGCGTCCAGGAAATACACAGGCACCAAGCGCCCCTCAACCGACAGGTAGGGCCGCTCCTTCAGGTGAGCTTCAATCTTCGGTCTCGTGCGCAATCGGATCATGGTTAAAGGTCGATAATGGTCGGTCTGCACCGCCACTCAGCTACTCACCCCCACTGCTGCCTTGAGTGCTGCCATCTCTTTCGCCGCGTGGCGACGCAGTGCCGACTCCGGATCTATCTTTGCCACGCGACAGGCGGCAGTGAGTTTAAACAACATCGCCCCCGCGGTCTCTTCGGTCAGTTCTGTGGCGATGGCTTTCACGGGCTCGTTCAACGGATGCGTGCCATAGTACTCCGGGTTCTTCTGCACTTGCTTGTAAACCTCGCAGGCCAGGAGCAGTGCGGGCAGTCGCGAGGGCGGTTCCTTCACCGTGGCGGGTTTGCCCTTCGCTGCTTGTTCCTGGGACTTGATCTTCTCCCAATTAACCAAGACCTCGTCGGATGTCTTCGCATCCACCGTGCCAAAGACATGCGGGTGGCGGCGGATCAGCTTGTCGTTGATCTCCGCGGCCACGTCATCCAGGGTAAAATGCCCGTTATCGGCAGCAATCTGCGCGTGGAGCACCACCTGGAGCAGCACATCGCCCAACTCCTCGCGCATGTGCGGCATGTCCATGCGGTCGATGGTGTCGAGTAGTTCGGCAGTTTCCTCAATGAGGTGTTCGCAAAGGGATTGGTGAGTCTGTTCACGGTCCCAAGGGCAGCCCCCGGGTGCTCGCAGACGGTACACCGTGTGTTTCAGGTCATCCAGTGAACTCATTGTACGCAAAGTATTGATTGAATGAGCAAAAGCCATCAGAAATGTTCCCTTCATCATAACTGAAACCTAAAAAAGCGTGGATAAACTCGACGAAATCATGGCCTGGAAGCGCCGCGAAGTGGCAGAACGCCTGCGACCGGTGCGAACCGCAGAGCTTGAACAGGCCGGGCGCTGCAATCCGAACCGCACGAGCTTTCGCGAATCGCTCCTGCGCCCCGCCGGTCTCGCTGTGATAAGCGAGATCAAGCGTCGTTCCCCCAGTGCAGGGCAAATCGCCACCCTCCCCGTGGCCACCGAGCAGGCCATCAAGTACTACAACGCCGGGACAGACTGCATCTCCGTCCTCACCGATGAGAAGTTCTTCGGTGGCTCCATCAAGGACCTCTGGGAAGTACACGATCTCCTCGGCAGCAGGGCCGACGCCCCCGGATTATTGCGCAAAGACTTCTTTGTTCACCCGATTCAAGTCCTCGAAGCCGCCGAAGCAGGCGCAAAGTGCATCCTAATCATCGTGCGTTGCCTCAGTGACGCCGAGATGCGCACACTCTTCGATGCCGCCAACACCGCCGGTCTCGACAGCATCTTCGAAGTCCATAACGAACCCGAAATCGAGCGCGCGGTCCACCTCGGAGCTCGCATCATCGGGGTAAACAACCGCGATCTCGCCCACTTCCGAACAGACCTCGGCATATCCGAGCGCCTCATCCCGCTGATCCCGAAGGAGATTGTCGCCATCGGCGAGAGCGGAATCTGGACGGTGGACGACGCCGCCCGCATGCGCGCCTGCGGTGCGAAAGCCGTACTCGTGGGCGAGGCCTTGATGCGCGCCGAGAGCCCCGACGCCTTGATCACCGCCTTCCACCAGATTTAAATGACAAGCCCATCCGGACCCGGCAGCATCCTCTCCCCCTCTGCCACCACCCACCTGCTCCGGCAGTTGGGCATCTTCCCCAGCAGGAAGCTCGGCCAGAACTTTCTAATCGATGGCAACATCGTCCGCCGCTCCCTAGAAATGGCGGCCATTGCCCCCGGCGACGTGGTGGTGGAAGTAGGCCCTGGACTGGGCACCCTTACCTCCGGTCTCCTCCAGGCAGGGGCCACCGTGTACGCCGTGGAGCTGGATTCCCGTCTCGCAGCCTATCTGCGGGGAGACTTTCGCGCCAGCCTGCAGCCGGAAACGTCCGCCCGCTTCCACCTCATGGAAGCCGATGCCGTGGACTCACCCATCGCGGGCCTGCCAGCGGACGTTGAGAAATTCAAAGTAGTGGCCAACCTGCCCTACGCCATATCCACCCCGTGGTTCGACGCCATTGTCTCCGGAAAACTCCCTCAAAGCCTCGTACTCATGCTGCAAAAAGAGGCTGCCCAACGTCTCCAGTCCGCCCCAGGCAGCAAGGACTTCAGCGCATTCTCCATCTTTCTCTCCGGTGTGTACGAATCCTTTGGCAATCACCACGTCTCGAACCACTGCTTCCATCCCGTACCGGAAGTCGCCTCCATCCTTCTCGGCTTAAAGCTAAAAGCAGCCCCCATTCTCTATCCCAAGGAAATCAAACTCCTCATCCGCCAGATATTTACCCAGCGGCGAAAGCAGCTCGGTGGCCTCTGCCGCAAAGAGCCCCGACTTGCGACCTGGCTGGAGCAAGCCGCAGCCCATGGCGTCACCCCGCTCTCCCGCGCAGAGGATGTACCTCTGGCAGCGTGGGAGATGCTGGCGAAGTAGCGGGTAGCTATTAGCCATTAGCTTTTATGTCGCAACACTCACCCACGACTCATTTTCGGGTCGGCATAGTCCCCAACACACACCTACGACTCGTTTTCGGGTCGGCGATAGTCCCCAACACTCACCAATGACTCATTTTCGGGTCGGCGAAAGTCCCCAACACTCACCCACGACTCATTATGGGGTCGGCGAAAGTCCCCAACACACTCCCGTGACCCTGGACGGTGTCAATGGCTGCCATTCACCCATGATCGCGACTCTAGCCCTCGATATCGACAGCTATTGGGGGGCAATGGCTGCCAATTCAGTCTACCAACAGTTCCCCCAACCGCTGGCGCTGATGTCCCTTTTCATCAAAATTACCTGCATCCAGCCAACGAAGAAATCCTTGTTGTATCCTGGGCCATTCTTGATCGATGATGGAGAACCAGGCTGTGTCGCGATTGTGCCCTTTTACAACAGTGTGCTGACGAAATATTCCTTCGAATGAGAACCCCAAACGCAGAGCCGCGGCGCGGGAGGGCGCATTAAGGCTATGACATTTCCATTCGTACCTGCGGTAACCCAAAGCAAAGGCATGCTCCATCATCAGGTACATGGCTTCGGTGGCCACCGGAGTACGTTGTAGCAAAGGAGAATAAGCCAAATGGCCAACTTCAATACTACCATTGGCCATTCGCATATACGCAGCCACTCCCACCGCGCGTTGGGCCTGTTTATCAATAATGGCAAAAAACAGAGGGTCTGCCCCTTGATATACCGTCTCCATCCACTCGCGATAGCTTTCGAAATTGTGGAATGGGCCATAGGGTAAATAGGTCCACATCCGCCCATCCTTTTCCAAAGCATTGGCTGCAAATAGAGACTCGGCATGACGTGCCGGGTCCAGAGGCTCGAGAACAGTAAAGCGCCCGTTCATCGGTTCCCGTGCAGGCATAGGCGGTTGTTTCCAGTTGGGTACGCCAAAACTGAGTGGTTGGCCCAGCGAGTTTATCACTAAAGGTTCTTGATGGGGGGGTATATTCATGTGTAACAGAGGCAATCTATACCAGTCGGTATGTAAACGATTTTATGGGGAGGGTTGTATGAGCCCGGCCTCATTCCGTATGAGGGCTTCCGCAAGGATGAAATCGGCGGGCTGGGTGAGCTTGAGGTTCGGTCCGGGAGTATGGAGTAGCTCCAGTGGATACCCGGCGAGCGTGATGGCGGATGTGTCGTCGGTAATGGCCACACCGCTCTTCCTTGCTAACTCGTAGGCTTCGAGGATTGCGGTACGGGTAAAGACCTGGGGCGTCTCCAATGCCCACAGTCGGGTACGGTCCAGATTGTGCCAGGGGCCGCAAGCGGTTTCGCCAGACGCGGTATTCGCTGTAGCGGCAGATTCCTTGATGGTGTCCGTCACCGGGTGGGCAAGTGAGACAGCACCGGTTCGCTTCGCAGCGGTGGCCAGTAGATGCAGCCAGGCGGGCTTAATCAGTGGGCGGGCGCAGTCGTGAATGAATACCAACTGCACCGTAGCCGGGAGTGCGAGGAGCCCATGGTAAACGGAGTCCCGCCGCTCTTCCCCACCCTGTACCCATAGCACGGTGACCGCATCGGCATGCAGCCCTGCAAGGATTCTACTTAACTCAACGCGCTGTTCCTCATCCCTAAATACGACTACTAGACCATCCACCACACCGGACAAAAGGAAGGCGCGGACCGAGTGTGCAAAGACGGGCTCGCCCGCAAGTGGGGCGAGTATCTTGTCGTCCACCAGGCTTCGCATGCGGGTTCCCCTGCCCGCGGCAAGAAGGATGGCTGCGTTTGTCATGCTAGTGTGTAAATGGGGCGCGGCAGGGCTCATCTTAGTTTATGGACATGTTAATCTGGACACGGATGAATTAGGTATCCGGATTCTTATCCACTAAATTCACGAAACTCACTAAAAATGTAAATAGTGACACAATACCCAGGGTCCTGCACCGTCGTGTGCCGGAATCGCTTTCGCGCGTTTACTGAATTTAGTGGATAAACTGCTTACCTTTTCCCATTCTGGACAGATGAAAGGATTAGCCGCAAAAAGTCACAAAAAGATACAAAAAATGAAAGACACCAGCTTGCATCGTGTATCGTACGTATGCCTTGAGTGTTCGTTAACTCAGTTTTTTTAATTTTTGCGCCTTCTTGCGGCTAAATAAATTCATCGTACCGCATCACACCCAACCGCCAACACTACGATTAACCCCATGGTTCACCCCGTACCCCAAGGCAGCGGCCTCAGTATATTTTCCCCGGCGAAGATCAACCTTCTGTTAGCCGTCACTGGGCGCCGTGAGGATGGCTATCATAACCTCATCTCCCTCGTCGCACCGCTTCAATTCGGGGATACGCTGAGTGTTACCATTGGCCCCATAGGGTTGCCGGACTCGCTGATGTGTGACCGTCCTGAAGTTCCCGTAAATGAGGATAACCTGGTGCTGAAGGCAGCGCGGGCTTGTCGCCTTCGCCGCGCCCTCCCCTACTCGCTGCATTTCAACCTGGTTAAGCGTATTCCCATGGGCGCAGGGTTGGGCGGTGGCTCCAGCAACGCGATCGCGGCTTTGCGCTTATTTAGCGCGCTGGCGCCGGTGCCTTTTACCCAGGCCGAGGCACACGAAATCGCCACAACACTTGGCTCGGATTGCCCGCTGTTTCTCCATGACTGTCCCCTCATCATGCGCGGACGTGGGGAATGCATCACACGCGTCCCCCCGGAGGTCTGCGAGACACTGAAAGGGCGCCCTGTTCTGCTGTTTAAGCCTTCTTTTGCCATAGCCACTCCATGGGCTTTCCAACAGTTGGCAAGTAACCCGGAAAACTACGACGACGAAGCAGCAATTGAGCAGCGCGTAGCCAACTGGCTTGAAGGCCAAGTCCCTGTGGAATCCCTGTTGTACAACTGCTTCGAGTCCGTGGTCTTCAAGAAGTTTCTCGTACTTCCCACCCTGTTTGAAGACTTACGCAAGAACACCAAATTCCGGCCACTTCTCAGTGGCAGCGGAAGCTGTTGTTTTATACTCGGTGAACCTGCATCGAATTTTTCTAATGAACTAACTACCATCCATGCGGTTTTAGGGCCAGATACCTTCTCAATCGTAACATTTCTAGCTTGACCGTATGCCCTTCGCTAAAGTGTAGTAAAACTACGTCCAGTCAGAGTTGCTAAGATTGCCAGAATTAGGGATTTAGAACGCTTTTCCTATCGTATGTCCTCCACGTCCAAATCCGAAATCATACTAAAAGGCATACCGGCTTCGCCCGGGGTTGCCCATGGTTCGGCGTTTATTTATCTCAAAGGAGAGTTGGAGATCCCCTCATACCTCGTGCCCGCCGATAAACGGGAAGAAGAAATAGAACGATTTGAGCAAAGCCTGCTGGAGACACGCCGGCAAATCTCCGCGATTCGCAACGAGGTCGAGGAGCGCCTCGGTGAAGAGGAAGCTCGTATTTTCGATGCCCATCAGATGGTGCTGGAAGACCGCGCACTCATTGAGGAAACCATCACGGGAGTGATTGATTCCGGCTACAACATTGAGCACTGTTTTCAGAAGGTCGCATCCCGTTATATAGAGGCGTTTGCTAACATCGATGATGAGTACATAAAGGAGCGCGTATCAGACATCCGTGATGTAGCGCGCCGGTTATTGCAAAACCTGATGGGCAAGAGCGACAACGCTCTCGGCCGATTAAGTCACGAAAAGGTCATCGTCGCCGAAGACCTGAGCCCTTCAGATACCGCAACGCTCGAGAAAGGGCGCGTACTGGCTATTGTCACCGACCAGGGAAGCCGCACCAGTCACGCAGTGATCATGGCACGGTCCATTGCCGTGCCTGCCGTAGTTGGCCTGCACAATGCGTCCAAGCAGATTAACCCCGGCGATACCATTTTAGTGGATGGCTACGAGGGGCTGCTGATACTTAACCCGAAGGATGACACACTCTTTCGCTACGGGAAGATACGGATCGAGCGGCAGAATATTCAACGGATGTTTGAGGAGTCGCTCAAGTTCCCGGCGAAGACACAGGACGGAGCTGACCTCACCGTAATGCTAAACATTGAGGGCTTGGAGGACCCCGCCGTTTTGAGAACCAGCGGGGCCGAAGGAGTGGGGCTCTTCCGCACAGAAGCCCTGTTTCTGCGCAAGGATAGATTCCCCAGCGAGGATGAGCAATTTGTCGTCTATAAACGTATCGTAGAAGGGATATCGCCACAACCCGTGATCATTCGCACGCTGGACCTGGGTGGCGACAAGATGCTGCAGAATAACAGCCTCTTCGACTATGAAGAAGCGAACCCGTTCATGGGGTATCGAGCCATACGATTCTGCTTGGAGAACCCGCAGCTTTTTAAGGATCAGCTCCGTGCCATCCTTCGCGCAAGTGCTTACGGCACTGCGAAGATCATGTTCCCCATGATCAGTTGTATTGATGAGCTTCTAGATGCCCGGCAGATGGTGAATGAGTGCATGGACGAACTTCAGCGCCGTGGCCAACCGTATGATATACGGATTAAGATCGGCTCGATGATTGAAATCCCAGGTGCTGCTTATAGCGCAGACCACTTGGCGCAAAACTGCGACTTCTTTTCAATCGGCACGAACGATCTCATCCAGTACATGCTCGCCGTGGATCGCGTAAATGACCGTATCGCACACCTCTATCAACCCAGCCACCCAGCAGTTATACGGACGATTCACCATGTAATCCAGTCGGCTCACAAATACTCCATACCGGTGGGAATTTGTGGAGAGATGGCGGGAGACCCGGTGTTTGCACCGCTGCTCTACGGCCTGGGTGCCGATGAATTATCCATTTCCCAATCCGCACTCCCCGAGATAAAGTATCTTATACGAGCCATGCGATTGGACGATGCCCGCAAACTCGCGGGTGATGTGCTTAACTGCAGCAGACCGCACGAGATAACGGAACTTGTCCGCAAATTCTACTTCGACCATATCGGGCCGGGCGTGGTAAAGCCGGTGTAGGAAGCGGTGTGCGTCCCCACCGGGAAGGTTGTGTTGTGGGAATTTGAAGCTATCAGCTATCAGCGTATTGACCTTACTGACCCTATTGACTGACCTATTCAGACGCTTCTGCCTCGTGCCTCCTGCCTTCCTCTACTGGGCGCGATGGAATTTTAGCACCGATCGACCATCGTGCCTTCGCTTTTCGCTTTCCAACGACTCCTAAAATCCGCATCTTCACGGGTTTTCATTCCAGCAATCCACGAATCATCGCTTTCATGAAGACCCTAAAGTTCGCAGTTCTCCCAGGAGACTATATCGGCCCGGAAGTAATGGAATCCGCAATCACTGTCCTCACCCATGTGGCCGGACGCTTCGGATTCGCATTGGAGCACAGCACGCATGCTGTCGGTGGTGCGGGGATTGACCAGTTTGGGACTGCTCTGCCTGAGAGCACTCTGGCTGCCTGTCGCGCAGCGGACGCGATCCTCTTCGGTTCCGTGGGTGGACCCAAATGGGAAAAGCTCCCGCCAAAGGAACAGCCCGAGCGCGCCGCGCTCCTGCCCTTGCGCAAGGCATTTAACCTATTCGCAAATGTGCGCCCTGGTTTGCTTTACCCGGAATTGCTCGATGCCTCTCCCCTCAAAGTTGAACGCATTCCCCAGGGAATCGACATCGTCTGCATCCGCGAGTTAACCGGAGGCATCTATTTTGGCCAACCCAAGGAAACCCGCACACTCGAAAACGGTGAGCAAGAAGCGCGCGACACGATGATCTACAAGACTAGCGAGATCGAGCGCATCGCAGAAGTCGCCGCCAAGACCGCTCTCCCCCGCCGCAAGCAGGTCTGCTCGGTGGATAAGGCGAACGTCCTCGAAACTTCCGTCCTCTGGCGCAAGACCGTAACCGCATTCTTCGCCAAGAATTACCCGGAGATTCAACTCACCCACATGTACGTGGACAACGCGGCGATGCAGCTCGCTCGCAACCCCAACCAGTTCGACGTGCTCTTCACCGAGAATATGTTTGGCGATATCCTGAGCGACGAGATGGCCGTGATCTGCGGTTCTCTCGGCATGCTCGCCAGCGCCTCGCTCGGCACCGGCAAAAACAGCTTTGGTCTGCCCTATGGACTCTATGAACCAGCCGGTGGCACCGCCCCGGATATCGCAGGCAAAGGCATAGCAAACCCATGCGCGCAAATCCTCAGCGTAGCCCTCATGCTACGACACAGCTTCGGCGAGGAAGCCGCAGCAGTAGCTATCGAATCCGCCGTGAAGAAAGCCGTGACAGTGGACGGCGTGCGCACCGGCGACATCGCCTTTGGCCGCACCAGCGTGGGCACCAAGGAGATGACGGCGGCGGTGTTGAAGCATTTGTAGATCAAATATGCTGGGTTTGACACGCGCAAACCCCTCATCTACAATGAGTATACCATGAGAATTACCATCGAGCTTGATGCAAAGGATTTACGCAAAATCCAGCGGCTTACCAAAAATACGAAAAAGGCTCCAGCGGTCACCAAAGCCGTCAGCGAATACATTCGTGAGCAGGAAAAGCGTGCCTTCCTTCAGAAGATCCTCGATGGAGAAACTGATTACTCCAGTACCAATGATGAAATAGAAGCGATGGAGAATTGGGGCGAGATCCGCAAAATCTAAGTATGTATCTTCCTGACACGTCAATCTGGGTTGAGTTTTTCCGCAGCAAAGGGAACCGACAGATAAAAGATCTTGTGGCCAACTGGGTGAGCAAGGAAGAAGTGGCTTACACCTGCCCCATTCTCTTTGAACTCGAATTGGGGGGACGACCTGAAGAAGTCGTAACAGTACATGCCTGCTTTAAGTGGTTGCATCACCAACCGTTCCTCAGCCAACATTGGCAGAAAGCTGCCCAACATGAACTCTTGCTAAAAAGTAAGGGAACTATCGTACCACGTACAGACATCTTTATCGCTACCCTGGCCGCAATGGAAAACTTCATTTTAGTAACCAGGGATAATCATTTCGGGATCATCCGACAGAATGTATTACCCGAACTACAGATCGTATTGCTTTAACTAAGATCGCCACCATGACCGCTGCCCAAATTCGCCAATCCTATCTGGATTTCTTCGCTTCCAAGAAGCACACCATCGTGCGCTCGTCCTCGCTCCTGCCGGACAGCCCAAACCTGCTCTTTACGAATGCCGGCATGAACCAGTTCGTGCCCATCTTTCTCGGTCAGGCGAAGGCGGATGTGAGCAAGTGGGCCAGTGCAGTGCCCGCGCTCGACACCCGCGCTGCGGATACGCAGAAGTGCATCCGCGCTGGCGGTAAACACAACGACTTGGAAGACGTGGGGCTCGACACTTACCACCATACCTTCTTCGAGATGTTGGGTAACTGGTCCTTCGGCGATTATTTCAAGAAGGAGGCCATCGACTGGGCTTGGGAGCTGGTGATCGAAAAGTGGAAGTTCCCCCCGCGCCGTATCTACGCCACGATTTACCAGCCCGACCCGTCCAAGGGCGACCCGTCCGAGCGCGACGAAGAGGCCTGGAGTTACTGGGCGGAGAAGTTCCGCAGCGTGGGACTCGACCCGGATATCCATATCGTCAACGGCAACAAGAAGGATAACTTCTGGATGATGGGTGAGACCGGTCCCTGTGGCCCGTGCAGTGAAATCCACGTCGCCCTCACTCCCGATGAACGCACTCCCGAGACTGAGCAACGCGACCGCGCACTCGTAAACTCCGGGGTCCCCCAGTGCATCGAAATCTGGAACCTCGTCTTCATCCAGTTCAACGCGAATGCAGACGGTACCTTCTCCCCGCTCCCCGCAAAGCATGTGGACACCGGGATGGGCTTCGAGCGCGTCACTAGTATTATCCAGGGCACTAAGAACTTTAGCGATTTCGCGAACGCCAAGATTTCCAACTACGAGACGGATGTCTTCCGCCCGGTCTTCGATGCCATTGAGAAACTCAGTGGCAAAACCTATGGCAGCACTCTGCCCAAACCTGGCTCCAGCGGTGACACGGAACAGGAAAAGATGGACGTGGCCTTCCGCGTGATCGCCGACCACATCCGCACCCTCAGCTTTGCGATTGCCGATGGCATCCAGCCTGGCAACAGCGACCGCCACTACGTGCTGCGCCGCATCCTCCGCCGCGCGGTGAAGTACGGGCGCACCCTCGGCTTCCGCGAGCCCTTCTTCTACAAACTCGTTGATGTCCTCGCCGCGACCATGGGTGAAGTCTTCCCCGAAATCCGCGAGCGCAAGTCCCATGTGCAGGAAGTTATCCGGACCGAAGAGGAAGCGTTTAACAAGACGCTGGATAGGGGGATCGAGTTGTTTAACCATGAAGTGGATAAACTGGGGGCGGGCACATCTTTCACCGGAGACTTCGCCTTTAAACTCTACGATACCTTCGGTTTCCCGCTCGACTTAACTGAACTCATGGCCCGTGAACGTGGGTTATCAGTCGATGTTGTGGGCTTCAATTCCCTGATGGATGCCCAGCGCGAGCGCGCACGCAAGGCGCAGAAGAAGGAGATCATCGAGCTTTCCCAAGTGGAGACCGACACGCCCACGAACTTCATCGGGTTTGATGCACTCTCGACCGAGGCAAAGGTCATCGAAGTGGTTAAGATGAAGGACAAGACCGCCGTCATTCTCGATGTCTCCACCTGCTATGCAGAGATGGGTGGACAGGTTGGAGATACAGGCTCGATCACTTTAGGCGCGGATGTTTACCGCATCACCAACACGCAAAAGAGCGGCAAGACCTGGCTTCATTTCATAGACGGTGCAGACGCACCTGAAGCGGGTTCCAGCGTAGTGCTCAATGTGGACAATGCCCGCCGCGCCGCGATTCAGCGCCACCACACGGTGACCCACTTGGTCCACTGGGCGCTGCACGAAGTCGTAAACAAAGAGGCGACACAGAAGGGCTCCTTTGTTAACGAGGATAAGCTCACCTTCGACTTCAATGCCGCCCCCCTCACCGCTCAGCAGCTCTCGGATATCGAGCGCATCGTCAATGAGCGCATCGTGGAGAATGCCTCTGTAAGTTGGACGGAAGTAGCCTACGCCAGCATCAAGGGTCGCAAGGATGTGATGCAATTCTTCGGCGACAAGTACGGGGAGACTGTCCGGGTGGTACAGATTGGTGGTGATCGCAACCAGCTTAACGGCTACTCCATGGAGCTTTGCGGCGGTACACATACTCGCGCCACCGGAGAGATCGGGCTCTTTCGCATCGTTGGCGAGTACGCCATCGCTGCCGGCATTCGCCGCATCGAAGCGGTGGCCGGGAATGTGGCGTACGCTTTCGACACCGCGCGGAACGAGATCATCAAAAACCTTTCCGCCCAGTTCTCCTGCAAGCCAGAGGAACTCGCGGCACGTATCGCAGCGCAACAGGAAGCGGCGAAACTACTCGAGCGCGACCTCAAGACCATCAAGGCACGTGAAGCGGCCAACCTCGCCGATGAACTCGTCGCAAGCGCAAAGGCGGTAGGTGCGGTCAAAGTCGTGGCCAAGGTCGTCTCTGTTGAGAACACCGAAGCCCTTCGCACGCTTGTGGGTATAGTGGGCAAAAAGCTCGGCGAGGGCGCCGTGGTTCTCGGCGCAGAAATCGAAGGCAAAGCAAGCGTGGCGGCGGTCTGTTCTACCAGCGCGAACGCAGCCGGTCTCAAGGCAGGCGACATCGTTCGCGATCTCTGCACCAAACTCGGTGGCAAAGGCGGCGGCAAGCCCGACTTCGCCATGGGTGGAGGAAAGGACGTTGCGGAACTCGCCAATGTTGTTCATAACTGGCTGCGTGGTCTGAAATAGCGTACTGCCATCTCGGATTTCAACTTAGCTTTCTCCAAGAACCTTCAAGAAAATGCTCACCGGCGCACAAAGAACCTACCTTCGCGGACTCGCGCAGCTCATGAAACCGCAAGTCATCCTCGGCAAGGAAGGCGCTTCCCATGCCGTGCTCAAGGAAGTCAACGCTGCTCTAGACCGCGATGAAGTAGTGAAGCTCCGCCTGCCAGCCATGGATAAGGAACTGCGTACCGCGATGATCAATGCAATCGTCCTTGCCAGCGGCTCCGAGCTTGCCGGTACGGTGGGTCATATCGCTGTCATCTACAAGCAACAGGCCGATCCCGAGAAGCGCAAGGTCAGCCTCGCGAAGTAGCGCAAGCACTGCTTTCTAAACACTCAACAGCCCGGCACCGCAAGGTACCGGGCTGTTTTACTACTACCTACTTTCTTAACCGACTGTCTGTCTTTTGTGTGTATCGCTATTCGACCTACTCTTCTGTCTCCAGATTGAAGTTAAAGGGCACACGCATCTTGAATTTGACGGCCTTGCCTTCGTGCATCCCGGGTTGGAACTTCCAATTAATCAGCGTACTGCGCACGGATGCAGCAAAGGCCTCGCTGGTGGCATTCTCGATGTTGACTTCGATGACGGTGCCCCGCTCATTCACGATGATCAGCGCGGTGACACTGCCTGACTTGCGCAACCGCTTCTCTTGAACCGGATACGGGGGCAGGCTGGAGAAGCGGGTTACCGGAGGTTGGGAAAGATCATCACTATTGATCACGTCATCCTTTGTCCCCATGCGAATCCCATTCCCGGGCGCTGTGTTGTCGAATGGAGCCGCCATATCCTTCCTGTCTGGATTCGGCGGTCTGGCCATGGTCTTTTCCACAACCATCTGTATCTTGTAGGCCGATGCCTCCTGTGCATAGCGCTCCATGAGAGTCGCGCCGGGATTCTCGATTGGGCTGATGGGTTCATCAGGCATCGGCTCTTCCGTCTTCTTAGGCGGTGGAGTATCCGCAAGCTCAATTATGGGGATACTTATCTTGTTTGCTTCAACGTCCGGTTCGGCGGCAGTGTGTTTCTTCGAGTCAAACAAGCCAGCCCCATGAAGCAGAGCCACATGGGCGGCGGCGGCAAGTACCATGGCGGGAACGTAGCGGTTAATGGTCATCGGGGTTTGTGGATTAGTGGTTCCTTGGCCGGTGTATCTTCGCTGTTCGCGTTGAGGATTTCGCACCGACTTTCATTAATAACAACGCAGTAGCCGCACGTTTATTTCATCCCATTGCAAAAAATAATTTCATCCCCCACATCACTCGCATTATTCACATCACTCTCACCCACTTACATCTCTCTCACCGACGATCAAAAATACCATTTGATCCCTCTGCATCTCTGGATAGCTTGGCGGTATGCGCTCGATTGAACCGTTGATAGCCAATCTTCTCCCCGAACTCGTTGCCCTTCGTCGAGAGTTACACGCTCATCCAGAGCCGGGGTATCAGGAGATTGAGACTGCGAAGAAGATTGTCGCCATTCTCAAGCGTATCTCTGGTATCCAGATTCGCACCGGAGTAGGTGTCACGGGCGTGGTGGCTACGCTCGGCGCAGAGAAGACGGGCCCGTGTGTCGCCCTGCGTGCAGATATGGACTGCCTGCCCATCAGCGAAGAGACTGCCCTGCCCTACGCATCACAGAATCCCGGTTACATGCATGCCTGTGGCCACGACGGCCACACAGTCTGTCTGCTGGGAGCGGCACTGGTGCTCAGCGCTATCCGCGAGGAACTCAGCGGCCCAGTGAAGTTCATCTTTCAACCCGCCGAAGAAGGGGGTGCAGGAGGCAATCGTCTCTGCAATGAAGGTGCGCTCGAGTCCCCAAAGGTCGATGCCATCTTTGGCTTGCACAACATGCCCACGCAGGAACTCGCACTGGGCGACATCGCCACGCGCGTCGGCCCCTTCATGGCAGCGAGTGGTAACTTCACCCTCATCATCAAGGGAAAAGGCGGCCACGCAGCCGCGCCCCATCGCTGTGTGGACCCCATTTACATCGGCTCGCAGATCATCAATGCACTCCAGAGCATCGTCTCGCGCTCACTGGACCCCGTGGCGAATGGCGTGCTCTCAGTCACCTGGTTCCACGCCGGTACTGCGTTTAATGTCATCCCGGAAACAGCGGAGATACGCGGCACCTTCCGGTCGCTCGATGACAGCACGCACCTCGAGACGGCGAAGCGTATCGACACCCTCGCCACCGCCATCGCTGAAGCCCATGGAGCCACGCTCGAGGCGCGTATCGACCCGGGTTACCCCGTGCTGGTGAATGACGCCCGCTGCGTCGCTCTACTCGCAACAGTCGCCCGTGCCGCAGGCTTTGGCGGGCAGCTCAAGACCGACCAGCCCCCGCTCATGGCAGGCGAAGACTTTGCCTACTATATCAAGCGCGTCCCCGGCTGCTTCTGGTTCCAGGGCACGCGTCCGCCGGGTGTGGAGAAGCCGCACTTCTGCCACAGCGCCTATTATGACTTTAATGACGACTCCATCGCACAGGCTGTCCAGATGCACGTGGAAACAGCCCGCCGCTTCGCGAGTCTCTGGTAAGTTCAACCAACCAGCAGGTTTTCCATATACTGCTTGCTCTGGAGCACCTGCTCGGGAGTTAACCGTGGGCTCAACTCGATCACCAGTACCTGATCCTTGCGCATGAACGGCTTGAGCACATTCCAGTCAACAAGACCAGTGCCAATCGGTTGGTGATCCCGACCCTCGACACTTACATCGTGGAGATGCCAGCCGAAGTGGCGCAAGCGATTCGTCTCGAGCAGAGTCTCCTGCCGGGTAATCTCTGCCGCCTGCTTTAGCTGGGCATGCCCGGTATCGTGCCAGTAGCCCAGCGTATCCTCAGCGCCAATCTCCGCAAGCAGCGTCCCAAAGTCTCCATCCAGCGGCAGCTCGCACGGGTCTTCGCGATTCTCCAACGCCAGCTTTATTCCCCTCTCCTTTGCGTAAGGAATAATCTCAAGAAGCGACGCCTTCAGATTCGCTCGATAGACCACGGATTGCTTGCGCACCTTCTCCAGAGTCCGCGCAGATAACAAAGCTAGAGCCGCGCCATCCATCGCCTCTTCATCCTGCACTAATTTAGCACGCACTGCCTTCTCTAATCGAGTGGCAGGATTCATCCAGAAGAACCGCACACTCCCGCCGTGCAGCACAACCACCGGAGCCTCCACCTTCACCGCGAAATCGATCGTCTTCTGCGTCTGCTTCAACCAGAAATCGCGCTCGCGCTTGTCCTTTCCCGTGGGCTGATACAGATTCGGAGCCGCAGCAAACACTCCAGGCGGCAACGGGCAAAAGTTATGAACCGAACTGACGCGCACCAGTTTCTCTTGCAGCGCTTTCAGTACCCCCGGCACGAGAGAAATGCGGATGCCATGGCTTAACTCGACTTTCTTAAAGCCGAGTTCCACCATCTCCACAATCATCGCATAGCCCTCTTGGTGCCTTTGAGAGCAACAACAGGAGGAAAGCGATAGTTCCGGCTTGTCCATACGAAGCGACTACATGAATCCGCGTCGCTCGGGATCCCGGGTGACGCCCAGCCTATGCGTTTTCGTGGCGAGCACGAAGCATCGCGGAGAACGCAGAGACCTTCTTCTTACGCCGACGCACTTCGCACGGCTTTTCAAAATAGCGCTTGGCGCGCACATCGCGAATAACACCTTCGCGATCGAGCTTCTTCTTCAGGCGGCGCAGCGCGCGGTCCATAGGTTCACCTTTGCGAATACGAATTTCTACTGGCATAATGTAAGCTGAATTTTTATTTGGGAAAAGGTAGAAAGAATCATCATTTATGGGGTGGGGTCAATCCTTATTCCTGTAATTGCTGGAATATTGATGCATCTTGAAGTCATCTGGCTTGTTTAAGACACACGGGCATCATGCCCGTGTGTCTTCCAGCGATCATCACCTATACCAACATGGGCGAGACGTCCATACCACACCGAGCAATTGACTCTTTTCGCAAGGCAGAATGCCTTCGAGATGTACCCTCAAGTTTTTATACCAAATTCCGCGTCCTTTTTACCCTCCCCTCAGGTTAATAATCCGATTCCCCTTCCTTTCAACACCCGCCGCAGGTTTTTAAACCGGTTCCACGTCCTTTTGCCCCTCCTCTCAGGTTTTTATCCCGATTCTTCATCCTTTTAGCCCTCCTCTGAAGAATTTGAGCCAATACATTACGCTTTTAACCCTACTCACAGGTCATTTAACCCAGTTTCACGCCCTTTTGACGCTCCCCGCAGGTTTTTATTCCGATTCCGCAGGGTTTTAAACCCATTCCGCTTCCTTTTAGCACTCCCCTAAGGTTATTTCATCCATTTCCATGACCATTTAACGTTACTCACAGGTTATAAAACCGATTCCAGCCCTTGTTTGGTGCTCCCCAATTCATGTTTCATCCTTTTCCATGACCATTTGGTACTCCCCGCAGGCAATTTCGTCCTTTTCCACGACAATTTAACGTTACACACAGGTTGTAAAATCGACTCTGTCTCCAATTTGGTGCTCCTCACAGGCTGTTTCATTCTTTTCCACGACAATTTTGCACTCGCTTCAGGTAAATTAACCGAATCCTCATAGCGCTCCCCGCAGCTAATTATACCATTGTCCATTTTCCCTCTACCATTCTGCATTGCTGATTTAACCTCGAACCAGCAAACAGATGCCCCGCGGGGAAGTCAGAAATCAAATAGAGAATCTCATGCTTCCAGCTTGAGATTCTTTGGCCTACGGCAGCAGGCCGCAGAACCGAGACAGGATTATCTAGGCCACACTTGCTTCGGGCACTCAAGCTGGAATTATGCGCTGCACCACAAGCGTAGCGCATGCATGTATGCCCCTAGGTACGCAGCCTCCGTCCCGCTCCGATCCGGAAGGTAGCTCCGCGTCCGCTTTGGTCCAATTTCACAAACCAACCCAACTTATCCCGCATCGCAAGACAACCAGCGCATGCGCAGGGTAGACGGTCTCCTAGTCTTGAATCTATTAATCAAAATATCAACCAAGCAAAGATACCCGTTGTATGTTTCAAATAATCTAGATAATAAAGAGTAGCCTTAGCATGCCGCTGGCTATAGCCTTATTTGTTCTTTCATAAAGAAATCACTTGCTTATGCAATCGCTGAACGTAGTTGCCGTGGCATTGTTAGTATAGCACATTACGTTGTCCACGTAGTCTGTTTGTCTGTCGTTCGTCTCATTCGCTTCACGACTTTAAAACACATATAATCATGAGTTTCTCATCATTCTTCGTATATAGGCTGGCCATTGCCTGGTTCATCATGGGTGTTGGAGTGATCGCGGCACAGGAGACATCGGGAGAGCTTTTAACCTATCCAGTCGGGGTAGCCGATCCATTAAGTTCAAAGGACGAATCAATTGTGGTACTGATTCATGGATGGAATCCAGGAGAAGACCCTAACCCATTTGAACTGGGTCCATGGCCTAAAATTACCTCTGCAATAAACAATCAACTAGATAGCACTTGGCGACTCCTTGTATTCGACTGGCATGCAGATGCCTCTACTGGTGGCATAGTACTAGATTTATTAGGATTTAAGAATGCTTCAAAAGCTGCTGAACGAGGTTATTACGATGGCTTTCACTTGGCGGATGAGCTAGCTAAGCATCCTCAGCTTAAGAAGGTCATCTTTATAGCTCACAGTGCAGGAGCCTGGGTTGCACGTAGTGCGGCAGAAAGACTGTTGCAACTTAACCTTAAGGCGGTGGTAAGTGTAGTATTGTTGGATCCGTTTATTCCTGGAGTGGGTAATTGGCACCCAGATACAGACGTTTCACCCTTTACGACAGCAAATATGGGAACGCTAGCATCTGTGCAGTTCCACGATAGAATATATCAGTTGGAAAACTACTATAGTAAAGATTTAACTGATGCTATACCGCAAAATCTGATCATTTTTGGTGCAACATCACAGACATTCGAATGGAGAGAACATGACATAAAAGGTTTACAAGTGGATTGGTTTCCGTTAGTTACACTGAAGGGTGGGCCAAATTATGGTGATCAACCATACACCTTATCATTAGGTCACGATGGTCCCATTCGATTCTATGCAGACACGATATTATCGACCACTAATCCTACTTCGTTGCCTGATGAATTGGATGGTGCTTGGTACTCTGAACCAGAATATTTGAAGGAAGTTGGTTGGTGGCGGAGCATATTCATGCGGGAACCCTATTTTTCTGCGATGAATGAGCGCCCATCTGTATCTCCTTCTGCTATTGTTAAAGATGGAGATGCCGTCCATATTTCTGCTCGTGCATATACTCGGATTGGTAATCTTGTTATATCCTATAGCTTACTGCGTAACGGTGAACTCGTTCCAGGAGCCGAGGTGAAGAATGGGGACTCTTTGGGGAATGTGTCTTGGAATCTATCCCTTACCACTACGGATTCCGGTCAATACACCGTACTAGCCAAGACCCAAGGTATTTTAACTAACGAAAGCCAACCAACAACCATCTCTGTCACCTCAACGCCACCCGTGGGTTCGCCACCTGCTGCCCCCACGTCTCTCACCGCCACCGCCGTTTCCTCCAGCCAGATAAATCTTACGTGGAGCAATGTCACGAATGAAACTGGTTTCAGACTTGAACGCAGCCTCATTGCTTCCGGTGCATTTTCTCAAATCGCTACCTTATCAGCCAACGCTACCAGTTATTCTGACACAGGGCGGACTGCAGGTATTGCTTACTCCTATCGCGTTCGCGCTTACAATGCTACAGGCGATTCCCCCTATTCCCCGATTGCCAGCGCGACGACGCAGTCTGCACCTAGTGCGACTTACACGTTGAACATCCGGTCCCAAAATCCGTCCAGCGGAGTTGATTTCTGGAGTGCTGTAGGAACCGATGCTCCCATCCATGGTGCTACGCCTGCAAGCCGCCCATTTGCCAGCGGTACGGCGGTCTGGCTTACTTGTTATCCCACACTCCCGGGCGATCTTATTTTCCAGAAATGGCAGTTAAACGGCATAGATTACTCGTTTTCGAACAACATAACTGTCGCAATGAACAGCTCGCATACGGTCACTGCCATTTACGGTTCTGCGCCGCTACCACCCAAGGTGCTCGCCAGCCTCATTATCGAAGGTCCATCTTCCGTGGATGAGCGTTCGACTGCACAATACAAAGCCCGTGCCACATATACCGATAGCTCCTCCGCTTACGTGGACGCTGTATGGGATGACGATTCCAGCTACGCGAGCATTTCCTCCAAGGGATTACTCGATGCTGATGCAGTGAGCAGTGACCGGGACATCGAAATTGAAGCCACATTCACGGCGGGCGGAGTTACCAAGACGCGGACCAAAGATGTAACGATTGAGAACACTGATGCCGTTCCCACCTACACGCTCACGCGCAATGTTGTTGGCAGCGGGGAAATCGGCCACAGCCCGAGCGGGAGCAGTTACGCCGAGGGCACGGTCGTCTCGCTCCATGCGAATGAGGGTGATGGCTACGTATTCTCGCACTGGACTAGCGACGCCTCAGGCACCGAGGACGACATCACCATTACTATGAACGGCAATCGCTCAGTGACGGCGTACTTCGTCGTGGATACTAACTATGGCAATCTGCAGGTGAACATCGCTCCGCCGCAAGCAAACGCCGAAGGCGCGGGATGGAGATACGACAACTTTACCGAGTGGCAACCCAGTGGTTACTTGATGGATGACATCACTCCCCGCGTAAACCGCAACGTGCGCTTCAAGGACATACCAGGCTGGATTACGCCGGACAACATCAAGACCAGCATCGCCGGCGGGCAAACCACCGACGTGAACGCCACATACAGGGAGATTCTCGGCGCGGTGCAAGTGACCCTTTCTCCTGATCAAGCAAACGACGCGGGCGCGCGTTGGCGACTTGATGGCGGGGCATGGACGGAGAATGGCGTGACACTTACCGATGTCTCTACGGGCAACCATACGGTTGAATTCCTCGCGATTTCAGGTTGGACCACGCCGCCGAACCAGACGGTTTCGGTCGCACGAGGTGTCACCACGACCACCAGCGCTAATTACGGCCCCCCAGTCGGCTTTCCTATAATTACCTCAGTTTCTCCACGAACCGGCCCGATTACAGGGGGAACAACCGTGACCATTGACGGCATGAATTTTCAGGCTGGAGCGAGCATGTCATTCGGTGGTACTGCGGCTGAATCCGTTACCGTAGTGAGTCCTACTCGTATCACGGCCGTCACACCGTCGCGGGCTTCCTACGGTACCGTCGCCCTTGCGTTAACATTCGGTGGGCAAACAGTGACGCAAGCCAATGGTTTTTCGTATCTAAACGCACTTGGTTCCAATATTGATCTAGTCGGGCAGATTGGTGGAAATGTGCAAGCGGTAGCCGTCGTAGGGAACACCGTTTATTACGGTGAAGGGACGGGCTTGGTGGTTTCGGATTTCACTAATCCATCTGCGCCGGTCGAACGGGGAAGGATCGCTCTGCCCTCCATTGTCAAAGACGTCGTTGTCGTGAACAATATCGCCTTTGTGGCGGCGGAGAGGGCGGGACTCTATGCTGTGGATGTATCCGTGCCAGCGGCACCATCAATCGTCGGCTTCTTCGATACAGAGGGTTGGGCGATTGGTGTGACTGTTTCTAGTGGGATCGCCTATGTCGCAGACAGCTCTGCTGGCCTGCAAATCCTGAGCGTGGAGAATCCCGGGATGATAGAGCGTTTAGGACTTCTGGATACGGCAGGCAATGCGACGCGGGTTGCTGTCGGCACGATCGCCACCAAACAATATGCCTTTGTAGCGGAAAGCAACCAAGCATTGCGGGTTATTGACGTAACTACACCAAGCAGTCCCGTGGAACTGACCAATGTCCCGGCGCAAAGTGCTGTCGGCTTCACGGACGTCAAACTTGTGGGAACAATACTTTACGTTAGCGATTCAGAACTCGTAAAGATATTTGACGTATCGAATCCGACGAATTTGCTTCAGATCGGTACATACAGTAATGTCGTCGGAGCGTTCATTGATGTTACGGGGAATAGACTTTATACGTGCGATGGCAATTTACAAGTGGGCGATCTCACGGTCAGCCCGAAACCGAAAACACTCGGTTACTTTGACCTTGGCTCATTCTGTTACAGCTTGGTCGTAGCGAACAACCTCGCATTTGCTGCAATGGGCAGAGACGGATTGAAGGTTGTTTCTGTTAGCAATCCCGCGTCTATGTCGTTGCGCTGTGCTATTCAGACACTTGGAGATGCCGAAGATGTCAGGGTAAGTGGTAACAACGCTTTTGTGGGCAATTACTCCGGTATGCATTCGCTGGACATCACAAACCCAGCACGGCCAATCCGTCTCGGAACATTACCGGGAGACCGAGTAACAAATATTGTCATAGCAAACGGTAAGGCAACCCTTGTGAATTATGGCGACGAGATTGTGCGCATCGCAAATGTCGCAAATCCGTCGTCTCTTAGTCTGCTTGGCACTTACACGAATGTTGAGGCATGGAGTGTAGCGCTGATGGGAAGCACGCCGGTACTGGCTGCGGGTAGTAGGGATGCCGTCCCCTTGCCGAAACTCGACGTTCTCAACATCTCGACTCCTTCTGCTCCTCAAAGCACAGGTTCGCTCCTACTCGATAATACTGAAGGACATGCCAATGGAGTCGCAGTCGTTGGCAGTTGGGCTTTTATTGGTCGGCCAAACAAGGCGCTTGATGTTGTCAACCTTGCCGATCCCTCGTCGCCTCAAAAGGTTGGATCTGTAGCTAATTCAAGCTACATTATAGATGTTGCCGCCAGTGAAGACGGGAATTATGTCTATCTAACTGGTTTAGGCATCCAAGTGGTTGATGTTAGAGTGAAATCTGCGCCAGTTCTTGGCCAAATTATTAATCCCCCTCAAGCGCACTCAATGTTCACAAGATCTATCCATGTTTCTGGAACTCGACTCTTTGCTACACAGGGTGGCTTCGTCTTCGTATTCGATATTTCCGATCCCGCTTCACCCCAAATGCTGGGTAACTACGACGCTCTCAGCAGTGGTAACGGAATCAGCGTGGTAGGGGACTTGATCTTCGTGGCGGACGGTAGATCCGGAGTATCCATCTTTCGATTGAAGGACGTGGACAAGCCGACTGTGGCCATCACCTCGCCGACAGCAAATACCACCTACTCCACCAACACGGCATTGCTCACTGTTGGCGGGACCGCATCGGACGACAAGGGGGTAGTGCGTGTTTCTTGGGAGAATAATCGTGGCGGCGGCGGGGTCGCCAATGGAACAGCAAGCTGGCAAATCCCCAACCTCCAATTGGCTGAGGGGACGAACATCATCACCGTCACCGCTGAAGATGCCAATGGCAATCTGGCCACCGACATTCTGACCATTACAGCCAACCTTCCCGACACGACACCCCCGGTTGTATCGATTACCGGACCGAAATCCGATGATGAATTCGTGGTGCAGACGGATTTCATCACATTGTCCGGCTCCGTGGCTGACAATCAGTCGGTTATGAGCGTAATCTGGAGCAATAATCGTGGCGGAGCAGGGGTGGTGAATCTCGTGGAATATAGTTGGAGCGTCGCAAACCTACCTCTTGCACTTGGTCCCAATCTCGTTCAAGTGTCAGCAACCGATTCCAGCGGTAACACATCTTCCGATACGTCCGTGGTATTCTTCGTGCCACCAGATACAAGCGCGCCAGCCGTCTCCATAGATTTTCCAACCCTGAATACGGTTTTCGAAACGGAAATCAACACGCTCAACCTTTCCGGCACGGCAACAGACAATTCGAGCATAGCTAAAGTTGAATGGTCAAATGACCGAGGAGGACAAGGCACAGCCAGTGGCGTAGCACCGTGGAGCGTCAATAATATTCCACTACAATCTGGCCAGAACGTGATTGAAATCACCGCAATTGATGATGCGGGAAATACTACTTCGGATACACTATCGGTTACATACACACTGCCATTGTCCTTTGACACCAGCGCGCTTCCGTCGGCTACGGTCGGGGTGGGATACGCGCAAGCAGTGGCGATAAGCGGGGGGCAATCTCCTTACACTTGGTTGGTTACCAGTGGACTGCCGGCTGGCATGAGCATCAATTCCACAACAGGTGCTATTACAGGCACACCAAATGCTATCGGATCGTACACCTTCACAGTCACAGTCACCGACAGCAGCAGCCCACAGAAAACGGCTTCAATGTCACTATCGATGGTAGTTAGTGATGAAGAACCGACAGTAGTTTTTTACGATAGTCCGATTACTTACAATCTTGGAGATGGCTTTAAATGGAACGTCATGTATAGCTACTTGTATACTGGATTCCATCCTTTTGCTTACGTATTTGCGGGAGATGGTAGATGGCTTTATCTGGTCGGAAATAGCGAGAGCGCAGGGTATTATTACTATGATTTCTCCACCCAACACTGGTGTTATACTAGTCCAGATTACTATGCCGGTGGCTACGTTTACGACTTTGCCCTGTCGCAATGGATGGTAGGCTTGTAACGCGTAAACTTACGAGAATAATCCAATACAAGACGTGCGTTGCAGAATATGAGGTGGAATAATCTAGATTAACTCCATGCCGTTTGCCGCTTTCTGCATGCGAATACTTATCGTAATCGTACTCTTTGGGTCTTGGCTGATATCATGCGTACGGACAGCAGGTCATAGACAATAGGGTGCCGGTTGTAATACACTCTGTTTGGCGTAAGATCGCCCCCACATTGTTCAGATGAAGATCAGGCTCTTGGGTGCGCGGGCCTCCGGCCCGTATTGTTTGTTGTTTGTTGGAGATCGGTTCGCATTGTTCATTGTTCCGTAAGCGCAACAAAGTCCCCCCCCCCTCTTACATCGCGAACAAACAAAATTCGGGGTAATATGTGTGATGTTATTTCACGATGCTATTCAGAGACGAAGGAAACGACAGATGTCCTTGGCAAACCGAGGAGCCGGTTAAGGCACGTAGCGTATTGTCAGCCGGGAAGGTTTGCTTGTAGTGTCCGACGGCGTACCGCTCATTTAGCTGCACTCCATCCATACCTACCTCTCCATCCAATCCACCGCCAGCGCTCGGGCAGTATCCATTCTTGCCACGGTTGTAGCGGGTGCGATTGCCTTGGTTGCCAAAGTCGCCAGCGTTCTGAAAGCGGAAATATCGTCAAGGTATTGCTTGCATCGCCGGTCGTAGCTGCGTCTGTCTTTGGTGCAGATGAGTGGCTTGGGCGAGCCCTTGCGCTCGGTAACGGTCGCGATATCCAAAAGATGGCGATCTATCTGAGCGATGATATGGGTTCTGCGGTCCTCGTGCACACGGAAACGAAGCGGCTACACACTCTCTACATGCCATACCATCGGGAAGCGCGTTGTGCATGGTTTCACGCTCCATTCTCTATTGGCGAGGGCGGTCTGTCCTGGGTACGAGAACCGCTGGCACCCTCGGCAAGCAAACCATGTGGTGGGGAGATAAGACTGGTAGTTCACGCTTTCAACGATCATTCCCAGTCGCTGCACGTAACTACTCCTTCCTCTTATAATCCCCCCGACTGAAGTATTTCTCCAGCCAACAGTAGGCGACGATGAAGAAGTAGCGGCTGCCCATTTCCTTGAGCTTTAGCTTGGCCTCGCCTGTCCGCCGGTTGCGCCAGGTGATGGGGACGACAGTGAAGCTGAAGCCCCGAACGATGGCTTTCAATGGTAACTCGACTGTCAGATTAAAGTGTGGCGAGAGAAACGGACGGCATCCGTCAAGGACATGCTTACGGTACGCTTTAAAGGCGTTTGTGGTATCGTTCAATTCGTGTTGAAAGAGCATGCGGATAAACAGGTTGGCAAGACGGTTGATTCGCAGCTTCAGCCACGGGTAGTCAATCACTCCGCCACCTTTGATGAAGCGGCTGCCAAAGACACAGTCCCATCCTTCGTTAAGTTTCTCCCAGTACATGACCGCATCGCGCGCATCGTCGGATTCGTCAGCCATCATGATCACCACCGCATCACCGGAGACATGGTCGAGTCCGTAAATGATTGCCCGGCCAAAGCCGTGCGGTCCCGGGTTCTTCATCGGGCGCAGTGTCGGGCACTTCTGCATATTTTCCTGGAGTATCTGCCAGGTTGCGTCCTTGCTCCCGTCGTCGACCACGATGATCTCATGTTCGATAGCCCGAAGGGTCAGTTCCAGGCTCAGGTGGCTTACCGTAGCGGCAATGCAGCCTTCCTCATCCCGAGCTGGGATAACAATGGAAAGCTTGGATAGCCTGGGTGCATCAATTGCAGGTTTCTTCATGATCAACAGGTATGCGTCGATTTACCCATGCAGCAATACCACGGACTCATCGCGCTTAGTGCGGCGAAGTTCCGGGTTACTCGCGCGCACAGCTACGGCAATCCAGAATTCCGTATGAAGCGCGCCTACACGGTCGAGACAAACGAGATGCATAGTGGTTAAAGGTATGGGCAGACCGAAAGGAAAGACAAGGCAGAATGAGGTGGAGGGCAAATCGTTGTCTGTCCATTCAGTCCATCCTCATCTATATCTACAGAGTAGCCTAAGCAGTTTTGAATTTCAGGCTTTTCATCTGGCCAACCTACCATAGAACTGTAAACAAGAACCTAGGAGACTGCCTGCGCCGAATTTATCTCATAACCTTTGTATCCATCATTACCTGCTTTGTGTATTGCTGAAACCTATTACCCTGGTGGGTTTAGATGAAGCAGAAATATAGTAGAGCGATAAAGTCGGCAACGAACACATTCATTGTGTAATCAAAGGAAGAGGAGCAGCAAAGCTATATTGTTATTCGACTTGAAAATGCGTTCATTAAGTACCAAATTCCTGATTTATCTATGCATAGCTGTAGCTATCATTACTTCATTTTGGGTGAATTATTCCTATGTGTATAATCATTTTTTTAGCTATGGCGCCTTCATATCTGATGCGGGTTTGTTTTCCGTACTGAGCTACAAAAACGACTCAATGCTTACCAGCCAGGGGTTTGCGGCAGGACAGAGTTACTATTCGGTGCACACAACATTTTTTCTTACTTGGGTTTGTTGGTTATCCTATTTAGTTTCGATTGATCGAGTAATCTACTATGCTATTATGCAGGGTCTCATTTATGGCGCACTAGGCGGCATTTTTGCTTATTTTATAAGTAGAATGAGATATACGCTTACAAGGGTGCAGGTTCTTCTATTACTATTATGCATCCTTCTATTCTCATGGAATGCTGTGTCTGTGACAGCGATGAGCTATCCTCATTTTGAAGTGCTTATTTCAGCTACTATTATTCTTGCCTGTGGTTGTATCGCGATCGCACTGAATAATACATCAAGCGCACTGGAATCATCACCCGCTGAACAGAGAGAGAAAACAGGGTGGGCTATTCTTTCAATACTACTTTTGTGGAGTGTACGGGAAGATGCCGGATTTCATCTTGCTGCTTTACTCTTACCGCTTGGTACTCTGGGAATGCTACTGGACAGATCTACAACAGCATGGCGAAAAGTATTTTATTGGGGACTTGTAGCAGCACTTGGCTCTATAATGATCCTACTGTGGCAGAAATATTTCTTCGGTCATGGCGCTGTCATGAAGAGTGTATATTTGGGTGATCCGGCATTTGCTCACATCAATCGGGCACTCTTGGAACACCGCATTCGATTCATTTTCTGTGAACGAAGTTACATCTGGGCTCCTTGGCTGGTATTAACTATTAGCACTATTCTGCGTCGAGACTGGATATTAAGTGCTGGTGTATTTGCCTATGTGCCATGGTTTATGTTAAATGTGCTCTCTGTTTCTCCAGCACCCGCAGAATTTCACAGTTATTATGGGTTCCCTTTTATTGCCATGCTGGCATGGCCATTACTAGCCGAGGGGTTCAGGAATTCTCTAACAAACAAAAAATACCCATACTGGATCAATCTCCAAGCAGGATTAATCCTTGTCTCAATCCTATGTGGCCTTCTATTTAACTATCCCCTCTATAAACATGTTCTACGCACAGGTGCTGGTATCATATCTGTCAACACACAAAATATTAATAGACTTAGGAATCAGTTATATGAGTTCGAATGGAATCGGGAGCCTAGAATCCTCGTTGATTCGTCCGTGCTATCGCTGGAACCTAATGCAGTACTCGCCAGCGCCCTTTATTCTGAAGCACTCTTAATCCATCCGGATATTATGATCTATTATGAAAACGGGTATAGTGTCAATAATTTCGCACAATTCATTCCTATTATTGGTCTGACCCATATTTATTCATTACAAGGTACCCCTATTAGAATTGCGTCGCGGAGTGAATTACCGACTAACTTTGCGCTTTTACCTTATCTGGATAAGCCAATAATACTTCCAGCCGCACCTATTCTTCCGAAGCATGAACTTCTCAAGAATATTAGAGCATGGCCTCCGGCTGTCAAATTATCCGATAATCGTATCCAAGCTCAAATCGATAATGTAGCGGAAGAGACCCTGGTTGCCTGTGGACCTAACCAAAAACTTGCGCCTGGTCATTATAAGGTAACTATGATTGTTACCCTGACCGCAACCAGTGATTCGATATTTGGCATTAGAGCGTGTGGCTATAATTTTGCTAAGCCTCAACTCTATGGCATGGTAGCTGGTTCGGTTTCCCTTATTAAAAATGTACCACAAACTATCAGTCTGAATTATGAACTTATTGTCCCGGAAGAGGAAGAATTGGAGACAATTCTGCTTCTTATGGGACGAGGAGTTGTTACCGTTGAAGACGCGCAATTGACAATATTATAATCTAGTAAATACTTTTACTAAATCATAGATCCAAATGAAATCCATTTTTTTACAATTAAGAAACCTAAACACACTTACGGTTCTAATATTAGCCTGCGTGGTTGCAGCACTTTCTGCATTTGTCATCAATTACTTCTATGTTTACAACCATTTTTACTATGAAGGCGCGTTTTTGTCAGATTCAGGCTGGTTTTCAGCATTGGGTTACAGAAATGATGCCCTATTAACTAGTCCAATGGTAATAGATAGCGCAGGGGTTGGCGGTAGTTTCTTCGAGATTCATACACCCTTCTTCTTGAGCTGGCTATCTTGGCTGTCGTGGTGCTTGCCCATCGATCGGCTCCTTTATTATCCTCTATTTCAGGGTTTCATCTATGGATTGTTAGCCTGTACTTTTGCCTATGCATCGCACAAGGCATTGAAGCAACCGTCCATAACGACTCTGATGTTGGGGTGTACATCACTGTTTTTGTTTACATTTAATGGTGTCGCGATTTCCGCGATGAGTTTTCCGCATTTCGAGGCATTAATTCCAGCTTTTATAATTCTGTTTCTTGCGATATTACCTGAATATTTACAGTCGAAATCAGATAATATAGACTCCAACAGATCGTTGGCGCGATTACTATTAGTGGGCCTGGTAACCATAAGCCTGCGGGAGGACGCCGGGTTTCACCTAGCCGCACCTCTCTTGTTGATGGGAGTTGCAGGTCTGATTTTTGGAAGAAATAAAAAGATATGGAAGTATACACTGTTGTTCGGGCTGCTATTGGCAGGCGCTTCTGTAATCATCATTTTGTGGCAAAAAGTATTTTTCCCAGGTGGAGATGCCTTGAAACGAGTATACTTGGGTGATCCTGTATTTTCACACTTGAGTCTCTCTCTCTTAAAAGAGAGAGCACTCTTTCTTTTTGAGCAACGAATTTATATCTGGGGACCATGGGTTTTGTTACTCGGTGTAGCTCTGTGGAAACGAAATTGGTTGTTAGGGGTTGGGGTTATTGCCTACATGCCATGGTTTTTGCTCAGTTTTTGTTCGGTATCCTTTGCCCCTGCGCAATTCCACAGCTATTATGGGTTTCCATTCATTATAGTGGTCGCGTGGCCATTGCTGGCATCACTGTATCAACCATTGGTTGATGAGCCCGGCGGTTATCGATGGATTTGGTTACAATTTGCTGTAGTGTTACTATCCATAGCAGGGTTCATCTCCAGCGATAAGTCGACAGCACTCTATATTCTAGAGAATGGCTGGCATAAGAGGAATGTAGACGCGGCTGCGGTAAATAGGCTGAGGACTTACTTGAGAACGAAGGAATGGAATAATCAGAGTCCACTGGTTATAGTGGACGCATCCGTTGCTTCTCTTGAACCACAGTATATTCCAGCCAGTTTTCTCTATAGTCCCGATAAAGCACAGTCTCCCTCTATATTTATTCATTATTCGAATGGTTATCAAATGAGAACACTTCCCAAGGCACTGGAAACAACTGGAATTAACTACGTGTACAAGGTTAAAGGAACACAAATTCGCCTGGCGACAACTGCCGTTCTACCTCAAGATTTCCCGCTTTTGCCTATTTTGGAAAATCCGCATGGTCTTTTGTTTCTGAAATTATTTCCTGCAACCCCTTCAGAGCGATTATCTGTAGAAGAAGGTATTCAAGGCGAATCCACTACACCCAACAAGGAGCAGTTAATTGCCTATGGTCCCTACTGGACACTCGGTGAAGGTCACTATAGAGTTACCTATAAACTTACTCTATTTCCTGCTAATTCAACTAAAGTTCTACTACGAGCAGCTGGCTATGTGGTCGATACGCAACGCGTCTATGGTGAAATCAAACATCCGGTCGATTTGGTCGATAATACTCCAAAAAACGTAGAATTTTCCTGTGATATTATTGTTCCTAAAGGTGAGATAGTAGCAAATCTGGAATGTTATCTACTCATAACAGGACAAACCCGGTACGAACTTAACGATGCTATTATGACTCCAGTGAATGAGTAGTCACGCCCTATTGTAAACTAATAGACACGACGGGTGGAAATGGACTCAGTGGACATGCAACTCTTCTGCCTTGCTGCAAACTGCTCCGCCTTCTGCCTTTGTTCCCCCCGGTTAACGCCGATCTCGCAGCCACTGAGCCAGGCTACTCATGGCGCGTGCGCGGTGGCTGATCTGGTGTTTCACGGTGTCCGCGAGCACGGAATAGGTTTCACTATAGCCATCAGGTACAAAGAGGGGGTCGTAGCCGAAACCGCCTTGCCCTGAGGGAGTTTCCAGAATGCGGCCCCGGCACTCGCCGTAGTGGGCGACTTCATTTCCCTGTGCGTCGATCAACGCGAGCCAGCAAACAAAGCGGGCGCCTCGGCTGGCTGGTGGGACGTGCCTGAGTGCGGCAAGCAGCTTCTGGTAGTTGTCAACATCGCTTGCACCGGGGCCGGCATAGCGCGCGGAATAGATTCCGGGGGCTCCACCGAGGGCATCGACTTCGAGGCCGCTATCATCGGCCAGTACCCATGCGGGTGTGGGCAATAGCTCGCGTAGGGCTTGCGCTTTTATCCGTGCATTGGCGAGGAAGTCGGCGCCATTCTCGTCCACGGGGGGCATGCCGCCCACTGTCTTCGCGCTTTGCCAGGTGATGGGGAGTGCGAGGAGGCGACTTATGGCCGCAAACTCTTCGAGTTTGTGACTGTTTCCCGTGGCAACGGTGATGACCAGTGGGCTAGTCATGGGTGTAGTACTTTACAAATCCACGCATTAGAGAGTCTTCGCCGAAGACATCGTGGTGAACACGAGTTAAACGGGGTGCCATCGCAAGCTTTGTGAGTGCGGCCTCCTGCTGAATGGCGGGGATAGACTGTGAATCTGCAAAAATAAGCGGTGCTCGATACGCGAGGAGGTAATCCATCTGCTGGTGGCTCAAGAGATCGCCAACCAAGCGGGGGCCGCCCTCGAAGAAGACTCCATTAATACCGGCGGCCATACAGTGCTTGCGAAATGTCATCCAGAACTCGGCGCCTGTACCGGGGATTTCCCAGTGCTGTACTCCTGCTTGGTCCAGGTGCGCTATGGATTCGCGGTCGGGATATGCACCATGGACGACGACGGTGCGGACGGCATGGGTATCACTGTAAACCTGGTAGGAGGGACGGTGCAGTGCGGTCTTGCCCGTCCGATCAAACACGAATCGGACCGGGCACCAGGGCTCAATCCCCGATTGCCGGCTGGTTAACTGCGGGTTATCTGCGATCAGCGTGCCCGCACCGACTGCGATGGCCGGGAAATAGCGCCGCCAGCGCATGACATCGGCTCTGGATTCCGCTCCGGATATCCACTTGGACTCACCAGCGCGTGTGGCAACCCGGCCATCGATGGTAGTCGCCAGCTTCGCAGCGAAGAGGGGCGATTTCCTGCTCATCCAATGGTTAAAGATTAGATTTAGGTCCAGGCACTCTTCAGCGAGTACGCCCTCGGTGACAGAGAGCCCTGCATCGCGCAGGAGCGTTAATCCGTGTCCCGAATGGGCGGGATTGGGGTCCACAGCGCCTACAATGACGCGTCGTATGCCGCTGCGCAAAATGGCATCGGTACAGGGCGGTGTGCGCCCATGAGTGCAGCAGGGTTCAAGGGTAACGTAGAGCGTGGCACGGGACAGGTCCTTACCCTGAGCGACATGGAAAGCATTCACTTCGGCATGTGGTTCGCCAGCTTTGGCGTGGTAGCCTTCGCCGAGGCATACCCCGTCTGAGTCCACGATGAGAGCACCCACCATGGGATTCGGATGCGTCTGCCCCCAAGCGAGACGAGCTAGCGCGATGGCTCGACGCATCCAATGCACATCGTCATACTGGGAGAGTACTGGTTGCATACCTTGGTCCTAGTGGGTTCAGTGAGACCCTAGCTCGCGTGGACGTAGGGATTCGTCTGCTTCTCGCGGAGTACAGAGGTGCGGTTCCCATGTCCCGGATAGATGATAGTGTCATCCGGCAGGGTGAATACCTTCTCCAGAATACTAGTCTCGAGCTGTTCAAAGCTGCATCCAGGGAAGTCTGTACGCCCAACTCCACCTGCAAAAAGCACATCGCCACTGAATGCTGCCCCCAAGTCAGGGAACCAATAGAGAACGCTCCCCTGGCTATGCCCCGGCACATGGCGTACCTCGACCTTCTCACCGAGAATCTCCAGTTCCTGTCCATCTACTACCGCATGGTCAATCCGCCCGGGCTCCAGACCTAATCCAGGAATGAGGTAGTCTGCCTGCATCTCCGGGTCCTCGACGAGAGCACGGTCGGCTTCATGCCCGAAGACGGGCACTCCTGCTTCATTAAAGCGGACCACGTCCATCATATGGTCCCAGTGGCCATGAGTTAGGTAAACACCAGCCAGCATACAGTGGTTTTGCTCCAAGAGCGGCTTTATCCGCTCTTCCGCAGTATGGGGAGCATCGAATAAGACGGCTTTTCCCAGCTCGGGGGCGAGTAAAAGGTAGGCATTGGTGCCAATAGGCGGTAGCGAGAGTACTCTCAGTTCCATTCAGTTACAGTGCCAGTACGTTTAGCGGGGGCAAAACAAAATTGTAGGCAAAAAGGGATATCAAGGATAGCAACGCATCTCGTTGTGCGTAGGTATAAACTAAACACAAAGAATGGAGTTGAGTGGCAACTAATAGCTAACAGCTTAGCTCAAACAACTAAAGGCTGCCGAAATTCCCTTCACTGAGAGGAAATACTGGTTTGCCCATACGCTTCGAGGCTATGGCCTCGAACTGAAGTGCAAGCTGGTAATCCCAGCCGAGAATTTTCAGAAATTCACTGCGATGGAGAGAAAGAAGGCGTCCACCTTCCACACTAATAACATCGGCGGTGGTCACACTGCCTTGAAGCAGGGATATTTCGCCGAAGAAATCACCCATCTTCAGAATTGCGAGGGTTTTGCTCTGCTGTGCGACACGGAACTTCGACTCGTGGATGATGTGGAAGAACTGGTTTTCCTGCCCACGGGCTAGTACCTTCTCGTCCTTATCGTAATCTTCAAGGACTGCCTTTTCGCAGAAGAGTTCTATATTGGCTTGGGACCAGGTGGTGCACAGTGGCAGCCGTTTCAGAAACGCACGCTTCTGCAATATATCGATAATGCCCTGTGGCCCCAGAGATGCGAGAAGGTACTGCTGGAAGTGCTCTTTGCTTAAGGCTAAAATGATTGTCTTCGTAATAGCCCTCACAGTATGACTGCGGGTGGAGTTTCGCAGGAGTGCCGATTCACCGAAGCAATCGCCTGTTCCAAGCACCGAAACACGCTCAAGACGGCCAGACAACAGAGGTTTGCAGACTTCCACCTTGCCCGCAAATACGAGGTAAAAATAGTCGCCCGGGTCGCCTTTCTTGATCAAATACTGGCCAGGAGTACTCTCCGCAATGAGCAACCTTTCCGCAACTTGCTCGCGCAGCGCGGGCTTGATCTCTTTGAAGAGCAGGGAGTGGTTCAGCATGTCCATAACATGCGCACGGTTGATTTCCGCAACACTCGGAACCTTGGTTAACATGCGTTGCCAAAGACTCGATTCCGTCAGCTTGCGTTGCCCGTAACGAAACAAAATGATGAGGTTGAGGATGACGATGACTATCAGGAATGCCCCGAGTGCAACCGCAGCTCCTTTGATACCGTAGACGAGCATGGTGGAGTGAATTACATGATTCCAGAATTCAACAATATTGCTGTCCAGTATCTGCACGTGTATTAAAACAAGCATCGCCAACCAGATAATGACGTAGGCCGCATGGATGAGCTGATACCGCTTGTCCGCATTGGCCAGTTTCGCCTTTATCAAGTGGGTGGGTTTGCGGTTTAGCCAAAAAATAAAGTCCTTCTCGGTAGAAAGCTTGGTCTTGCCGAAGACTGCTTTCAGCATATCCACCATGGGACTGGAAATCGGTTTCGAAAAATAGAATATACCGAGTACCGCCATGTACACCATGCTTTCGAACTGCACTACACAAATCCCCGCCAGGAGGAAAATGGGGGCCAGCCGCACCAATGCCACTGTAATGCGGCATTTATTGCTGCTCATCTGAGCGTCATCTAGATTGAACTTAAAGTGTGGAAAGAGCGTCTTCCAGTGCAGACGGGGTTGGTAAACCTCGCATTCATGCGCAGAAAGTACGCTCGCAGCCAGTGCATACCCCAGTGAAAAGGCAAGACATATGGGGACTATGCCTAACAGCATCCCGCCAATACCAGGAATCTTAATTCCTCCATGTACCTGTATTACTTCAAAGAGTACAAGGGTGATAAGACCAAATAACATGAAACAGCCTCCTATGAAAGAGGCCACTCTTTCTCTCAATCGGAATCCCCACTCCACAGCCCGGATGGCAGGCTCGGGGTCCACTTGCTCGATCAGTATCTTCGCGTCCACGGCCTTGAGGATTAGTTCATAGAATTCTCTCAAAGGCACTGCTTGCCTATCGCGGATTAAGGCTGGAACCATCTCCGGGATGGTTGAAGAACTGCGGAATCTATGCAGAATGCGTGACTGGCGCCGGTCCACTGTCAGATACGCACAACGGGGCACGTTCTTAATGACCACAAGCTCCTTGCTATGATTTACTTCAACAAGTGTATCAACCAGTTTCAGCTTGGCTTGGGTAAGTATCCGGTGTTGTTCGGCAGCAGTCATGCGGGTTCTGGGATAATGTGACTAAGTGGTAAACGAATGAATTACTCAGTCAAGCAAGGGTTATTCCCTAGTACTATAACAAACCGTACGGCAAACGGTGTCAAGTCAGCCTCCAATTGAGGCTTGCAAAAAAAAGGTAAATCTCACCGCTACCTTTTCCCTCAAGTCGAGGGTTTATCCCGGTTCCATGATCTCAAATGATCGTTTGTCGACAGGATAGAGTTGCCGATTGAGACGGTCGGAGCCAATCTCCTCAAACTGCATGCCTATCAGGAAGTCGTGACAAATAAACTTGAGGAAATCATTTTTATGCACGCGAAGGCATTTACTCTCAGTCACGGCATAAACATCGGCAACTGTGCTTGCATTCTGCATTAAGCTAAGCTCTCCAAAGAAGTCTCCCACTCCAAGCGCAGCGATGCGCTTACCATCGCTGCGCACTTCAAATTTGCCTTCATAGATGATGAAAAAATAAGAATTGGACTGCCCTTTTTGCAGTGTAATCTTCGCTCCGGGAATAGCCACGAATTCTGAAATATGCGCCATGCGCTCTATCGCTTGCGGATGCCAGCCAGCGCTCATCTGAATCCGGGATAGAAATGCGCGTTTTTGCAGTATCTCCAGTATCTTGGTTCCTCCGTAACGGCTGACTAAAATGTCATCGAAATCCTTGCCACGCAATGCGAGTAAAGTGGTGCGCGAAATCGCCCGCACAGAACGGGTTCTAGTGGTATGATTGATCAAGGCGATCTCCCCAAATGCCTCCCCGGGACCAAGCCGCGCCACGCGTTCGGTGCGTCCTGTAACAAGCTCGCGCAATACTTCCACGGCTCCACTATAGATCACATAGAGGCTGTCGCCTTCTTCACCTTCGCGGATGATGTATCTGCCGCCCTTGACGTCCAGTGACAATGCCCGACGCGCGAATTCTACGCGTGTCTCCAAGTCAGTATTTTGGAATAATAGGTTCTTCTCCAAGAGACTGACAACCGCATCCAGTTGAAGGACCTCTGGATGACGAAAGTGTTGCTGAAAACTGGTCACCATCGAGCTGCAGGCTAAAAAATGGCAGATGTTCTTGATAATAATCCACAATACGAGAAAGAGACTGATTAGGAGTATTAATCCAATCACGCTGAGAAGCCCGAGGTTGAACCATTTTAGGGCTTCATTGTGTATCATTTGCTCAAGTAACAGGCCGGCATTGAGATTAAACAAGTGTAGATGGGTCCATCCAATGGCGATTAACCAGACCAGCGTATAGAACCCATAGATTAACCAGTAGCGCAGGTCGGCATGACTGATGCGTAATTTGAAGAGCGACCAGAAGAGTCTGTTTTGCACAAAGAGAAAGTCGCGACCAGTAGCCAATCTTTGTCGAAGAAACAGCGCTCTTAGCAATGCGAGGAGTGGACCATGGGTTAATGGCTCGGTAATATAGAATAGGCCGATTATCATCACATACAAATACTCCGGCGCAAACCAGGCACATAGTCCGGTCAAAAGAATCAGCGGAGCCATTCGTACAAGAGCCACGGCTGATTCCAACTCGCGCCCGACCATACAGGCATCGTCCGTATCCACATTGAAATGCGGGAATAAGGATACCCACTTAATTCGCGGAAAATAGACTTCACACTCGGAGCCGCGCAAGACAGAGGCCGCCCACAAATGCCCTATGGACAATGCGAAAGCCACCAGCCCAAATCCGAGAACTATCTCATCTGCGCTCGTGGGTAAGCCAGTGGAATCGGACAATCCTAGCTGTGCGGCCATAAAAAAGCCAACACCGCATAAAATGCATAATATAGCCAGTCGCCATGGCCAGATATATCCGAAACCAAGTCTCCAATTACTGGACTTAATAACAGGCAGAGCGAGCTGGTCTTCGTGAGTTAGAATCTGTGCCTGTACTGCCTTCAATACCAACTCGTAGTATAAACTCAGGGTAGGTACACAACGATCACGTATTAAATCAACAAGTACATCAGCGGCGGTTGCACCCGATTTGAAGCGCTGTAAGATACGGTATTGTTCCTGAGTTACAGTAAGATAGGAGCGCGCTGGTACCTGCTTTAGAACCATCGCGTTTTCAGCACAGCGACCTACTCGTATATCCGGAGACAAGAACAGTCGGGTTGCGGCGAGTAGATGGCTTTGTTCAAGTACAGTATTATCCGTTCCCATAGATCAGTGAGGTAAGTCTCGTAATTTTTGACAAACTAAGCAAGTAAGCTTCTTTCTATTAAACTGGAACCGCTTGTATTGATGCAATTTTTAAAATGCATCAATGTTCAACAGGCTTTTACAGTAAATATTGTAAAAGCGGTGTAATGCAGCAATCGCCAGACCTCTTTTCCGTGCGCAATTGCGCCTATTTTCAGCGGGTGAGTTGCTCGATGAACTCGACTTTATTCAATGCCTTGAAGAAAGCTGTGCCTGCCACCAGGGTATCTGCGCCCGAGGCCATACAACGAGCCCCTGTGCTTAAATCCACGCCACCATCAACTTCTATCCGATAATTAAGCGACCGCTCCGACCGCAGTCGGTCCAAAGTAGCGATCTTTTCTAATACATCCGTACGGAATGGCTGCCCACCGAACCCGGGTTGAACAGTCATGGCCAGGACGAGATCTACTTCGCCCAGATAGGGAATAACAGCATCAACAGACGTACCAGGATTCAACGCCACGCCACACTGACATCCCATCTGGCGAATGCGGGTGAGTGTGGCACTTACAGGATAATCCGGCTCTACATGAATGGTCACCAATCCAGCCCCCGCCTGTATGAATGCCTCAATAAAACGATCGGGTTGGTCCAGCATCAGGTGAACATCGAAGAAAAGCGACGATACTTGCCTCAGCGCCACAAGTGTCTGTGGGCCAAAAGTGAGATTGGGCACAAAATGCCCGTCCATAATATCCAGATGCGCCCACGTGAGCCCAAAAGATTCGATTAAGTGCGCGGAGCTTTCTAGATTTGCGTGGTTGCCAGCCAACAGCGATGGCGCAAGCACGGTCTTGTGTTTCGTGAACATGATACGAATGCAGCCCGGTAAATTATTCTACCAATCCGATGTTACGGCATCAGCAATCTTGGATGATAGATTATCCGCCAGATTGGTAAGAGTGCCATACTCTGCGTCATTCAACGTGCCGCCTGCGACATCATAAGCAGTTGCCTCCGCTTCAAATATTCTGTCTTTAAATATTACCTCACTCGTCTTTTGGTTCGTAAGCGTGGCTGTTGCACGAAGCGTAAGCCGTGTTCCCAATCCGCGACCAGTGTCATCAATCCGATTGGTTGTGGTGCGCCGACTATAATCAACAAGGGTCACAACTAATACCGCCCCGGCTTGCTCTTCGCTCGCAATGGCAGTCTCACCGCGCCCGGCTATAGCCTGAATCAGTGTCCTGCCCACGATCGGGGCAGCCTGGGGAGCGAACGATGCATTCTTAATCGGCACTACATAGATGCTCGAGAACTGGGTCTGCCCCCCATGGCCAAGTTTATAGGATGCACATCCACTGAATCCGATAGTACAGAGCGCAAGGATGAATATGGGGAAGATTCGATTCATTGAAGTGCGAAACTAATGAAGTTGTGGGCAATTCTGCTGGTATGGGCTCCGTATTAATTGGCTGGTTCTGGTGCAGGCTACTCCGAAGATTTACTGCTTTTCCAGAACTTCATTCTATCCCAAAAAGAACGGCGCGGCTTTGCTGGTTCACTGTCCGTTGGTGCTACAACTGCCGGCTCGGGTGCAACTGCCGGTTCGGGTTCTGTTACAGTAGTTTCTGGTTCTGATGATTTCCAGAATTTCAACCGATCCCAGAAGCTGCGCTCATGCGTTTCTTCCACTACTGGCGGTGGTGTTGTGGTCTGAAGGACTGGATCAATACCATCCTCTAGTGGAGGAGGCGCGGCGGGGGCAGCGTCGGTATCGTCTGTCTCACTATCCCAGAACCAGAATCGGCTCCACCACGATTTCTTGGCGGGCGCGGGCTCCAAGTCCACTGGTGGTGGTGGTGGGCGGGAAGCTTCAATGGCTGCAATCTTTGCAAGGAGATCCCGTGCTTTGGCAGCAGCTTGTGAATTGGGTGCAGTGGTTATGGTCTCGTTGAGGAATACTTTGGCGCCCGGCAAATAGTCGCGGTGTTTATAGTAGTAGTTACCCAGCACAAACTTACTATCGGCATGCACCTCTTGCATAGTTGTTAACCCTTCTTCCCCACGTTTCACAAGTGGGCTGGTAGGATAGAGGATGAGGAAGTCCTGGTAATAGCCGATGGCCTCGCGAGTCGCTCCTTGATCGTAGAGTGGGCCATCCACCAGCGAAGCGAATGTGTCCGCGAGATTCATATAGGCATCCGGTGCCAGCAAACTCTGCGGGTAATTGTTGATCAAGCGGTCCAGCGCATCGATTGCTTCCGGCTGCTCTCTCTTGTAGCGGTGAATATTAGCTACATTCATCAACGCCAGAGGAGCATAGTCGCTGTATGGAGCATTCAGGATGAGCTTTTCATAGTACTCATTGGCACGCTCGAAGTTGCGAAATGGGATAAATCCAAGATACCGGACGTTAATACCTTCTGCCAGAGAGGTGGCTATGGTGAATTGCTGGGCGATGACATCATCAAACTGCGGGAAATCCGGGTACTTGTTGAGCAGTTGTTGAAATGCCTCAAATCCCTTGCGCCATTTCTTCTGTTCCATGCGGATAAGTCCGGTCTGGTAGAGTGCTTCTGGTGCATAGCGCGAGCCAGGGTACTTCTTATAAACCACTTTATACTCTTTCAGCGCATTGCCCCGTGAGCCACGCCGTTGCGAAGCCGCTGCGCTTTCCATGTGGGATACTGCGGCTGCATCCTGTTCGGCACGTGGGACATTGGCCCATTCGTCGTCACCCCCAAATGGCCACCACCACGGTGCTGCCTGGACGGTGGAGACCGTCATAAGGAAACCAGTAAACAGGACAAAAAGCGATAGAGTACGGCGCATCGAGATTACTGCCACTTAAGTAGTGTTGATGCCCACGTCAAGCCAGCACCAAATGCGATGAGGAGAATATAGTCCCCGCTTTTGATGCGACCATTACGGTAGGCTTCATCGAGGGCGATCGGAATTGATGCCGCCGATGTGTTGCCAAAGCGATCCAGATTTATTTTAAAGCGATCCATTCCTATTCCAAGGCGTTCCGAGAGGGCTTCAATGATGCGGTTGTTAGCCTGATGAGGCACAACAAGCGCTATGTCACTAGCCTTGAGACCATGTTTTTCCAGTGTTTCCGCAGCACATTGTGCCATCACCCGGACAGCGCTTTTAAATACCATGTTCCCCTGCATCTTGAGAAAGTGCTCACCTGCCGCGACGGTTTCTTGCGAGGGGCGTTTTGCGCTACCACCTGCTGGCATGCTTAGCAGCTCTGCTTCATCACCGTCAGCACCGAGCATCGTGCCGATAATACCCACATTCGGTGTGTCCACGTATTGCAGTACCGCAGCGCCAGCGCCGTCGCCAAAGAGTACGCATGTGGCCCTATCCTCCCAGTTGGTTATGCTGGACAGCTTCTCGGCACCGATCACCAGCGCGTACTTATACCGACCAGTCCGTAAAAAGTTTCCTGCAATCTCGAGCGAATAAAGAAAACCGGAGCACGCAGCGCTGATATCAAACACCGGTATCTTTCTCAGCCCAAGTTTGCTTTGAACCAAACAGGATGTCGATGGAAAGGGCAAATCCGGGGTGATCGTTGCAGTCACGACCACTTCAATTTCGTCGGCACGGATGCCTGCGCACTTTATGGCTTCCTGGGCGGCTTTAACCGCCATATCAGAAGTAGTTTCGCCCGGTTCGGCGATGCGGCGCTCGCGGATTCCTGTCCGCGTGCGTATCCACTCGTCGGTGGTATCGACCATTTTAGCCAGATCTGCATTCGTCAGAACTCGTGCAGGCACATATGAGCCGACACCCACCAAAATAACTGAGCCGTTACCATTATCCATATACGAAGTTCATAGCTGGCTGGAAACGAACCGAAAAGCGAGCAAAACTTTTCGTAGGTAACCGCCGGAGTTAATTCTGTAAATGCTTATGCGCCGCTATTGACGGGCTCAGGTCTACTCTGCTCGACCTGTTTGAGTGCCACTTCCCTGCCTGTGGAATTGGCACGAGCTACATCGATAACCACTTGGGAGTTTAGATCGTGCGTCACCAAATCTGTGGCAACACGGATGGCACTAAACAGCGCGGCACTGCTCGCAGAACCGTGCGCCTTGAGCAAGTTCCCGTTTAACCCCAGCAATGGAGCGCCACCATATTGGTCGGGGTTCATCCGCTGTTTCATCTCCTTAAACGCACCCCTGCTAAGGGCAGCGCCTACCAAGCGAACCGGAGTAGCGCGCAGCCTATCTTCCAGGAAATGCTTCACCATCTTGGCGAGGCCTTCGCAGGTCTTCAGCACGATATTTCCTACAAAGCCATCGCATACAACCACATCCACCCCATTTCCCTCAAAGAGTTGCAAGCCCTCCACCATACCTATGTAGTTTATGGTTCCATTAATAGCCTTGAGCAGCTCATGGGATTCGCGGGTGAGGTCGTTCCCCTTCCCTTCCTCGGTGCCAATGGAGAGCAGCCCCACCCGGGGTGATTTCAACCCGAGGACTACCTTGGCGTACCACGAGCCCAGAATAGCATTGTGCATGAGATTCTCGGCCTTGGCCACAGGGTTCGCTCCAGAGTCTATCAGGACAAAGTAACTCGTCTTCGTGGGAATGACAGTCGCAATCGCCGGCTTCGTAATTCCATCCAGCAACCGCAGCATGAGTGTGGCATGAAACACGAGCGATCCCGTGTTCCCACAGCTAACAGCCGCATTCACCCTTCCATCCTTCAGCAGCCCGATGGTTCGAGCCATAGAAGAGTCTTTCTTCTTCATATAACTCGTCTTAGGCTTCTCATCCATGCCGATTACCTCCGATGCATGGACGATTTCCAGTCTCGGCTCACCGGAGAGCCCGGCAGCGTTGACCAGTGGTGTAAGCACATCCTGCTGGCCGACGAGGACAAGCTTGTCCAGAGGCAACTCCGCCTTAAAAGCCAGCACAGCAGCAGCTACAACAGCAGAGGCGCCATTGTCGCCACCCATGGCGTCCACCGCTATTATTCGACCGCTGGCTACGGGAGCCATGCTTTGCCGGGGCGGTTGGATGAGGGTTAACTTACTCGGTCGAGCGGGTTGCGCCCTATTCCGAGAGGTTCAGTACCTGCTTGCCGCGGTACATACCGTTGGCAGGATTCACCCGATGGGGGCGAAAGAGCGTACCATCATTGGGGTCAGTCGATAGTTGACCGGCCTGGAATTTCTTTGATCCACTGCGCTTGCGGGAGCGCTGTTTGGAGTTCTTGCGTTTAGGTTCGCCCATGGTTAAAAAGTATTGTCTGTTGAAGAGTCGCTTCTAGTAAAACCTGAAGACATTAGAGACTGCATAGTCTCGGTCAAGCCTGCATTCGAAGAAATTACGTGGAGCTTGGGTCACATCGGCGTGAGTAGCAGGGAGCCCACATCCGCAAGCCGCCCTTTCTAGCCCGATCCCTTGATTCGCTTGTAGAGTAAATCCAGCAGTGCGGGTATTCCATCGCCTGAGAGACAGGAAATGGGCAACAACTCTACTTTATACTTCCGCTTAAACTTGGTGAGATTGGCCTTCGCCTCAGGCATATCCATCTTGTTGGCTACAATCACCCTCGGCTTCTCAATCAGCGCCTTGTCATAAAGCTCCAGCTCATTGAGTAGCGTTGCATAGTCCTGCCTGGGGTCTCGATTGTCCTCGGCCGCCATATCCACCATGAAAAGAAGCATCTTGCAGCGCTCGATATGCCGTAAAAACCGGTGTCCGAGCCCCTTATTTTCACTCGCTCCCTCAATCAACCCCGGGACATCCGCCATAAAAATGCGGTCCAGGTATTCCGGGTATTCGATTACCCCTACATTCGGATGAAGCGTGGTAAACGGATAAGGTGCAGTCTTCGGGCGCGACTTTGTAATCTCTTTTATTAGCGAAGACTTCCCTGCATTCGGGAAACCCACCAATCCCACATCCGCAATTGTCTTCAGCACAAAGCGGTAATCCCCCGTCTTGCCCTCCAGCCCAGGGTTCGCCCGCTGCGGGGCCTGGTTCACCGAGTTTTTAAAGTGTATATTGCCCCACCCTCCGTTACCGCCCTCAAGCAGCACGATACGCTCATCATGTTTAGTCAGCTCCGCGACAATCATCCCCGTCTCCTCGGAATAAATCACCGTACCGGCAGGCACTTTGAGGACAGCATCCTTGCCATTGAAGCCGTGCATGTCACTCCCCTTGCCGTTCTCGCCATTCTGCGCGTCCCAGTGTGGTTTGAAGTAGTAGTCGCGCAGGTCCCCGGTGTTGTCATCACAAAGAATAACCACATCCCCTCCCCTTCCCCCGTCGCCACCATTCGGTCCGCCCCAAGGCTCAAACTTGGCACGTCGAAAACTGACACACCCATTGCCCCCCTTGCCCGCGCGGAGTTTTACTTTTGCTTCATCGACAAACATTTGGAAAAAAGTGGCACAGCTAATCATGCCACTTCCCTAAGGTCAATGCGCGAAAGTTTGGGAATCGAACCGGGTGAAACGGGCGCATCTCACTTTTCTAGATAAAAAGAAGGTAATCAGTTTATCCACCAAAGTTCACGAAATTCACGAAAAGAAATTCAGAGTGAGTGACGGCGTCGCGGAAATGTATGCATTACATTTTAGTGAGTTTCGTGAAATTTAGTGGATCAACATCAGGATACCAAATGCGTGACCATCGAAACACGTAGTTCGTAGATTGGCTGGGTTGTAGTGTATTTCTCATTCCTTTTGTGCTCCCCTCATTCTTTTAACCCTCCTCTTGTGTTTATTTTCCGATTCCGCAGGGTTTTAAACCGATAAAACGACCATTTGGCACTCCTCACAGGCTGTTTTATTCTTCTAAAAGACCATTTGGCACTTCTCTTGTGTTTTTTTCCCGATTCCACTTACCTTTTGGTACTCCTCACAGGCTTTTTTTCCGATTCTGCTACCTTTTAACCCTCCTCATGTGTTTAATTTCCAATTCCGCAGGCTTTTAACCCGACACCTTGGCCATTTGGCACTCCCCAAAGACTGTTTCATCCTTTTCCAAGACCTTTTGACACTCCCCACATGTCAATTTTCCGCTTCCGCAGGGTTTTAGTACTCCCACAGGGTTATGGTACAATCCACACCCATTCTGCGGAGTCTGCGGATGAGAGAAGCGAAAGAGTACTATCCACAGATTACGCAGATTCTCGCAGAACAAGCAGGAAGACATGCATGTCGCCGTCTCCGCCGCTGGTCGGCTCTGGTCTGCTCCACCTTGGTGCACGTACTCCGATCCGCTCTGGTTCAGAATGCATCTGGTTCAGAATGCATCGCGTCCAAATCAGCTCGAGGAAGATGGAAGGGCATTGAACATGGTTGTATTTGACCAAGTATTAGTTTGTTTGTGGCCCCGGAATCCACATAATGATTGAAGCCAATTGGTAAGATAAGCAAATTGCAGATGACTCTGAAAAACGACGAGATAAAACCATGATCAAACGTAAAGTTATCCTTGATTGCGACACCAAAAACGAAATCGATGACCAATTTGCCATTGTTCACGCGCTGCGTTCACCACAATTGGAACTGCTGGGGGTCGTTTCGGTACAGAACCATGGCGCGCATGGGGATGCCTCTGTTGATATTTACCATGCGGAGGCACGGCGCGTTCTACGCCTTGCCGATTCAACCGTCCCGGCGTTTAAAGGTTCGCGGTTTGCGCTGGATACTACGCAGCAACCGGTTAAAAGCACCGGGGTCGATTTTATAATTGAGAGCGCACGGCGTCTGGGCAAAGAACTGAGCATTGTCGGCACTGGCCCGGCTACCAATCTGGCCGCTGCCTGCATGTTGGAGCCAAAGATCATGAAATGTCCGCAGATTATCTGGATTGGGGGATTCCGGGACAACAAAGAGATGCGAGCGGTCAAAGGTGCAGAATGCAATTTCGTTAACGATCGTAGCGCAGTCGCAACGTTGTGTGCGACCGATATCGATCTCACTCTGGTCCCCGCGATGGGTGTGACTGACCGGATGATTATACAGGTGCGCTATCTTTCCGAGCAGCTCAAGGCGCGCGGTACTCCGCTCACACGGTACCTTGCGCGGCTTCTTGATTCCGTTCCCGATCGTCACCGGATTTTCTGGGACACAGCGGCTGTTGCGGTCGCCGAGGGCCTGGGGGTGGATCGGGTGGTACGCAAACCCGCATGTGTGGTCAAGGACAACATGCTAACCTACCCGCAACAATCGTCACGCACAATCAAAGTGGTCGACTCAATAGATGAATTCGAGATCCTGGCCGAAACGCGAAAGAGACTTTTGAGCTAGGTTCAGCATCACTGAAGGGCATTGCGTAAGGCGGCGGCATCGGCCTGTTCGAGCAGTTCGAACTCCGTCTCGACCCGCAGGTGGTGCCGGGGTAGTACCGAAGGCCCGTCGTGCTTCCCTTCCAGTAACAAGGGCAGCTTGGCCGTTTTCCAAATCCCCTAGCAACTGTGTTGATTTTAGTCCCCGGTTTCAATCGGGGGTGAAGATTTCACAAAAATATGAGCCCCAGCGGGACGACTTAATAAATACGATGCATAACAGAGGATCGAGGGCTCTATCCAACTATTCGGTCGTCCCGCTGGGACATCGAAAATCCTGAAAGGTTTTGACGGCAGGACGAGACGTCCTCGGTGGCGCGCGAGACGCCCTCCTTTCTTGAGATTCGATGCCTCCGGCGTCGCGGGCATCTCTTCCCCTTATAGGAAAATATTGCATACGCTTAGTATTCTGAACAGCATGAAAGGAGTAGCCTATGAAACTCTCCATTGCCCCGACAAAGACCTATTTTATCAAGAAAAACGGTGAACCGTTTTTCTTTCTGGCCGATACCGCATGGAATGCGGCACTGCATTCCGATACCGATGGCTGGGAACTCTACTGCTCCACTCGCGCCGCTCAGGGGTTTACGGTTATCCAATTTGTTGCCTCGATCTGGCGGGGATGCAAGACCCCGCGGCATGGAAGGCTGTTTGAAGAGATCGACGGAGCGGTCGTTTATGATGAGAACGCCTGGAGGAAAATGGACGAATTCATCCGTATCATGGTAAAACACGGCCTCGTACCCGCGCCGGTCATGGTGTGGAAAAATAATCCCGATGAAGCCATTTTTAAGTTTAAAGAAGAGACCTGCATCGCTGCCGGCAAACGAATGGTAACCGAATGGAGTAAATATAATCCGCTTTGGATACTGGGCGGTGACGGAGACTATCGCAATGCGGACGAGGTCCGGTACTGGAAAACAGTCGGTCGTGGTATTTTTTCCGATACCGACAATACTTTGGTCACCATGCACCCCGGTGGTTCCACCTGGATTTGCGACAACTTCAAAGACGAACCTTGGTATACCTTTGCGGCCATCCAAAGCGGTCACGGTTCCAATGACTACGACCTCAATTTTCTACTCAACGGCCCGTACACCACTCGTTGGCGCGATTTGCAGATGCCGCTAATTAACATGGAGTGCAATTACGAATTCGCCAAATCGTACCATGAGGACCTGTTCTATACCGCCTACCATGTACGCCGCGGAAGCTGGTGGTCGCTGCTCGGTGCCCCCACTGCCGGCATAACTTACGGCAGCAACACCATCTGGGTCTGGCCCATGGGGGACCACGAACATGCGGAAGGTCACGGAGAGGGATGGCCTGCCGACAATTGGAAAACCGGGCTGGATACCGAAGGTGTCCGCAATATGCAGACCACCCGGCAGATTCTGGAACAGTTGCCCTGGCAGGATCTCAAACCAGCGCCGCAGGTTATCGATGAGCAGCGGGGATGGGGGGACCTTCGGAAATTCTGCAAGGCTGCCGCCACCGATTCCATGGAGACGATCCTTATCTATCTCCCGCGGCAGGTCTACGACATTAAACTCTCGGGGGCTCAGATCACTCCGGAGTACGAGGCGTTCTGGATTAATCCTCGCACCGGCGGTAAACATCCTGCCAAGTTCGACCGCACGCAAAACAGCGTGATCGCCCGCTGCCCTTCCCATGAAGATTGGTTGCTCTTGTGTCAAAGATACTGAACCATGGGACTGCTGAACGGATGGCTGATAGCGCCCCCGGACCCTGCCGTGGCGCGCGAATCCCTTTAGGATTCCGATGCCTCTTTGGGGCAACTGCGTCCGGGGATGCCCCGTTGGGGCTACAGGATTATGCCACCTCCAATTCCTTTCCACCAACGCACGCAAAAATAGGCCAAAGTCCAGGGAATCTCTTTGGGATGTATGTGTTTAGCGTATGCCAAGGCGCAACGGGACACATTCCGCGCTAAAGGCGCAACCACCCTTGAGCCCAGGGCAACGCCCTGGGTATCGATTATATTTTATTTATTGAGCCCTCTTGAAGAACATACTATTTAGAAGTGTTCGCAAGTCCCTGCACTGGAATGAGTTGCATACCAAGTTTCTCCGCTTGTTTTTGTAGCGTTTTTACCCTTTTGACCATATTGATCTCATTCAGGGGAAATGCGCTCTTTTCATTATAGGGACATCGCGTTGTGATCATCGCATACATAATCCTGGCTAACTTATGGGCGACAGCGTGATCCCTTCGGACTTGCCCAATCGTGCTTTCATCCGGCGGCAAAATTCTCCCAGCAAACATTCCGCTCGCGTTAATGATTGCGCGGCCATCCGCAGGACCATGCTGATGCGGTTACTTTGACAGCGTGTCTTGCTCCCCAAAATCTTCCCGGCGCTGACACTATTGTTGGGACAAAGCCCAAGCCAGGAAGCAAAGTGATCTGCACTGCGAAACTTCTCGCGTATCTGTTCGCCTGTGCCCAGCTCGCTCATAAATGTGACCAGTACAATGGAACCAATGCCATCCATTGTGCCTAGGTCCACACCGTAAAAACGCTCTGCTTCCACTCTGACATTGAAGGCAGGCTCGTTTTTTGAGCGACTATTGCGCGGTTTTGGTTTGCGTATGAATGGCGCTTTCTCGGTTGTGCTCTGCTTCGATGGACACTCATCGGCTTTAACCACAGGCGTAATCTCCAGCGTAATCATTGGGGTCGGGGGTGGTTCAACACTTATCTGTGCAAGCGCTTTACATTGCGGTATCTCGCTTGTGCTCTGCTTCGATACACTCTCATCCTCTTTAATAACAGGCGGATCCACCGGCGTAATTATTGGAGCCGGGGGTGGTGCAACACTTATCTGTGCAACCACTTTCTCTATTTGATGATCACAATCGGTGATATCCTTGAGCGTCTGCCGATAACGCTTCTGGCATTGCTCCAATACGAATAGATACTCTGCACGCCAGTCACCTTGAATACATTCCAGAAACCTGCTTTTGGTACACTTGCACTTGTTATTGCGTAAAGTCCATAGATATTCAGGATCGCGTCGGCCTGCTATTATCGCGTCCATAATGGCCATGGCACTTTCTCCATCCAGATCACTGAAGACGTGATGTAGCTGCAGATTCATCTCGGTAAGCACTTTCTGCATGTGCTGTATTTCCCGACTTGCACTCTCTATTAACCCAGTGCGGTGCCGCATGACATAGCGCAGGGGGATAATCTCTTTATCTGGACGGAAGCTACCTCGGAGCAAGCCGCACTGATGCAATTGCTGCAACCATTGGGCATCGCACACATCGGTTTTCTTCCCAGGCACGCCTTTGACATGGCGTGCATTGACCAGACAAACTTTAATCTCTGCATCCTCCAGGATTTGATAAGTCGCGATCCAGTAGTTGCCCGTGCTTTCCATGGCCACGGTCTCTATCTTGCATGCCACAAGCCAGTCGCGCAATCGCATCAGCTCGGGCGTAGTTGTGCGAAAGGTGCGCACGGGCTCAGGATCGCGATCAACGGGCACTGCTACCACCAATTCCTCCGCAGCCATGTCAATTCCGGCTGCATTGGGATGGGTTAACTGATTGAGTATTTGTTTGGATTTGGATGGTCTTGGTTTGTGTTTCATAATCATTGATGTGGCTTCTCCTACAGCCGTTGATGTAAAACATGTGCAGTCTCTTGAACGGGGTCGCTGCTGCTTTCACAGCGAGCGCCACCAATATTGCGAATCGCATCAACGGCGATCATGCTCTTGAAGCGGAGTCAGCGATGCTGGCTACCAGTGGGCTATCGATCTGCTTTGCAGGTTAAGCTCACAACTCTACGATAAGAATTCACGAAGAAATCTCAACGACACCGTATAAACATGTTACTCCCATCGCGAAACTCGTCCGCGAGTTAATGCTGCTGTAGGGGCGGTACCCGTCTTTCAGTAATCGCTGTTTCGCCCCTACAAGGCTCATGGATAAAGGGGATATCCGTACCCAGGGCGATGTCTGGGCTCATGAGTTGATGCACCTTCGGTGCGACAGAATGCCATGAATTCTACGCTAAACAGATACACCGGGACGGTCTGGCTACCTTCGATAACGCCAATCACCAGAGAATCCCTTTGGGATTCCGATGCCCCGTTGGTGCGACAGATTGCCATGAATCTACGCTCAACACGTACCACACTTTAGCGTGTCTTCAAGAGCGTAAATGCAGACATTACCTACCGCACCCTTCGTACCCGGAATCTATTTCGTGTATTTAGTGTATTTAGTGGATTTAGTGGATCATCTGCTTACCTTCTTCCTTTCCAGAAAATAAGATGCGCCCATCCCCTTCCTCCCCCTTCCGTCCATTCCTCCCTGATGTTGACTCTCCACCCAAGTCCGTGTGTACTCGGTCCTTACGACTCCGGCAGTACGCATCCCCTATAACCCCATCCCCAGTAACCTTATCCCCAACCCTTACCCCCATCCATGAAGCCTATCTCCCATCTCATCACGGCGTTTGTGCTACCATTCGCACTGCTGACAGCAGCATCGTCAACAGCATCCGCAGCGACCACCAATCAATTCTCCTGGCAAAGTCCACATGCCACCGTACTCGCGACAGGCGACCTCGAGTGGGCGCCGGAGCCTTTCGTTTACGAAGCCGGGGCCTCCGTCTACTACATTGATTATGAAGGCGGTAATAATCTGAATGATGGCCGCACGCCACAAACGGCTTTCAAGCACCATCCCTGGGATGCGAATGCCCCGGCTGCCGTTCGCGCCATCACGGGCACTCACACCTACGTGTTCAAGCGCGGAGTAATCTATCGCGGTACACTGGTGGCGAATGCCTCCGGGACAGCGGGCAATCCGATTCGCCTGACCTCTGATCCCAGTTGGGGAGTAGGCGAAGCCGCTATCTACGGATCGGAGCGGATTACCTCAGGCTGGACTCAGTGCGGTGCGGCAGATGTGGTCAATATCAACGACTATGCAAAAGTCTGGTACAAAGACCTCCCCTTCACCATTCAGGACAACTCCTATGGGGGCACTGCCGGGCAAGTATTTAGCTCCGTGGTCTGCGAAGTCCTCGACGGCCAGATCAACCGGATTAACCTCGCACGCGCGCCCAACTGGGAGATAACGGATATCAGCAACCCGCAAAAGAATTGGTGGTCTGTAGCGTCCTCGGGCGGCCCGCGGATTCAGGAAACCTTTCCCCAAACGAATGCTGCCGACTGGATCGGCGGTACCATATGGTCCACCTGGGGAACCGGTAGCGGGCTGGATGCAAACATGGCCACCGGGCAACAAGGCAAGATCACCGGCTACACTGCCGGTGCCATCACAGTCGACATTCGCAGCGACCCCGGGTGCAAGTACTTTGTGGAGAATCTGCCCCAACTCCTCGATTCACCCAACGAGTTTTATTACCAGCCCACCGGCACATTTACCCGGCGCCTATTCGTGCGCCTGAGCGGTGACCGCAATCCAAATACCGCTGTAATCGAGGTCGGTGCCCGCAACAACATCATCCGTATTGTGGACCGAAACCACATCGTTATCAGTGGGCTAACCCTCGCCTGCAATAACCAGCCCAGACCCGGAATCGTACCCAACCCTGGTCACTGGAACACCAATGACGGCAACAACCAGGCCATAGAAATCTCGGGAACGTGCAACACCATCGCAGTGAAGAACTGCAAGTTCCGGCACATCATCATGGCGATTGCCCCGCGCCGCGACGATGGGGTCGCCGCCAACGCGTTTGACAACTTCACCATCACCGACAACGACATAGCCTTTAATGAAGACCAGGCCATCACCATAGCCACGAAGGGCTCGCCCGGGTTTGTCCGTAATTGCAAGCTACTGCGCAACAAGCTCAGCCAGATAGGCTACCGGCAAACCTGTCGTAGCTACTCATCCATCCCATCCATTCAAGTGGGCAATGCCACCTCATCCGAGATTGCGGGTAACTTCGTGGAAAGCTGCTACGGGAGCGGGATCAACGTGTACACAGTAACCGGTAACACGGCCCAGCCCGGCTCCCAGGTCCGCACATTGGTGCACCACAACAAGGTCGTTCACTCCCTGCTCGGGCTAAACGACTACGGAGGCATCGAAGGCTGGGGCGATGGGCCGACATTCTTCTATAACAACATCTCGGGTGATGCGCGTGGGTATCGCCCCTTCTCCGGTAATAATCAGTATAACCCCTGGGGGCATGCCATCTACTTCGACCACGCTCACCATCATTTTGCCTTCAATAACATCGTGTGGGGTTTGAACAACGCTATCAACGACTCCTCGGCTCGGAATAACTCTGGGTTCATGCAGGCCGTGGCGGATTCCAACTTCTACGCCAATAACACGATATACCGCCTCTACCGCGCGTTTAATTCGGCCTCTACCGGGAGTAAATACGTGGGCAACCTGATGCAAAACATCACCTTCACCTTCCATGAAGACGAGAATAGTCTGAGCTGGATTGCCTACGCAAAGAATGCCTACAACGGCACGCCCTCACGCTTCAACTCCACCAGTGCCAACCTCGCCGGATTCAAGAGCTTCCTCAGCGGTGGCAAGGCACTCTCCTCCCAAGTGGGTCTGCAATCTACCGCGAGCCTCATGATTGACCCCGAGAACTTTGACTTCCGCCCCACCGGAGAAGCTATCGGCAATGGCGCCCGCATCTTCGTCCCGTGGAACCTCGCCCAAGTCAAAGGAGAATGGCACTTCTATGCCCACCCACAGGACTACACTACTATTGCGAGTAATAACGCACCCACTGGCGGTACCGGCAATACACTGCGGTGTATGAGCGCCACCGCGGCAAGCTTCGTCACTTGCGCCCTTGAAGACTGGACCAACGGTGCGCTCCGCTTCAACGGAACCAGCACCTACGCCACCGCCACAGATAATGCCGCGCTTAACATGACTACCAATAGCTTTATCGTGGAAACCTATCTGCGCACCACCCAGGGCGACCGCGTCATCGTGGCCAAGGGGACAGCCACGGGGTACAAGCTGGAACTCGCCCCCGATGGCAAAGTGCGCATGACGCTGACCGCATCCGGCAGCACCTACTGGCAGGAAAGCCTCGCCGTGGTAACCGATGATAACTGGCACCACCTACTGGCCGAAGTAGACCGGGGAAATAACCGCATCAACCTCTACGTGGATGGCACAGCCAGTACAGGCGCAACCAGCGGCACCATGCCAGCCAGCAGCGTTTCGTTGACTAATGCGGAAGACTTCCAGGTCGGTCGCGAGAGTAGCGGACGCTATTTCACCGGCGACATCGACTTCCTGCGCGTATCCGCACGCTCCTTTACCGATGCCCTCACCAGTTTTGAGGAGCTATACGCCTGGCAATTCAATGGCCCCGCCCTACGCGACTTCACCGGAAACAAAGTGAATGGCCCCCGCAATGTCGGCGCCATTCACTTCCAAAATGATGCAGGCATCGATCCCTTCCAAGTCGATCAAATCATGACATCCAACGGCAGCATCAGCTTCTCATGGCCTGGAGTCAGCGGTGTTACCTACACCGTCCTGCGCAGCACCAATCTGGCCGACTGGACATCGGTCGAAACCTTCTCTGGAAACAACACCCCATTGAGCTTCAGCGAAACTTTGGGCAGCAACGAGAAGGTATTCTATAAAGTCAGTGCGGTGACGGCGGAATAGTTACAGACACATTGAAGAACAAGGGCAGAAGGTAGGCACAGAGGTCCAAAGGCACCAGAGGCACAAAGTCGGAAAGGCAGATGGCAGGAGCCGAACCAGTCTCCTTGTTACTCCCATCGCGAAACACGCGGGCGTCTTTTTAGGCTCTTGAAGTCTGCACCTAGAAGAAACATGGAGTGATATGAGACCGTCCAGTGCTTTACCAGGATGCCCAAGGCATCCTGGAGTTTGGATAATTTCCAACCTTCTCATGCCCCAGAGTTTGTGTTTAGCGCAGCCGTCATCGCACCCTATCGCCCCAACGGGGCTAACTGGAGTTTGGCGAATTTGGGCATGTCGAAGCGAGGTATTGAATCCTTAAGGAGGAAAATGGAAAGATGGCAAATTGAGGGAGTGTAGAGACGACGCGGGCTTGAAAAGACACTAACCCTATGGGTGAGTCGGTTTTGTCCCGCAGGGACGCAATGTGGGTAGAAACAGGCATCATAACACACCTCCGTCCCGGAGGGACGGAACGTCGATAGCAACTCAACAATCATAACGCCGAGCACAACCAAACCAATGTCCATGGCGACCGGGTTGCGTCCCGATGGGACGCAGGGGATTATTTGGTTGTGTTATCTACCGACATTTTGCCCCGCTGGGGCAACAGGTTGCCTACGCCATCCACTGAAAAGCCCGGATTGGTCACCCGCCATTTTCCTTTTTAGGATGAATCCTCAAGGGTTTCTTACAGCCCGGCGGGCTGTCGGATATTAGCCGGTGGTGCAAACCACTGGTTGCATCGCACAATAATGAATTGCGCCCCGGCAGGGGCGCTGGATCATCGGTAATCTTTGGCGATTCGACCACGCCGACCACCGCCCCTGCCGGGGCGGAAATTATTGGGGGTACTCTTTTCCGGTGGTTTTCACCACCGGCTAACATCCGATGGCCCTCTGGGCCAAAAATGGCAATCTCCAGATCGCCCCAACGGGGCGAAATGTGATAGCCCAGGGCGAGCGCAGCGCCCTGTGTACAATCGTAAAAAGGTTCTCCGCCCTGAAAGGGCGGCACCCTATGGCGTGTGGACCATCGTTACGGCGTTCATCGATTGGTGTGCCGTTTTCGAATAGGGTCACGCCCCTTCAGGGCTCGGTTCTCTATTGGTGGCCGTTCCCAGGGCGCTGCCCTGGGCTATCACATTTCGCCCCGTTGGGGCTGACAATATACACAATGCCATTGTGCCAAGGAAGAAAAGCCGATTACTCGGGCTAGGTTTTGGCGTCTCGCCCCTGTTCGGGCTCTGTGATACCTCGGCAAGTCACACGGGCAAGATGCCCGTGCCACTGGAGCAGCCAAAGGAATTCGAAATACACCCATATACGCCCTGCCGCATTAATTCCCCTTGAATCCCCTTGCATCACAGAGAAGCGGGCGTATGTTAGCGGAGTTCTTTGCATCATGAATCCCACGATAATGATCGCAACTATCATGGGGGTGTTCCGGCATTCGACCTTTAGTGAAAGTGCCGGGTGGCAGGCCGGGGATGACGGTTGGCCCCGCGATCATCCGTCAAAATTAGAAATGCTAACGAAGAGTTGGCTCTTGCGGCCTAATCAGCCGTAACGTTCGCCCATCAACACCTGCTAGGTGGAGCGAGCGACGACAGCAGGCATAGCCCAGCCCGGGTACCCGGGGGTTGGGTCGTACTAAACTGGGTCCTAGTATTCCAGGGGCGTGCGGCTTCGCACCTGGCGCGCGAAACTAAATAACCGCTAAGCCTGTAGTCACTCGCCGCCGACGCTCTTGGGACAGGGGTTCAACTCCCCTCACCTCCACCATATTTCGAAGCACTCTGGTAGCCTACGCGCCAGAGTGCTTTGTCGTGCACGGGTGTCGGCGCGTGCGCGGAGGTTGGAGAATTGAAGGCAAGGCACAACGGATACATTCCGCGCCGAAGGCGCAACCACTCATGAGCCCAGGGCAACGCCCTGGGTATGGATTATATTTAACATTTAAGCCCTGTAGGGGCGATACCCATCTGTCATCTATCGATTCAGTCGCCCCTACAGGGCTCATAGATAAAGGGGCACCCGTTCCCAGGGCGCTGCCTTCTGGGCTCATGAGTTGATGCACCTTCGGTGCGACAGGATGCCATGAATTCAACGCTAAACACGTACACAACGGTACGGTGCGCCCGCGTTCCTTAGAAGAAATCTATTGCCGACAGGATGGGCTCCTGCGCGGGAAAGAGAACAGGAAGCAGTAGCTTACCCAAACCGCGTGCGTCCACCCGGCCATTCGCCAGCTCTACAAGCGGGTCGCCAGAGCCGAGGAGCAGCCGGGAAAAACCTCGCGGGGACAGGATGGCATCGGGATGCGTACACTCATTCACGGTTGAGATTGGCAGAGCCGTGAGTGTGGCATCCGTGCGGGTTATCTCCAGCATCAATGCCTGTTCTCCATCGGCCAGCAGCAGGGGGCGCTCCATTCCTGCTGGAATGACAGTACGAAGTCTCCCCGCCAGTTCAGGCAGTAGCTGCCGAAGGGTGGGCTCAAGGCTTATGACTCGCGCCATGGCCCCGCCATCGCGATCGTGAAAGGTTTCCACCTTGCAATTATCGGTGGTGATCAATTGGGCTAGAGCGCTGCGGGGATGCAGTTTGCGGAAGACCAGTTCATCACAGTGCTCACTCTCGCAAAGGCGTGCGGTATGAGCCAGTAGTTCCGCACCATCGCCGAAAGCTTCCACAACATTCAGCCGTCTGCCATCGCGCTTGGTCTGGATGGCACCGATTAATTCCCCACCAGCCAAACGCAACGAGTAGGCGGGTCCTTCATCAAAGGGTAGGAGCGATGGGTAAGTGGGGCGCATGGCGGTGCCGGTCAATCCCGCATTTGCCTTGGTATGGAGAGCCACGAACTCACCCGTAAGTATCGACTTCTCCGGCTGCAGTGCTGTCTGCGGATCGCGGCGAATCAAGTCAGCAGGCTTCACGGTGACAGCACGGTCGGCCCAGGCAGGCGTGTAGCCGAAGCGCGAGTAATAGTTGCGTATGCCATAGAGCAGGCTGAAATGAAAGCCCTGCGCACGCATCTGCGCCACACACTGGGCAAAGGTACTATGCATGTAGCCGTGCTTGCGGTACTCGCCATGAGTCGCCACAGCTCCGATACCGCCGACTCTCGCCACGGCATTGCCAATGCGCATCTGAAAATCCCACACACCTACATGAGTGACAGCCACACCATCCACCCTGCCTATTACACTGGCAGCCGGGTTGTAGTGGCTGGGCTCAAAATAGCCCCCCCTACAAATCTGGTGCCATTTCCAGTAGTTGTGTCCGCCAGAGAAAGCTTTGGCTGTGAGGTCGAAAATCGCAGCATGGTCGGCAGCGTAATCTACCGGACTTAAAATGAGTGGGCTGGATGCGGTTATTGTCTGGTCTTGTGTCATGATGGCTGTAACAGGATTAGCTGACTGATACCCAAGGTATAAATGGTAGGCACCACGCAAGGCGAGACAGGAATATGTGGATTGCATGAGCTACAGTGCATTTCGAAGTTGTTGGGTAAAGGAATTGGTGTGCCCAATCCATGCTTTTTCGAGGATGCCGTAGGCATCCCAGCGATTAGCCGGGGGTTGAGTCCCGCTGCGGGACGACACCCCCGGTAAGTGAACCCTTTACCATCGACCCCAGCGGGGTCGCAGCCGTGAATCAGTGGCTTTCAAACCCACTACCACGGCCATACGCGCCGCGACCCCGCTGGGGTCGAGATTATGTGGCTGGCGTACCGACTAGATAAATCAATGCACCGTTGATCGCAAATAGGCGGACAAGAATGTCCGCCCTCCGTTGGGTGTTTGAAGCAAACGGAGAGCGGGTTTTCTAACCCGCTCCCCAGGTTAAAATCTGGGGCTAAGATGCATACGGTCCCTCCGGGACGGGGGGATGCCTACGGCATCCTCCTGTGGTAATATACTCTGCCGTAAGTGCAACAACTTCGAAATGCACTAACAGCTAAAAGCTAACAACTAAAAAGCCCCCTCTCCTTCCCCATCTCCTCACCGAGCATCCTGAGGTACTCCGTGCGCGGAATCTCGCGCGCGCCGAGTTGTCGCATGAGCGGGGTGAGTTGCTGGACGTCTATCCACGTAGCCCCACGCGTTTTCAGGTGGTTGATTAAGTAAAGCAGAGCAAGCTTGGAGGCATTTGATGCCAGGTGAAACATACTCTCGCCCACAAAGAGCCCACCGGGATCGACTCCATAGAGGCCGCCGACAAGTTCGTTCCCATTCCAGACCTCAACACTGTGGGCGTGCCCTTGCCGGTGGAGTTCGCCGTAGCCTTCGTGCATGTTGGTGATTATCCAGGTGCCGGCCTGCCCCGGGCGCGGCACACCCGCGCAGGCCTGCATCACCACGGGAAAGGCGCGATCCACCGTGAACGTCCATGAAGTAAGCTTCCATGCCTGCCGCAGCGTACGGGGGATGTGCATCTCGTCAAAGAATAGCACCGCCCGAGGATTGGGCGACGTCCATGGCACCGGAGCATCTTCACGCATCGGCCATGGAAATATCCCGGAGCGGTAGGCATTCAGGAGATTATCCGCACGGATCGCCGACGCCATCGTCCAGCACACAATCCCATGCGCATCGGCCTGGCCAGCGGGGGGAAATACAATAGGTGCTATGGGCATGGTGAAGTGTCATCTGCTAATAGCGCGCAGCCCCTACCCTTGGCCAGAAAAACTTTGCCGGGGGTGACTTTGGGTATCTCGCCCGTCTTCGGGCTCTGTGATGATCGCTGGAAGACACACGGGCAAGATGCCCGTGCCACTTCAAACAGCCAACAACTTTGAAATGCACTGCACTTACTACAACCTACAACTTCAAGCTCGCAGTTTTCCTCATTTTCCATTCGGTTGAGCTGCCATTACCTTCCTTCTGCAATCTGCAATCTGCCATTCTCCATTTTCCATTCTGCAATGATCATCTACCCAGCCATAGACCTTAAGAGCGGACGCGCGGTGCGCCTTGAACAAGGTCGCGCCGACCGCGAGACCGTTTACTTTGCCGACCCTGCTGAGCCTGCCCGCCTCTGGCGTGATGCGGGTACGGCGTGGCTTCACGTGGTGGACCTTGACGGTGCTTTCTCGGGCCTGGCTCATCCTGCCAACTGGGAAGCCATCCGCCGGATTCTCGCCCTTGGTCTAAAGGTGCAGCTTGGTGGCGGTATGCGCGATGAGGCTGCAATCGAGCGGGCACTTGGCCATGGAGTGACCCGGGTGGTCATCGGCACCCGCGCTGCGACGGATCCGGACTTTGTCTCACGCATGGTGGCGCTGCATGGCGCGGATAAAGTAGCGGTCGGTATAGATGCGAAGAACGGTATGGTAGCCGTCAAAGGCTGGGTGGAAACGAGTTCACTCACCGCACTCGACCTCGCCACGCGCATGGAGCAGTGCGGCGTAAAGACGCTCATCTACACCGATATCTCCCGCGATGGGCTGCTCATGGGGCCAAACTTCGAGGCCCAGGAACAACTGCTGAAGCACACCCGATGCAATGTGATCGCCTCCGGTGGAGTCGCCCGCCTTGAGGACATCGAGCGCCTCGCGCTTTTGGCTCGCTCCCATGCCAATCTCGACGGTGTCATCACAGGCAAGGCCCTTTACGAAGGCGCCCTTAGCCTGGCGGATGCGCTGCGGGTGGTGCGGTAGGGACGGGAGTTGCCAATTCTGACGCACCGAAGGTGCATCAACTCATGAGCCCAGGGCAACGCCCTGGGTACGGCCCCTCCTTTATCTATGAGCCCTGTAGGGGCGAAACCGCGATTGATGAAAGCCGGGTATCGCCCCTACAGGGCTCAATAAATATAATTTAATCCATACCCAGGGCGGTGCCCTGGGCTCATGAGTGGTTGCGCCTTCGGCGCGGAATATGTCCATTGTGCCTTGGGCTACGCTAAACACAAACATGCTCCGTCTTCGGTGTGAATCTATCGCTTCGCTCGTAGTTGCAGTTGGCAGTTGGCAGTTCCCATGACATTCGAGCATAAAATGCAGTCGCGCGTACATAAATAGCACCCGTGACCGGAGTTTAAATTTACTCCATCACCGCATAACCCCTCCGAAACCCGCTGCTGTAGCCAGTTCGGGTGCATCCGGTACTTTTCTGGCACAGCCTGTGCGTTTACCGGGCTGTTATGAAAATACATTCATGGTTAATCCTCGCAGGCTGGTCACTGGCCAGTCCGCTTTTACTCTCGGCTGCCGGGACACTTACCCCCGCAGGCTCAGGGGCTCAGCCTCTCGAAATCCGCCAACACGCGGTCAAGGTTGTCATCAACAATGGCTTCGCGATGACCGAGGTCTGGCAGACTTTCTACAACCCCTCGGCGCAGCCAGTCGAGGGCGTCTATGCGTTCCCCCTGCCGCCGAAGTCGAGTCTCGCGGATGTGCAGGCGATCCTCGGCGAGAAGCAGCTCGATGGGGAGGTAGTCGAGCGCGGCAAAGCTACGCAAATCTACCGCGACGAGACTGCTGCCGGTCGCGAGGCAGGGCTGGCAACTTCGGAGAATTATCAACGCTATGAGTTCCGCATCGCGCCCATTCCCGCCCAGAGCGAAGTGCGGCTAGGCTTCACCTACTACGAGATGTTGCATGATGACACTGGCGTTTACCGTTACCTCTATCCGCTTGAGGAGGGCGGCACGGATGAGGCCGCGAAGAGCTTCTGGACGGTGCAGGATGCAGTCTCCGGCACCGTATCCCTTGATATCGAGGTAAAGAGCGCGTGGCCTGTGGCGGATATGCGCATCCCCGGGCTGCCCGGTCAGCCCACCCAGGATGCGGACGGGAACTTCCATTACACAACCACGGCACCGAGTGGGAAACTGGACAAAGACATCGTCGTCTATTACCGCCTGAAGGAGAACCTGCCGGGTCGCATCGAGCTACTCACCCAGAAGGCAGATGCTACGAAGCCCGGTAAGTTCATGCTCGTACTCACTCCCGGTCTGGACCTCAAACCCTTGACCGGCGGGAGCGACTACCTCTTCATCCTCGACACTTCCGGCAGCATGGCAGGGAAGCTCGCTACGCTGACCGACGGTGTCGTCCGAGCGCTTGGTCAACTGCGCCCGCAGGACCGCTTCCGTGTTGTCCAGTTTAACAGCAATGCCGCCGAGGTCTTCCCGTGGACAGCCGCCTCTCCCGAGAATGTGCAGCGCGCGACAGGCATCATCCGCGGCCTCCCCTCCAACGGCAGCACCAACCTCTACGACGGCCTGCAACTTGGCCTCAGCAGCCTCGATGCCGACCGCGTTGCCTCCGTCATACTCGTCACCGACGGCGTTACCAACACCGGCATCGTGGAGCCCAAGCAGTTCTACCAGCTCCTCCAGAAGTATGACATCCGCCTCTTTGGATTCCTCCTTGGAAACAGCTCCAACTGGCCGATCATGGAAGATCTCTGCGCCGCCACCGGTGGCTACTACGCCAGCGTCTCGAATGCGGACGACATCCTCGGCCAGATCATCCTCGCCAAGTCCAAGATCACCACCGAGTCCATGCACGGCGCAAAGCTCATCCTTGGCGGCGCACGCACCAGCCGCCTCACGGGCAAGACCAATGGCAAAATCTACCACGGCGAGCAGTGGATTGTCTTCGGTGACTACCAGGAAGCCGGTGAGCTGAAAGTCACTCTCGATGCCAAACTCTCCGGCGCCGACAAGACCTACACCGCCACCTTCGCCCTGCCCGTGACCGATACCGACAACCCCGAACTCGACCGTCTCTGGGCCATCCGTTACATCAATGATCTCGACCAGCAGAAGCGCCTCGGCCTCTCCGACCCGAAGGAGGCGGATGATGCCGCCCTCCAAGTCGCCCTCGAGTACCAGATTGTCATGGACCAAACCGCCATGCTTCTCCTCGACGACGCCCGTTTCCAGCAGCACGGCATCGACCGCAAGAACCAGACCCGCCTCGCAGCCGAGCGCACTGCCCAGGCCACTCGCGCAGCCGCCCCAGTAGTAGCCCCGCGCAATGATCAGCAGGCTCCAGCCTTCACACAACCGGCACCCTCCACCCATAGCTCTGGTGGCGGTGGTGGCGGTGCTCTTGACTGGCGTGCCACCGCACTGATTCTCACCGCAGTGCTCGCTCTCACTCTCGCGAAACGCCACGCCATGAGCAAACAACCACGCACCACACCCACCGAATAAGCACGCCTCCATAGAGCACAACAGGCGAGTTTCGCGAATGGAGTAACAAGGTTCCCGCCCCTTCCGTTCCGACTCTGTGCCTTTGTGCCTTTGGACCTTTGTGCCTACCATGCTGCTCATGCGTGCGTTTCTTAGTCGTCATGGTCTGACCCTGTCACTGGGAATGATGGTCCTGGTGGCAGGGTCTCTGCAGTCAATTAATCGCGCCCTGGAGCTGAGCGCCAGCACCATTCCCACCGGTCAATGGTGGCAGCTCCTCACCGCACACCTCGTCCACTGGAGCACCGCGCACACCCTCTGGGACCTGCTTCCCACCTTGCTCCTGGCTGGCTATTGCGAACGCCGCTGCCGGCCACTCCTCCTGGTCAGCCTGCTCATCAGCAGCGTATGCATCTCCCTCAACATCAGCCTCCACCACCCGCACCTGCTCCCCTACCGCGGACTCTCCGGAGTTACCTCCACTCTATTCATCATCGCAGGCTACTGGTTCATCAAGGAGTGGCACGCCCTGCACCCCCGGCTCGCACGGATACTGGGCAGCCTCGGCGTAACAGCCGTCCTCACAAAATGCATCGCCGAACACCTCACCAGAGCACCACTCTTTGCCCCCACCTTTGCCGATGGCATCCAAGTCGCCACCCCGGCCCACGCGATTGGATTTCTTGTGGGCTTCATACTGGTAGTTGCGGCAGAGTTCCCCCTTCTGTCAGACATTTTATGCACCTATTCACGCACAATACGGCGCTTTAACCCCAGTTTTCACATACAAAAAAACAGCGCCCAACGTCATTAAACCCCATGGTTACAGCAACTTACAGCATTCTCTCTAAAAACTGGCACGCTCTACGCTAAATAAAGGGTACTTATGAATAAAACTATCACCACCCTGGTCACCATCACCTTTCTCACCCTCGGAGCCGTGCTCAGCCTCGGTTCCCTTGCCAAGACCCCGGTCCTCGACCCAAGCAGCCGCCTCCCCATGAACCAGACCAGCTGCATCACAGGTCTGTCACCTGCCGAAGCCGAAGCCGCATGCCGTGTAAACAGCGTCATGGTCCAACAAGGCTTCACCCACTAAGTCTTCCGCAGCAGTATGCCCCTGGAATGAACTCGTCCAAGTCTCTATTGCCTCTACATCACACTACAAATGCCTCGTTCGCCTGAATAATTGCAATGATCGTCCCAAAAAAAACGCTTCCGCTGGTCTAGGAACCCTTGCCACGACTCTAGGAACACTTGCCACGACTCTAGGAACACTTGCCGCCACTCCATGCGAACTTGCCACGACTCTAGGAACACTTGCCACGACTCTAGGAACACTTGCCACGACTCCATGCGAACTTGCCACGACTCTAGGAACACTTGCCACGAATCTAGGAACACTTGCCGCCACTCCATGCGAACTTGCCACGACTCTAGGAACACTTGCCACGACTCTAGGAACACTTACCGCCACTCCATGCGAGTTTACCGCCACTCCATGCGAGTTTACCGTCACTCCGTAGAAGCCGAACGTCACTCCGTGTAAACCGAACGACGGACAGTGTAGGCTGCATAGCGATCTGCCGCCGCCGGACAGCGTTCATTGTGTCTTCTACCGCAGGAATACCCACCGGTCGTGACATTCCATTGACACCGAGTCAAAATGCCTTGCGTCTGCCAGTACCCATCAGCCCATGAACGCATGAAACGATGAATTAATCTCCTGACAGTGTGTGTTACGCTTTACTTTGCCTTGAATGGCTTCAACGATCTTAGAAATTCCTCGCAGGCTCCATTGATGTGGACTGAGTATTCGTCGATGTAATCTGTCCGAAGCAAGCTCGCGACATAGAACATCAGGGAACTCCCAGAAACTATCAGAAGCGCAAAGAGCAAGCTCATGATCGTCTTGGAACCTTCATCATTAACAAGTTCCGAGTTAACTGTAACGATAAACAGCACTGCAGCATATGGCGGAGGAATCGTTTAGGATAGCGGTGAAAGCCACTGTATACGCATCGCTATGGACTTCAAACGAAGTGGCCATAGCTTTGGCGAGAGGAAATACTGCATTACAATCACACTGTTCTGCACGGCGTAATATAGGCAGTTGTCATAGTTGGCATACTCCAGGAATATCTTTGCATTTATCGGATAACTATCCCGATGTCCACTTGATCATTCTGGGATGCTCAGGGTTGTTCGCAGTTGAGTGTGGACCAAGATGTAGCCTAACTTGGTATAGAATGCGATGGCATCAATAGCTGAGTTGAGAACCGAATGGAGTGGTGTAAAACTATCTAGTTTTGACCATCTCCCTATCATATTTATTGACCAATAATGTATAGCAGGTTGGCGGCAATCCCATCCACACAATAAGCATGGGCACTACAATCAAGTCGCAGGCAAAGAACATCAGCGGATTAATGAGTAGATTCCAAATGACAGTAAATGGAAAAAATAGGTAATACAGCAGTATGTCGGAAAAAAGGATGATATTGTCTGAGCGGTTATAATACGGGACAAATTCTGCTCTTCGTGCACAAAACCAAATCCAAAGCACTAGAAATATAAGAAGTATCAGTACAGACCGTAGCTTCCCCTTCCTCGGCTTGTTACCCATTCGCCATCCGAGCATATAGAGCACAATGGGGGTGCATACTATTGCCAATACAATCGATAACGCGCCGATGGCACCTGCTTGAGACGCGAAGTGGTCGAACCCAATATAAAGCGAAGAACAGGTGGGGCAGGCGATGGGTATTGGAATGCTCATGCTTGGTAGCTCGCACCAGAATGCCGTCATGGTATATTATGGCAATTGTGAATGCGTGCTGACGATTCAAATACTACGGACATAGGTAGCTCCAAAGGTATAATTTTGGTTCTGTATATACTACGCATATTGCAAAACACCGCCTGCCTACGCCCCATTCAATCCTCAATCATATGCGCTCATGCTTGTATTGTTGCAAACTGATCCTACTTTTGAACTACTCGCGTCTTCCTCGACTCCACCGTAGATTTAATATGATCCAAAACCCTCAGGTGAATGCGATGGATGACTTCATCGCTCAACCATCCCCAGTAGGGTTCGGGCGATAGGTTGGTATGGAACCATGTGGTGCCAGTAAGTTCCACCGTACCATTCCCCAAATCCGTAAGTAGGAACTCGCCACGCTCGCTGCGCAGTGCCCAGTCCAGATGCGGTGGGTGAATCCCGGTGTAGGGCGAAAGCTCGGTCATAGGTACGGGTTCTGCCGTCACTGCAAATGCCAGCCGTTTGTACTCTTCCCAGTGAGTAATTGGTTCCACAAATGAACCGGTGGAGAAGTGACAGTAACGCACCGCCCCAACCCCGCGGCCTTTTATTTCGGCATGGGTTGGGTAGGCTATTCCTAAGCGGAAAAGGTATTCCTCTGGTTCCGGAATGGGCAAAAATGCAATTACTTCCCGCCACACGTTTTCCACGCTGCCGGTGATTGTTACTTTGGAAACAACCGCTCGGGTTGTACATTCCGCCTTCCGTCCCGACTCAAATCCCATAAACATCGGGATGAGTGCCATAAGAAGCAGCGTGACAATATCGGAGACGACTCGCTTCTTGATTACTCTCGACAGGGCAAACCCCAGCATCCCTCCGAGGAGAAATGCTGGCATCACAACAGGCATTGCCATGGCCAAACAAATTAATCCCTCGTAGTCCACCACAAGGAAACCGAGCAAGGTGATTCAACCCGCAATCAAAGCCACCGATAGCGATTTCAGACAACGTTTTTCCCCATTCCTGTTATAGATAAGTACCGAGATGGTACCGCAAACAAATGGTAGAAACAAAAAAAACACCCCACCCAAAAAGGATTCGTATTTGTCCCTGTCCTGGAAAACACCACTATTAGAAGCGCAATAAGGGTAGTTATCCCGATGGCCGCAAAGGCAGACACGAGTTTTTCTTTGTTCATGAGATACAATACTGGGTGCAGTCGCACCAAACTCAAGTATTAGCAGCGATGCAGGCTGGAGCTCGTCCTACTCGCTCCCTCGTTCGAACAAGCAGGAAACTTCTAATCAAACCGCTCTGCCACGTAGTAAACAATGCGTCCGCAACTGTCGCAGCGGGGAAGGTCTGCGGGGTGAGAGCGTGTCTGGGTGACCACGTCGGTGGCGACCTTGAGGTGACAGCCCATGCATTTATGGTCCTTGATGGCGACTACGTAGGGTGGGCGCTTGGCGCGGGACTTCACATAGCGGTAAACACTCATGCCTTTGGCGGGCACGTCCTTCTCGGCCTCAACGACTGCGGCTTCTGCACCGGCAATGTCGGCCTTGATGCTTTTCTCGACGCTACGGAGGTGCTCAATCTGTGCCTGAAGAATCTTCTTTTCGCTGTTAACAGCGGTTTCGATGCCTACGAGTTTGGTCTTACTGTCCTCAATACTCATCATTAGCTCGATCTCGTCGTCCTCAATCTTGCCAATGCCTGCCTTGAGGTGGGCGATCTCCAGTTCGAGGGCCTGGTACTCGTCGTTCTTTTTGACGGCTATCTGTGAAGTCTTCTTCTTTACGATCTGGTCCTGGGCTACACCGACCTCGACTTCGAGCGTCTTGCGCCTGGCCTCCATCTCCTTGAGCGCGGTACGCGCCTGGTCGAGACGGGAGAGCCCGGAATTTATCTCGGCTTCAAGCTTGGCAATATCACTGGGGATGCTCTCAAGCTGTTGCTTGATCGCGTCACAACGTACATCGCGTTCCTGGAGGGCCAGCAACTTTTCAATCAAGGGGTCGGCCATGGGGCAGAGTAAAGCGTGAGCATGCCGCGTCTGGCAACACGATTTCCGCGAGAGACGGATTTTTTAGGGATTTCCGGGCTCGTGGCATGGGGTTAACTGCACAGAAGCTTGCACCCGGGACTGCTTTGAGGCTACGTAATGCAGTCCCAATGATTGCCCTGCGAGAAAGTTTTGATGGTCCCGACGAATCCACCGCTAGAGCGGCACCCCCGACCACGCCCGAAGTGCCTGCCGACCTTGTGGAGCTGACCTCACAGACTTTTGCAGCGAAGGGCTGGCTGCAAACGGCGCTGCAACTGGAGCATCGTCCCCAGCAAGAAGCGATGGCGGTGGCTGTGGCCCAGGCGTATCAGAGCACGGAGCCGCTTATTTTTGAAGCTGGAACAGGAGTGGGCAAGAGCCTGGCCTACCTGATACCCTCGATTCTACTGGCATCAGCTACGAAGCGGCAGTGCATCATCTCGACGAACACCATAGCCCTGCAAGAGCAGATCATGCATAAGGACCTTCAGCTCTGCCGCGATCTATTCGGAAAGTCGAAGCGCCTCGACTATGCCAAAGAGTTCCATGCGGCACTGCTTGTGGGCAAGGGCAACTACCTGTGCCAGAACCGCCTCGCGCAGGCGATTCGCAACAAGGCGGAACTCTTCCCCAATGCGGAGCAAAACGAGCTTGTGCGACTCACTGAGTGGGCTGCGGTAAGTAAGACCGGTATCCGGCATGAACTCTCACCCAAGCCAATCAGTGAAGTCTGGGACTGGGTAAATGCAGACTCCTCGGCATGCAGCAAGCGTACCTGCACTCCGGAGACCTGCTTTTACCGACGAGCGCGAGCGAAAATTGAAGCCAGCCAGGTTCTTATCATTAACCATAGCCTGCTCTTTGCGCTTCTTGGTGCTGGCGTAGGGCAGAAGGGGGATGCGCCCGGCATTCTCTTTCCCAATGATTTTCTGGTGCTGGATGAGGCACACACCATCCCCGATATTGCCACCGATTACGCTGGCGAGCACCTCTCCAGCTACTCGTTGGATCGTCTGCTAAAGATGCTCTATAACCCACGGACCAAGCGCGGGATATTTGCAAAAGCGGGTACGGCGGACGATCTCCACGCGATCGACGACCTCATCCACACGGCCGATTATTTCTTTAAGGAAATCCGTGAGACCAAGCTCAAGTCGAAGCCAATCATACGCTTGTATGAGCCCAACTGGGTGGAAAACGCTCTCGATCTCCCCATTACACGGTTGCTCAAGCGTGCCGGAGACATCGCCAATCGCGTGGATGATGATAATATCCGCGAAGAACTCCGGGACATGTCCAAGCGCCTGAATAGCTTAAAGGGAGCACTCGCGACGTGTATCGAGTTTGGCAACGAGAATCATGTTTACTGGATTGAGAACACCGGGCGACGGCACCCAATCGTCCATCTGCGCACTGCGCCACTGGATGTCGCGCCGTTTCTACGGCAGTCGCTCTTCAGCCGCAAGACATCGGCCATTCTCACCTCAGCCACCTTTAGTGACCGTGCCGCCGAGTCGCACTCTAGTGAATGGGATGGCAGCGATAGTCTGCCCCAGCCCGCCCCGCTGACGACCTTTGCCAAAAAGTGTGGTGCGGACACTGTACCCGCCGTACAAGTGGCATCGCCCTTCGACTACGAGAACAACATGCGTGTCTTTCTAGCGACTGATGCTCCAGAGTACAGTGCAGGGACCGCACGACTCGACACTGCATGGCTCGCGGAAACCATTGGCTGGTGCTCGAAGCAGTTTCACGGCGGTACCCTGGCGCTCTTTACGAGCTACATGGACTTGAACGCCGTGGTGCAAATCCTCACCCCTGAATTTCAGGCACTGGGCCGACCACTCCTGGCTCAAGGCACAGAACTATCGCGCTCGGAACTGATTCGCCAGTTCAAGGAGTCGGGCAATGCACTGCTGTGCGGCACGGACAGTTTCTGGAATGGCATCGATGTCCCCGGCCCCGCTCTCAGCCAGGTAATTATTACGCGCCTGCCCTTTGAGAACCCCTCGAACCCCGTCGCAGAAGCCCGTGCCGAAGCAGTCCAGGAGAAAGGCGGGAAACCCTTCTTCGAAATCACCCTGCCGGATGCAGTCGTAAAGTTCCGCCAAGGGGTGGGTCGCCTCATCCGAACCCAAGAGGATGTAGGGACGGTAACCATTCTGGATAGCCGCATCCTCCGCAAGGAGTACGGCAAACGCTTCCTCTCCATGCTCCCCCAAAAACGAGCCTACCGCTTCTCTCGCGAAAACCGCGACAAGATGTTCGTGCCGATGGAGGTTTGAGGTGGAAGGAGGCCGGGCGGTGGCCGTAGCCTAAACGAGGAATAGACCAGATGGACAGAATGGACCAAATGGACATGCAATACTTCAGCATTCTCCATTCTCCATCCACTTCACAGCCTTCTGCCATCTTAAATCTGCCATCTGCCTTCTGCCTTCTGCCTTCTGCCTACCAGCCTACTTCATCAGCCCCAATCGCACAAAGGCGGCCAATCCGCAGACGGCAATGATTATGCCGGATACTCGATTGATTAGGATCATCCAGCCATTGGAAAGCTTGGTACGGAAGTAGCCGACACCCATGCTGAGCAGCAGCCACCACAGTGCTGAACCCAAAAAGATGCCCGTGACCAGTACTGTTGCGGACTTGAAGTCATTGCCTGTGCCCATGTTCAAGCTGGCAAATAGCAGAATGAATCCGAGGATTGTTGCAGGGTTGGTCATGGTGATAGCCAGCGTACCCAGAAATGTCGCCACTAGCGTATCTCCTCGAATCTCGATGGACTTCTCTACAGGTTTACTGTGGTACGTCCTCCAGCCAAAATAAAAGAGGAGCACACCGCCTATTACACTAAACCAGAAGTCTCCCTTAATTAGAAAATCAGAAATGGTGGACAACCCGAATGCAGCTACACCACCATAAACCCCATCCGCCACTGCCGCCCCAAGCCCCGAAGCAAATCCCACCAGAGTACCATGCGCCAGTGCGCGCCGGATACATAGAATACCCACTGGCCCCACCGGTGCTGCCACCGCAAGCCCAATGCCAATGCCTTTAAATATCAGGTACGGATCCATGATGCGTAGAGAGTTGCCTGCTGCGAAAAACACGGAGTGTTAGTATTTCGCAACAGTCTGGCAAGCATGGAGCAGTGATGAATTGCAACCTTACGCCAAGGATACGGTCGAGACTCCATTCGGCGTTTTAACCGTCACCAAGCCAGTCGCCAAATTCAAGCTTACGGTGCGGTTATAGTTCCCGCCGACTGCGCTGTGGACGACACGCAGTCGGTAAATAGTGGTGAGTACTCTTGCGGCAGCGATGTTGCGCTCACCAACCTTGAAGTAATCCTCCCCACTGAGCACTGCCGCCCCCCCGAAGAGTGCGCATTTCAGATTCGCGGGAGTAGCTTGTATTCCTTTAAGAGAGCGCAAAAAGTGGGGCAATCCGGTATCCGCAAACATCGCAGGCTGCGCGACTGCCTTCTCCGGTGACAACGTGGAGTCCGGCAACATATAGTGCAGGATGCCACCAGCATTTATCCCGGCTGCATAGACCACCATGCCGATGCATGACCCAAGTGCATAGGTGATAAGTGTGGCATTCGGATTGTTTCCCACACTACTATGCCCGACTCCGATAACAATAGTCTGCCGGAACAGGTCGTTGACTGGAAGGACGACTGGCACGTAAATGAAGTCTGTTTGCGGATTAACCGACTAAGTGTAAACCAGCAGTCGTTGGTTGATCTGGTTTAAATTGTTGTAGTTCTTAATCTTCGCGATTGTCGCTTCGGTGAGCATCTGGTCCTCAGCAACGAGGAGCAATCCGTTCGGATTATAAATACCGCTGGCCAGAATCATTCCCGCGCGCAAGTCGTCCACCATCATCTGGTCGAACTCCTTCGGCAACTTGGCTTTGTCGATCACTTTCAATACCAGACGCACCGCTTCGGGGTCGAAACTGGAGCCGGAACGGTTCAGCACAAATGTGGTGAAGGATTCGCTCTCGGAGTTGAACTCGGAGAACGCCACCGCCACAGCAAGGCAACGCGCAGTCCAGGGAATGGAGTCCCCTGCCAGGCCATCGGGGAAGCCTGTACCATTGAAGCGTTCGTGATGGGCACGGATAGTCTCGCCCACGGTTTCCTCATTATAAAGAAAGGACGCAAGTGCCTGACTGAGGATGACGTGGGACTCAACCTGCTTCATCTCTGCCGGGGTAAGAGATCCCGGTGCTTTCCGGTACTGGCTGAGAAGTGTGCGTGGCAGACCAATCATCCCAAGATCGCAGAGCCAGCCACTGGCCCGTAGAACGCGCTTTTCCATCTCGGTAAATGGCCCCATGGTGCTCATGTTATCACACAGGGTAGCCACCCGGCGGATATGGCTACCCAACCAGGGCTCGAAAGTATTCAGGATTCGGTAACACAGCTCCAGCGATCGATCGAAGCTGGTTTGCAGGTCCGAGTTGGCCCGGTCCAAAGCGACGGTCTGCCGGCTCAGGTCCTTCATCCGGGCCTCGAGCTGCTGATTCACTTCCATGAGTTTGGAATTCAGCTTCGAGGTCTCGTCGATTAGGTGCTTGTTTGCTTTAACCAATGCATAGCGCTGGATGGCATTGGTCGTCGTAGTCAGCAGCTCTTCCAGGAACCAGGGCTTCGTAAGAAACCGGAAAATTTCGCCCTCGTTGATCGACTTAATCAGGGTGTTAAGACTGAGATAGGCGGTGATCAGGATGCGTGAGCTGTCTGGCTGGATGAGCTTCGCCTTCTCAAAGAATTGCAATCCAGTGGAATCGGGTAACTTGTAGTCAGAGATAATGGTGGCAAACTCATACTTCTGGAGTGCCTCCAGGGCCAGCGTGCAACTGGAGACGGCAACTGTCTCGAAGGACCCCTGTTTAAGCCCTTCTTTCAGCGCCTGCAGTACGATCGGCTCGTCATCTACGAGGAGCACACGTTGACACCAATTTCCGAGGTTAGGGGTCATAGGGGTTTGACCAGTTGGATAAGGCGCTTGGATACCATGCTCATGGATTCTGTTCGCGGGAGCACCACATCCAGCGTCTCGTCAAGGTTGTGGGGTAGTTCATCCTCCGGGTGGCAGATCACCTGCATGGCAATCTTTACGTCGGGATAATTCAGCCGCAGTCGCTGCATACGGGCAAAGTGCTCAGGTCTGTAGGAATCCATGCAAAAGAAGATTACATCCGGGTTCCTTGTGGCAGATTGAAGCAACTTTTCCAGCTCATCAAACCCAGTTGTTGAGCGCAGCATCCAGTGGTGTTCACGCAGAGTCTGTTCCATTCGCTCGTCTTCGGGCATCCCAATCCGGCAGATAAAGAGAGATAATGGCTCGGGTTCGGGCATCGTGAAAGGGTTACGATCCAATACTTCGGGAAGCATGCTTCCTGTCGTCGGCTTGGCTACACAGACGGGAAGCAGAATATAGAAACTACTCCCCTCTCCCGGCATGCTTTTTACGCCTACCGTGCCCTGGTGCTCATCCACAAATCGCTTGATATTGTAGAGGCCCAGACCACTCCCCATATTGACGGCCTTGGTGCTGAAATACGGCTGAAATATCTGCTTTTGCAACTCCAGGGATATGCCCACTCCATTGTCATGTACTTCCAGTTCCACATAATCTTGGTTCCAATCGGGCGGATTGATAAATGTGGTATCCGTATGCTTCTCATGAGTGATGGGGTACCGCATACTCACCGTGATGACTCCGTGGTTCGTGATCGCATCCCGCGCGTTCACCACAAGATTGATGATACATTGCCTGAAGCCCACTTCATCAATTTCTACCGGGTGTGGACATGAGTTGATGTCGAACGCAATCTGGATGTTCTTGGGCAGTATTGCCCGTAGAAGCTCCGCTTGCTCAGCCAATGTAATACCTAGATACTGCGAACAGCGTTCGCCAGGGACATCCCGATAGAGCGAAAGGATGCGCCGGATAATTCCATAGGCTTGATAGGCATTCTCTTTCACCTGATTGATCCCATCTTTCATCGAATTACTATCATCGAGCTGCCGGTGATAGATTTCCGCCAGGGAGAAGATGCCACTCATCGTGTTCCCGAAATCGTGTAACAATCCACCAGTGATCGAGTGGAGTGTCTCCTTCCAGTTCTGCTCCGAAGCCCGCTTAATGAGTGCCTGCTGGTCGGTAACATTTGTAAGAAAGCCCTTGAATGCAGGCTTGTCCCCCCAAAGTGTTGCAGGCCATCGCAGATCGGATATCTGCATCTTCACTCCATCAGCATGAAGCAGGGCGTACCGCAGCTGCATCGGTTTATTGCCAGTATTGTCGTTTAAAATTGCCAGAATGCGGTTGCGCTCAGCAGGGTCAATGGTGTTGAGCCAGGCATCGTGGTCGCCATCAATAAACGCCTGCGGTAGACCGGCCGATCTCGCAGCCACTTCGTCGATCCACAGCAACTGAAAGTCACCAGATTGTATATAGGGCACACCTTTGGGCGCGGATGAGCTATCGGCAATCATGGTGGATACTGGAATCGAAACGGGCAGTGATGTGCTCTGCTGTGGTGGGGGATTGATTTCAGTCACGGGAAACATAACTGTTAGCAGTTAAGCTAGTGCAATCTAATCGCGATACAGAGAGTCTTACAATCACAAAACCGGGTGATTACCTTACAATGTAACATTTTAGTAATAAAAGTCACAGGTAGAGCATTCAGACATGGGATGCGAGATGGACACTCTGGCATAGCTGCTCTGCCATTCGTTGAAGCGGCACCATCTTTTCGCAGGCACCCAGCTCAAATGCAGCGCGTGGCATGCCATAGACTACGCACGTCTCCTCAGTCTGGCCGAAGGTTTTCGCTCCGGCTTTCCGTAGCTTTAGCAATCCCTCTGCGCCGTCCTTGCCCATGCCTGTGAGGATGGCAGCAACAATACGAGGGCCCGCATGCTCCACTGCTGATTTGAATAGCACGTCAACCGCCGGTCGTTGATGCCATACCGGGGGGCCATCTGCCACGCGTACGCGCCATTGTCTCCCATTACGCGCAAGCATCATGTGGTAGTTGCCGGGAGCCACGAGTGCGAGCCCCGGGCGTAAACCATCCCCATCGCAGGCCTCCTTTACATCGATCGCGCAGAGGTCGTTCAGCCGGTCTGCAAAGGCTTTGGAAAACACCGGTGGGATGTGCTGCACGATAAGGAGCGGGGGAAAATTCTCCGGCAGCCGCATAAGTACTTCCTTTAAGGCTTCGGTACCGCCTGTCGATGCACCTATGAGCACAATCGGCCCATCCCAGCCCACAGACGCGGTCGGTGGTACCAAATTGATCGGCTTAGTAACCGACGGTCGCACCAACGGCTGTGCCATCGCCGAGGTTGCGCGTCGATTGATTTTAACATGCGCCGCGCCGCGAATCTTCTCCACCAATTGTATCCCCATCTCTCCCACGCTATAGGAGCCATGGGGTTTACCCAGTACATCCACCGCCCCAAGGCGCAGTGCTTCCAGCGCTTTGACCGAACCCGGCTGCGAGACCGAGCTAAACACGATCACGGGCATCGGAGTCTTCTCCATTAATATACCAAGAAAGGTAATCCCATCCATCCGTGGCATCTCCATGTCCAGAATAAGGATGTGCGGCTTGGCAACAGGCAGCTTCTGTTGTGCAATTATCGGGTCAATGGCGGTCTCCACCACTTTCATGTCGCTCTGTTTATTAATCAGTGCGGTCAACGTCTGCCGCACAACAGCAGAGTCATCTACAATCATTACACGAATAGGAGAGTCCATAAAGGGAATTGGCTAAGGCCGGTAATAGACTGCCGGGCAGGCGAGTTTGAGTGGGTGTTTCGTCGATGTGAGGTTCTCCGAGTGCCCTATAAAGAAGTATCCGCCTGGTCCCAGCAGCGATGCCAACCGCGTCACCAGCTCCTGCTGCGTGGGTTGATCGAAATAGATCATCACATTGCGACAGAAAATGACATCGAACGAGCGCTTCGCCGAATACGACTGCCCAAGTAGATTCAGCCGCTTAAAAGTAATCCTTTTGGCCAGCTCATCTTTAACGCGATAGCTCCGCGCTCCACCGTTCTTCTCCGAGGTAAAGTAGCGGTTGAGGGAGGCTTGCGGTACATTCCGCACCGCTTGCGAAGTGTACTCCCCTTCCCTTGCGCGCGCCAGAACTGGCTGCGAGATATCCGTGGCCACAATCTCCCACTTCCACTGCGGCTGTGAGGCAAAGTAGTCCGCCAGCACCACTGCAAGCGTGTAGGGCTCCTCGCCACTGGAGCAAGCCGCACTCCAAACCCGTAGATTCCGCTCCTTCTGCCGTGCCGGATCCTGGGTTAACTTCGGCAACACCTTTTCCACCAAGTAGGTAAAGTGCGCGGGCTCTCTAAAAAAGTAAGTGTGATTCGTGGAGATGACATCGATGAGATTCATGATCTCGTGCTCCCCACCGGGAGCACGCAGCATCTCACAATACGCCTCAATCGACGGCAGGGCGAGTGCACGCACCCGCTTCGTCAGCCGCGCCACGACCAACTCACTCTTATTCGTGCCAAGATTTATTCGGCTATGCTCATACACGAGCATGCGAACCGTTTCATAGTCATTCTTTGTCATTCAGTTCCAATGCAGGGTATATCGGATGATTCGGTGAGGCTTTAAGTAAAATCCTCTACACCGACCACTATTCAGTCGCATTGGTTACCAGAGTTGTCTGACTGGTCCGACGAATAATCTGACTAGTCAGATGAACCATCCGACACAGCTTTTGGAAATTGGTCGGGCTGAGTGGATTTGAACCACCGACCCCTTGCACCCCATGCAAGTGCGCTAGCCAGTCTGCGCTACAGCCCGATAAGGGAAAGGTTGGAATGTGGAGATTTGCCTAGCAGTGGTCAAGAGTGGATTTTGCCATACTTTGCTAATCGGTGTATTTCGAAGTTGTTATAGTTTAATCCCAAATCCTGGATAATTAGGTTCTCCTCCACAAACCCCAAGTCTATGTGCCCCGAGAGCAAGACTTTGGTGTTGAAGGGCAAGACTATGGTGTTGAAGGGCAAGACTTTGCGGTTGAAGGGCAAGACTTTCGTGTTGAAGGGCAAGACTATGTTGGTTTTGCCTTCGGTTAAGGGCGTTTCACCCATGGTTGAGAATGGCACCTACAGCACCACAACTTCGAAATGCACTGTTTGCTAATGTTGCTAGCAGACCATTTCAAAGCCGTTTCAC
>JANRLC010000045.1:0-60049 GCA_033762955.1 Verrucomicrobiota bacterium | reverse complement strand
GCGGATTTTTTCAGGTTACCGTTCTGGTTCTGACACTTCCAGCCGTAGGTCAGGGGGACGGGGCCATCCTTTCGGATCTACCCCGGAGGTCGTAAATCTCCGGGAGCAAGTGGGTCATCACCACTCAAGCGGCCGTTGTACTTGGGGTGATGAACGGTAATCCAACCCAGTGGTACAAGCAGCGATGTACACACCATGGCAGAATCACCGTATATTACAAGAATATTTCAGTGAATGATCACGTTTTTTATCTCCAGCGGGGACCCGCAGCCCTGGAACCCGCATAGATAAAGCGTTTAAGCAATGCCGCCACTTTGGAAACCGCATTCCAGGCCGATTCAGCATACTCCATAATGCTGGATATGGCTTCCATAAAGGAATGCAAGGTCATGGCGATTCCCTGTTATTCAATGAACCGTCAAATCTTCTGCCAGGAATTAGGCCCATTATTTGAAATATTTCATAGCTCTGCCTGTGTTTTCATCCTACTTACTGACTTTTTCATCCGGAATAGCACTACTGTATAATGCGTGTAGTCTATCTTGTATTGTTCACCTATTTTATGCCCATTCCATGCGGGTTTTCGACGCGGAGTTTTCATGGCGCGCAGCAGCTTTTCCAGCGAGTAGTTGTTAGTTGATCTATGCGCGGTCTCTTTTGTGGTTCGTACCTTCGTGATAGTTCTTGTTTGCTGCCGCGATGATGGTTCACGCGAAGGTGCGAAGACGCGAAGAGGCACACCGAGGAAGCAGGATGCTTGCTCTACTCTTGTAGCATAGCTCATGCTTCCAGCTTGAGCGCCATTCCCTGCTAACGGCTAACAGCAAACGACAATAAGCTACCGGAATGGTATATGCTAAACGCATGCATCCAGCTTGTGTGCCTTTTGCCTGAGCAAGCAGGATGCTTGCACTACTCTTGTAGGGTCGCACCCCGGGACGCTGTGGCTACCTACCGGTATTGTAAAAGAATTTGAGAAATGGACGGTATTTGGCTGTTTATTACGTTATTGCCACAAGTAACGAGCGGATATTGCTATGAATTTGTGGAATATGGGTAAAGCTCACGTTGATAGGTCCAGGGATTTGTAAAAACGGTCCAAAGCGCGGGCTGTTAGGTCTTGGAATTTGTAAAGAATGTCTCGATAGAGGACCGTAAGGTCTTGGAATTTCTATAAATAGTCTTGAGCGAGGACTGTTATGCCTTGGAATTTGTAAAAACAGTCCTGATAGACCCTTGATGGGTGTAGGGATTGGATTGATCGGTGTAATTGTTGCATTGCAACGGGGCCGAGTTGGCTGGATCGGTGTAAAGCGAGGGTTGCTAGGTGTCGGTATTGCGGTGGATGGTGTCGGTGCTGTGTTGTTTGGTTTGGGGAGTGTCTTGTTTGGTGTGGGGGCTGCCTGAGTAGTATGGCTGCTCTGTAGTTATGGACTGGGATGGACCAGATGGACGGGGATGGACTGAATGGACGGGGATGGACATACAACGCTTCTACCTGCGGCTTCTGTCTTCTGCCTTTTGCCTCCTGCCTTTGCCCCTTGTTCGAATCCCACCAATCCAGCTTGCACGGAGTCGCCTCAATCGGTATCGCTTATGGCGTGAAAAATAGATTTATCGCGTCCGTTCTCTGTCTTTTACTTATCTGTCTTTCCCAGGCACTGCCCAACAGGCTGGTTGCACAGGAGGATATGCCTTTGGAGAAAATACTGGACCGCTATTACGCGACTATGGGCGGGCTGAGCGCGATGGAGTTGCTCTCGAGTATCCGGATTAAAGCTGTTCTCGAGAATTCCACCGGGAAACTGGACCTGACCATCATTAAAAAGCGTCCGAATAAGGTGCGGATTACATTTACCCGGGGAGATCGGTCGGTAATCCAGGCCTATGATGGGAACGATGCGTGGATAATACAGCCCGGTGCGAAGTGGTGGGAGCCATCGAAGCTTGAGGCCATCTACGCGCGGTCTCTTATCCGTGATGCACACATCGAGAGTGTGCTCGTAGGGTATCGCACGAAGAATGTAAGTCTGGAGTATGGTGGCGTAGTCAATTTACAGGCAGGGATACGTTGCTATAAGCTACTGGCAACGCTTCCTGAGGGGGATAAGATGGAGTTTTATCTCGATTGCACGGAATTTGTGGAGCGGAAGATCGTCTCGTACTCCATGATCGATGGTCGGCAGGTCGAACAGATATCCTACCCGAGCGACTATAGGAAGACGGACGGGGTTCTTGTGGCTTACAAGGTGATTAACTGGGTGGACGGTGTGATGGATTCCACCATTATTATTACTTCCATGGAGACGAACCCGGGAGTACTGGACTCTTATTTTAAGCGTCCTGCTACAGAGCCTTTGCCTGCGCTGAACTAGAGTGGCGTCGATGAAGACGAGGGCGTTGTGCGGTCTTTCGGGTGCTAGCGCCGGGTGATTTTACGTACCAATTGATGGAGTGCATCCAGCTCGGAGAATCGCAACCAGCGTAGGACCAAATAGTAAAGACCCACGCCGAGAGGGATCAGCACGATCAATTCAACGGCGCAGACCAAGCGGGATGTCCCGAAGAGGGTGATCATGAGCCACTGGGCCGCGTACACTACGGTGCCCATGGAGGCGGCTGCGATGAGTATCTGGTAGATAGCTTTGGTAATGGGTGCGAATCCGAGTGCGGGATCGCGCATACCCAGTTCGCGCCCGAGTAATGCGCACTGCACGACGTTCGCAATGGTATTTGCCCATGCCAGGCCGTTCATCCCCATGGGGTACATGAGAGCGATGCTCAGGATGAGATTTACGGTGAAGTTTGATACCGCCACACGAACTGGATAACGCGTGTCTTTCAGCGCGTGAAAACCACGGGTTGCGAGCGTTGCGTAGCCATAGAGGGGTAGGGCAAGGGCGAAGATGGCAAGCGGTGCCAGTGTGGCCGTGACATCGGCGCTCTTGAATGCGCCGTACTTGAACAGCAGGGCGATGATGGGCTCGCCCAACACGGCCAGCCCCACTGCTGCCGGAGTAGTGATGGCGATGATTAACCGCGTGCCCTGTTGGAATTGCGTAGCGAAGCCAGCCTTGTCTCCTCGACTGGCGGCGCGTGCCATGGCGGGAAAGAGCACGGTGGTGATAGCTGTGGCAAAGATGCCCAGTGGCAACTCAATCAGGCGGTTTGCAAGGTACAGGATGGAGACTGCCTGCTCGTTCAAGCCAAATGCGAGCAGACGCGAGACCGTATTGTTTACCTGAATAATCGCAGCCCCTGCCACACCGGGAAGAAAGAGGGTGATGACCTGTCGCAGTCTCTCGGAACGGTGTAAGGTGAAGCGTATGTGCCAGCCAGCGCGCTTGAGTCCCCAGCCGGGGACTACCACCTGGAGTATGCCACCCACCAATACCCCTGCGCAGAGCCAGCCCACGCGACTCTCCGCAGTGTCCGCAAAGAGCCAGCCGAAGCCGCCTATGCCGAGGATCATTGCGAGGTTTAACCATACTTGCGAGAGCGCTGTCAGGGCGAAATACTCCAGTGCATTGAGGGCTGCGGCTATGATTGCAGCCTGACAGATCAGCAACATGTAGGGCATGAGCACGATTGCGAGGTCTGCGCCCGTGTACCAGCGCTCCTCCAGGTTCGGGATGAAATGCACGAGCGAGCACACGCCGCCCAAGAGTAGTACAAGTGCCGTCAATACCAGCGCCAACCAAGACAGAACTTGATTTAACAGGGCAAAGGCACCCGGCCTGCCCCCCTTTTCCAACTCATCAGAGAATACCGGGATGACCGCGGAGGTTAGCGCTCCCTCTCCCAACAGCCTGCGAAAGAGATTGGGCAGGGTGAATGCCGTGATGAATGCCGAGTTCATCGCACCTGTTCCCAGCAGAGAGAATACCACCATGTCTCGGACCAGCCCCGTGATTCTGGAGCCAATCGTTGAGGCGGATACTACTACGATGTTTCGAAACAGGCGTGCCATCGGGATTGAAAGCACCATGTGAAGGCTCGTAAATCGAGCGAAAACAAGCGAACTCTGATGTATTTATCAGGTCACAGTAATTATTCCGGCTGGCAGGCCACTGGGCTTGGGTAATATTTTACAATGGCAAAGCTTTCAGTTGCGGCTGGAGAACGTTTTGAGCACACTTCCTTTACCCTATTGCTGAATGTCCCTGATCGATAATCTACAAGGCCGATTGCAGCGCCACCCAAAGCGGATTGTATTTCCGGAGGGTAATGACCCACGCATTCTCCAGGCCGCACGTCAGTTTGCCACCCGTCGCTTGGGCGTACCCATCCTGCTTGGCGAGCGCGGAGACATAAAGGACAGAGCCAGCCGGCTCGATATTCGCCTGGATGGTATGCGTATCGTTGAGCCGGAGCGAAGCGATGACTTCGAAGTCTTCCTCGCACAGATGTCCCAGATGCCTCGCTTTTCCCGGCTGTCAAATGAGCAGAGACGCCAGCTGCTGCTGGATAAGAACTACTACGCGACATTCATGCTCTCCACCTTTCAGGCGGATGCGCTTGTCGGTGGGGCGACCGTCTCTGCCTCCAGCGCCCTGCGCCCGCTGTTTCAGATTATACCCACGCAGGAGCATGTGAAGACGGCGTCGTCCCTGCTCATTGTTGACCAGGATGACTCGAAGCTTGGGATCAATGGAGTGCTCTTCATGGCGGATTGCGGTGTGATTCCAGAACCCAATGCCGAGCAGCTCGCCGATATTGCCGTGACTACGGCCGACATTGGCTACCACCTCACTGGAGTGATGCCGCGAGTGGCCATGCTTAGCTTTGCGACCCACTCCAGCAGCAACACCGTGCATCCCTCCATCCTGCGTATACGGGAAGCCACGGTGCTAGCACGGATAAAGGCCAAAGCAAAGAAGCTTACCTTTGAGATCGACGGAGAAATCCAGGTGGACGCGGCGCTCGATGCCGTCGTTGCCCGGCAAAAAGATGTCTGCGATTCCGCCGTAGCTGGTCAGGCGAATGTGCTTATATTCCCCGATCTTAACTGTGGCAACATTGCCTCGAAACTGGTCCAACAGATAGCAGGAACGCGCAGCTACGGGCAGATTATCACCGGTTTACGGCGTCCCTGCGCAGAGATAAGCCGCGGTGCCCATGCGATAGATATCTTCGGAACAGCCATCATTGTTGGTTGTCAGGCGTTAGATCGCCATCTACTAGGTGAACCCTATGGCAGCGACGAACCCTCCAATGTCCCCAAGTAATCATTTGTGATGCAACCTCCGCTCGAATCTTTGTTATTATCCATGCCAAAGTCGAAAGAAGTTAAATTTGTTCTGCCCGAGAAGCGCGCTCTCCTTAGCGAACCGGAGAACTCCACCATTCCGCGACTCTTTGTTGCGGCGACACGACAAAACGAAGGCAAAACTACCACCTGCCTCGGTTTAATCGCAGCCCTACAGACCCATTTTAAGCGCGTGGCTTACATCAAGCCCATCGGGCAGCGATTCATTGATGTCGAGGGCTCGAAGATCGATGAGGACTCGCTTCTTCTTGATAGTATTTACAACCTCGATGCCCCGATTGAGGCCATGAGCCCCATTGCTATCGATGCCACTTTCACCCGGAGGTACATCAACAAGCCGGAGGAGCACCGCGAACTGCTCGTGGACCGCATTTGTCGGGCATTTGACCGCACAACATACTTCAAGGAAGCGGTGATCATTGAAGGCTCCGGCCACGCGGGAGTAGGCAGTGTATTTGACCTCTCCAACGCCGCTGTCGCACGCATTCTTGGAGCGAAGGCGATCATTGTATCCTCAGGGGGTATTGGCAGACCCGTTGATGAAATCGCGCTTAACAAGTCTCTCTTTGATAAGTTCGGCGTCGAAGTCATCGGGGCAATCATCAACAAGGTGCAGGTGGACAAGACTGAGGTCGTACGCGAATACACTGCCCGCGCGCTCGAACGGCTCGGTGTACCACTGCTCGGTATCATTCCCGAGGAGAAGCAGCTAAGCGCTCCGAATCTTTCGCAGATAGTCGAAGAAGTCGAAGGGCGCTGGATTAATGGGCGTGAAGCCGGCCAGCACCAGCGCATCCTCCGCATCGTGGTCGGTGCCATGACCGCACGCGGTATGGTAGACTACTTCCAGCCCGGCGTGCTAATCATCACCCCCGGAGATCGCGACGATGTCATCCTCGCCGCTCTCGCCTCCAGCGGGATCAGTGGGCAACGCCAGTGCTCCGGACTTATTCTCACCAGCGACACGCTCCCGCACCCCAGACTTATGGAGATGCTGGCCGAGACCAAAATCCCGGTGGTTATTAGCAATGCGGACAGCTACAGCGTCGCCGCGAGAATCACGGCGATGACGGTAAAGACACAGCCTCAGGACGCGGATAAGATTCCCCTGATACAGCAGCTAGTTTTAAACAACATCGACCTGCCTCGGTTGTTGAAGGCATTGTAGGCGGACGCGTTCGGCGCATGGGCGTGGGTATTTCCGACTAAAAGTACCGCTTCAATGCCGCGTACTCTTCTTGGAAGTCGTCGCGCGAGGTGCCCGTGTAGCGTTCGGGCAGAAAGCGGCGGTCGGAGCAGGCGAGGACGGCGGCCAGTTCCTGCAAGCGGAGCAGTCGCGGGTCGAGTGGGTCGATAAATGAGGTGATCGCGGTCAGCAAGTCTGACGGTTCCACGCTGTTATCCCTACCTGCGAGGACTGCGGTCTCTTGGGCGCGCACGAGCATGGCCTCCACCTCGCTTCCCGTGAGTGCCTGGGTGCCCACCGTAGCGCGTATGGTCTCTTCGATTTCTGCGGTTAGCGTAAGTTTGCGGACCTTGGCAATTACTCGGAACAGATCGATGATTTCGTCTGCGTTTTGTGCCGGAAAGAGCGGGATGCACAGGCCAAAGCGACCCTGGCGCTTCATATCTATGGGCAGCAAGTCGGGGCGCGAAGTCATAGCCACCCACAGCTCGCGACCGCGCAGGCGGCTGTCGCCAATATGCGCGGCCAGCGTGGCAAACACACGGCTACTCACCCCACTGTCTCCGCTCTGCTCGCGGTTTCCAAGGACGGCGTCTGCTTCATCCACAACTACCACCACCGGCCCAAGGGCCCTAATCGTGAGCAGGATGCGCATGAGCTGCCGCTCCGTGTCGCCCACCCATTTTGAGCGAAACTCCGCCAGCTCCAGCACGGGGAGTCCGCACTCCGCGGCGAAGCACTCGATGAGAAAAGACTTACCCACGCCAACACGGCCTGGCACGAGAATTCCGCGCTCCAGTACTTCGTTCTTCCCTTGGCGGATAAGCCAGGCGAGGTCGCGTAGTTTCTTCTTCGCGGCGGTATGCGTCGCCACGACATCGAGACTGCGTGTGGGGTTCGGCTCCTTAAAGCGTACCAAGCCCTGGCAGTAGTCCTCGATGAGTCTGCGCTTAATCTGGCCAACACTGTCTATGGTTATGCGCTGGTTGTTTCGCAGGTTCTCCGCCAGCAGTTGGTGCATGCGCACGAGGTTTAGCCCGGCACAGCGCTTGGCGGCATCATCCATGGAGATGTCGGCGCAGTCATCCCATTTCTTCCCGCTTTCCAGCACCTGCACCACGTTCGCCTGAAGCCAACGAAGACGCTCATCCTGATCCGGAAGATCGATATGGATCTGTGCTGTGTACGGATTGCGCAGTATTTCCGATGCCAGGTCGCCGCTGTTTTCGGTGATTAACACCAATCCGACATCCGCCTCGCGCAACTCCACTGCGGTGGCCCATTTGAGCAGGGTAATGAGGGCCACACGCTCCTCCTGCGAGGCAGCGGTGCCCTCCGCAGCAGGAATGAGCTTCTCCGGGTACTCGATTACGAGAGTGAGGTGAACCAGTGAGGATTCATCCCGGAGCTTCTGAACAAAGCGACGCAATACACGGATGAGGATCGAGAAATCTTTCGGCGCGCCTTCTCCGCGATAGTTCGTGCCCTCCACGGTGTCGTAGATATCCAGCCATTCGTAGAAATCCCGCTGCATCGCCGGAGAGGCAAACGTCAACCCATCGCTTATATCGTAGAAGATGAGCCATCGCCGCTCTGAGAAGAGGCGACGCGAGAGGAACGTCTTTAGCGATACGTAGGCCGAGCCGCCGTTCTTTAGCAGTGGGAACTGGTCGTAAATGTTTCCGCTCAGAATAAACACGGAGTGTGCCGCAGCATTCCAGCGATGAGCCAGCTCCAAGGCCCAGCTTCGCAGTGGGAGGCGGGTCGAGTCCAGTGCGGATGCAGCAATCGTCTGACTTATCGGGAAAGTAGGGGTGAATGACATGGTTGGAGAAGCAGAAGCGATGATGGTGGTGGGTGTTATTAAGCTTTGTTCATTACCTTCGGGTCCACGGTGTTGCGGTTGGTGCTATCATCCACCGGACCGTAGCCTACACGCGGTCCCTGGCGGGGAATATCCTCGATGAGGTCTTTAAAGTCCTCAAATTCGGAGAGCCATTTATTGGTGTTGTTCAGGTGGGCAAGGGTACCGTCAATCCGTGCAATCACAGCGGCAGCATTCTTCGTCGCAACGGCTTCAGTGCGCAGGAGTTTGATCTGCTGTTCCAGTCGCTCCTGCTCGGCGAGGACTAATTCAAGGTGATCATTCGTCTGGTTGATCCGGTCGAGACGCTTGCGGAGTACTTCAGCAAGTTCGCGACGGGAATCGAGCAGTGGACGGCGCGCATTCGCCTCAGCAGTATGCGCGGCGTGGTCGAGATTATCGATTTCATCCTTCAGCGTGGCGTACTCATCCTGGGCGACCTTAAGCAAATTGGGTACATCCTCCCTGCGCTCCACTTCGAGATGCGTTTCGAGCGTATCCTGAATGGCCAGCAATCGCAGAAAGGTCCACATCAACTCATCCAGACTGTGCAGCGTGGGCAGCGGCTCGGTCACAGAGGCACTGGGTAGTGCATCGCGACTGAGAGCCTCTATCACTGCACAGACATCGGCGAGTTCCTGATAGCGGTTGCGGTTTCGCTTGGAGAGCGTGTCGAGCAGCGCCTGGCGGCGCTTGTTAAAGGCTGTATACTGTGCCAGTTTCTCCTGATCCTCCACTGCCCGGATTCGGTTATCAACCCACTTGCGGAAGAATGGCATGCCCGGCAGGTAAACCCACCCAAGTGCATAGGCTGTAGCGCCAACTATCAGCCCCAGCAGGTTGCCCGTGGCAAAGCCCACTCCAAGCGTCAATGCAGCCAGCCAGGCATGATGAGGACTCTTGAAAAATGCCTTCGCACTGCTGGTTGTTACCTCGTCCATCGTGGGTTTAGGGGAGCCTGCCGGAGTGAAGATTACTCAACGGTAAACCACTGGGCCTCAACGCGGCGGTTCTGCTCATTATCTGTCTTGCTTAGCGGCTCATCCCACCCACGACCGACTGTCTCCAGCCGTGCTCCGTCCACGCCGTACTTGGCCATGAGCGCATTTTTCACGGCGGTGGCCCGGTTCTTGGAAAGCTCAAATGCCTTGAGCGACATCTGCCTGACAAAGGCCTCGCCCCCTTGCTTGCGAAACTCAGCCACGAGGGCATTATCCACATGGCCACGAAGCAGGATCATGGAGCCGGGGCTTATCTGGAGCATTCGCCGGAGCGTCTCGAAGTTTGCGAGATTAGTTGGGTCGCCTTCCTTTAGATCGGCGGAGTTCGGCTCGAAGAAAAAGCGGATATCCTTGCTTAGAAGCGGATCCGTTTCGAGCTGCGAGCCGCTACCGGAGCGGATCGGGGCGATAGCGATCTTCTGTGAGGCGTATTTCCCGGAAGACTCCAGTGCCTTTAGAGCTGCAAGGTCCAGGTACCGGCCTGAGTCTAGTGGGTTCTTTATAATATCACTGCCGTAGGCGAGTATTGCTGTCTGGTAGATGCCACCGAAGCTGCCAGCAGAGTCGATGGAGCCGTTGAAGAAGGCGAGATTCTCTGGAAGGTTGGAGAGGTGAACCTTTGCGAGTTCCGCGCGGGTCTCCTCGCGGCTCCATTTGAAGGCTTTGCCAATGAGGTCGAGGTGAGGTTCTGCATTTTCGCGAAGCTTCGAGTTGCCATCGATGATGCCTTCTACCAAGCCGGCGATGATCTTCGGGTTCTGCTGGGCGAATGCACGGTTGGCTATCAAAATGTCGGCGATTATGAGGAGATTCTTGTTCGTAATGAGCACATGGGCCGCTCCTTCGCTCGCCTTGGCAATCTCCGAGACCTTCGGCTCCCAGGTGATGCACCCCGCCAACTGGTTTCTCCCGGATTTGATGTCATCCAGAAAGATATCGCCCGCGGTAAAGGTGTCATCGGTGAAGACCAAATTGATTTTATCCGGGTTGGGGCGCGAGCTATGCAAGTCCGAGCGTAGCGCCACTTCCAAGCCGGACTCCTGGGCCAGGTACCGGATGAGAAAGTCCGTCTCGGTGAACTGTGTGGTAATCAAAGTCTTACCTTTCAGGTCGTTCACCTTGCGGATTTCCTTGCGGACTACTACGCCGTCCGCCCCCCGGGAGAAGCCGAACTGCACCGGCACCGTTGCTTGGAAACCCCGCCCCTGTACCGCGAGTACATCCGCCGTGGTTACGGAGGCCGCCATCTGTCCGGCATTCAAGCGAGACCAGCCTTCTTCCTCGCTCAGCGTCAACCGGACCTTAAACCCGTGGTTGCGAAAGAAATAGCTATCCTCTGTGGGGCTCAGTCCCCCGTTTGCAAGGATCAGCCCCGAGTACGCCGCATATTCGCTGATGTCCACATCGATGATGTTGTCCTTCGGGATATAAGTCCCCGCTGGTGCGAGGGTGGGGACAGAGGTCAGCGGCTCCACAAGAGCGCCCACCACATGCTCTGTGTCCACCTTTGAGGCTGGAGCTGTGGCCGGCTGCCCCGCAGCAGTCGCGGCAGGAGCTGTGGACGCAGGTTTCGCGTCCTTAAAGAGAGCGGGCTCAAGCTTGTCCCACCACTTCCAGATACCGAAGCCGGCAAGGCCGAGAATGATCAACGTGAAGACGAATTTTCCGCGTGCAGTCATGGTGGAGAGTTAGTTAGAGGTGGTTTCAAGCAGCCAAAATGCTTGTGGCGAAAGGCTATTCCGCAATCTTCTGCCGTTGGGGCGTGGGAGCGGGTGTTGCTGCGGTGCTCTGGGCCTGGGCTTCAGGCTGCACCTGATTCAGCTTCTTCTTGTACTCGTTAAAGAGTGCACTGCCGCGTGCTTTGCGCATTTCCTGTTGACGAGCGACGCTGGAGCCCATCTCGCGAGCGAGGTCCATGGTGGCCCTAATCTGGCCTTCGCCGGAGGCTGCACTTTTGCGTAATTGCTGGAGGGACTGGCCAACGTCTCCGCCCATCATGCCTTGCATTTCAGTGATGGACGACTTCATCAGACCGGAAAGGTTCTCCATCGAGCGACTGATTGCGACTCGTGCCTTAAGCGCCTCGAACTCGCGCTCAAATTTCTGTATCTCGCGCAAGCTCTGGGCGATGATCTGTGTATTCTGCTGGTAAAGGTCTTCAAGCCCTTTGAGCTGCATGTTATTGTCGCTCAAATCCTGTTCCAAGTTCGCCAGTTCCTCCGCATAGATTGCGCCGTTCGCCTCGTCATTCGCGTTGATGGCGATGTTCAGCATCCCTTGTAACTCACTCTTCTGTCTCTCCTGGCGGCGAACCTGCTCCTTGAGCATGGCGATCTGCCCCGCGAGCTGGCCGTTTGCATAGTGGGCTTTGTCGGCCTTTGCCTTCGAGTCGCGAATCCCGCGCTCGACCACAGCCTGGTTAATAGCATCAGTCTCAGTGGCCTTCTCAGCCATCAATCCCAGCCAGATAAATATTCTTTGGAATGCACGAAACATGGCGATAAGTAGGTTGGTGTTAATCTTCTTTCCAGTTACTATCAAATTATGTCATTGCCGCTAGTGCAATAGTAATTGGACTCGGGCAAACCGATTCGGTGCATGGAAAAGAGGGAGCGTGGGCGGTGATTGATAGACTTTATTAACCGCATTGACGTCATTGACCATTCTCCAGGCAATCCGGACCGTGGGCCAGCAGATTTTTAACCACCAAATTCACTAAACTCACTAAATAGGTGAATACAGACAAAAATCTTGTACGTCCTATCCCGGAATCTCGTGATATTTAGTGAATTTCGTGGATAAACTGATTAACTTAGCTCTTTCCAGAAAGCGAGATGCGCCAGCCGTTGCCTCCGCTGCCCTCATTCACCATTCTCCATTGACCATTTTCCATTCATCTCTGAGCATTGGTAGTCCGCCTCATGGAATCCATTTCGCTCGAACTACTGTTAATCTTTCTCTCGCTTGGGGCGAACGCACTCTTCGCGCTCGCAGAGATAGCCATAGTATCCTCCCGTAAAACCCGGCTTCAACACTTGGCCGATGAAGGGCACCATGGGGCCAGACTGGCACTGGAACTGGCCAATAACCCAGCGCGATTCTTGTCCACAGTGCAGGTTGGTATCACGCTTGTTGGAGTGATGGCAGGCGCCATAGCCGGAGCGAGTTTGGCGCGGGCGATTGAGCCGTGGATAGACTCCATTCCTCTATTTGCAGGCCGGGGCGAAAGTATTTCCGTAGGCTTAATGGTAGCGCTGGTCACCTTTTTATCGGTTGTCTTGGGCGAGTTGGTGCCGAAGCGAATAGCACTCAGCAATCCGGAACGCATGGCCACGCTGTTAGCCGCACCTATGCGTGCGCTCTCCCGCATCGCCACGCCAATCGTTGTGTTACTGGAAGCTTCCAGCAACCTGCTCATGCGCTTCTTCCCCCTCGCCAAGGAGCAGGCCAGCACCGTCTCCGAAGAGGAAATGCGGGTGATGTTAACCGAAGGCGAAAACGCTGGTGTTTTTCATCCCCAAGAGCGCGCCATGCTTGAGAGCGTGTTTGACCTCGATGAGCAAACCGCTGGAGACTTGATGACTCCCCGCGGGCAGGTGATATGGCTTGATGTACATGAAACCGACGAGGAGAATTGGCGCGTAATTGTTAACAGCAACCACTCGCACTTGCCTGTCTGCCGCGGTAGGCTCGACGAAGTACTCGGTGTGGTGTCCGTCAAGTCGCTCTGGGCAAACCTCGCCCTCACTGGCCAGGTGCGGCTCAAGGACATGATCACACCCGCACTCTTCGTGCCGACTACGATGCCAGCGCGAACCTTGATCGAGGAGGTGCGCAAGGCTCGCAAGCATGTGGCCATTGTGCTCGACGAGTTTGGTGGGGTCGAGGGCTTGGTCACTTTGCACGATCTACTTGAGGCGATAGTGGGCCGCCTACCCGAGAAGGAGCGCAAGCTCGAACCCACAGCACGCCTGCGCGAGGATGGCTCGTGGATGGTCGATGCGCAGATGGATATTGATGCGTTTAAAACCGCATTGAGCATCGAGCGCGAACTCCCAGGCGAAGAAGAGAAGGAGTTTCAGACCGTTGCCGGTTTTCTGCTGCAAGAACTCGGTTGTATCCCGCAGGAAGGCGATACGGTCACCTGGATGGATTACCACTTCGAGATCGTAGATATGGACCGCCAGCGCATCGACAAGGTACAGGTGAAGAAAATCACCACAAATGGAGACGCCCCGGTAGTTGAGCAGTCTGATGGGGAAGGGGGGTAGGGGCGCTTATAGCTATTTGCTACTTGCTCGCATTCCTCGCTACCACCCAGTTAATCACCGCCTCATCATTACCCAGATTCGCCCAGATGATGCGGAGAAATTCGGCGGGGTGGATGTCGTTGTCGCGGAAGAAGCGCCGGTCTCCACCGCAGCCATACATGAGTTCCGGGGGCATCTCGCCGTGGAGTTTTGCTTTTGCCTTTGGCAGGATTCTTGGGAGCCACTCGATTCCCTTAACCGATGCTGTCTTCGGTGGCAGGGTATTCATATCCAGAATGGTAGCACTCAGTTTTCCCTTTTGTACTTCCAGGAAAAACTCACGGCGCACCTCGGCTACTGCAATGAAATCCTCCAATGTCGGTTCGCCTCCATTTGTGAAGTCTTCCGCGAAGTCATAGACTTCCTGTGCCGTATGTCCGTGCCCTGCAAGGGTTTTGACTTCTGCATGTGTAAAATAACTTGCAGCCCCCCGTTGGCCGGTGCCGTACAGTTTGACAGCCTTTTCCCACAGCGCGCGCAGTTCTCGAAGCGATTCGTAGTTTTTCATAATAGACAATAGCTAAATAATGTTCTGCGCGCTGGCAACAAGTCTGTGTACCTACTCTCTCTAAAACACAGGCACCGCAGCCAGCAACTGTCGGGTGTACGCGTGTTGCGGATGTCGGTAGAGTACCTCTGCCGCTGCTTCCTCAACCAGCTTTCCCTGCTGCATAACTATAACGTGATCGCACACATGCTCCACTACGGCGAGGTCGTGCGCGATAAAAAGCAGGCTCAGTCCAAGGCGTTCCTGGAGTTCTTGAAGCAGGTTTAGGATTTGTGCCTGCACGGAGACATCGAGTGCGCTCACGGGCTCGTCGCAGATTAGTAGTTCTGGCTCCACGGCGAGGGCGCGGGCAATACCGATGCGCTGGCGCTGGCCTCCGCTAAAGGCAGCCGGGTACCGCACTGCGTGTTCCGGTGCCAGCCCGACGGATTTCAAGAGCGCAGCAATTCTCTCATTCCGCTCGGCTCGGGTTAAGGCGGGGAAGTGGATTAACAGCGGCTCTTCCACAATCTCGGCGACTGTCGCACGGGGGTTGAGTGAGAGAAAGGGGTCTTGGAAAATCATCTGAACTCGTTTGCGCCAGGGAAAGAACTCGGCAGGGCTGAGTGTAGCAAGGTCCACGCCCTCGTAGCAGATACTACCGCTTGCAATGGGCACGAGTCGCAAGATCGCCTTCCCTACGGTTGTCTTCCCGCTACCGCTTTCACCGATTAATCCAGTCGCCAGGCCCTTCTTCACGTTAAATGAAACCCCATCCACCGCAGTAAACATACCGTGCCTTGTCCGGTAGCGTACGCAAAGGTTCTCTATCTGTATCAGGGGCTTGATCATCGGAAAAGGGATTGGCTTCCTGTAGCCTGCTCGACCGCTTCCAGTGCAACGTAGTCGATGGTTTTTAGTTTCGGTTGAATCACACCCAGCCGCGGGACGCACTCGATAAGGGCCTTCGTGTACGGGTGTTGCGGATGCGCCAGAATCTGACGCGTAGGGCCATGCTCCACGATCTTACCGCGAAACATGACGGCAACTCTTTCTGCGAAACCGGAAACAATCCCAAAGTTATGCGTGATCAGGAGGATTGCCATGCCGAACTCCGAGCGAATAGATAGCAACAGGTCGAGTATTTGTTTCTGTATGGTGGCATCGAGGGCCGTTGTCGGCTCATCTGCGATTAAGAGGGCAGGGCGGGGGGCGATCGCCAGTGCAATAGCCACGCGCTGCTGCATCCCTCCGCTGAGTTGCCAGGGATAGTCACGAAGCCGCTCCGGTGCTTTGCGTATACCCACTGCTTCCAACAGGCGCAGAGTCTCCGCTTCCACTGCAGTACGTTTCGCGTGTCTATCATGCACGTGGATGACTTCGCGCAACTGCTCCCCGATAGTCATACAGGGATTTAGCGAGGCTGATGGCTCCTGGAATATCATCCCAATGCTGCCACCGCGGACACTGCGCAGGTCTTTTTCACCGAGTTCCAGCAGCGATCGCCCGCGCATCCGTACCGTACCGGAGATGTCGCATCCTTGCGTAGAAGAGAGCAGCCTCGTCAACGCCATGACCGCAGTACTCTTGCCGCTACCGCTTTCCCCCACGATGGCGAGCGGCTCTCCGGCATTAATGGAGAACGAAATGCCAGAGACGGCTTTGACCAGCGTGGTTCCCTGCCCGAACTGTACGTGCAGGTCTTCCACAGTGAGTAATGGGCTGGTCTCGGCAGGCATCAGGCTAGGAGTTCTACGATTAAATGCGATTGGTGCAATCGTCAAAGCGCATGGCATTGTAAGTGGCACGGGCATCTTGCCCGTGTGTCTTTCCGTGATCATCAGAGAACCCGAACATGGGCGCAGCAGGGTTGCGTCTCGACGGGACTCAGGGGGGGGATGATGCACGGTTCTACCCATTGTGTCACTCTGGGACGTATAGGCCTGGCCAACCCCGGGCTTTGGGGCATAAACCCTTCGGGATATTTTTAAGACAGATACAATATCGCAACCGTGTCCCGCTCCACACTATCCCAACGCCAGCGCTTGCAGAAAGCGTCGCGGTGCAGATTGCACCCAGTCTTGGAAGCGCTTGCTGTTCTTATCATGCTTGGGCAGATATTCTTTGAAGCGGGCTAGATCAAAGCTCGTTCCCCAGATACCAGCACCGGCGCGGGTGGCGTCGAGGGCATTGCATCGCTGCTCGATATGCCCTGCTGTTGGTACCATGTAAACGGGTTTGCCGAAGTAGAGGGCTTCGCAAACGGATTCAAATCCCGCTGTGGTCAGATAGCCACGGCATCCACGCATCATGTCGAGAAACTTCTTGTCATCGATCTGGTGGAACTCCAATCCAGGTCGCACCACATGCGGATTCTGCACGCCCCGGCGATCCCAGAAGGCTTCTATCTTAAGGTCTGGATGCGCTTCATGCTGCGCCATGATTTCCTCCGCATAGCCATCATTCACCATGTAGGCGAGGAAGTACTCCCCTTCGGTTGGGGTGCTCGATGTCACTTCGCTGCGCAACAGGGGAGGGACCACGCGTATCTTTAGCGCCGGTACATCCCGCATCTGCTGAAAAGAGAGGCCCAGAAGCTCGGTTGCGTTCAGCGCCGTCCACCAGGTATTAAGCTGGAACAGGTAGCGATCTATCCGCATTCCCTTGGGAAATAGAAAGTCTGGATGCCCCAGCAAGTACTGGTGCCCCAGGCAGACATAACTTTCAGAGGGTCTGAAGAGAAAGCACGCCACACCAGCAAGCGTGTCATAGAAGTTGATCACCACGTCCGGCTTCACCCGCCGAAAGGTTTCGCGCATGGTAATCAGACTCTTCAGGTACTGCGTGCCTCTGAGTGTTGTTTGGATGATTGTCGGCCAGATGCGGATACCCTTCCGCTGGGCATCGACTACAAAGTTTGGACTCGCTACGCCTACCACCGGACACCCTATCTTATTGGTGAAAAAGGCTGGTATATCCCGACGCTCATTCCTGCCCAGAATCACTTCAGGTACCTTGTGGCCCGCAGCGACAAGCATCGAGCGAAGTGCGATGGCCTGGGTCATGTGCCCACGACCCTCTCCTTGTATTATAAATAGATACGTCAGCGCTTTGCCCCCCATAATAGTAAGGTAAGCTGACATAATTGGTTTGCGCGGGGAAGGGAAAAAACGCAGAACCCGCAGGATGCAACCAAGCCTCGTTGTTCTCGCCGCTGGTATGGGCAGCCGCTTCGGCGGCCTCAAGCAACTGGAGCCCTTCGGCCCGAACGGCGAAACGCTCTTGGAGTACTCTGTCCACGACGCCATTAAGGCCGGCTTTGGCGAGATTGTCTTCGTCATCCGCGAAGTATTTGCCGAAGCGTTTACCCAGCAGGTCCTCGCGCGGTTCCCCGCCACAGTCCGCGCCAAACTCGCCTTTCAACGTATGGAGGACCTTCCGGTGACTGTTACGATTCCCCCGGCGCGTACGAAGCCCTGGGGCACCGCCCACGCAGTCTGGTGCGCACGCAATGCCGTGTCGGTTCCCTTTGCGGTGATCAACGCCGACGATTACTACGGGGCAGGGGCACTGGCCACCGCTGCATCTTTTCTACGCAACGAGGCTATCACCACTTCAACCCTCAGCACCTTTGCCTTGGTCGGCTACCCCCTGCATAACACGCTCTCCGAGCATGGCAGCGTCTCTCGCGGATTATGCCAAGCCGATGCCGATGGCTGGCTGACGAGTATCCGCGAAATCAAGAAGATAGCGCCGACCGATGGGGGAGGAAACTTCACCGAGGCCGATGGCACGGTACACTTTATATCCGGTGAGGCACTCGTATCCATGAATCTCTTCGCCTTCACGCCCGCCTTCTTTTCCATGCTGGAAGCATCGCTCCGCCAGTTTCAAGACAACCCCATAGCCATGGAGACCGGTGAATGCTACCTCCCCAGCGCAGTCACCGATGCCATCCAGTCCCGCGCAGCACAGGTAAAGCTAATCGCGACTACTGATAAATGGTTCGGCGTCACGTACCCGCAGGATAAGGCAGCAGTCCAAGCCGCCATAAACCAGCAGATCGCCGAAGGCAAGTTTCCCGAAAAGTTGGAGTTCGAGAGAAGGTAGGCTTGCGGGTGGCAAGGCAATTAGCCACGGATTTCACGGATGAAACACGGATAAAGGCAGGTAACTGAATCAATCAAGCCAACTACCGCGTTCCCTTCCGTTCCGGAATGCTTCTCAACCGCGCCACTTACCATGGGGACAGGGCAAACCCGGCGACAGAGTGACGAATAGGCGTCACGGTCAGCCCTTGACCTGCTTTCGCGACACTTTATTGGGTCGGCGGCTATCCCCGACACCTCCACGCGACACTTATGTGGGTCGGCGACAATCCCCGACACGTTTACGCGACACTTATGTGGCTCGGCGACTATCCCCGACACGTTTACGCGACACTTTATTGAGTCGGCGACTATCCCCGACACGTTTACGCGACACTTTATTGAGTCGGCGACTATCCCCGACACCTCCACGCGACACTTATGTGGGTCGGCGACAATCCCCGACACGTTCACGCGACACTTTATTGAGTCGGCGACTGTCACTTCTGTCATTTGAGTCACTTGCAGTCATTTCAGTCCCTTCGAACCCCCCAAAAAATAGATTTGACCCTAAGGGAACTACTACTATGGATGGGTGTCAGCTTGTAATGCTCTTGGATTGGTATTGGATCAAACTGCTTGCATTTTGCCCTCTGGTATCGATTCCGAGCCATCTCTGTTTTGAAACTGCAGAGATCGTACAAGCCAAAGTAGTCTGAAACTAAGTACTGCAAACACAAACCACTAAGAAAACCATGAAGAAAATCACAACTATCGCTCTTCTGTCAGTGCTCGCCACGACAGCTTATGCGCAGGAAGACAAACTCGCCGTCAGCGCATCGTTCGCTTGGGAAAATGAATACATTTTCCGTGGCTTACAGCTCTCTAACTCGGCTTTCCAGCCCGCTATCGACCTGTCCTACGGCGGTGCTTATGTCGGAATGTGGACCAGCCTCCCCGTTGAGTCCGCGGAAGCTAATTCCAAGGAAATCGACATCTACGGCGGGTATGGAGCCAAAGTTGGCGATATGGTCAATGTTGATGCCGGTGCCACGATCTACTACTACCCCAGCAAACGGGATGTTAGCGCTACCGCTTATAAGAACACCGTAGAAGCCTATCTCGGCGGTTCTTTGGACGTCATCTTGAAGCCCTCCTTGTATGTTTACTATGATTTCAAGCTTGAGAGCGTGACGCTCGAAAGCTCGATCGGTCATAGCATCGACCTCGGCGACAACCTCGGTATCGACACTGGTCTTGCAGTTGGTTATGTTTGGGCTGAAAAGATTAAAACCGGCCTTAACAACGCACCCGATCGTCTCTATGGCCAGGCCACTGCTGACTTGACCTACGCGTTCACGGATAGTGCCAAATTCAAGATTGGTGCTCGCCTCAGCGCGAATGATTACAGCCAGGCTGACCTCACTTATATCGGCAATGCCAATGGCGACCGTAATCTCTGGTGGGGTGCAAGCTTCACTGCTGGCTTCTAATTGAAGTCTGCACGTAAGAAAATCATTTAACTCCCGGCCCGCGACGGAAACGTCGCGGGCCGGATTTTTTCTCCAGTTTCGCAAGAAAATCTATTGACATTGTTAGTCGCGAACCTACTTTAGACACCTTTTCCAGAAATGAAAACGACATTGGCGAAGCCGGGACAAATCGAGCCCAAATGGTACGTAGTTGACGCTGAAGGCAAAGTGCTTGGCCGCATCGCGGTAAAGATTGCTAATATCCTTCGCGGTCGCCACAAGCCCACTTATACTCCACAAACCGTCACGGGCGATTTTGTCGTCGTGATCAATGCAGACAAGGTCGTCCTGACCGGTAAGAAGGAAACCCAGAAGAGCTACATGTTCTATGCTGGCTTTATTGGCCGTGAGAAACATTTGGGCGTACCTTATTTTCGCCAGAAGCGCCCCGCTTTCATCATCGAGCACGCCGTCAAGGGCATGCTGCCCAAGAACCGCATCAGCAGCCGCTTGGTGACCCGCTTGAAGGTTTACGGTGGCAATGAGCACCCGCACGCCGCACAAAACCCAGAACAGATCAAACTTTAATACTCTGGTACTTTACCAGACACCAACTCCGCAATGAGCGAAACTTCCACTCTAATTCGTGCCACTGGGCGCCGTAAGACTGCCACTGCCCGCGTTCGGCTTATTCCCGAAGGTACTGGCAAAATCACCGTCAATAATCGCGAGTTCGCTGATTACTGCTACGATGAGCAGCAGCAGAAGGTCGTGAATCTTCCGTTCAAGACGGTTGATGCCGAGAACAAATTCGACCTCATCGTGACGGTTTCCGGCGGCGGCCCAATCGGGCAGTCGGTCGCCATCTCGCATGCTCTTTCCCGCGCACTCCAAAAGCATAATCCAGAGTGGCGCATCGCGCTCAAGAAAGCAGGACTCCTCACCCGCGACCCCCGTCGTCGCGAGCGTGGCAAGCCCGGTCAACCCGGCGCTCGCAAGCGATTCCAGTTCTCCAAGCGCTAAACTCCGCCCAGGGGTCCTTATTTGGACGAATACCCTCCTGGCTTGCGGAAGCCATGGAGGGTATTCTCTTTTTACTCAATTGTAACTTTAGCAACAGGTTCGTCTCTCATTTCTCTTACCAACTGACTCAAAGATGAAAATCGGCATCGCTGGTGCGTCCGGTTATTCCGGCGAAACCCTCGTCAACCTTCTATTGCGGCATCCGCAGGTAGAACTGGCTGCGGTGACTTCGCGACAGTTGGCGGGCAAGTGCTTGTCAGAGGTAATGCCTTCGACAAGAGGTCCAGGGGATAAGCTGGCTTTTACAGTTTCGGACCCCGTTGCCATGGCTGCACGGGAAGATATTGCTGTCTGGTTTCTCGCACTTCCCCACGGAGTAGCAGCCGAATATGCGAGCGCTTTGATAGCAGCAGGGAAGCGGGTCTTCGATCTGAGTGCGGATTTCAGGCTGGGTACTCCGGCGCTCTACAAGGAGTACTACGAGCATGATCATCCTGCGCCAGAACTCATCGCGAAGTCTGCCTATGTGATTCCCGAACTGAAAGCACTGGCAGACTGGCAGCATAAGTCCTTGATTGCCTGTCCCGGCTGCTACCCGACGAGTATTCAGCTGCCCCTTATTCCCTTGCTACGCGCTGGATTGCTCGAAACGAAGGGAATTGTCATCAACAGCTATAGCGGGATTAGCGGAGCAGGTAGGCAGGCCAAGGAATTCTACAGCTTCGCCGAACGTACCGAGAGTATGACAGCCTATGGGCAACCGAAGCATCGGCACCTGTCCGAGATTGAGGAGCAACTTGGTGCTGCCGCTGGAAGGGACGTAATCGTACAGTTCAATCCGCATCTCGCACCGTTGAAACGGGGCATTCTGTCCACGATAACAGTACCTGCCGCAGCGGGTGCTACGATTGAAGCCGTTTATGCGGCGTGGAATGCGACCTACACGGAGCGCCCATTTGTCAAAGTGTTGCCCTCGGGAACCTATCCCGACACTGCCGCAGTGCAGCATACCAATCGCGCGGATATGATGGGTGTGCATGACCGGAGAACGGGCAACTTCATAGTTACCTGTGCCATAGACAACCTGCTCAAGGGTGCTGCGGGGCAGGCCATTCAGAACTTTAACCTCGCCCTCGGTTTCCCGGAAACTGCGGGTCTGTATTAATCGCTGTTTCCCTACGTCATGCCTTCCGTTAAATCGCTTCCCTTCATCGTAGAGGCCGAATCTCATGGTCTGACCGATGTTCTTGGATTCACCTGTGGAGCCTCAGCCGCAGATATTCGCAATAAAGACGACCATTCGCGGCTCGATACGGCTATTATTTACAGCGAAGCGCCGTGTACGGCTGCCGGCACGTTCACCGTGAATGCCTTTGCGGCAGCGCCCGTACTTCTCTGCCGCGAAGCCTTGGCTAAGGCCAAGGCTTTTCACGGAATCATCGCCAACAGTGGCAATGCCAACGCATGCACGGGTCCTGTGGGGATGAGGGATGCCGTTGCAATGCAGAAAGCGACAGCCACGGCGTTAAAAGCGCCTGCTGACAGCATCTTTGTCTGCTCCACAGGGAGAATTGGTGTGCCGCTGCCTATGCCGAAGATTAAGACCGGGATTACTGCCGCGTGCAAAGTCTTGGCTGCCACACCGTCCGCTGGGCTCGATGCAGCGCGCGCCATTCTTACCTCCGACTCGCGGGAGAAAGTAGTTACCGTGCGCGTTCCCTGGAAGGATAAAGTCATCTCTGTTGCCGGGATTGCGAAGGGTGCAGGCATGATCGAACCCGGCATGGCGACAATGTTTGCCTTTATAGCCACGGACGCTGCTGTAGCCCAGCCGCTGCTTACCAAGCTCACCCGCAACGGTGTGCACAGCTCCTTTAATGCTATCACTGTCGATGGGGATATGAGCACGAATGACACCGTCCTCGTCCTCGCAAATGGTGCGTCGGGGATCACGGTTGACACGAAACAACCTGCGCTACTGGCCGCCTTTACCGCCGCCGTTGAGCATGTTTGCGGTGTGTTGGCGGACAAGATTGTCTCCGATGGGGAGAAGATTACGAAGGTGGCTGAACTGCTCATCTCGGGTGCAAGAAACGAAAAGGATGCAGAGTCCATTGCCCGTGCCATTGGCAACTCGCTACTAGTGAAATCCTCGTGGTTTGGCGGTGACCCAAACTGGGGTAGAATTCTGGACGCTGCCGGATACGCAGGTGTGGCGTTGAATCCCGACAAGGTACATCTCGCCTACCGCGCTGCGGATATTTCAGCGAAGCCTGTTCCCGCCTTTTCCAAGGGCAAGCCTTTGCCAGCAAACAAGCCCCAATGGAAACAGATTGTGAGTGCGGCTCGCTTCACGATCCTGCTCGATCTCGGTCTTGGCAAATCCGCCTATCGCCTGCTCAGCAGCGACTTGACCGAGGGGTACGTCAACTACAACAAGAGCGAGTAGCGCTGCATCCTTCGCCCAGCAACTTTCATGGCCACCACACTTGATATTAATCAGAAAGCTGAAGTCCTCATAGAGGCCCTACCGTATATCCAGCGGTTTAAGGGCTCCGTCTTCGTTGTGAAGTACGGCGGCAGTTTCGTAGAGGATGAGGAGATGCGTAACAAGGTCATTACGGACCTGGTATTCCTCAGCGCAGTGGGAATTAATGTCGTTGTCGTACACGGCGGTGGCAAAGCCATCAGCCGGGCGATGGACGAGGCGGGGCTCAAGGCGGTCTTCAACAAAGGGCTTCGCGTAACCGACAGTGCAACCATGAGCATCGTGGAGCGCACGCTCAACAAGGTCATCAATCTCGATATTTGCGAAACGCTCCAAAGACAGGGCGGGCATCCGCTGGGCTTGCCCGGGCAAAGTTTACTTGTCTGCGATAAACTCGACCGCGATGAGAATGGGCAACCCATGGACCTCGGCTATGTTGGGCGCATTCTGGATGTTAAGACCAGTCAGCTTCGCAAGGCGATTGCCGATGGCTACATGCCGATTGTTTCACCTGTCGGTCGCGACGAGAAGGGTCAGTTTTATAACACCAATGCCGATACAGCCGCGGCCTGTGTCGCTAGCGCACTGCGCGCCCGGCGCTTGGTGTTCATGAGCGATGTGCCAGGGCTTTTACGCAACCCGAAGGATCCATCTACGCTCATCTCTACGCTTCGTGCCGACGAAGTCCCAGGGCTGAAAGCCGAGGGCGTAATCGCCGCAGGCATGGCGCCCAAAGTTGATAGCGCACTGGAAGCACTTCAGAACGGAGTGCATCGCGTCCACTTCATCGACGGTCGACTCCCGCACAGTCTGCTTCTGGAAATCTTCACGGACAAGGGCATTGGTACGGAGATCGTGCACCCCGGGCGGGCCGAATTCTATAAGGCTGAAGAAAAACAGATCCACGCAGCCAGAAGTTAGTTCCAATCCTTCGCTCACCATTTTTCATCACCATGAATACAAACCGCGACACCCTCAGCCTCTATAACGAGAACATCCTGGGCAACTATGCCTGGGCTCCAGTTTCCATGGTACGAGGTGAACGTTCGCGAATCTGGGATGAGTCGGGCAAGTGTTATCTGGACTTCGCTGGCGGGATAGCTGTCAACGCACTCGGGCACAGCCATCCCCACTGGGTGAAGCGCGTGCAGGAGCAGGCCGCGACACTGGTGCATTGCAGCAATGCGTTTCGCCATCAGAATCAGGGTCTCCTTGCCGAGAAACTGGTGCAGCGCGCGGGTCCAGGGAAGGTTCTTTTTTGTAACAGCGGAACCGAGGCGAATGAAGCCTTGATCAAACTCGCGCGCTTGCATGGTCAGAGTCTCGCTGGCAAGGAAGGCGTGCGCTACAAAATCATCTGTGCGGAGAAGGCTTTCCATGGCCGCACTTTTGGTGGCATGGCTGCGACTCCACAGGAGAAAATTCAGGGCGGTTTTCGTCCCATGCTCGATGGATTTAGTTTTGGGAAACTCAATGACCTTGAAAGTTTCGATGCTCTGATCGATGACCAAACCTGTGCAATCTTCGTGGAAACAATCCAGGGAGAGGGCGGCGTGCATGCTGCCAATGCGGAGTTCCTTCACGGTCTGCGGATGCTCTGCGACAAGCACGATCTCCTGCTTATCCTCGATGAAGTCCAGTGCGGTGCAGGCCGGACGGGTCGTTACTACGCCTTCGAGCACTCTGGAGTGAGACCCGATGCGATCGGCATGGCGAAAGGCATTGGCGGTGGATTCCCGATGGGGGCGATCTGGGTGGCCGATAAGTTTACTGGTCTCTTCAAGCCCGGCTCGCATGGCTCTACTTTTGCGGGCAGCCCGCTGGGTTGTGCGGCAGGTCTGGCGGTGATGGAGATTATCGAACAAGAAGATTTACTCGGTCAAGTCACTCGCCAAAGCGGCCCCTGGATTGAAGCCTTGAAAGCTGTAGTGGCCAGGCATCCAGAGCATTGCACTGCGGTGCGAGGCCTCGGCTACATGGTGGCGCTTGCCATGGTGCACGATCCGCTTCCCTATATTACGCAGCTTCGCGATAATGGGCTGCTCAGCATGCGTGCGGGCGACAATGCCATCCGCTTGCTCCCTGCGCTGAATGCCACCAGCGAAGAACTCGCCGAGGCGGTCGCCATCATTGACCGCACCCTCTCTACCTTCACGCCACCCTCTGCACCCGCAGTCTAATTATTGCGGAAAACAACTGAATCATTACCCATCGCCAATCATCATGGCTACCACACGTCACTTTCTTAAAGAAACCGATTTCACCCTGAGTGAACTCGCCGAACTATTGCTCCTTGCCCAACAGCTCAAAGCTGGACGAGGCAAACCCGGACGTCCCCAACCCCTCGCGGGGCAGACTTGGGGCATGCTCTTTGCAAAGAGCAGTACGCGCACGCGAGTCTCTTTCGAGGTGGGCATTCGCGAGCTCGGCGGGAGCCCACTTTATCTGGAGCAAAAGACGCTCCAGATGGATCGCGGCGAGCCCATCGCAGACACTGCCCGAGTTCTCTCGCGCTACCTGCACGGGATTGTCATTCGCTGTCACGGGCATGACATCGTTGAGGGCTTTGCCCAGCACGGCACGATGCCAGTCGTGAATGCGTTGACCGACTTTCTACACCCCTGCCAGATTTACAGCGATCTCTTCACCCTAGCCGAGCGCTGGAGCGAGGGCGGGGACTTGCTTAAATCGCTGGAGGGCAAGAAACTCGCCTACTATGGCGACTGCGCCTCGAATATGGCACACTCCTGGATTCTCGGTGCAGCGATGGTGGGAATGTCCATTGTTCTCGCCGGGCCCAAAGAGTTCGCGCCAACTCCTGAGCTGGATGCACTTCTCGCTCGCGAGGGTCTGCCCAAAACGTACTCCTTCACGCAGGACCCCGTCGAAGCGGCTCGCAATGCCGACGTGTTATACACCGATGTCTTTGTCAGTATGGGTCGCGAGGAAGAGAAGGTCGCGCGCCTCGCTGCCATGCAGCCGTACTGTGTGAACGGTGCACTCCTTCACGCAGCCCGACCCGATGCGCTCTTCCTGCACTGTTTGCCCGCACATCAAGGGGAAGAGGTTACGGCGGAAGTGTTCAATTCCCCACAGTCCATTGTCTTCGACCAAGCCGAGAATCGGCTCCACATGCAGAAGGCGATTCTGACGAAGCTCGTACTGGGCTAGTCACCGACTTCGTTACCCCATTTATAATCTCAACTAGAACCAGTATTTCTTAACATGAAAATTGTACTCGCGTACTCGGGAGGTCTCGACACCTCCGTGATCGTCAAATGGCTGAAGGAAAACTATAAAGCCGAGATTGTTACTTTCTGTGCCGACATCGGCCAGGAGGAAGAACTCGATGGCCTCGACAAGAAGGCGGAGCGCACTGGCGCCAGCCAGCACTTTACCCTCGACTTGGTTGAGGAGTTTGCGACCGACTTCATCTATCCGATGATGCGTGCGAACGCCCTCTATGAAGGCCAGTACCTTCTGGGAACATCGATTGCGCGTCCCCTGATCGCCAAGGCACAGGCCGCCATCGCCCGTCAGGTGAATGCAGACACCGTATGCCACGGCGCCACAGGAAAGGGCAATGACCAGTGCCGCTTTGAGCTTACCTACATCGCCTTGGCCCCCGAATTAGTCATTCTCGCGCCTTGGAAGATCGATGCCTTTCGCGATGCCTTCCCCGGTCGCGCCGAGATGATCGACTATTGCCAGAAGCATAAGATTCCAGTCGAGGCTTCGCTCAAGAAACCTTATTCGATGGACCGCAACCTTCTGCATATTTCCTATGAAGCGGGAGTCCTCGAAGACCCATGGTTCGACCCTACGACTGAGGAGAACAAAGGCATGTTCAAGCTCTCCGTCAGCCCGGAAGATGCACCGGACAAGGCCGAGTATGTCGAGCTGGAGTTCGAGAAGGGCGACTGTGTGGCGGTTAATGGCAAGCGCCTCTCCCCCGCCAATGTCATGCGTACCCTCAACAAGCTGGGCGGCAAGCACGGGATTGGTCGCGTAGATATGGTGGAGAACCGCTTCGTCGGCATGAAGAGCCGTGGCGTCTATGAGACTCCCGGCGGTAGCATTCTTCTCGCAGGCCATCGCCAGATTGAGACCTTGACGATGGACCGCGAAGTCATGCGCCTGCGCGACTCCCTCATCCCGAAGTACGCCGAGATGGTTTACTACGGATTCTGGTACGCACCGGAGCGCGAAGCCCTTCAGGCACTTATCGATGAAAGCCAGAAGTGTGTGAATGGCAGCGTCCGCCTCAAGCTCTACAAGGGCAACATCATCACTACGGGACGCAAGTCGGCCGTCTCTCTCTACGATCCGCAGATTGCCTCGATGGAAGGCGTTTCCAGCACCTACAACCAGAATGACGCCACCGGCTTTATCCGCCTGCAAGGTTTGCGCCTGCGCGCACGCTACTATGCCCAGGGCGCACCCGTGAAACTGGAGCCTGTCAGCTCCATCACCGAAGCCAAGGCCCCGAAGGCGTCGAAGACAAAGAAGAAGTAGTGCAAGGAAATGCTTGCCAGACTGCGGTGAGCACGGTTTCTTTTACGAATGCGAAGGGCGTGAACCCTTCTTAATGCCCAGGTGGCGAAATGGCAGACGCAGTGGACTCAAAATCCACCGCCGGAAGGCGTGGGGGTTCAAGCCCCCCCCTGGGTACCATTTTTAAACACTGTAAGTAATCTACTTACAGTGTTTTTTTCATTTAAGTACTTCAAACTCCCATATCATCCAACAGGCGTTGCGAGAAACTAGGGACAAAGCGCCCAAGCTGGATCAGATGGTCCTCGGCCTCGATGCCACGCTTACGGGCAATAGCCTCGATTTTGCGGACAACGAGAACGCGGTCGATGGCGTAAAGTGTCAGTAGATAATCCTGAGGGTGGCAAGCAGTGATACCCCACGGCTGAAGGGCATGACTAGGGAAATCTTTAAGATTAAATGTACAGATGATTTCCGCTTGGCACCGGATTGCACTGGCGAGAACGTGTCTATCCTTTATATCGTTCGTGCATTGGTCAATGAGCGGTTCATACTTGGTGACCATGGCTTCGGGAAACTGCTCGCGCAAGGCACGCTGGAACGACTCGGCGATGTCAGCGGGCCATCCAAGTTTCCCAATGTGAGTTCGGTGGGTCTCGACAAGGATTTCTTCGCTCCACCTCGGTAAATAAAGCCGTGGTGTTTCTGCCAGCCGCAGAAATAAGTCACAGATGGAGAAATTGGCAAGGATGCAGGCATCAAGCACAACCTGAAAGTCAGCCTTCATTCACTCGATTGGTCTTCCTTTGGAAAATATAGGTCGGCGCTAGCAACTTTCGACGCAAGTTCGTCCAAGGCTTTCCGACGAGAGGCATCCCGGTGCTTTTGGTATTCGAGCAAGTCCTTGAATTTGATTCGGCGATGTGTCCCTACAGTGTGGAAGGGGATATGACCTTTTTCCAAGAGGTTGACGAGATACTGGCGGGATATCCCAATGAAATTAGCCGCAGCCTGGGTGGTGAATGTCTCGTCCTCTGGTATCATGATTACGGCGCGCCCTGTATTTACCACGCCGAGTATTCGCACTAAATGCCGGTAAAAAGCATCGGGAATCTCTGTCCGCTTTCCCTCTTGGTCGAGTAGGGAAACGTGTCCGGGACGCGCCAGTGTGGCTACTAAACTTTCTAGTGTCTTCCTGTCGAAATCTGAAGGATCTAGACGGTTCTGTGCAGTTGAAAGCATAGGGTTACAATCGACCAGCTTCGTCAAGAACGCAAACATAAACGCTACAAGCGCAACAAATCACCCCACTGTTTATTTGTCGAGTGTTAGTTTGCTATGCCTATTAGCAAGTGCATCGAAATCGATTACCCAATCTACTAGCTTGCATTACGTCCCTCTACGATGACGCCATATTGCTGAATATATGATAGACAATAGGTCTATGCATGTTAACAGAGCCTTTTACCACGTTCAGCAATTTGTTCTGTCTGGTCGTATGTCTTGGACTGCGGCGACCTTTGCACTGTTACTTCAGCGCACACCACTAATTAAGCTACTTGCGGAGGGACAATTTTCCGCTCCATCCCGAATTATCCAAGTGTGGCAATGGGCCATCACTGCCGTGGCCGGACTGGCTGCTTATGATACTCTGGCAGGGGCCACTACACTTGTTACGGCTCCGAGTTCACCCATCAGTGGGGACGTGGGTAAATCACTCTTCGTACAGTTTACGATGAATGGTGCACCCGGCAATCCGCAGTCGTGGAGCTACACTGGCACGCTGCCAGCCGGGCTTGGGTTCTACCAAGCCAGTAGTGGTGGGTCTGCTCTTAGCGGTACTACTTTCAACTTTAGTTCAAAGAATATCTATCTGCGCGGCACGCCAACGCAGGCTGGCAACTTTACGCTGACCGTCACTGGATGGGAAAACTCCAATGCAAGAGGAGGGGCGAAGGCTACTACCATTACTTTGAATCTGAAATCCACGGTAGCGATTCCAGCGACTCCTGCAAGTATCGCAGCTACCGATGCTGAGGCTGCATCGAGTATAACAATCAGTTGGGCTGCATCCTCGGGTGCCACTTCCTATCAGTTGTTTCGAAGCGATTCGAATAATGCTGCGGCTGCAACGCAGATAACTGAAACCGCTGCGACGCAATACACCGATGCATCACTCCCTGCTGGTACCACTTATTATTACTGGGTAAAGGCTGGAAATACCGCCGGGTACAGCGCATTCGCCGGTCCGGATGCGGGCAGCACGGCGCTACTGCCACCGTCTGCTCCCGGTAATGTGGTGGCTTCGGATGCCACGGCAACGGATTCCATCACTATCAGTTGGTCGGGCTCAGTCGGTGCCACCACTTATCAGGTATTCCGTGGCACGACGAACAGCGTCGATACCGCAGCATTACTGGCAGAAACGATTTCCAATCAATACATTGATCAGCCACTTGGTACGGGTACCTCCTTCTATTACTGGGTAAAGGCGGGGAACTCCGCCGGGTTCAGCGCACTCGCTGGACCGGATGCGGGCAGCACGGCGCTACCAGCAGTTCCTGAAGTGCCAGCAAATCTACTGGCTTCAGATAGTACTTCCGCCAACTCGATTGACATCTCGTGGACGGCATCTGCGGGTGCCACCAGCTATGAAATCTGGTGCAGTGACACCCAGGATATTGCTGCGGCTATGATGCTGGTGAATGTAGCAGAGACTACCTACACCTACGCCTCACTGCAAGCTGGGTACACTTGCTACATCTTTGTACGCGCGAAGAATGCTGGGGGCTACAGTACGTTTGTGGGGCCGGCTATGGGCAGAACTTCCCCTCCGCCAGAACCATTCCAATTCACTGCATGGCTGCAAACTCCAGACGGTTTTGTGTATAATCAGATGGGCTTTCTCTACAGTGGGTTCTTCCCCTTTGTGTATGGTTTTAGCGATGAGAACTGGCTCTATATCTTTACCGATCAGCCGAATGATACCGCTGGCTACTATCTCTACGACTTCAAGCGCGCTCAGTTCGGCTACACGCAGCCCAGCTATTACCCCTATTATTTTGTTGTCCCCATCACTGGAGACGCCGTGGATTTGAATCCCACGAAACAGTAGGCACAGTTGACACACGGGGGACATTCGCAGAATCTTTGCGGTGTTACCTAAAGTACTGGCGCTGGTAAGCGGGTTTCTTTCCCCTACAGTGTCCCTAAGCCTCAGTGTTCTATGCCGCTCTCTTGGGAAGCTCAAATGGTAGCCTATAAAGCACGGGTCGAGGTCGCTCTCGATCAGTGGTTGCCATCGGCGACAACTCGCCCCACGCGTTTGCATGAGGCCATGCGCTACAGTCTCGAGGCAGGCGGGAAGCGCATCCGGCCTGTGCTGGTACTGGCGGCTGCGGATTTATTTCCGCAGCAGGCAGACCCATTGCCAGCCGCCGTGGCTGTTGAATGCCTGCACACTTACACGCTGATACACGATGATTTGCCCTGTATGGACGACAGTGCCATGCGGCGCGGTCGCCCGACCTGCCACAAGCAGTATGATGAGGTAACTGCTGTGCTCGCTGGCGATGCTCTGCTTACGCACGCCTTTCTAGTGATTGCCCGCGGATACATAAACACTCCAGCCATTGCCACTGCACTTACTACTACTCTGGCATCGGCCTCTGGAAGCGAACATCTGATCGGTGGGCAACTTGAGGATACCCTGGGGGAGGGAATGACGCTCTCTGCAGATGCCGTGGAGTTTATCCATCTAAACAAGACGGCAGCACTCATCGCGGCCAGTATTACCATGGGTTTGTCATGCACTACTGCCACCCCGGAGCAGGTCGGCATCGGGCATAAGATAGGTATGAACCTCGGCCTGGCGTTCCAAGTTGTGGATGACATCCTCGATGTGACCAGCACAACCGAGACCTTGGGCAAGACTGTGGGCAACGATGCTGAGCTTAAGAAAAATACTTATGTATCGCTCCATGGGTTGGAGGCCTCACGCGCAATTGCAGCGAGGCTCACAACAGAAACCCTTTTGCTGTGCGAGCAGTTATCCCCAAATGCAGCGTTCCTCTCCGAGTTGGTGCGCTATCTGCAACACCGCGTTACTTAGCAACTTTCAAGATTATGAATCCATCGAAACCATTCCACCACCGTGCCATGAGATCAATCCCTACTCTTACCCGATTAGTTGTCCTGACACTGGGGTGTCTCCTCTTTGCATCCACAGCATTGCATGCGGGCGGACCCGTCCGGGATAAGCAAGTCGAGGCGGAGCTGGTTTCAACAGTTGCTACATTCGTCCCGGGGCAGCCATTCACCGTGGCATTGCGGTTGAAGCATGACGCTCACTGGCACACCTACTGGAAGTCGTCGGCCACGGGCTACGCGACGAATCTTACCTGGGAGTTGCCCGAAGGGTTTACCGCTGGGCCCATTCAGTGGCCCGTTCCTGTGATCCACAAGCTGGACACGATCATCGACTTCGTCTTCGAGGACGAGGTGTTGCTGCCCGTTACCATTACCCCGGCGGCCAGTCTCTCAAAGGACAAAGGCAAGACCTACACACTGAAGGCCAAGGCTGAGTGGTTAATGTGTGATAAAGTCTGTGTGCCAGGTGGTGCAGAATTATCGCTCGACGTATCCTCAGGGGCGACGGAGCAGCCGCATCCCACCTGGGCAGCTCCGGTGGCTTCGGCACTGGCACAATTGCCGAAGGCAGTGGCCGGTTACCGCACCGAGGCAGTGCTTAAGGACAAAGCTATTACCCTCACTGTCACTGGACCCACTGCATTTACCAGTGCGGACGGCATCTATTTCTTCTCGGACAACGGATTAATCGCACCAGAAGAGAAGCAGACCGTCGCGGTCAACGCAGCCGGTGCCCTGGTCCTTAAGTTTACCGTGGCGGACGACGCGACTCTGCCGATCTCGGAAATCACTGGAGTGCTGAAGTCCTCCGCAGGCTTTGGTGCTACCCACTTGCCTGGGATTGAGATCAAGGCGGCGACAGGAGTGGTGAATGTGGCATTGCCACCCGCCAAGTCACTGCTCGCGATACTTGGACTCGCCTTTGTTGGTGGCTTGATACTGAACCTCATGCCCTGTGTGTTTCCTGTGCTGGGCATCAAGATTACCGGGTTCGTTAATCAGGCGGGCGAGGAGCGCTCAAAGATTGTCATGCACGGCCTGGCATTTACCACAGGAGTATTGCTCTCCTTTTGGACGCTTGTTGGCGTTCTTCTAGTATTGAAAGCAGCGGGAGATAAAGTTGGCTGGGGCTACCAGATGCAGAACCCAGGGTTTGTGTTCCTGATGGCTGTGTTCTTCTTGCTATTCGGTCTGAATATGAGCGGGCTTTTTGAGATTGGGCAAAGCGCCGTGGGCGTGGGGTCAGGGTTACAAAGTAAGAGTGGGCTAGGGGGCTCTTTCTTCAGTGGTATTCTAGCCACCATAGTAGCCACCCCGTGCTCAGCCCCATTTCTTGGCACCGCACTCGGGGCTGCTTTTACCCGCTCCATTCCTGAGATATTCATTATCTTCACCTTCATTGGCATCGGGTTATCCTCGCCGTATCTTACGTTGTCGGCCTTCCCATCGTTGATTAAGTATCTCCCGCGCCCGGGTGCCTGGATGGAGACGTTCAAGCAATCCATGAGCTTTTTGCTCTATGGCACAGTGGCTTATCTAGCGTGGGTACTGGCAGCCCAGTTGAGCGACGACCGTGTTTACGGGAATTTCGGCTTGTTGAAGCCCCTTCTCGCCATGGTTCTTGTCGCCATGGCCGCATGGATATACGGAAGGTGGACAGCTTATCACCTTCCTACCTCGACCAAAGCCAAGGGTATGATTGCCGCAGGCGCCGTGCTTCTTCTGGCCCTATACATGGGCTTTCCCAAGGCGGACGCAGAGGCAGTGAAACGGATTAATGAAGCCCCAGTCGGCGCGACTGGTACCGCGGGTCTTCGCCCTGCATTCACGGCAGACTCCACGACCATCAATTGGGAACACTGGGAACCCGGGCTGGCAGAAACCCTCGCCGCCGAGGGACACATCGTCTATGTGGACTTCACTGCGCGCTGGTGCGCCACCTGTCAGGCAAACAAGGCTGCCGTGTTTTCTTCGAGTAAGATTCAGAAAGCCTTCAGTGACCGCAAAATTATCGCACTCAAGGGAGACTGGACTTCACAAGACCCCCGCATCACCGCAGCACTGGCCAAGTTTGAGAAGGCGGCAGTCCCGCTGAACCTCATCTACGCACCCGGCAAGGCACAGCCCATAATCCTACCCGAGGCATTGACGCCCGGTATAGTGCTTGATGCGCTGGATGGCTTGTAGGGGCATATCTTCCGACAGTGGCCCAAGTCCAGTGTGTCCCTCTGGGACGTACGCGTTTAGCGTAGACTTTGCCTATCTCGTATCTGTCTTGAAAATATCCCGAAGGGATTACGTCCCAAAGCCCGGGGTTGGCCGCAGGCCTACCCCGGGTAAATGTAAGAAACCGGCCAACCCCAACGGGGTTGCGTCCGGATTGCTGTGGGCGGGATATACGCCGCAAAGACGGACGACGCAACCCCGTTGGGGTTGGGGTATCTTTTACATGCTTACCCTGGGTAGCCCGCTCCGCGAGCAACCCAGGGCTTTGGGGCGTAATCCCTTCGGGATATTTCTGATTATTAGGGTTACAGTACCCACTTGTTGAACGGGTGGCGCAGTTCACATCAGCGCGGCGACCACGCGAACTACCTGAGTTGCGTAGCGGAACGCCACCTTTACGAAGAGGAGCTCCACAGTCGCATAGAGCAGCGCCAACGGCACCTATGTTAATGCCACAATCGCGTAAAGAACCGCCCCACGCGTGTAGAGGGATGCCAACGGCACGTAAAAGAACGCCAACGGCATATAGAGGAACTCCATAGTCGCGTATTGGAACGCCACGGTAGCCTAGAGAGAGACCAGAACTCAAAATGCAGTCGTTGATGACGGGTAGCAGAGCACTCGCGACCGAAATGCAACCGTTGATGACGGGAATCTTACGCTTCGGGCTCGAAATGCAAGCGCTGATGACGGGTAGAGGAGCACTCGCTACTGAAATGCAAGCGCTGATGACGTCTAGAGTACCCTTCGCGACAGAAATGCAAGCGTTGATGACGGGTAGCATAGCACTCGCGACCGAAATGCAACCGTTGATGACGGAAAACGTAGCACTCTTGTAGGCTATCATCGCACCGAAGCAGGACTGAGTGCCCTTGGAACGAGCAATAGGACGGTCACTTTAAGGACTTTCCCGGGTAAGTGTTGCCTAAAGGTCAGTCCGAAGCGGTAGGGTAGGGAAATTGTCGGAGTTAAAGAGATCAACTACTGGTTTCTTCGCTCAAGTGTAGCCGATAGTTGTCGGTTTCTTTACTTGGGAGTTTCAGGCGACGACCAGTTTCCCACCGGGCTGAGCCATAGCGACCTGCCAACCTGTAATTGTACCCCAAATGACGACGCTCATCGGCGGAGTGCCGTCGTTCGTGGTCAAACATTGAGCCTTAGGTGAAGTGGTACAAGCCGTCATTTCCTCAGTACCCAGTGTTTCTGCGGTATTGACTCCCTGACGTTAGCTAACAACAGTCGATTGCATGCACGCGGAGGCATCCTCCAGTTCGGGACCAGACGCACACTCGGGGTTTACACTCATAGAGGTGCTTGTAGTCGTCGCTTTGATTGTTGTGATGACAGGTTTCGGGCTTGCGGTGATAGATGGGTTGAAGGAGCGCGCACTTCGGGCGCGTGCGCATGGGGAAATGGCGGTGCTGGCACAGGCGCTCGAGCGCTACCGATCCGTTTATGGCGATTATCCGTGGCTGAACGACTCCAAGTCCGATGGGGCAGGGGAGCTTTACCTGGCGTTAACGGGAAAAACAGGTCCCAAAGGTGATGAACTGCGCGACGAGGCGGGGGCGCCAGTCAGTGGACCCTGCTTTGTAGATAGCGTACAGTTCAGCGTAGGAAACAGCGCGATCAATCACTCGTCTGGAGGCGGCTTGCTGTTTCTCGACCCGTGGGAGCGGCCTTATATTTACCAGTACAAACGCAGCGTCAACCAAGAGTGGAAACGAGCGGGATTTCTCCTGCTCTCTTTGGGGGGCGAAGCCGAGTCTCCCTCGTCACTTCCTGCCGATGGGCTTCTTTCTGCAACGTATCGCTCCACGGGCGATGCCTGTGACGACCTGATCTACAATGAATAAACACAGCGCAAATCTACCGGGGCGAATCGCGGCATTTACGCTGGTCGAGATGCTGGCTGTCCTTGCAATAATCGGGGTATTGGTCGCGGTAATGCTGCCAGTCATCGGTGTTGCCCAGCGCGCAGTGAGTCGGAGTAAAACCAGAGCCCAACTCCTTCAGTATATGCTGGCGTACGAAGGGTTTCGGGCGGAGTACGGCTATTATCCCACTATGGGAGAGAGCACCGCAAAGTTCAAACTACACGGCCACAACGCTGTCTTCATCGAAACACTTAGCGGGGCGGGGCTGTCGGGTGGAGCGATGGGCAACGACTACGCGCTCAAGGCGAATCCACGCCATGCGCGATACCTCACCATCGGTGAGAGCGAGCTGGCTCCAGCAGGCGCACCGTACGCGGGCGAGATCGTGGATGCTTCTGGCAATCCGAACCTTGTAGTCATCATAGACAGAGACAGGAACGGGCTGATCGAGGCAAGTGAGTTGGCCGATATTCCTGCTGCCGACAGGCCGGGACCGATTCATGCGAGCGTAGTTATGTATGTGGAGAATCCCGAGGGCAATCCTGATTGGCACTGGGTCTTTTCATGGGAATAAGGCATTCAGTTCCAGTGCGTCTCGAAGTCATTGTACCTTCGATGAAAAGCCGATGGCTCGTGCGTGGCATGGGCGTCTCGCCCATGTTCGGGTTCTGTGCTGATCGCGGGAAGACCCGTGCCACTAAAGACCGTCCAACAACATCGAAATGCACCGATCCAGTTCCACCACTGCGCTCGCGTCTCGGGTTTACCTTGATCGAGTTACTCGTCGTACTGGCCCTGGTTGCTACACTGGCTGGTGTTATGGGTTACGCACTGCGCGATACTGGCAGCGTGGCAGCGCTTCGTGCCACGGAGCGGTTGGTGGCTGGCCACCTTGCTAATGCCCGTGCGCAGGCCGTGCTGCATCAGACCACCGCGCGGTTAATTCTAGCGGCGGACAAGGTTGCCGATTCAGGACGCTACCTGCGATACGTCGGCGTGATCTATCGCGACCCAGCGGATGCGGCCCGATGGATCGCGGCGGGGGAGGGGAGCGCGTTTCCGCAGGGTGTCTATTTCTGGCAGGAACTGAGTGACGCGCTTCCCACCCTGTCGCTGGAGTTTCCTCGCGGAGAATCGGTGGCGGAAGGGACTGGGCCCCAATGGTACTTCCTCGAGTTCTCTGCAAATGGGCAGATGGCTGCGCCCACACGCCTGGTTTTCGGAGTGCCCGAGTGTGTGGAGCCAGCGGGGGTATCCACGGTTCTACAGTTTGATAAAGCCTCCACACCGATTGGTGGCGTAGTGGTTAACCGATGGGGAGCAGTCGCACTAGCGGAGAACCCGGAGGATTGGCGGCGATGAAGCACAGACGGCCAGCATTCACACTCTTGGAAGTAGTCCTCGCCGTGGGAATCCTCGCAGTTGCGGTGCTTGTGGTTGTCGGGTTCTTCGCGACGTTTATAGGGCAATCCCAAAGTGGTATTGGTGCAAGTAATGTTGCGAGTGTAGTGAGTGTCGTCCGCTCGCATCTGGAGGCGAAGGATTGGAGTACTGTGGAAACGCTGTTCAACGCTGACCATCCCCGTGGGCAGGAGGTATTTGTAGTCCAGGTGAGAACGCTAGGGGAAAGGAAGGCAGAAGGCAGCAGGCATAAGGCAGAGCAGGCAGAAGGCAGGAGGCAGAAGGCAGAAGTGCCAGAAGCGGAACGGAACTCCGGGTTACAACGATCGCGAAACTCGTCCGCAAGTTTATCCACCCAGAGCGGTGAATCGGCGAGCGCATCGGGCGAGTTACTTGCTTTCGGTGCCGATGACTGGCGAACCTTCTATAAGGATGCGGTGCAGTCGACAAAAAGGGATACGCGGGTGGAAGGCCGGGTGTACCGGGTCGAGTTGAAGCGGATGACGAACACTGAAGCCACGACAGCAAGCCTTCCTCTGCAAGTGAGTATTTACAGCCTTCCGACACCGAACCCTGGCGATACCCTCGCGCAGTACGAAGCTGCATCCGGGCAGCCGGCACCCGCTGTGATCTGCTTTATCCAACTGCGACGATGAGACTTTTCCAGAGAACGAAGGCGGGCATGTATAGGTGGAGCCGGGGATTCACCGTCATCGAGCTACTCGTTGCTGCGGCGTTAATGACAGTGCTTGTTGCCCTCGTGCTTGCGTTGTTATCGCCTGTGCTCAACCGCTGGCATGGAGTCGCCGCACGAGTCGGTGTGGATCAACAGGCCCGGCTTACCCTGGAGCGCTTGACGCATGATCTTCAGGCTGCGTATTTTTCACGCGAAGGAGGCCCTTGGTTAATCTACGAAGAGCGCAGTAACGCGGGCTCTCCTGCCACCGGCTTCTGGTTGCGATTCATCGCGAACACAGCGGATGACCCGATGAACGAGCTTGCCAATGGCTTGCGCGTTGTGGGTTACTGGACGGATAGCATCAACCCCATTCGCCCGAATAGCGCCGAGAACCGGCAGCCCGCGCTGTTAAGCGCTGCACTCAGCGGCGAAGATACCTTTAAGGCGTTCTTCGTGGATAAGGCGCGCACGCTCTGGACGGAAACACCCGCCACCCTGTGCGACCCCATGGCCCGCGACGATGCATTGGTATGCACCGGCTTGGTCGAGGCGAGTATTCGGTTCATTATCGAGGACCATGCCATTGTTTCGAGCACCGTGGCCTTCCCGTATGCCACCGCAGACGGCAAGCTATACACCGCGCCTGTGGCCGCAGAGGTCACCCTGGTTTACCTAAACGATGAAGGCATGAAAACCTGGGCCGCTATCCAACGCGGCGAGATCACCCGCATGGATTTCGAGCAGATCAAATCCACTCACGGACAACGATTCCTGCGGAGGATACCATTTCTCGTTCACAACCGTCAGTAACGTGCAACATCGATAAGGTCCCCGGAACCCCGCCCGCATCTCCCAATCCCTCGCTCCTTCATCTCCCATCGCCCTCTCGCAGCCCCGCCCACCTACGTTCTCGATATCCGGCGCTCCGCCAGCGGAGTCTCCATCAGCGAGACCATCGCACCCCGGCGAAAGAGTGAGACTTGCCCAGTGCTGGCAGACACCGCAATGGACGTGCAATCGGTCGCCAGCGAAATAGCTGCTGCTGCCGCGTGGCGTGAACCCAACCCACTCGGCATGTCTTTATAGTACTCGCTCGGCGCATGGATTAAGCTGCCTGCAGACTCCACCACGCCGTTGCCTCGAATGATGAAGCACCCATCGATCACAGAGAACTCCTTCAGCGTCTCATCCATGAAGGGATTGAGAATGTTGCGGTCTTCTTCCTTGTAGCCATAGAACGGATTCAGCACCAGAGGCTTGATCATCTGGTTCACCTTGTCTGTGTCACCCACTACGAAGAGGGCACCGACGGGTTTTCCCTCGCGGCCTTCAATGGAAAGATCGGTGGCTATGCCCAGCACGCGCTCAAATACCTCTATCTTCACGCCGGGTGGCAGGAGGTTGTGCTCTCGAGTGATCGCCCCTTGGAATTCCTTGCTAATGTCCACCACTACGAGACAGTCCAGCAGGTTGCTCGCAGCGATTCCGCCTACGCAGCAAATCTTGTCGGTGAGTTTAAAGATACCACTGGACAGCCCGATCAGGATGGCGCTCCGCATCTGCGAGAGACGCTGCTTCGAGAGACTGCGAACTTCTATTGTCGTCGGAGGCGATTTTCCTTCTTGATAGCGTTTCGCTGGAGACCGGCTTACTACAATAGTCCGAATCTTGGGCAATACTTCCACTGCATCCAGCCCGGAGGTAAACGTATCGGTGAAGAGTAACATGGCTGCGCATTTGGCGGCATTCGCCAGCTTCTCTGCCTCTGTAAGCATGCGGCGGTTAAACTGCCGAAGCTTGCGCTCCGGGCGCACGCTCTGCCGGCGGAATCCCTGCAAGACACGCTCTTGGAATTCAAGAAGGGTGGGGGCTCTGACCATGTGCTCGATCAGTTCCTTTTCGCCAAACTGCCGGGCAAGCGAAGCCAGCATGTTCAGGTAATTAGGCTGCTCATCCGCTGCCAACAGCAGAAATACAAACCGCACATTATTGTAATCCTTGACCCCGTTGTATTCCAGCCCGGTCGATGTCCGACCCACTGCCATCAAATACGGACGCGACATCGGCAGGCGCGCATGCGGCATCGCCACGCCATTGCCCAGGCACGTGGCCATAATCGTTTCCTGCTCCAGTACTAGTTTAAGCACAGCCTCTGGATTCAGCTTCTTTTCTCGGGTAAGCGTTACCGCAAGCAATTCGCGCAGAGCACCCGGCAGGTCCCGGCTGGTCAAGTCGATGATACGGGATTTAATTATGTAGCGGTCTGGCTGCATGGGAATGGGTAAATCCAAATGCTGAAGAATAATCTCAGCATAAGGAGAGTGGTGTAATAGTCAAACGGTTCCCTGTTTTCTGCTGACAGTATTTATTTTTCCCAGTCCAGCGCACCTTTGCGCACTTCGTAAGAGAAGCCCACAATGAGCACTAAAAAGAAAAAGAGAATAGGACAGAGAATGGGGATATTGTTCTGGAGGAATTCACGATAGATTACCGTCCATGGCACCAGAAAGACTACCTCAATGTCGAAAAGTATGAACAACATTGCGACCAGGTAGAACTTTACGGAGAAGCGGGGATGCGCCGTACCCTCGGATAGCAGTCCGCATTCATAAGGGGAGTCCTTGATGGGATTACTCTTGGTCTTCTGGCCAAAGATATGACTCACAACGATGATCACTCCTGCCAGAAGCAAGGCGATCGTGATCTGTAATACAACAGGGAAATAGGCTGCCAGTTCCATAGGCTGAACTAGACGCTGGTAATCTTTAGCGGATTTACAAGCGGAATCTATCCAGTACGCACACTATTGCTGTGAAATCGTATTGACCAAAGCGCACGAATACTAAATTTTCTACAGCTTCCTGCATTACTAGAATGCAAAACACGGAGAGGTGACAGAGTGGTCGAATGTGCAGCACTGGAAATGCTGTGTGGGGGTAACTCCACCGAGGGTTCGAATCCCTCCCTCTCCGCCAGTTTTTCGCAGAAAAAGTGAAGGAGAGGAGGGGTTCGAACCCGCAAAGGGTTCGTTACCGAGCGAAGCGAGATGCCTTTGTCATCCCTCCCTCTCCGCCAGTTTTTCGCTCACGCTCGCGCTTCAGAGTATTTACAGGCCCCCATAATCCATATACCTTGCCAGTAGCCATGGTAGGCGTACTGATTGGGTGAGCCTGGTGTTTGCTGAAGCAGTTCCGGAGCCGAATGCAGCAACCATCCACAACACCAAACCCATCCAGCGCAGGAAAAGGCTAGGGGAGTGTTGGCAGATGCGGGTCATGGAACTGCTGCAATAGTATATAACACTACGATTTACCAGTCGGATATAATCAAGCGTAGCGCGACAGATTTAAACGGCCGTTGCCGCTGCTCCCCGAGACCCCACCGTCACTCCCGCAACCCCTGCCTCGACTCCCGCAACACCCGCCGCAACTCCCCGAGCCCCCGCCGTCACGCGCCGCAACCCCGCCGCTGCTCGCCGAGACTCCGCCGCCACCCGTGGAACTGTTGCCACCAGTTCCTTCGAGTATGCCCAAACAATCGTTGATGCAGTCGCACCCCTTACCGACAAGTATTCGATTGTTCGCTAAAATACCTTCTAACCCACCCGCTTGATCGTCAACAGGGTGATATCATCATGCGGGGCGACTTCGCCGCAGAAGCGGCTGACGGATTCGAGGATGTTGCGGTTGATCTCGGAGGCGCTGCGGCTGTGGAGGATGCCGAGGGATTCGGCGAGGCGGCCATGGGAGAACTGGGCTCCGGCGAGGTTGGCGCGCTCGGTGAGACCGTCGGTGTACATCACGAAGACGTCGTTCGCTGTAAAGGGGAGGCGTCTATCGGAGATGATTGCTTCAAACAACGCTGTGGGGACCATGCCGAGTGCCATGCCTTCGGAGCCGGGCATGGACACGGTGGGGCTGGTCTGTTCGGCAGTTGCCAGATGGCAGTAGATGGGAAGTTCGTGTCCGGCGCGCGCAAAACATAGCTCGCCAGCTTGCATGTCGATCACGGCGTAAATGATGGTGACGAACATGTCCTGCCGCATGTCGTCGCGCATGACACGGTTAAGCTCTGTTAACACTCTGGCTGGGGAATCATAGCTCTTCGCGAGGTGGCGAAGATTGCTCTGGCAGATCGCCATGAGCAGGGATGCAGAGATACCCTTGCCTGAAACATCGGCGACCGCGAGCCCGATTCTTCCATTGGCCAGTGGGAAAATATCGTAGAGGTCGCCGCCCACTTTCTGTGCCGGGATATAGATGGCATCTACATCAAGACCGGCCGCGAAGTTAAACTCTTTGGGGAGTAACATGCCCTGAACACTGCTGGCGATGGAGAGGTCCATATCCAGCTTGTTCTTCTCGATCTGGAGTGCCATCAGGTCCAGGTTGTGGATTGCCATGGCCGCCTGCTCTGCGAGTGATTTACCCAGGGAAAAATCAGTGTCGCTGAATGCCATGCTGTCGCCGGGATTCGCAATCGCCAGAACGCCGATCAGCGTATTGCGAAACTGCATGGGGACTACAATCATGGAGCGTATGACGAGTGCCGCATCATTGTGATGGACCACGCGGGGGTCGGTACGTGCGTCTGCGATGATCACGGGCTGCCCGGTCTTCGCGACTGAGCCGATGAGCCCTTCGCCGAGTTCGAACTCTTCCGAGCGCAGTACTTGTTCAAGGAACTTGGTGCGCGTCGTGAGCTTGTCGCGCATGCTCTCGGGAAGTGGGCGCTGGGGCGGGAAGAGCCCCTCGATGGCGAGGCCTCGCAGTTTGCCGCTGGGAGTCATCTCAAAGATGGCAGCGCTGAGAGCGCCGGTACTTAGTACGGCTGCATGGACCACGCGGCGGAGGAGTTCATCGCGTGTCACGCCTTCGCCGATGGACTCGGCGAGGTTATGCATGAACTCCAGTACGATCTGCTTTTCCTGGACAAGCATGAGCTTCTCTTCATCCAATTGCGCGACTTGGCGCTTCTTTAGATAGTAGAAGTACCAACCAGCAGAGGCACCGATGACTAGGCCGAGGAGAAAATTGAAAAGCATGGGGGGCCTTGCTACTGCAAGGCAGAGATGTACGTAGTATCGTAAAAAATGCTGAGGGTATTCCCCTGATTTGTCAACTGCACGGTGAGCGAGTGTGAGTGAGTGAGCTAATAGCCTTTAGCTTTTAGCCTTGTCCGGCAATGTCGCGCCTTCATACCACGAGAAACTGACATTATGCCGAATCTGCTTGTTGGGGATTCCGGTTTCATTACTGCGCAACAGGAGATCCATTAAATAGAGGGCGTAATCAGCTTTTAACTCTGAAGTTAACATTAAGCCCGAAGCCATCGGCCACTCTTGATCGCAATGAAGCGTGGCAAAGGCGATGTCCTTTGGACTCTGAAAATGCAGATCGAGCATGGCATGATACACGCCGATGTTGAAGCCGATAACTACCTCGGGACGCTCCTTCTCAAGCCATTTAAGTAGCAGGGAATTCCGGCTGAGAAGATCCTCGGGGTAATGGTGCTCCTTGTAGGTGACGATACTCACTTTACCACCCTTGCCTTCAATGAGATGCTTATGCGCATACGCCGCTCCAAGCCGTTTCATATCATCTTCAATAGCGCAAGGGTGCTCAAGCAGGGCTATTCCGAGATTGCGATAACCTCGCTTCCAGACTTCGGTGATTATATGGGCCAATTGCTCAAAGGCACTCGAATAAACGCGATGGAAAGGCTGGGGCAAAAAGCCCGGACCGAGGCTCACAATACTAAAATGCTTCCATTCCATCTCCACAATAGAGTCAGTGTCGTAAATGGGAGCCATGAAAAATCCCCGAATGCCCCGATTGTGCAGCACCCGTCCAAGGGACTTCCAATTGGGATATTCGGATACACTATAAACGGTCACTTTGTAGCCATACCGGGCTGCAACCTGCTGTAAGTGGGTAGCTATATCCCGATGTTGCTCCACCAACTGCTCGTGCTCTTTCTTGTTGTAAATAAAGGCAAGATTGAGTGCGACATGATCTTTGGGAGTTTTCCAGTGCTTTCCAGCAAGCTCGGAGATCAAGGGATCCGGAGTGTATCCCATGGTTGTCGCCAGACTGCGGAGCTTTTCACCGGTTATGGGGGGTATTCGCGGGTCATTCTTTAAGGCTCGCGATACAGTAGAAGTGCTGACACCGGCGCGTTGGGCAATTTCAAGAAGAGTTACGCGATCTTTCATACCATGAGGGGCTCTGGGGGCAGAGATAAGAGAGTACGTCTGTGTCTGTATACGACGTAATCCTTTGAAAGCAAGTCTCGCCAGCGTGTGTAGTTGGTGGATTCTGAAGTGCGTCCCTGGTTAAGCGGGTCAACCTGGTGCGTTAGTGCAACGCTCGCATATGCGGGGTGTTGTTCGTACCAGTTTGGGATTTATGATCATGCACAATGGTCAACACCCCGACAGCTTTGATCAGGCCTGACATACTATTCGAGTCAGCCAAGTCATTTATACAACCATGCCTTTCAGATTATTAAAGGCATAACCTACACTCTCGCCCGCACTTCCCTGTGCAGGCATCCACAAACAAAAGCCGATATCATGACTACTACCCCGCAACTACCACTCACAGGCAGGCTCTGGCCCGCACTGTTTTTCCTCGTGGCCGCTGTGACCGCAAGTGCTCAGACGACCCTTCTTCGATGGGACTTCGGATCCTCCAATGGTTCTGCCAGCACTCTGGCATCATCTGCAAACGCAGGCGTGCAAGCATCCACCCTTTCCCGCGGAGCAGGATTCAGTCCCGCCTCTGCAAGTTATGTGGATGGCGCTCATGGCCGTTTCAACTACCATGAGGGGCAGAATCCCAGCAACTTATCCGCCGCACAGAGCTCGAATCATTACGCCCAGTTCACTGTGGCACCATCCTCGGGTCAGGTCTCGATCAGCAGCGTGCAATTCTACACCTATGCGCAGGATGGGGGCGGGCAGTGGACCTTGCAATACAGCCTCAACGGGTTTTCCTCCGCAGGTACCACCGCCGGAAGCGGGTCTTCAGCCAGCGGCTGGGCCGGAACCCTTTCGACTGTCACTACCAGTTCGATCAGCGCGTTGCAGAATGTAACCGGTACAGTAACTTTCCGTCTGTATTTACATGGTACATATTCCAATGGCTGGGTGGATCGTGGAATTGGCGGCGTGAATGGAGCTAATAACGACATCACCGTGCTGGGTACCACCAGCTCTTCATCCAGTAGCAGCAGTTCTTCATCGTCGTCAAGTAGCTCATCCTCCTCATCATCCAGCAGCAGCTCGAGTAGCTCCACCTCATCTTCAGGGGGCGGCACAAATCTCATCGTCAATCCAGGTATGGAAACGGGGAACTTGACTTCATGGATGACCGGGGGAAGCCCAACGGCCACCACAGGTTCGAAGTATGCCGGTACTTATGGAATGAATAATCCGGGAAGCTGGAATTCGGCATTCCAGAATATCACTGTGACCACCAACACTACGTACACCTTGAGCGTCCGCGCACGGTTAAGTGCCAGCCTCAGCGGAAACAATCATGCGCTCTATTACAGTCTGAATGGCGGTACGACCAATACCTATGCCTATATCACCTCTACTAATTGGACGCTGTTATCTTTGACCATCAATACGGGTTCCGCCACCTCAGTACAGGTCGGTAGCATTTGCGTAAACGGTTCCACTGTGGCTGCACACTATGATGACTTTAGTTTGAGTACTGGCGGCAGTTCCAGCAGCTCGAGCTCATCCAGTAGCTCAAGTTCATCCAGCAGCTCAAGCTCATCCAGTTCATCCTCAAGCACTTCCAGTGGGGCTCCTGCCAGACCCAATAACGCTCTCGGGATCAATTTGAATGGAATCGCGGACTATAGCACCGAGATCTTTTATAAAGATTGGGTGAAATCGGGACGTCCTTGGAACAATGTAGACTATCCAACCTATCCAGGCACTCCGGCCGGGATGACTCTTGATTCCAACGGCTGGCCAACCAATCTGGGTGGCGGAGCCGCAGAAATGCTTTGGGACCGCGACCCGAGTCTGGCACGCACCGAGGATACCGGGAATTTTGTCTGCCTGTACGACGGCAGTGGTAACATCGATATCGGGGGCGCATCCAATGTAGTTAAAACAGCCGGGCGCATCACCTTCACCTATAACGGTGGTTTCCTCTCCATGAGGATCACAGCGACCACGAGCGGAAACCATATCCGCAACGTGCGCATCATGAAGACCACCTATGAAAACAATTATCAGAGTGACCCATGGAATCCGGTCTTCATCAGCAGAATTGTAAACAAGTTCAGCACCATCCGGTTCATGGATCTGATGAATACCAATAATAGCACGTCTGGTAACTGGTCGACCCGTACTCTGCCCGGCTTCTATACATGGGGCGGTACTAGTTGGACTCAAATGCCCATGGAGGTTATGGTTGACCTCTGTAATCGTACCGGCAGCAGTGCGTGGTTTTGCATGCCTCACCTGGCCTCGGATCAGTACATTCAGAACTTCGCCAATTACGTGCGTGATAATTTACGCACCGACCTGAAGGTCTATGTGGAATTATCCAATGAATGCTGGAACTGGGATTTTGCCCAGGCTCAGTGGTGCGCTTCGCAGGGTACTGCCGAAGGCATCAACGCCTATCAGTACTATGGGAAAAAGGCCGCTCAGGTTATGGAGATCTGGCGCACAACCTTCGCCAGCGCGCCCTCCCGGTTGATCCGTGTTGCTGGTGCCCAGGCGGGTTATGGAAATGCCGGCCAGGCCAACGAAGCGCTTAATAACATGACGCTCAATGGCCGCAAAACAGGGACGTACTTCGACGCCCTGGCTATTGCGCCGTACTTCTCCTCAAACGGAGTCAGCTCGTCCGTCACCGCCACCCTAGATGCCTGTCAGGCCGATATATCCAGCGCTGTGCCCACCATGATGCAGTGGCATAACACCTTGATCAATAATCTGCCTAACAACGATCGTGGAGTAAAGCTGACCCTCATTGCCTACGAAGGTGGACAGCATTTGCAGCCCAATGGAAACACATCCATTGAGCCCGTATGGACAGCAGCCAATCGTGACTCCCGGATGGGAACGCTGTACACACAATACTTCAACACATGGAGAGCCAATAACGGCCAACTTTTCATGAATTTCGCAAGTGTCGGAAGGTATTCGGTATGGGGTGCATGGGGCTTACTTGAGCATATCGACCAGACTTCGTCCCCGAAGTATGATGCCACCATGCAATGGATTTCGAACAACCCGAAATGGTGGTAGGGGGATAGTTATCAGTTAAATGGAGCACAGGGCCGTAGCAATACGGCCCTGTTTGTTTTTAAGCTTCTCATATTTACTTCGGATGCCACGGCTGAATTGCAGAATCGGTATCTGGAGGAACACTATACCTTTGATTCCCAGCAAAAGTGCAGGCTGCGTAAGGTGCTCCTATGCGCTCGTGCAACGCTGGCACATTCGAACGCTTGAGAAATAGTAGGGTGTCCCTACTCTCCATTCACAATGAAACAATCAACCCCTAGTCGCTGATGTGCCTCGAGGGCGCAAGTGAATCACTCGCCCGATAGCTGACTCATCCTTCCCATGAAGGCGATAATACCCTTTTGCACATAAAGTTAAGCGTGCATTAACCCAAAATACCCAGTCAATATGTTAACCACTACTCCGCAACTACCGCTCACAGGCAGGCTCTGGCCCGCACTGTTATTCCTCGTGGCCGCAGTCACCGCAAGTGCTCAGACGACGCTTCTGCGATGGGACTTCGGTTCCTCCAATGGTTCTGCCAGCACCCTGGCATCAACGGCAAATTCCGGCGTGCAAGCATCCACACTATCCCGTGGCGCTGGATTCAGTCCGGCCGCCGCCAGTTATGTGGATGCCGCCTATGGCCGCTTTAACTACCAGAGCGGGCAGAACCCAGGCAGCCTCTCCGCCGCCCAGAGCGCGAATCATTACGCACAGTTCACCGTGGCTCCATCCTCGGGGCAAGTCTCGATCAGCAGCGTGCAGTTCTACACCTATGCGCAAGATGGGGGTGGGCAATGGACATTGCAATACAGCCTCAATGGATTCTCCACCGCAGGAACCACAGCCGGCAGCGGTACTTCTCCCAGTGGCTGGTCTGGAACCTTGTCCACGGTCAATACGAGTGCGGTCAGCGCATTGCAGAATGTCTCCGGTACAGTCACCTTCCGGTTATTTTTACATGGCCCATACGCCAATGGCTATGTGGACCGCGGAATAGGCGGTGTAAACGGTGCTAATAACGACATCACCGTGCTGGGTACGACCGGCTCATCTTCAAGCTCTTCGTCCAGTAGCAGCAGTTCCAGCAGCAGCTCTAGTAGCTCTAGCAGTAGCTCATCCTCCTCATCCAGCAGCAGCAGTAGCAGTTCCAGCAGTTCCTCATCCTCTGGAGGTGGGGCGAACCTCATTCTCAATCCTGGCTTGGAAACGGGAAGCATGAGTTCATGGTTCACAGGCGGAAGCCCGACAGCCACCACCGGAGCCAAGTATGCCGGTACCTATGGATTAAATCTTCCGGGAAGCTGGAATTCAGCCTTCCAGAATATTTCCGTTTCATCCAATACCACCTACACCTTGAGCGTCCGCGCACGGTTAAGTGCCAGCCTCAGCGGGAACAATCATGCGCTTTACTACAGCCTGGATGGCGGTACAACCAAGACTTACGCCTATATCACTTCTACGAGTTGGACACTCCTGTCTATGACCATCAACACCGGGTCAGCCACTTCCGTACAGGTCGGAAGCATCTGCACGACCGGTGCCTCAGTAGCCGCGCACTTCGATGATTTCAGTCTAAGTGCAGGCGGCAGTTCAAGCAGCAGTTCGAGTTCAAGCAGCAGCTCAAGTTCGAGCAGCTCCAGCAGTTCCAGTGGCAGCAATTGCAATCGAATTCGCTTCTACCCTCGCTCTGGCAATGTCGCACGAGTCCTGAATGGTAAATTTACCGGTAATAATCAGGGACCAACTACCGCCGGATTCGTCCTGCACACCGTGACGACTACGCCACCCGATGGACAGTGGACGGATGTCACATTCACCAACGCCACCGTCTACCGTTATCTGAAGTATGAGGCGCCCAATGGTAGTTGGGGAAATATAGCTGAAGTGGAGTTTTATAATGGAAGCACCAAACTCAGTGGCACCCAGTTTGGAACATCCGGAGCCAATAGTGCCAACCCCACGGCAACCTACGATAAGGCACTGGATGGTAATACTACGACCTTTTTCGATGCAGCTTCTGCGGATAACCAATACGTGGGGATAGATATGGGATCCGGTGTGATTTGTAGCACACCCACATTCAGTCCCGCTCCTGGTACTTTCTCTTCCACACAAAGTGTCACCATCAGCACCTCAACTTCAGGGGCTACGATTCGGTACACCACCAATGGCAGCAATCCCACCTCAACATCAGGCACCGTCTATTCGGGATCTGTTGTGGTCTCATCTACGACAACGCTTAGAGCGATCGCGTATAAGAGCGGCCTTGGCGATAGTTCAATTGTATCCGGTACCTACACGATAGGGACGCCTCCACCTCCAAGCGGTGTCAGCACAATCTATCATTTGGGGAATAGTCTGACGGATAATCTATGGTATTCCAGCATGCAGCCCATGGTGCAGAGTACTGGACGTACCTACACTTATGGCCGACACATTATTCCTGGTACTCCGCTGAATTGGCTGTGGGATCATCCCGATAGTGGATTTAACGAATCCCCGTATGGTTACTACCCAAATGCAATGCCCAACTACCACTGGGATGCGGTGACTTTCCAGCCATTTGACCGTCAGGTGGGTGATGACACCACTGCCATTAAGCAATTCATTGATCTGGCCCGTCAGCGCTCAGACAACTCCAGCACCCAGTTCTACATCTATTCACACTGGCCACGAAAGAATAGCGATAACACCCTCGATTATAACTTCCAGTGGGACAAAACCTACACAGGAGGATATGATGGAACAAATGAGACACGTGATTATTATCAAGATCTGCTGGTCAGCGTCAGGGCAGTAACGGGCTACTTAAGCAAACCAATCCTCATCATCCCAGTGGGCGATGTTATGTACGAGTTCAATAATCGTGCACAAGCGGGACAGATCCCGGGATTCACCAATGTTATCCAGCTTTATGCCGATGGGATTCATCTAAATAACGTAGGCGCATTTCTGGTGGGCTCAACGTTTTATGCCACCATTTATAACGCTGATCCGCGCTACATCAGCTATTCGAGCTATGATATCATTTCCGGTGCCGGTGACCGCGATATCACTGATGCCCTGGCTCGAGCCATTCAGGACTGCATTTGGGCAGTGGTGAAAGGACATCCTTATTCAGGAGTACCATAGGATGTAGGAGTAGTAGGAGCATGCTGTAGAATCCTAGAGCATGTTTAGTAAACCAGAGACCGCCCACAGGAGCGGTCTCTGGTGTTTTTGGAAGGCAGAAGGCGGAGGGCGGATTTCAAATTGCAAATTTCAAATTGAAGATTGGAGAAGGTAGAGGACGGAGGGTGGAAGGCAGAAGGTGGATTTCAAATTACAAATTGAAGATTGAAGAAGGCGGAGGGCGGAGGGGGGCGGAACGCTGATAGCTCCACTGACATACGCCTTTGCAATTCACTCAATGATGTGCGAAGGTGTGCAAAATTGCTTATACCGAAATCATGAGTTTAGACACAACCGCTACAATCGAATCCCCTGCCACACGCCCTGTCTTGCGCAAGCCGGAGGTGTTGGCACCTGCGGGGGACTGGGATTGCGCGCGTGCTGCTGTGGAGAATGGGGCGGATGCGATCTACTTCGGTGTGGGGCGGTATAATGCACGAGTGCGTGCGAAGAATTTTACCGAGGCGGACTTGTCGGAGTTGATGGCCTTCCTTCATCGCCGGGGTGTGCGGGGCTATGTAGCGTTTAATACGTTAATCTTTGCGGATGAGTTGGCGGGGGCCGAGACTGCGCTGCGTACCATTATCGCTGCCGGAGTGGATGCGGCCATCATTCAAGATGTGGGGATTTGCCGACTGATTCGCCGTATCTCGCCGGACTTCCCCATCCATGCGAGTACGCAGATGACGGTCACATCGGATGCTGGCCTTACCTTTGCGCGAGAGCTTTGGGCATCACTCACAGTGCTGGCGCGGGAGTGCTCCATTAGCGAGATGGAGAAGATGCGGGCCGCTCTCGGCGGCGAGTATGCGATACCCATTGAAGTGTTTGTGCATGGGGCGCTCTGCGTGGCCTATTCCGGGCAGTGTTTGACCAGTGAATCCCTGGGCGGGCGCTCTGCCAATAGGGGAGAGTGTGCCCAGGCATGCCGGATGCCCTACGAGCTTTATTCCGATGGGAAACAAGTGCCCTTGGGCGACAGGAAATACCTGCTCAGTCCGCAGGATTTGGCGGGGCTGGATGCCCTGCCCGAGCTGATTCGCGCAGGAGTATCATCGCTGAAGATTGAGGGCCGTCTGAAGAGCCCGGAGTATGTGGCGAATCTTACCCGCGTGTATCGGCAGTCGGTAGACCGCGTGTATGCGGCTTTGGTTGAGAAACAGGATGCCTCGACTGGTTCCGCAGTGATGCAGGCTCTGCAAGGCGACTTCCGGTACGATATGGAGATGGGCTTTTCCCGCGGACTCTTTACGGGATGGCTTCGCGGAGTGGATAACCGCAGTCTGGTGCATGCCCGGTTTGGCACGAAGCGCGGGGTACGGCTGGGCACTGTAGTGCGCGTGGAGCAGCCCGCCGTGTGGCTGCGCCCAGAGGCTCCGCTCAAGGCGGGGGACGGCCTTGTATTCGACGCAGGGAAACCCGAGGAAGGCGAGGAGGGTGGGCGCATCTATCGTGTCGATACCAGTGGGCAGTTGGTCAAACTCACCTTCAATCCAGAGTCCATTAACTGGCGGCGTGTTGCCATCGGGCAAATCATCTGGAAGACGAATGACCCGGAGTTGGACAACCGGATCCGCGCCACCTATGAAGGCGATAAAGTGCGTACAAGGCGGACCGTCCACGGGCGCGTCCACGGCAGCGTGGGCTGTCCGCTGGTTTTCGAGCTTCGTGACGAGAAGGGACACGCTGTGCGTGGCGAATCTGCCGTGCCCCTGCAAGCCGCGCAGAAGCAGCCACTCACCGCAGACTTCTTGCGGCAGCAGTTGGGTCGGCTCGGTGGGACCCCTTTTGAGTTGGGCGGGATGGACGTATCTATTGACGGAGCGGTGATGCTCCCGGTGAGTGAGTTGAACAAGCTACGCCGAGACGTAGCGGACCGGCTCGATGCGCTCCGCACCGCACCACTGCGCTGGACCATGAGCGAAGGGCCATCGTCTATAGCGGTCAGCAGTAGCAGGGCAACTTCCGCAACCGCACCAGATATGGCGGAAATCATCCCCCTCATTCGCTCTCCGGAGCAGTTGGAGGCTGTCATCCAGTGGGGAGCCAGAACTATTTACGCAGAGTTTGAGGACCCCAAGCGCTATCGCGAGGCGGTGAATCGCGTGCGCGCATGCAATGCGGCAGACGGCGGTAACCGCGAACTGTGGGTGGCCCCGCCTCGCATCTTCAAGATGGGGGAGGAGTGGATACTGCGTATAGTGCGCTCCGCTGAGGCCGACGGCTACCTGGTGCGCAACCACGAGCACCTCCGCGCATTTGCAGATGCCCGCTGCAGGGGCGATTTCTCCCTCAACATCGCGAATCCGTTGACCGCGGAATACTTTATAGAGCGCCATGGGCTGGAGCGACTCACAGCATCCTATGATCTTAACATTGCCCAACTCGACGCGCTCCTGCGCGCTGCGCCCCCCGCCTGGTTCGAGATCACGCTGCACCAGCACATGCCAATGTTTCACATGGAGCACTGTGTGTTCTGCGCGTTCATGTCCACTGGTAAGGACTACAAGGATTGCGGACGTCCCTGCGATAAGCACGATGTACGCCTGAAGGATCGCGTGGGCGCAATGCATACGCTCAAAGCCGATGCCGGTTGCCGCAATACACTATTCAATTCCCGCGCTCAGACAGGCGCCGAGTATGCCCAGCACCTCATGGACCGAGGAGTACGCTACTTTCGGATAGAGTTCGTCAGTGAGACCGCTGAAGAAGTCCAGCGCACCTTGACTCTTTATCAAGGACTTCTCCGCGGCGAAGTCTCTGGTCAACAACTCTGGTCAGACCTGAAGCTACAGAATCAACTCGGAGTTACGCGAGGTACGCTTGGGTGATAGGGGTAGGGGGTGGAATCCAAGGCTGTCGAAGCTGTCTGCGAGTTCTGGGGAAAGGAATTGACCTTTTCAAGGTAATAGCTTACTGTTAATTAATAAATTATGCTGGCTCTCCGTCAAACGAATCCGCACCTGGCGAAAAGAACTGCTACCGAGCTTCGTGTGCAGGTGGAGCAGCGAGTCTACGAATCTTGCGTGTTTGAGGGGCTACGGTTGCCCTACAATCACCGGGTTGCGGCTCTTTCCAGAACTTCGCGGAAGAATCCGGCCAAGGGGCGGTAGTTCTGATTGTAGCCTTGGATGACGCCCTGTAGATAATTCGCTTTGCGCTGGCTGCTGCCAAGTCCGACGAAGGCGTAGTTCATTTCAGGAAGACGCGCTTGAAGGCACATGAGATCAGTGAGCCATCGTGCCATACGTCCATTGCCCTCACGAAAAGGATGAATCAGCAGAAATTCGGCATGCACCCTGGCCAGAGCAGTACACCCAGCTTCCATTGATTCAAGACGAAAGGGTGTAAACCGTGTGAGAAGACCGGTTTCAAAGACGTCCATGTTAGTCGAAACCCTAGACGCTGGTGGCCACGTAAAACCGGACTTTGACATCTCGACTGTTCGATAACTTCCGGCCCATTCATAGATGCCACCCAGCCAGGCATGGTGCATCTGACAAAGCATCCTGGACGTGAAGATTGTTTCCTCGGTCACTACGTTCAAATGTTGCTCCTGAGAGTCAATCAGTGCTTCGAATTCAGCTTCATCCATTTTCTGCTTAGAGGTAATACCGAGGCGATTGCGGAGGACTCTTTTGCGTGAGCCAGGTTGGAATTCACCTTCGATACCCGCTGAAGTATTGTATTTGACCATACTCATTTGGCATCTCCCGTGGTGTTCGTTGAGGCGGGAGTTTAAGCCTGTTCATGCTCTACTTCAGGATGTCTCCCCCCTCAAACCGACCACTTCCCGTAGAGCGAGAGCGGGAGCAGGCGGGTGGATTTCTCGTGAGTGAGTGCAAGCTCTCCACTCTCGACGGTACCGCCATGGCGCTTAAAGACATCGCTCATGAGGTTATTCAACATGAGGGAAGAGGCTTCGAGATTGTACAGGGTCATGAGGACGAAGCGCGGCTTGTCGCTCAGTAATTGACGGCAAAGCTCCAGGAGTTCGGTAAGCTGGACTTCCACCTTCCAGATTTCCCCATTTGGCCCGCGACCGAACGAGGGCGGGTCGAGAAGTATGCCATCGTAGCGGCTCTCCCGGCGGATTTCGCGGGTGACGTATTTCAGTGCATCTTCAAGAATCCACCGGATGGGGGCTTCGGTGAGTTTAGAGAGTTCCTGATTCTGCCTTGCCCAGCCGAGTGAGGGCTTGGAGGCATCCACATGGGTGACGGAGCACCCGGCAGCCGCAGCGGCGAGGGTGGCTACTCCGGTGTAACCAAAGAGGTTGAGCACGCGGGTGGATTTGTCTGCCCCTTCTAGCTTCTCCGTCATCCAGCGCCAGTGTGGGTCCTGTTCTGGAAATACGCCAACGTGCTTGGACATGTCAGTGAGTTTCGCCTGTAGCGTAAGTTTTCCCCAGCGCATGTTCCAGGCGCGGGGTAGGGCAGGGTCACGCAGCTTCCAACGGCCATCGTCCAGGAACTCAGCATCCGCCTTCGTCCAGGCATCAGGAAACGCTGGTTTCCACCATGCCTTTGGTTCCGGGCGTATCAGAAGCTGCTTACCAAAGCGCTCCAGCTTCCGCGCTCCTCCACTGTCTACAATCGAGTGTTCGTTCCAGGTGGAGGATAAGATGGGGATTTGCATGGGCCTGTTTGAACTACTCTTTCACCGTAACCTTGCGAATGATCACCGGTGTCTTCGGGATATTCTCAAAGTCTTTGCGGTTCTCCACGGGGTTGGCGGCGATTTTATCGGCGATGGCCATGCCTTCGATAACTCGACCGAAGACGGCATACCCTCCGTAGGGGCCATCGGCGTTGAGAAAGCCGTTGTCCTCAAGGTTGATGAAGAACTGGCAAGTGGCGCTATCGGGGAGATCGCGGCGTGCCATGGCCACGGTGCCACGGCGGTTGCGCAGGCCGTTGTTGGACTCGTTCTTAATCGCGGGTCGCGTGGGCTTCTCTTCCATGGCGATATTGTAGCCACCGCCTTGAATCACAAAGCCCTGCACTACGCGGTGAAAGAGGGTGCCGTCATACTGGCCATCGCGCACATATTGCAGGAAGTTCTCCACGGAGATGGGGGCCTTCTCCTTGTCGAGGGCGATGGTGATGTTGCCGAGATTTGTCTCTACTACCACTATGGGGCCATTCTCGAGTGAGGGCGTCGTATTGCGCGCACCCGGAGTTGTGCCACTTGGGCGGGCGAGGGCGATGTCGTTCTTGGGCTTAAGTAGTACCAGCGGTGCCTTCGAATGGCAGCCTGCGGTGACAAGGAGAGCGAGAATGGTGATTAGCTTGATGTAGAGTTTCATAAAGGCGGATAGTTACTGCATACGCTCAAACCATGAAATTCCAAGCACATTGCGCGGTGACTTGGCAAACAGGGTCTGAGTGGGTTAATGGAAACTGGTTTGGACAGTGTTTAAGGGTGAAGGTGCCCATGCTCGAAGAATTCCCGGACGGCGGGGACCAAGTGTTCGGCTGGTACGGCCATTTCTGTGCCGCCAGCCATATCGCGCAGCTTCACCGTACCGGCTGCAACCTCGTCTGTCCCGAAGATGAGAGCCAGGCGGGCGCCGGATTGGCCAGCGAGCTTGAACTGCTTGCCAAACGCGACTTCGCGCAGCGGGTAGTCCACGCGGTAACCCGCTCCGCGCAGCGCGGCTATGCCAGCGAGTGCGGCCTTGCGCTCGGTAGCTCCCCCGATAACTGCAAAAATCTCTGGTGCATCCACATAGGTGGGGATCAGTTTCTTGCGCTCAAGAATATCGGTCAGGGTCACGTCCCCCATGCCAAAGCCCACCGCGTGCATGTCGGGGTAACCGAGCTTCTTAACTAGGTGATCGTAGCGCCCGCCGCCCGCAAGCGCGCGGCCTTCTGTGCCGTTCGCACCCAGCTCGAAGATTTCGAAGACAAACCCGGTGTAGTAGGCCAGTCCGCGAACGATGCCGAGGTCCACCCGCACATAGTCGCGCACGCCATAGGCTTCCAAGTAGTCGAGCAGCGACGCCCATTCGCCAAGGCGCGCCTCAATCTGCTCTTTGTTCGTGCTGTTGGATGTATTGCTAGCCGTCTGTGCGACGAGAAAGGCACGTAGCTCCTCAAGCGAGCGAATTTTCGTCAATGTCTCAATCTTGCCGAGGAAGTCGGCAGCCCCATCGTTGAAGACTGGCTTGAGTTTTTCGATGACGACCTCGCGGGTTTCGCGCTCCATCTTGTCGATGACGCCGAGTACGCGCGTGGCTTTGTCGCCCTCAATCCCCAGCGCAGCGAGGTAGAGCATCCACAGGGTGCGGTCGCTCAAGCGCAGGACGAGGTCCTGACTGGTGAGGCCGAAGGTGGTCAGAGACTTTAAGCAGACGGCAATAAGCTCGGCATCCGCTCCGGGACCCGGCTCGCCGAGGATGTCGCAGTTGAGCTGGTAGTGTGAGCGGAGGCGCCCGCGCTGCTGCTTCTCGTAGCGAAAGTTCTCGCCGATGGCGTACCACTTCACCGGACGCTTGATACTATTTGCCTTGGCCCCTACTAGACGGGCAAGGGAGGGTGTAAGCTCCGGGCGCAATGACACCGCCCGCCCGCCCTTATCCACAAAGTTAAAGAGCTGGGTAACAATCTCCTCGCCGCTTTTCTCTATGTATAGCTCGAGCGGCTCCAGCAACGGGGGATCATACTCGCTGAAGCCGAACGTATGGGCCACCTGCTTCCACTTGCGGAAGATGTGATTGCGGCGCTCGCACGCCTCTGGGTAAAATTCGCGGAATCCGGGAAGGGTTTCAAACATGAGTGTTCCAGCAAAAACAGGTGCGCCTCGAAGTGCAAGGAAGAAGGGGGAAGGAAGAAGGAAGGCAGAGTAGTCAGTAGTCAGTAGTTAGTAGTTAGTAGGAAAGGCAGGCAGAAGAGGCGCTTGTCCATTGGGTTGGGTCCATTCTCGTCCATTCATGTCCATCCTCAGCCCGAGCCCCATCTACCGCCCGAGCCCCATCTACGGCCCGAGCCCATCTATAGCCCTCATCTACAGCTACCCACTCCTCTAGCTTGGTTTCTTTGTCTTCTCAGGCTTGACTATGGCTTTGGCTGCTGCGGTATTCGCCTTCTGGGCCTTCACCAGCGTGGCAGCGGGCATGGGCATAGGCTTCGTGCCCCGGTTGGGTTTTACGAGCCCTGCGTTTGCGAGACGATGGCGCAGGGCCTTGCCGATTTTGAACTTAATCACAGCATGTTCCGGAATGATTAACGGCTTTTCTGGCTCATTGGGATTCCGACCAATTCGGGTGCTGCGTATCTGGATTTGGAAGACACCAAAGTTGCGAAGCTCCACATCTTGTCCGCGGATTAAAGAATCGGCGATGGCTGACATTGTCACCTCAACGATCTTTCTTACTTCTTTCTGCGGTTGTTTGGTCTTTTCTGCGACTTCTATTATAATATCTCGCTTTGTCATTGGGGGAACGGCTAATGTTTCGGGATAAGTATGCTATAATATGAAAGCGGAAGTATCGTGATACGACCAACTTGCAATGCTGTCAAGTATACCAACAACACAAAAGATATTCTCATGAGTGGTAATGAACCGAAAAATCCCTTCGAAGAGTTGGGTAAACAATTACAAGAAGCGCTGCGTAGTGGCAAGTTCACCGGGGTTGTAAACGTGAGTCAACCCACAGGGCCAGGCATCGAGGCAGCTCCTCCGAGTGGAGGCTCCGGTCCCGGCTCCAAGGAGGAATCGGCAGAAATCTTAAAACGCATCCGCGAGTTCAACTTGAAACCCCGCGAAGTGCGGGACTTCCTTAATCGTTTTGTCGTGAAACAGCAGGAGGCGAAGAAAGTACTCTCTGTTGCCATCTGCGACCATTATAATCATGTGCGCCAGTGCCTGGAAAATCCCTCATTGCTGGAGCGGGATTACCAAAAGCAGAACATCCTGCTCCTCGGCCCTACTGGCGTGGGCAAGACCTACCTCATGCGCACCGTTGCGCGATTGATTGGGGTGCCTTTCGTGAAGGCCGATGCCACAAAGTTCTCCGAAACGGGCTATGTGGGCTCAGATGTGGAAGACCTCGTGCGTGACCTCGTGAAGACATCCAATGGCGATACCGACGTGGCCCAGTACGGGATCGTTTACATCGATGAGATCGACAAGATAGCGTCCGCCCCAGGCATGACCGGGCGCGATGTTTCCGGGCGCGGCGTGCAGATCAATCTCCTCAAGCTCATGGAGGATACCGAGGTGAATCTCTTCTCCCCGAATGACATGATGTCCCAAATGTCTGCCATGATGGAGATGCAGCGCGGTGGCAGACCACGCAAGAAGACGATTAGCACCCGGCACATCCTCTTCATTGTCAGCGGTGCCTTCGACAAGATGGCGGAGTCGGTGAAGAAACGTCTTGAAGCGGCACAGGCAGGCTTCGGCGCCACGAGCGCAGTCACCAGCAAAGAGCCCTGGGAATACCTGAAGCTGGTGGAGTCCTCGGATTTAATCAAATACGGGTTCGAACCCGAGTTTGTCGGCAGGTTACCGGTACGTGTTTCCTGCGATGCCCTCGATGCGAGCGATCTCTCGGAGATATTAATCTCCAGCGAAGGTAATATTCTCGAGCAGTACCGGCTCGATTTCAAGGGGTACGCCATCGACTTCAAGGTCACACCGGAAGCCATCCACGAGATCGCCAGCCGTGCGCACTTGGAGAAGACCGGAGCCCGCGGATTGATGACCGTTTTTGAGCGCGTCTTCCGCAACTTTAAGTTCGAACTGCCCTCCACCGCAGTAAAATCCTTTGAGGTAACTACGCAGACTGTCGAGAACCCAGCCGAATCCCTCCGGGCTCTCCTCATCGACCACCAGCACTCGCAGCGCTCCGTACTGCGCGCCGACCTCGCCGCATTCGCCCAGCGGTTTGCCACAGAACACGGGCTGCAACTCGAATTCTCGGATGAAGCCTGCGAGGTCCTCATCGATCTCTCCGTCTCCGCCGACAAGACCATCCGCGCCATCTGCGATGAACGCTTCCGCGACTTTGAGCACGGCTTGAAAATCATCGCCCGCAACACCGGCCAGTCCAAGTTCACCATCACCGAAACCCTCGCCAAGGATCCGGATAAGGAACTCTCCCGGATGATCGTGGATAGCTTTAGGGATAGGAAGGAGAGCTAATTAATGGAGAATGGAGAATGGGGATTTAATGGAAATGGGGATTTAATGGAGAATGGAAAATGGAGAATGGAGAATAGGCGATGAAGGAGAATATTGTACGAGATAAGTCGTTTGCGTTCGCGCTGCGGATAGTGAAGCTCAGTCGATATCTGGCCTCGGATAAGCAAGAGTTTGTGCTCTCGAAACAGGTTTTGCGCAGCGGTACAGCGATCGGTGCACTCGTACGGGAGGCTGAACACGTTGAAAGCAAAGCCGACTTCGGGCACAAGATGGCCATTGCATTAAAGGAAGCCAATGAGACTGCATACTGGCTCGATCTGCTTTTCCCAGGATGCCGTAGTTTGTGTTTAGCGTAGAATTCATGGATTTTTGTCGCACCGAAGGTGCATCAACTCTTGAGCCCAGGGCATCGCCCTGGGTACGGATACCCCCTTTATCTATGAGCCCTG
>JANRLC010000044.1:0-52260 GCA_033762955.1 Verrucomicrobiota bacterium | reverse complement strand
GGCTTAACCCGCTGTGTTCAATTTGCTCAAGGACTTCTACCCGTTTCCTTCGTCTCGCAATTGCATTGTGTTTTAACATCACCCCATCTTACCCGTTTTTTGTTCTCCATGTAAGGGGGTCAACTTTGTTGCGCTTACCTATTGAAAACATGGCGTTAAACTTGTTCAATGTTCAACTTCGAGATGCATCAAGACATTTCCGACGGTATTTTGTGCTAAAGGTTCGATGCAATTATCCGCTATAGTAGATGAGCAACTTTATGTTTAGAGTTTAGAGCGTAGCGAGTTTCACCAACATGGATAATGCCAGAATCAGGATACTCTTTGTAGATGACGAATCGGTAGTGCTGAATGGCCTGCGTCGTGCATTACAACCCTTCGCAGAGATTTGGGAGGTGGACTTTACCGCCTCGGGGCAGGAGGCGCTGGCCCGCATGCGCGCAGGTACCTATGATGTAGTAGTGGCAGACATGATGATGCCCGGCATGAATGGGGCGGAGTTGTTGAACAAGGTCATGCAACTCTACCCCAAGGTAAACCGTTTCATCACAGCGAATAAGGCGGATAGCGACATGATTATGCGCTGCGTTGGTGCCACCCACCAATTCATGCCCAAGCCTTGCGACCCCGTAGAGCTGGAGCGCACACTGACCCGGGCAGCCGCTCTGGATGCCACACTGGGGTGTGACCGTGTCCGCGAAGTCATAGCGAAGATAGACAATCTTCCGGCCTTTCCCTCGCTCTATAAACAGGTGATGGATACACTGTCCAACCCGCTCTCATCGCTGGATGAAGTGGCGGAGCTCATTGCACGCGACATTGGGGTGAGTGCGAAAATATTAAAGTTGGTTAACTCGGCCTTCTTCGGTTTGAGGCGAGAAGTTAGCGGTGTCGCGGAGGCTATACTCTTCTTGGGATTGGAAACTGTGCGCGGACTGCTGCTCTCAATCAGTACGTTCGACCAGATACTATCCAAAGCCAGCTCTATGCAGTCGCTGAATGCACTCTGGGAGCACTGTCTGGCGGTGGCCATGAAGGCGAAGCTTATCGCCGAGTTCCAGAATATGCATGCGAATTTCGTAGAGTCGGCTTATACGGGTGGACTGCTACACGATGTGGGAAAGCTGATCTTGATCACCTACCTTCCGGATGTTCAGGAGCAGGTCATCTCCCTGCAAAAAGTTCGCAAATGCCCATGGATAGAGGCCGAGCAAGAATCCTATGGCTCGAACCATGCTGAGATCGGAGCCTATCTACTTGCGCTTTGGGGGCTTCCCGCGCCACTTGTCGAAGCGGTGCTTCACCATCATCAGCCATCAAAGTGCTCAGTCATCGGCATATCCCCACTCATGCTGGTACACGTGGCAAATGGCATCTGGGCAGAACAGCATCCCAGTCCCTTTGCCAAGCCAATCGCCATAGACATGAGTTTTCTGCGCAGTAATGGTTGCCTCGATAAGTTGCAGGCATGGAGGCGGCTGTAAGGTGCGTAGGCGTGTCGAAACTCAATGACCTTATTGACGCTATTGACTGGTCAATTCAGACGCATTTAGGACTACTTCTTCTTGCTGCCCCCTTTGCCCTTCCACCCGCTGCCTTTCTTTCGCTCGCCGTACTTTACCTCGCGTACGGCTGTGGCTGACATGCCTGCGGTCTGGTGACCGCCTTTGCGGAGGATGTCTATCTGGTCCCGAAGGACAGCGGCGCGCTCGAATTCGAGATTCGCAGCGGCTTCGAGCATCTCTTCCTCAAGCTCAGCGACTACCTTGGCCACATCCTGGTCACCACCTGCTTCGGCTACGGAGATGGGGTCAACCGCATCGGATTCGTCATACTGGTGGAGGCTCGCCTGGATGCCGCGCTTCACGCCGCGGGGTGTGATGTCGTGCGCCGTGTTGTAGAGTTTCTGCTTCTCCCGGCGGCGGTTGGTGATTTCCAGTGTCTTGCGCAGGGATTCAGTTAACTTATCCGCATAGAGGAGGACGCGTCCTTTCTCATGGCGGGCAGCGCGGCCTGCAGTTTGGATTAGACTCGTCAAGCTGCGGAGGAACCCTTCTTTGTCTGCGTCGAGAATAGCTACCAGGGCCACCTCTGGGAGGTCGAGGCCTTCGCGGAGGAGGTTCACGCCGATGAGCACATCGAAATCTCCCTTGCGCAATCGTCGCAATATCTCGACGCGCTCGATGGCATCGATATCGCTGTGCAGGTACTCCACTTTGACGGAGCGTTCTCGGAGGTAAGTGGCGAGGTCCTCCGTCATTCGCTTGGTCAGAGTGGTCACGAGCACGCGCTCACCGGCAGCAGTAGCTTTGATGATCTCGCCGATCAAGTCCTCCACCTGACCGGAACAGGGGCGCATCTCCATGATGGGGTCGAGGAGGCCTGTGGGGCGGATGAGTTGCTCTGCGATTACGGTGGAGACGGTTAACTCATGCAGGGCAGGGGTGGCGGAGACGAAGAGCGTCTGCTTGGTGATTTGCTTAAACTCCTCTTCACGAAGCGGGCGGTTATCCAAGGCGCTTGGGAGGCGGAACCCATAGTCCACCAGCTTCTCTTTGCGGGCGCGGTCGCCATTATACATCGCACGGATCTGCGGGTAGGTGGCGTGGCTCTCGTCCAGGATTAAGAGGAAATCCTTGGGGAAGAAGTCGATAAGGCAGAAGGGGCGCTCCCCCGGGTTGCGGCCAGAGAGATGGCGTGAATAATTTTCGATGCCACTGCAAAAGCCCACTTCCTGAAGTAGCTCGAGGTCGTACTCGGTGCGCATGCGGATGCGCTGTGCCTCGATCAATCGCTTGTTCTTCTCGAACTGGTTCACCTGTGTCTCCAGCTCGGATTTGATCCCGGCGAGGGCGTTGTCCAATTTGTGGCGCGGAGTGATGAACTGGTTGGCCGGGTAGAGGTTGAAGTAGTCCAGCTTCAGCCCCGGGACACCGGTCAACGGGTCGAGAGTGCGGACGGTCTCCACTTGGTCACCCCAGAACTCCACGCGGATGGCGCTCTCCATGTAGGCCGGGAAGATGTCGATCGTCTCCCCGCGCACGCGGAACTTCCCGCGGGTGAATGCCACATCGTTGCGCCCATAGAGATTCTCCACCAAGCGCTCCAGGAAATGCGCACGCCCCAGGAACTCCCCGGGTACAATGGGGATCATCATTGCTCTGAAATCCTCTGGAGAGCCCAAGCCGTAGATGCAGGAGACGGACGCTATAACAATCACATCCCTGCGACTGATTAATGCGCTGGATGCTGCTATCCTCAATCGCTCTATCTCCTCGTTGATGGAAGAGTCTTTCTCTATATATGTGTCCGTCTGCGGTATGTAGGCCTCTGGCTGGTAGTAGTCGTAATAGGAGACGAAGTACTCGACCGCATTGTGGGGAAAAAAGCCTTTGAACTCGCTGTAAAGCTGCGCCGCGAGAGTTTTGTTATGTGACATGATCAGCGTTGGCCGGTCTAGCTGCGCGATGATGTTTGCCATCGTAAACGTCTTCCCGCTTCCCGTGACCCCAAGGAGAGTCTGGAACTGGTTCCCAGACTTGAGCGAACGCACCAACTCCTCAATCGCAGTCGGCTGGTCGCCAGTGGGTGGGAAATCGCTTACGAGTTGAAATGCCATTGTGCAGAGACTCTCTCAAGGGTGCTCATACCCCGCGAAATGGCAAGAGGCGTTTCAAGAAGAGGTAGGTAGCCAGACCGTCCCGGTCTCGAAATGCACCGGCTGCTCAGGTTAAACGTAAAATAGCGTTGCGGTTCATGTGCCTGCGGTTGTAAGTATTTAATCCCATCACCACTATGAGCCATAAAGAATTGGAAGAGGGCGCGACTGTTCAACTTGATTTCACCAAGCTCCGCAAAGTAGCGAATTGTGGGCACGATGTGCTTCCGGTAGTAGTGCAACATGCTGGCACAGGCGAGGTGCTTATCCTCGCATATGCCAATCAACTGGCGCTGGAGACTGCACTGCGCGAGAAGCGTGCAGTCTTCTGGAGCACCAGTCGCAATGAGCTTTGGATAAAAGGGGCTACCAGTGGGGATACTCTCGAATTGGTTGAAGTGCGTGTGAATTGCGAGCAAAACAGCCTGCTCTATCGCGTACTCCCACAGGGACAGGGTGCCTGCCACACAAAGGGCGCGGATGGCCGTGCCCGGAACTCGTGCTACTACCGGGCAATTACCGCAGAATCGGGCGGGAACTGGCAGTTGGCCGTGGTGAAGTGAAGGGCCGCAGCCGCTCTTACAGGACCGAGACAGCCCGGAGGGGATGCCACGGTAAGACCTCTGAGAGCAGTGCGGAGACCATTGAGAGCAGTGCGGAGGCCCTTGAGAGTAGTGCGGAGACCCTTGAGAGTAGTGCAGAGACCATTGAGAGTAGTGCGGAGACCCTTGAGAGTAGTGCGGAGACCCTTGAGAGTAGTGCGGAGGCCCTTGAGAGTAGTGCGGAGACCATTGAGAGTAGTGCGGAGACCGTTGAGAGTAGTGCGGAGACCGTTGAGAGTAGTGCGGAGACCATTGAGTGAGGGGTGAAGCCCATTGAGTGAGGGGGATGAGACGAGCCCCGACTGGTAACAGATGCAATATACTACAGCTACCACCAGTGAAGCTGGTGCATGCTCACACCTACCCGCTGGTGTCGCGCTTTCAGCGCTCCCGATCCTTTAACTTAAATCGTTTTACCTAGGCCGATGGCCTAGGCTGGTATAAGGTCGCGCCGTTGGCGCTGCATGAGAACATAGCACGTCTACCACGGTCATTTAGGGGTCATCCTACTTCCCGCGACTCGCCCGAAATCCCTTTGCTTTCGTGCTGACCTCAGGATGTCTGAGTCTCTATGTGCCCTCAATAAGCGATTTTTCATGGTTCACGCCTATTTTTCATCTTTTCCTTTTTAGGCTGACTCCTTACTTAAACGTCGGGATCACGATACCTTCCAGAATGATCTTCTGGCATACGAGAAATACCAGGAGTGTAGGCACGGAGGCTATTACCAGGGATGCCATGTTTACCGATACCGAGTAGTTCTGCTGGAGCTGGTAGAGATAGACCATCAGAGTCCACATCGACGGGTCTTGACAGGTAAGAAAGGCGAACATGAATGCGCCATAGGCCCCGCTAAAGGCTCCGAGTGCTGTCACTGCGAGGACGGGGCGGCTCATGGGTAGCGTAATCGACCAGAACATGCGCCACTCCGAGGCGCCGTCGAGAATGGCGGCTTCGTAAAGCTCTGGGGGGAGGCTGTCGAAGAAGCCCTTCAGCAGAAAGACGGAGAAGGCATTTGCCAAACCGGGCAGAATGAGCGCGGCGTAGGTGTTCATCAGGCTTACATCCAGGCTTTCGACACCGAGCAGGTGCGCGATTTGCGGGGGTAACCAGATTGCAGCGGCAGCACTAATGACCAGACCGAGGAAGGCAGATAAGAGGAACGGTATGTTCTGCAGCACAAAGAGATGCGCCAGCCACCAGAAGCTCAGTGCTGCACCCACAGTCAGAATGGCACCCAGCGGGAACTGTTTTACCTGGAGGAACCCTGGGATCATGATGACTTCGCCGGGGAACGCCATGGTGGCCAGGAGAAAGATGAGTATGTGGTAGGTGTACTTCATCTTGAATCGACTCAGCGCGTAGGCTGCCATGGGGTTCACGGTGAGTGCTCCGGCGATGGAGAGGAAGATTAGGACAAAGGTGTTTACCAGTGCCCTCCCACTGACGGAGATTTCTGTCATCACTATGCTGAAGTTACCCATGAGGTAGCTGCGCAAGAGGCTCCAGCGATTTTCTAGAAAATAATTGGCCTGAATGGTAGCATTTGGGATGCGTATGGAGTCCCAGCTAGTGAGCGGTAGGCCCCAGTCTTTTGAGAGATTCTCCAATGAGCCGTACTTGGCCTGCAAGAAAGTACGCCAGCGTTCCGCGGGGTTCACGGCATCAATGACTGCCATCGGCGTATTCTCATCGCGGATGAAACGGATAAATGCTGCACGCGGAATGTCCGGAATCGGGACTTCGCTCGAGTAGGCAAGTCCTTTACCTGCATAATGCAGGGTTACAAAACTGTCCCAATAGGGCTTCGCCTCTGGCTTCAGGCGGATAAGCTCCAGCGGGATGTCACCCCGCAGCAACTGGGTGACCAGACGCTCTGCCCATGGCTCCGCGCGCAGGCGTGCCCAGGTAATTTCGCTCAGTGAGGTATAGCCCGTGTTGTGGGTCTGGTTGAGCACCTTTATGCTGGAGAACTTGTCCCGAAGAAGAACGAAAACACTGGCATCGAGATCGAGCAGACGTTGACGATGGAGCGGACGGGTGCTTACAAACTCCTGCCAGTCGATGAGTCGGGGAAGGGAAGGGGTAGGCTCCCATAAGCTGTTAATCGTACCACGTGGCATGCCGAAATCTTCCCACTTTCTGGCGTTGTCGCCGTAGCGTTCGCTGGCAGCAGCGATGTCGCCGTGGTACTTATCCTTCAGCCACTGGTAGTACTCGATGCGACCCGATTGGGCTGAGAGTGTTTTTCGGTCTTGATGGATGAACTGCATGCGCATCCAGCTTGCTGGCAGCTCCTTAACAAACGCTTCGTAATCAGCCAGAATGGAAGCGCGCGAAGATTCCGGCATCGCGAGTGCGGTATGGATGACATCCCGCTTGATCTGGTTGCCTGCATACCAGTCTTCCGCGCCGAAGTCGTAGCTCGTTTGCACTACGAGTGCGCGGTCTACCAGCCATTTGCGGAATAACTCATCGCGGTCATACCAGAAAGTCGGCACTAGACGATACCGCGCCGAGTCTGCGTCGCTCGTAGTGGCGGTACTCAGCATGAGCAGAAAGGGATAGACCATCGTCACGCCTCCCAGTGCGAGAAGCAGATACATGGCCAGGAGTAGGAGACGAATCCTGGATGAACGACGGCCTACAGTGGAGATCAGGGGCATGGCGGCAAGAGTTTAGCGGGTGCGGGCAGTGCGGAACTCCATCTTGCGGAACATACGCAGTTGATACAGGGTGAATCCGAGTAAGATTGCCCCGAGTATCCAAGCCTGCGCAGTGGCCAGACCGAAGTTGAGGAAGAGAAAGGCGTTGTACCAGATGGACAAGCCTACGGTCATCGTAGCGTCCTCGGGGCCGCCACCCGTCATTACGAAGATATTCTGCGAGGCCTGCATGCCCCCTACGACGGCACCGAGGAAGTTGATGAGGAACAGCCCGGAGAGATTCGGCACCACTACGTTCCAGAGTTTCGACCAGAGGCCTGCGCCGTCGATTTCTGCGGCTTCGTATTGTTCATCGGGAATGCCCTTTAGTGCTGCCAGATAGATAAGGCAGCCCGGTCCGGCACCCGCCCATATCCCTGGAAGGATGAGCCAGATGAGCGCGAGCTGTGGGTCCATCAGAAAGCGCTGCACCTCGAAATCAAAGGGTGAGATAAACCAGAGCAACGCTGCACCCACGGAGTTGCTCTGCTGCACCAGTTGATACCCGGCAAATCCCATGATGAATGCGAGTACACCCGCTGCGGCCCAGGAAAAGATGCGTTCATTCCGCGTGGCGGATTGGTGGATTGGCAGGCGAATGAGGGCCACGAGCAGCACCATGCTTGCGAGCACGAATCCCAGCTTGAGCACGGATGCACTCGTCACATCCATCTGGTTAAGGGAGAGAAGCATCCGGTTAAGAATTCCGGTGGATGAAGCATCGTAGAGGAGTTGTTTCCAGAGAAAGAGAGTGATGAGACCTGTCGTTACCGCGGGCAGGTAGTAAATGGTGCGAAAGACTATCTTTCCCTTTGGTATCTCGTGGAGAAGGAGCGCGAGGACTATCGGGGGGACGAAGCCCAGAAGGATGCTAAGCGAGAGGTAGAGAAAGGTTTGCCACAGGTATTTCCAGAAGTCTGGAGACGCAAAGGTGTGGACAAAGTGCTCGATCCCCACCCAAGTCGTACCGCTGAGTATCTTGTAATCCTGGAACGCCATGAAGGTCCCCTTTGCCAGTGGCAGATAGGACCAGATTACTATGGAGCCAAGTGCTGGCAGCAGGAAGAGTGCAGCGATCACCAGCTGCATCGACGATACCCGCCGGACCGCCGGAGCCGCGATGGCGATCTGCTTCCGACTCAGAGCGCGGACGGCCTTGTAAACAAAGATAATGGCTGCCCCCAGCAAGAGTACGCCCACTGCGATTATCACCTTGCTTATGCGGTCCCGCTTAACCACTTGTTCCGGAGCAAGGTTGCCAAAGATTTCCCGGTTTACGCGGGTGGTGATAGCATCAAGGACTACTTTGGGATCGCGACGGTATTCGAACCCATAGCGGTGCAACGGCACATCCCCCATCATCGCCTCCACTCCAGTGCCCATCTCGCGTGTGGCCACATGTTGAAAGCCTTCTACGTACGGCATGATGCGTGGCTTGATCTTCAACGCATCCCAAAGCTGCAAGCGGTCGGGCGGGATTCGAGACAGCTCATACTCGAACCCAGCCGCCAACAAGTTATCCGGCCTGATAAACTCGGCCAGCCCCTGCTCAATCAAAGTTTGCGTAAGAATGCGCTGCGCCTCCGGGCTGGTGACGAACTCAATGTATTTCCAGGCCGCTTCGCGTACACGCAGGTCCTTTTGCGCTGCGTTGATCGCGTAATAATCACCCTCGATATAGGCCACAGGCGAAAGATCGGCGCGCTTGGGCGGAAAGGGTAGGGGGAAGATATCTGAAGTATCCTTAAAGTTATCCGCTGAACCAGCAAGGCTGCCAATCCCGCCGATACTCATGGCGATTTTTACATGCAGGCCCCAGGTCCCCGGCTGAATAGGCTGGGTGACTCCGTGATAGATGCGCTTGCGAATCACTGGGTCATTCAGATCGAGTCGTTTCCTAGTGCCAGGCACCACGACTTCACCGCGTGCCAAATCTTCCGGAGTGAGATCAAATAGCACACCATCCACACGCATCCACGGCTGATGCATAAGCCTGCGATAGAAGGCGAGGGCATCCACACCCGCAGGTTCATTGATCGCCAATGTCCACGTCAGGTCCTTCATTGGCGCTGTTTGCCCGCTCTCCACTAGAGCACGCCGCCGCTGATTATACGCAGCTTCATCATTAATAGTTACATGAAATCGCTCAAAATCCGGCGGAGTTGGCTCCGCCTCTATGCGGCTACCATCGGGAAGCTTCTTATAAGAGCGCATGACTTCTCCGCCCGAACTGAAGATGATCTGCATCAAGTTCCACCCGCCATCCAGCCCAGTGAGTAAGAACAGGCCGTAGCTATTACCATCGCTCGGATCGGAGCCGGGCTCCTTCTTGGGGTCAAACGTCATCCTCTGCGCATAGCGAAAGAACTCATCCCAATCGCGCGGCGCACGCAACGGTACTCCATACTCCCCAAAGACACTGCGACGACAGACTAGAGCTTGCGAATTGTAGGATTTCGGCACGCAGAATATTTGCTCACCACGAATCGCAATCTCCCACATATACGATGGCGCATAGACCCCTTTGTAATTGGAGCCTGCCCTGCGTTTATAGTCGCTTAGGTAATCATTCAACGGAAGCAGAAACCCTTGATCGAAATAGTTCCCCACCTTCCGCCCACTCAGGGTAAATACATCCGGTGCCACCCCGCCTGCCACTGCCATAAACTCGTTTCCCCCGGACGCAGGACCAGAGATTTGCAACGGCACCAGCGCCTTGATCTGTATGTCTGGATTCGCCCGGCAAAAGGCATCAAATATACGCCGCTCTGCAATCCCCACCGGGTTCGTGGATGCCTTGTCAGGAATATTCCACAGACGCAGCACCACCCCCGCATCCTCACCCATCAGTGGGCTATGCAGACGAATTAGTATTAGAACAGTTAACAGACACAAACGTAGAACCATTCGGGGACTTCTTCTAGCTGAGGTGACGCTACCCTGGTAGCAAGGGGCTTGCAGACTTTACAATTCATGGCAACCGCTACGCTTTGAGACAAACAGAATCTATGGGGTCGGGCGAAATAGCAGAATTAGCTGTTTTAATTATTCCTCAAGGTAACCCTAGCGGCCTTGCAGTGGTTTGAACATCAGCACATGAGCTGAGCAACTCTCGTCACTGGAAGCTACGCATGCTATATAGGCCTGTTACAAATCATTAAAAATGCTCTCGGTTCTCTATAGGTATTTGACCTACATGCACTGCGTACATACGATGCATAAAATTAGGTGTTTGTCCTTATAAGCTTTAACTACATATTGAACTCCATTCGTCCACTATCACTAGTCGGTAAGTCCACAGTACTACTGGTAGGGTATCTGTTGTTTTTTTGTGTTGGTGGCGTGAAAGCGCAGTTTATATATAGCGAAGGGTTTACCGGAACCGAAGCTCCAGGCTGGGAATTTGCAACGGATACCGCTGGTACGCAACCCGGCCCCCGGCTCACAGCAGGTACAGCTCCGCTAGCGGTTGACCCCGAGAATCTGAACTCGCAGATCGATGCCGATGGCAGTGGTTGGATGCGGCTGGCGACAAATACGGGTAACCAATCGAACGCGATAGCGCTGGATACAGCCATTCCCTCTTCGGGGAACAATATCAAGGTCAGCTTTGATTATACGATGTGGGGTGGGGGAGCGACCAGCCCCGCAGACGGTATTACCGTATTTCTCTGGGATGCGAATGTGAACTTCGATCCTGGTGCCTTTGGTGGTTCACTCGGTTACGCACAGCGAACGGGCATCAACGGATTATCCGGGGGGTACATCGGAGTGGGTCTCGATGTCTTCGGCAACTTTAGTAATGATGACGAAGGCCGTAGTGGCGGTCTCGGTGGTGTCAATTTGCCCGGTGGTCTGAATAAAAACCAAATTATAGTCCGTGGTCCTGACAATAGTGCAGCCAAGGATGGTTCAGGTACCAATACCTTTGAATACCTCGCAGGAACCGGCGGGCTGAACTATACGCAATCCGGGACACCAGCTGTCGCCAGCCTGAATGCCACGACTCAGAGCATGTCCTTCGGTGGCTATAACGCGCGGCCCGACCAGGATGCCGCCGACTATCGATATATCGAGATGGAGTTGGACGCGAATAATCAGCTCATTGTCCGTGCTCGCTTCGGCTACACGGGAGTTCTGGTCACACTATACACGGTCGATATGAACATGACAGGAGTGATTCGCCCTGAGTCACTCCGCATTGGGTTCGCCGCTGCGACTGGGGGCTCCATCGACGTTCATGAAATTCGCAATCTTGAGATTCTTGCTTCGGGCAGCACCGGGACAAAGAGCAACTACTGGGACAATCAGAATGGGAACCAATTTTGGCAGACTGGGCAAAACTGGAACAATAATACTGTGCCCTCGCTCTTTGACTTCGTCGCCTTTACCGATCAGTACCCTGACACCAAGACGGCGCAGACGGTGATTCTAAACGGCAATGTGAATCCCGAACATAAGAGTGTGACTTTCTCCGGAGCTACGAGCTACACGATTAACAAGCAGAACAGTGAGATACTTATCTTTGACTCCAATACCACGCTGAACAAAGCCTATCTTAACGTCCTGAATAGCCCCAATGGCAACGCTGACCATACCATCAATGTTGGTATCCGTGCGGATGATGCACTTTATATCCAGAACTTGGTGCATCAAACCCTCACCCTGAATGGAGCACTCGATACGAACACCAATCCCGTGTTCTTCAGCACTACAGGCACAACGAATGTGACTGGTGTTATTTCGGGTACAGGTGCGATAACGACGAGCGAAAACGGTACTACCATATTTAACGGTGCCAATACCTACTCCAATTCGACCACTGTGCAGGACGGAATCCTGCGGATTCGCAACAACACAGCATTGGGTACCACAGCAGCCGGAACCACGGTGCAATCTGGTGGCACACTTCAACTGGATAATTCGATAACTGTCACCGGAGAAGCAGTGACGATTGCCGGCACGGGCGAAGGCGGCATCGGTGCATTGAATAATCTGGCAGGGACGAATGTAATAGATGGAACAGCCGCTGTCACCCTCTCCGCCAACGCCACGATTAGTTCCACAGCCGGAACGCTGACAATCGGAGGCACAGGCAACTTGGTTGCAGCAGACAATGATCTCACTTTTGCAACCGCATCCGGTTCGACAATTAACGTTTCCAGAGTGATCACGGATGGCGGTGCGAATAGCACCGATCTCCTGAAGACTGGGGCTGGAGTCTTGAATCTTTCCGGCAACAACACTTTCGGCGGAGTTACCACACTCCAGAATGGAACCATTCAGGTGGCGAATGCGAATGGCTTGGGGAATGGTACCGGAACTGTACAGGTGGGTACTACAAACACTGCGGCATCAGATGACCCCAGTCTATTGATTAACAATATCACCACCAGCCGGAATATCTCAGTCAACAACTACGGTGATATTGTCACTCTCGGGGGCTATTTCACGGGTAATAATACGGGGACTTTAAGCGGCACTGTTGCACTAAACCGGAACGTGAACCTCACCGATGTTTCCACAAACACTACAGGTACTCTATTTTCCGGGGTCATGTCGGGTACTGGTGGCATTAACAAGGTCGACTCGGGTACTGTAACGCTTGGGGGTAACAATACTTTTACCGGCGATGTAAACATAACCCAAGGCACCCTGGCCATCAACGCCTCGGACCGTATCGCTAATACCGTGAATGTCATCGCCGCTTCGGGGTCGAATTTTGCGTTGAATAATAATTCCGACACCATCGGCTCTCTTGCCGGTGCGGGGAATGTCCAGCTCGGCAGCGGGACATTGAATGCAGGCGGAAATAACTCCAGCACCACTTATAGTGGTAACATGTCGGGTTCCGGATCATTTACGAAGAGCGGGACAGGGACGATGACATTTACCGGGACCAACAGCTTTACTGGTAACCTTCAAATAAATTCTGGTATTGTTACCTATGGTACAGATAACCGATTCAGTGCCAGCAGTAGTCTTGTTCTGGGGGATAGTGGGAACGTTACCGATGGGCGATTAAGTATGACCGGAGGCGCGGACCAAACCTTTACAAACTTTACACTAGCTGCGAACACAAATGCTTTTCTTAATTTTAACCAGGGGACTTCCAATCTGCTTTTCACCGGAACAGGTACTGCCGATGCTAGTAGTGTAGTTGCCATAGAAAATTGGGATGGCTTGGTCGCTGGCGCTGGAAACTCTCAATTTCTATTCAATACCGGTACACAAGCTGCCAATGTAGCTGCCCGCACCTATTTCGAGGGGTGGGGAATTGCGGGAACTCCCAATGCTACCACTGTTGTTAATGGGACCAACACGGAAGTAGTTCCTTTGCTTTCGGGTAATGAGTGGGATGGTACGAATGCCAGTAATAACTGGAACGCTGGAACAACCGGTACAGATACGAATTGGCGAACAGCTGGGAGTGCTACAGACAACAATACTGCCGCACCCAATGGGACCGGAACAACCGCGCTCTTTCGTAATCTGGATGCTAATCTTAATGGCGCGGCGATATCTCTTAACGGTAACAGAAGTTTGGGTAATCTAATATTCGCCAGTACAAATAACCAGGCTTTTTCGATTTCAAATGATCGCCTTACTTTCAATCAAACAGGTACTACGACCGCAAACCTTACCCTCACTGGTAATTCCAGTCCCACCATCAATTCAAACATTTCATTGTCTGACAACTTGTTGATCAGCAATAATTCATCGGGGATTTTAACCCTTGCCACTGGCACCTTCACTGGAAATGACAGAGATATTCGTGTAACCGGCTCTGGCACGACTGTAATTAGCCAGACGATAACGGAAACCGCCAACGGGAATACTACCGGTATAACCAAAGATGGCAGCGGCATTCTTAGGCTTTCCGGAACAAATACTTTTGCGGAAGGGGTGATATTAAATACAGGTACAGTGCAACTAGGCAATAATGCTGCGCTTGGGGCTGGAGTACTCACCATCAATGGAGGTACCATACAATCCAATGGAGCCAGTCGTACAGTCACCAGTCTTAGCAGCTATGCCATCAACGGGGATTTCACGGTTTCGGATGATTCCGGCACCGCAGGTAATCAGGATTTAACCATTAATGAAGGCGGCACCATCACTGGCAATCGCACGGTTACCGTGGATACCGTCAACTTCACGCTCGGAGGTTCAGGCGGTGACCTGACCAGCACTGGTAGCCTGATTAAGGAAGGCAACGGAACACTCACTATGGCGGGGAATAATTCCACTTTCTCCGGCGGACTGACCGTCAATGCAGGTACGGTCACCACTGGACCAGCTTTTGAGGGTGGTATCACTATTGGTGCAACCACTGCGAACGAGAATTACCTTGGTACTGGAAATATCACCGTCAACACGGGTGGCACACTTACCACCACGCAAAATATCACTGGGGGAACAACAGGCTACGACTTTACCTTGGGCGGTAGCAACACCCTCGCGAACACAGGTGGCACTATTACGATCACCAATGCCATGGCTACTGAGTTTGATGCCGACCTCTACCTCAGCGGTACGATAAACCAGTCGGGAGGCACAACCTCATTTGTTGACTGGAACGACATGGAAGTAACCGGTACCTCCGCAATCAACGTCTCTGGCGGTACGCTTGCTATGAATCTGACGGACGATTTCAACACGAATACCCCTAATAGCAATCCGCTGGCCATCAATGTGACTACCGGTACCTTTAATGTTACCCTAGCCAATGCCGAGACAAACAGCGCTTTCACGATTGGTACGGATGATACCCTCACTTTAAATGGTGCCAGCGCTGCCATGAACATCAATACCGGGGCAGCTGCGAACCTCGTTACTCTAGATGGCACGGTTAACCTCTTCAACAATGGTACTTTAACTGTCACTCAGGGAACTACGACTTTGACAACTACCACCAAGCTCGATGGTGGTAGCGCGTCTACTGCTGGTACTCTGGTAGTCAAAGGTGACCTTAGCATCAACGAGCCACTCGTTGCGAATCGCCCGAACATCACCATAGATTCGAACAGCGCCACGACAATCACTGCACCAAATACAGGGTCCAGTATTACCAATGTGGGTACGCTTACAAAAACGGGTACAGGCACGACGACGATTAATAGCAACGTCAATAATATCGAGGCTTCGCAAGTTGTCATCAGCGGAGGAACTCTTCTTCTAGGTGCCAGCGACCAACTCGCAAACTCGGTCAATTTGGTACTCTCAGGCACGGATACAACGAAGGGCTTTAGTACTGGGGGCAATAGCGAAGTAATAAACAGCCTCGCTCTCACCACCACTGGCACCATTGATATGGGCGCTGGCGCCAGCATATTGCGCTTTCTTGGCGGCGGTACAATTACTGCCGGTCAGCAGCTCAACGTGACCAACTGGTCAGGCACACACAGCTATGGTGGCGGCACCGACCAGATTATATTTGGTGAAACACTTCCTGCTTCATTTCTTAACAACGTATACTGGGGTCCCACCTATGGCTATGGCGCAACCCAACTTTCCACCGGTGAAATAGTGCCCGTACCTGAGCCCGCAACCATTGCCATCGGTGTACTGCTACTCGGTTTCGTCGGCTACGATTTTTACAGAAGGCGGCAGAAGGCAAGAGTAGACAGTAGTCAGTAGTTAGTAGATAGTAGGAAAGACAGAAGGCGGAATGCCTTTGTTTTCCTGCTGTCTTCAGGACGTCTGATGGTGTGCCTACCGCGTCCCGCATAAGCTGAAATTGACTAAAAGCTAAAGGCTATACGTCGTCCCTGGTACCGGGTCGAGAACACCGGTTGTTGGCAATGCGCTTTTCAATGCGGCAGTGAACCAGTTGCGTGCTTCGACTTCGCCGTGTGTGAGTACGACTGTGCCTGGAGCAACTTCACTGGCGTAGGCGAGGAGTTCATCGCGGTCGGCGTGGGAGGTGAGGTCAAATCGCTCGACTTTACACGCAAGTTTGCCGGAGAAATCGAGTTTCTCGAATACCACCTGTTCACCGCAGGCAGCTTTGAGAAGACGTCCGCCTGGCGTGTCCGGGTCGCAGTAACCGACAAAACAGATGGCGTTCTTCGGGTCCTCGATGAGGCACGATGCCATGAGGTATGATGGCGTTTGCTCCACGACCATGCCACTGCTGAGGACGTAGATGGCTGGACCGGGGATTTGCAGGCGACCAGGGCGAATGCGCTTGGGGAGAGGGCGCACCTTCATCTCCTTGATGATGGACTTGCGGAAGGTCAGCAGGTTGGCCTTCCGGGAGATTTCATCGAAATAGTTAACCAGGTCCAGTCCGAGACCGGAGGCGTAGACGGGAACATCGGGCAGTTTGCGCTTCTTTCTAGCCTCATAAATGATGGCGAGAATTTCCTGCATACGGCCAAAGGCAAAGGCAGGGATAAGGATGGAGCCTTTCTTGGTGAGTACATCCTCCATGTACTGTATCATCCGCGTGGTCTCCCGCGCGCGGTCCATTCCGGGGGTGCGCAGGGTATTGCCGCGCGTAGTCTCCGTCACCAGGACATCGAATGGCTCCTTTGTTGGGAACCGGCATCCGCCTACAACGCGCTGTGGTGCGAAGAGCACGTCTCCGGTGAAGAAGTAGCGGCGCTTTTTGTGTACGAGTTTGACCCCTGCTGCGCCGGGAACATGACCGGACTGGTGCATGGTAATCTCAATCTCTTCGCCATTGACCTCGAAGGTTCTAGTCCGGTCATAGGTCATGGCGACGACTCTGGCCTTCAGCGCCTCGACTTCGCGATGGGTATAGAGCGGGTACTCCACGATATTATCATCCGCCCGCTGTCGGGTCATAATATTGACAGAGTTGTGCAGCATCCGCTCATAGAGAATGACCGTGGCGGTGCTCATCAGGAGCCAGGCATTCGGGTAGTAGCGCATGAGCACCGGTATCGCGCCCAAGTGGTCCAAGTGACAGTGAGTAAGGACCACGATATGAACAGCGCCGCCGTTCAGTCGCTTGAAATCCGGCATGCAGGCAAATCCTGAAAGCTTTGGGTTAAACCCAGCATCGATCACCACACGAAAGGCGCCGAGTTCTGCCAGCGTGCAGTTCGCCCCAATGCCACCAGCGGGATTCAGGTCTGTAAGCTTCAACGCTTCTCCTCCGGCAGGGTCAGGTCGAATGCAGGTATACGCACCATGATGCGCTCTCCCATGTCATCGATTCCCTGAAAGCTCCCTTGCGCACGGCTACTAATCCCCGTGATATGGAAGCTGTTGTATGAGAAGACTTCGCCAGGGGCGAGGGTAGGGGTCTGCCCGACAATCTTATCACCTTCTATTACAAGGGTCTCGCCGTCAACCTGCTGTATGACCCACTTGCGCCCGAGCAGGGTCACTTTGGTATCCGAGTTGTTTCGTATGGTTAAAAAGTACACAAAGATATGAGGCGTCCCGGGCGGGGTATTAACTGGGTCATATTCGTAAACGAGCCGGTCAAGAACGACATGCAGACCAGCGGGTTCGTGGATGGATTCGGGCATTAGGGGTTTAAGGTACCTTAGTATAATAGAGTGATCTGCCAACAGCGATGTGAATAATCTCAAGTTTATCCCGATTGGCAATAATAGGTTGGGAGTAGATAAAGATTGTGGGGCGCAGGCTGCCTGACTCTATGTTATCCGCTCCACCTTAGTCACCCATCGGGATACCTGTACCCCAGTGGTCGCCGCTATTGTCCTGATTGTCTCCTGTCTCGCGATGTCCACTGGCGCAGCAAGGATGATCTCCGTAACCTGGTGACTGCTAATTATGCCAGGCAAATCCGCGGTGCTGCCGAGCACGGGGAACCCAAAGGCATAGCGGTGTTGGAAGCGGATGTCGTCCACAAAGAAGCCGCAAATGTGCAACGTATCTCCGTGCTCGCTGTCGCTTTGCAGGTGGCGCACCAGTAAATCAGCTTCTGAGTCCACACCGTAGATCAGGATGGTACGCACAGCTTTACCTGAATCGGTGGTACGCGACTTCTCCGCAAAGCGCATGCTCTCATTCGCCAGCAGGCGCACGCCGCGCAGGCTGAATATCCCAAGCTGGGCGATTAACAGGAAGATGCAACTTCGCCCAAGCAGGTACTCCGTGTGCTCTGGAAATTGAAAGGCGATGAGTACTGCGCTTAGTAATGTCCCTGCCGTAAGCGAGAAAAAGAGCATTAAGAAATCCTTAAACACGGCTTGCGACCAGATACGGGCGTAGGACCTTCCCAGTCCCAGAAACAGGAAAACCGGGCCGGCCCAAGTCACAATCTCTACCAACCACTGTTGTTTATCATAGGACCAGTAGTCCTCGCGACCGCTCAACAGGCCCGAGAGCAAAACCGCCACGGCAATACTTACCAAGTCCGTAAACGGCAGCAATACACGGCTTAAATTGCGAATACCAGGGCGCTTCAGCCCTGTGATCACTACTTTTCCAGTTTCCCATACTTCAATCGCCACCAGGTGCCGCACCAGCATCACGGCTACCACGATAAAGATCATGAATCCCAGCCCCACCGTCAACCGGTCCCGCAGGGTGATAAGCAGGGCAATTCCCACCAGTGTCACATTCAGCCCGTAGAGGGCAAAAGCCACCTTTCGTTGATTCATCCCCAGCGATAGGAGACGATGGTGAAGGTGTGCCTTGTCCGCGCCCATGATAGCGTGACTGTGTTTATCGCCTTCTGCACGAGCAGAAATCTTCCGCATGGAGCGCCGCCACACAGCGAGCACGGTATCGATCACCGGCACTCCAGCCGCAAGAAAAGGGATACCGATACTTACCAGCGCCGTACTTTTGCCTGCACTCTCCACGGCCATCACGGCGATAACAAACCCAAAGAACATGCTCCCGGAGTCGCCCAGGAAGATACGCGCAGGATGAAAGTTGTAGCGTATGAAACCGAGCGCTGCCCCAGCCAGTGCCAGGCCGATGAGTGAATCGCCCGCATTGCCTCTTAATAAATACACCCCGGCCATACCCAGTGCCGCGATGAATGCCAGCCCGGCACAAAGCCCGTCCAGCCCATCAATCAGGTTGAACGCATTGATGATTAGCAGGCACCACAGCACCGTGATGATGATGTCCACTGACATCGGAAGATTCACACCAAATACGTGCCCGAGCGTACTGCCATCGAGGTACACATAAAGCCCCACCGCCACAATCTGCCCCGATAACTTGATCCACGCGCGCATGCCCCAGCGATCGTCGACCAGCCCCACGAGCACCAGCACACTTGAGGCTATTGCGAAGTGCCCCCACCATTGCTTATTCAGCAACCCAAAGAAATCCGGCCAGAATAGGAAGTAAATGGAAAGTACCGCCGCGTGGAACCCGAGTACGACCGCCAGCCCGCCCGAACGCGGTGTTGGGTGCTTATGGATACGTCGTCCGCCGGGTACATCCATCAACCCAAGAATAGGACCCAGCCGGATAAACAGCGGCGTAAGCATCCATACCACCACAAGCCCCGTGATAAAAGTTCCCGCGTACTTGCTGATGCTCCCCCAATCCAGAATCATTAGGCAGAACCTACAAATATTTCAGCAAAAACACAAACGCCAACTTCGAGGTAGGTGTAAAGGCGGTGCATTTCCAAGTTGAGCAGTGCGGAGACCTTTGAGAGCAGTGCGGAGACCCTTGAGAGCAGTGCGGAGACCCTTGAGAGCAGTGCGGAGCCCCTTGAGAGTAGTGCGGAGCCCCTTGAGAGTAGTGCGGAGTCCCTTGAGAGCAGTGCGGAGACCTTTGAGAGCAGTGCGGAGACCCTTGAGAGCAGTGCGGAGCCCATTGAGAGTAGTGCGGAGACCCTTGAGAGTAGTGCGGAGACGCTTGAGAGCAGTGCGGAGACGAGGAGGCATTCAGTATTCCTCATTTCCACGACTTCAGAAAGTCTGAACTACTAACTACTGTCTACTGACTACTAACTACTGTCTACTGACTACTGTCTACTGCCTTCCGCCTACTGCCTGCCGCCTTCCGCCTTCCCTACACCCCATCCACATAACCCTGAAACAGCTTGGTAATAAAGACCGCGAGGTTGTAGCTGCTATGGGCCACTATGCACGGCATCAAGGAGTGGCGTGGGTTTCTCGCGGTAAATCGCAGGCTGTAAAATACCAGAGAGTTTAGAAACAGAGTGAAGAGCGTCCAGAGACTCTGTGCTGTAATCTTAAAGGTAAACTCAGTCCACGAGGCTTCCGGTGGGACAACGGTGTAGTACTGCGCGTGAAGCAGACTAAACAGGACCGAGAACCCTACGCAGCTCGCAATTAATACCCCGCGCCCTTTTCCTGTGATTACCAGGTAGCCGCGAAAAACCAGCTCTTCCGTAAAGCCAGCGGCAATCATGACTGCCAGGTAATGGTAGGCCACCGTGCTCTGCTCGGCAGTCGTTCCCAGTGCCAGCTCTCCCACGGCTGCCACTACACAGAGCAGTACACCGACTAATGCACCGACCCATACGATCCCGCGAGGGCAGGGTGTCGCCCCAGGCAACGCCCCTTTGGCTACGACTCCGCGAGCAGCAGCCTGGCTGTCTTTTAACCACAGCCATCCAATATATAAGGCGCCAAAGATGAATAATGCCTGGATGAGGGGGTCTTGGTTCATAGTTCTGACAAACCCGGTGACGCCCGCTTTGTCAAAGGCAAAGCATTGTAAGAAGCAATCTTAGCGTGAGCCTATTATTCCCATACCCGTGCATCCTTTACATCCGCTCAGGGCGCATCTCACTTTCTGGAAAGGCGGAAGGTAAGCAGTTGATCCACTAAATTCACTAAATACACGAAAGCGATTCAGCGGTAGAAGATGCCAGTGAATAGCGAAGACCCTGTGCTGTTATATATTCGTTGGCACCGGCATCTTGCCAGTTTATCTGGGCCGATGGCCCAGGCGGACAGACAAGAATGTTTGTACTACCTCTGAAATTTGGCTCCGACTAGATAAATCAATGCACCGTTGATCGCAAATAGGCGGACAAGAATGTCCGCCCTCCGTTGGGTGTTTGAAGCAAACGGAGAGCGGGTTTTCTAACCCGCTCCGGACAGACAAGAATGACTGTCCTACACTACGAAAGGCAGGCTGCTATAGCGGGGTCTCCAGTAGGGTGACAGTGTCGACCGTAAGTGAATGGCTCCTGCAATGTAGGACAGACGTTCCTGTCTGTCCGCACGGGCATCCTGCTCGTAAGGTGTTCCGCGATCATCACAGAACCCGAGCACTGGCGAGACCCTTCCTGAAACTGAGACACCCCCTCACAAATTCTAGCTTTGGACTTGCCAATAGTGGTGGCAGGGGCTTTCATTACGCACTTCTGGACGCCGGGATAGCTCAGCTGGTAGAGCAACTGATTCGTAATCAGTAGGTCGTCGGTTCAAATCCGATTCCTGGCTCCATTTATTCTTTGCCGAGAGGCTTCGATGTGCCATGGCACTACTCCGTAGTGTCCCTGTTTAACGTAGATTCATGGTATTCTGTCGCGCCGAATGCGCAACCACTCATGAGCACAGATACAACGCACTCACTCTGCGAATCTTTTAACCTGGTCGCGTACACTACTTGCTTACTCTGCGTCGCAGCCACACACTGAGTAATGTAGCAGTTCCGAAGATAAATGCCATAGCTGACGGCTCTGGTACGGCAGTGAGGCGTACATTATCCATGAACAGCTCACGTCCAAAGCTATAAGTGCTGGTATAAAGCAAGCGGACTGACAGATTCTGACCAACCAAGGCAGGTTGTGCCGTGGTATCAAAGCTTATGGTTTTATCGAGGAAGCTGCCGTCACCATTCAAAGTATTCGTATTAAAAGTTTGCTCAGCCACCGATACTCCATTGGCTAGAATTGCCAGCCCGTAGGTACGGGGAGAGCCATTATTAGTACCTGCGAATGCAGCGGTTAGTGAGTAATTGGTTTCCGCTGTCAATGTTCCCAGATTAGCCGAGGTTAATGCGGCCGATAGTGCCAAATCGGGGGTAAGGGCATCGCTGTCGTTGTTATCCAGATAGATGGCGGTGAATTGCGCTCCATCCATACCTGCTGGCTTCACTGCAGGATTCTTTATACTGTTATTATAGGTCCTGCCTGTGCCGGTAACATTTTCAGTTAACGTCCAGTTCGAGGGAGTAGAATAGTCCTGAACGTTGACGGCTGGAAGCTCGAAGCTAGAGTTGGGAATGGAGATAACCGAAGCATGCACCAAGGGTTGTGCTGAGATAATACCAAGGAAAACAAACAGGATAGGGGCTTTCATTAATGAATTATCCAGCCGACACTATCAGCCAGTCAAGCACATTTCCAACACCTAATAATATCTAGTAATAAGGGAAGCTATCAGCTTTCAGCGTTCAGCACTCAGTCTTTTATCCGCTGTAAACTGCCAACTATCCTTCCTCTGCTATTTCGACTTAGTGCCTCTGTGCCTTTGGACCTTTGTGCCTACCAGAAGTCATGGGAAATGAGTTGAACCCAATTTAGCCCAAATAAACACCATGAGCGCTGAAGGCGCGACCTAATGAGATGCGCTACAACCCGCTGGTGTCGCGCTTTCAGCGCTCCCGATCCTTTAAATTAAATCGTTTTACCTAGGCCGATGGCCTAGGCTGGTATAAGGTCGCGCCGTTGGCGCTGCATGGAGAACATAGCACGTCTATCACAGTCCTATTGGGGGCATCCTACTTCACGCGACTCGCCCGGAATCCCTTTGCTTTCGCACTGACTTCAGGATGACTGACCTTCCTTCCTCTGCTATTCCGACTTAGTGCCTCTACTGTCTTTGGACCTTTGTGCGTACCTTCCGACCCTTGTTCTTCATGTCTATCTCGCAGCCAATTGCACAAAGCGATTGCATGTGGACATAGCTCCTTCTACATTGCGCTCTCTTACTTTCCCCGAGATGTCTTATCAAGTAATTGCCCGCCGCTGGCGTCCCAAACAATTCACAGAATTGGTGGGGCAGGACCATATCATCCGTACGCTTAAGAATGCGATAGAGCGCCAGCGGATAGCCCATGCGTATCTCTTTGTCGGTCCCCGCGGTACGGGGAAGACCAGCGCGGCACGGCTCTTTGCGAAAGCGTTAAACTGCGAGAATGGGCCGTCCATCAGCCCGGATAATGACTCACCCATCTGCAAGGCCATCATGGCTGGGTCGTGCATGGACGTCATCGAGATCGATGGAGCTTCGAACAACTCTGTCGATCAAGTGCGCACGTTGCGTGAGGACTGCCAGTACGCCCCCGCTCAGTGCCGCTTCAAGATATACATCATCGATGAAGTCCACATGCTCACCGGTGCGGCATTTAATGCATTGCTCAAGACACTGGAAGAGCCGCCGGCGCATGTGAAGTTTATCTTTGCCACGACAGAATCCCACAAGGTGCTGCCCACTATTGTCTCGCGTTGTCAACGATTCGAGTTTCGCCCCATTCCCGAGACGCTGATTATTGAGCGCTTGGAAAAAATTTGCACGACTGAAGGTATCACAGCCGATCCAGTGGCGCTTCAGGGCATTGCGCGCCTCGCCAATGGAGGGATGCGCGATGCCCAGAGCATTCTCGACCAGATGATTTCGTTCTGCGGCGATAAGATTGCAGAGAGCGATGTGCTCGATGTTTACGGCCTGGCTTCTCAGGAGAAGGTGGCCGCACTCGCCGCCTCCATCGCACGTGCAGACTACGGTGCACTCGTCACTTTGGTGGAGGAACTGGCCTCGGAAGGGCGCGATCTTTACCGCGTACTGCTCGACCTGCAAGTGCTCTTCCGCGAGGCGCTACTGGTTGCCATAGCGAAGAAGAGTACCACCGCTAAGATCGGCGCGGCGCTTACCCCAGAGCAGCTCTTGCGCGCCCTTGAATCTCTCCATGCCGGGGAGACCACGGTTCAGCGCGGATTAAGCGAGAAGGTGAACTTCGAAGTCACTCTCCTGCGAGCCGTGGAGGCGAGTCGATTTAGAGCCATAGATACGGTAATTAAAGAACTTGCTGAACTAGCCTCCGAACTCCCCACCGAGTCCGGTGAAAAAAAAAATAAGCTAGGCACCCTCAGTCTGGCGGTCCGTTTCGCCGATCCCCGGCCGGCACAGTCTGCTTTTCCACCCAAGCGCAAAGGTTCTACCCTCGTCACGGCTACGCTCTTACCCGAGGCACCAGCGGACACCGACCATGCGCAAGCCTTCGAGCGGGTTGACTTCCTTGGGGATGACATCTGGGATGGTCCCCCGATTGAGCAGATGGTGCCAGGCGGATTTCAGGATGAAAGAAGCACAGGGCATGAACTGGCGGCAATCGTTGCACCAGCAAGGGAGGTGGAAAAGCCAGTGAAGGCTCCCGACCTTTACCCGCTGGTGGATCGCATTCCGGAATCCAACCGCAAGCTATTGAAGGATCTTCTCGGCGGTGACTTCCGCGAAGTTCGCAGGATTAAGAAGGTTGCAAAACAGGCCTAATCCTCTTGTGGCGGGACATGCGAAGAATGGAGTCCCCTGGGGACGGCAGCGCCGGGGCTGGGGCTAGATCCATTTGGTGCGATCGCATTCATAGCGTTTCCGGTACTGTTTCGGGATATAGTATCAACTTAGAAATGCACTGTTGGCGAAATTGCCCCTGTGGGCACAATTGACAGGTCTGGTGTATCCTGTAGTATCTGTCAGGTCCGCGCAGCCTCATTTTTCCTTACTCCAAACTCCTTACTAATAGATCTACTATGTTCCTTCGATTCATTTCTAGAACGGGTCGTGTTCCTATGTCTGTGATACAACTGTTGAAACTGCCTGTAATGGGTCTCATCGGTGCAATTGTTGCTACGAATGTTGCGACGGCCGCCGTCGGCGGAGGTTATACCGATGCAGGGCTGGTTGGTGATTACTATACCAGCACTGACCTGACAGGGTCGCCAGCGTTTACACGCAAAGAGGTTCGCTTAAACTTCGATTGGGGCACTGTTCTCCCAGTCGGCGGTTCTATCGCGGAACCGTACAAATCGTTTCCAGTGGATAACTTTTCCGTACGCTATACCGGGCAGGTCATAGCCGCATTTACTGAGACCTACACGCTGAAAGCCACCTGCGACGATGGCGTGCGTGTTTATCTTAAGATTGCGGGCGGACCGACTTGGACCGTTGTAATAGACCAGTGGAACACTGCCGGCACCTATACGGGAACGTTTGCTATGACGCAGGGCACCCGCTATGATATTAGGGTTGAGTACCGGGAGTTAACGGGAACTGCGGCACTCATTTTGAAGTGGTCCAGTGCCAATACACCCGAAGAGGTTATCGATCCGGTCATGGACCTTGGGTTCAATGTCTCCGGCAGCTGGGGGCAGGCCTATGCGGACATTGTTAAATGCGCGAGAAATGGGTGGGAAGGCGTGGATGGGGGTGCCAGACCCAACATGGATGCCAATGGCTGGCCACAAGGTAATTGCGCTTATGTCTTTCAAGAAAGCCTTAACCAGGGACTTGATATAGACCCTTTGATGCGCGGCACCATCACCTTCAGCTTTACTGGAAAAGCAACTGTTTCTATTCAGGGAAACTGTAATACCCTCTCCTATAGTTATAACGCAGGCACGAATACTACCACGGGTACATACAAAGGAGTTAATAATGGCTGGAACGCATCCACGATTCAATTCCGCAATACAGACCGCACAGGGCAATCTCCTGCCAGAAACAATGGTATCACCGACTTGAAACTTATGCGTCCCATAGCCCCGGACTCGAATACGAGCTATGCGAATGACATTGTCTTTAATTCCAATATCCGAGCGGCGATGGCCAAGTACACCACGCTCCGGGTTGACCTTAATAATGCCAACCAGGAACGTTTCTGGAGCGACCGCACACCTCCAGCGTGGTTCAACCAGTCCGGTGGTGTTTCTCGTACGAATGTCTATCTGCCTAATTGGGGAAACATGTACAGCAACGGAGCTTCCTGGGAACACAAGGTTATGCTGTGCAATGAAACTGGACGCGATCTTTTCGTAAATCTACCCATGATGGCGAGTGGCTGGACATCCGCAGATACCACGAGCTATGTCTATAAACTAGCCCAGCTCATCAAGTACGGCTCGGATGGCGTGGAGCCATATAGCGCACCGACCGCGAACCCAGTCTATCCTCCATTGAATCCAAATCTCCGAGTCTATGTTGAGCTGTCGAATGAGGTGTGGAACTTCTTTAGCGATGCCTTCAGGCAGTATGGCGACCTCACCAATATGACGCGGGCTGATGTTGACGCTGCGCTGAGTTCGTCAACCGACCCTCTGGCGCGAGGCACTGACTTTGCGATCATTAACTTCGACAATCTTTCCACCGCAAAAAATGGGAGCAATGAATATACTTCCATCTACACATGGCGGCTGCGCAAGATGATACTTCGCGGTATTCAGATAAGTAATATCTTCCGCAGCATCTATGGGGACGATGCGATGCACACCAGAATTCGCCCGCTCTACCAATGGCAATATGCCGATGCGAATGGCACAGCGAGTGGTCCACTCAAGTTTGTTGATGATTACTTTAACAACGGGGATGGCATCGTACACTCGGCTACACCGCGCCCGGTAAGCTACTTCTTTTATGGTGGTGGTGGCGCCTCCTATTACGGAGCAGCCAATGGGTACGGTACGACGAACATCATGAACAACTCCAGTTTTGAAACCCCTGCGATTGCCAATGGCTATTCGCAGGCTCCTGCTGGAGCGACGTGGACGTTCACTGGTACTGCTGGAATTGCCCGTGATGCAGGGGCAGGGGACGACATTCCCGCTCCTTATCAAGGCAGTCAAGCTGGCTATATTGATGGCACGGGCTCGATGACGATCACGGTCGCCATCCCTTCAACACAGACATCGAATATCTATTCCTTTGTCTTTAAGGCTGTGCAACGCGTGAAGACGAATGCGCCGCTCGATGGCAATGGCAACCCCATCGCGGATACTCAGAAGCTGAAGCTTTTCGTAAATGGTGTGGCCTCGAACGCAAAGTCATTTAACCAAGGTGGGGATGGTTTTACTCCAACAGCGTGGAATAGCTCCTACCCGTGGGAATCGTGGGTGGTGTTCTGGACACGTGGCACCGCCTATTATTCATCAAACACTTTCACCGCAAGTGCCGGGTCAACGGTGACACTGCGCATCGACGGCCTCGGTACAGCGGGGAACATCGCCTTCATCGAAGATGTGCGACTGGCCTCGATCGACCAGATGTATTTGGACGCGTTTCCCGGTGGCGGTGAAGCCCTTGGGCAACCTCCTGGCTCTGGTTATCAGAACGAGTTAAACATCCAAGCAAACTGGGCACTCGCGTTCGGATTGAAGTACACTACTTATGAAGGCGGCTGGTCTCTCGGCAGTGATACCGGTGGCTCGCCCATGCAGAACAAAGCGAAGTACGGAGACAGCCGCTCCGCCACCGTCAATGCGACCGCGCTCAATATGTTTCACTACGCCGGGGGAGAACTGAATACCCTGGGTACGTATGCGCAGTGGCCGAGTTGGGGCGATGCATTTGCTGTGGAAGGGCTCATCGACTTGAACCTCTATCCGCTCATTCAGGGGCAGGACGATCGGTTGCGCAATCTGCGGGTAACTCCCAGTAATGGCGTCTTCGCACCAGCGTTGATGAACAATACCAACAAGAATCTCGGCTGGGGAAATAGTAATGCCACTCTTAACGACAAGGGCTGGGTTTCATGGAACGTGATCGTGCCCAAGACCGGTACGTACGCGGTCGCTGCCTCCACTACTGCTGGGGGCACGGTGCGACTCGCGGCAGACGATGTCACTGCAATCGCCACAGGAGCAAGCGGTGGTACACTTACGGGGAATGTGACACTTACCGCAGGGATTCACTCGCTCAAGGTCCGTGCGACCAGTGGCAGTTTTACCATTAATCAGGTGACCATTCTGGCCACTGGCGCTCCCACAGCGCCGACTATCACCAGCATTACCGATGGGAACTTGAGCCTCTCCCTGGGCTGGAGTACAGTATCGGGAGTGAGTGGCTATCGTGTACGCTGGGGAACCGCTAGCGGTTCCTATACCAATTCCATGGATGTCGGCTCAGCTACGAACTTTACCATCACAGGGCTGACCCACAACGCCACCTATTACGTGGCAGTCGGTGCCTATAATGCATTTGGCGAAAGCCTGCCTTCGGCTGAGCGTGTCGCAGTGGCACTGGCCGATGGGCAAAGCGGTACCCTGGCAGCATGGGACTTGCTGGCGGTTGGCAGTATAATCGGTGATGCAGTCTCTGCGAACGCATCCGCCACTTCCTCTCGGGTGAGTGGAAGCGCGATAACTCGCGGAGCCGGGTTTACCGCAGGGAATTTGCAGGCCTACCAAGGGGCGGGAGCAATTAACACGCGCACCAGCAACAATCCCACAACCCTTGCTGCTGCAAAGACGGGCAACTACTATTTCCAGTGGACGGTCGCCCCTGTCGCTGGTTACCGGATGGGGATTTCCAGTGTTAAAATCTCGGGTTATAGTCAAGGTTCCAACGGAATGATGACGGTGGAATACAGCGCTAATGGGTTTACCAGCGCTGGTACAGAGATTGGTACTTTCGCGTTAAACAAAGGCTGGTCCGGAGTGACCAGCACTCTTAACACCAGCGCTATCGCGGCTCTACAGACTGTAGAATCCAGTACAGTCACTTTCCGCGCCTACATCTACAACGGGGGCGGTTACGCAGATCGAGGGATTGGCCAGATTAATGGTAACAACAACGACATCGAGATCACGGGAACGTTGTTATCCTTGCTTCCACCCACAATCACCACGCTTGCTCTGCCAGATGGCACCTTTAACCAAGGTTACTCCACGCAACTCCAAGCCACAGGCGGAAGCGGTGTCCTAAACTGGACGATAAGCAGTGGAGCACTGCCCACGGGACTTGGGCTCTCGACCACTGGCCTGTTGAGTGGTACGCCTACCGAATGATCGCAGACATTCCGAGTACCCGAAAGGTGCTCTATTCTCTATGCAGCGCCGTTGGTGCTGCATAGAGAATGGTCTCGTCCCATTTCACACCACATCCATCAGGATGTCTGACTAGAACGTGTACGAGACCGTCAACTTCCATCCCAGTGGCAACCCTTTGCCTATCAAGGTATTGCCGGCGAAGGTCGGTTCCGCGCTGGTGTAGTAGTCCTCGTTGGTGAGATTAGTCATGGCCAGAAACACCTCCCACGACTGGTAGCGGTAGAAAATATTGGCATTCCACAGCACTACGCTCGGAATGCGGATGGTGTGGTCAAAGTTATGCCAGTAGCCATCGCGCCACTGGGGACCGCCTGAGATTCCCAGGCCAAAGGGGAACTCGTACATCGCAAAGAGGCTCGCGGTTACCTCGGGTGAGCCCGCATAGTTCAGTTCCGGATTATTCGGCATGGTACGATCGCGCGCTGAGTTTAGAATCCCGCCATTCAGCGCCCAGTCTTGCTCGGTTTGAGCGATTGCACCGTAGCCGACAGTGGACTTGCGCACGTTCACCCGTTGCGCAGTGAAGGCCGAGGTGAGCGTGAATCGTTCGGTTACCAAGTAGGTCGATTCCCACTCTATACCCTGCCCGCGCAGTGGCTCCACAGCGCCATCGCGCTCGCTGTACTTCGTCTGGTCCCAGTAGTAGAAGGCAAGTGTGTTAACCAACTGCCCGTCCAGCAACGCGGTCTTCACTCCGGTCTCGTAAAGCTCCGTCTCCGTGAAGTTATTGTCGCCGAAGATCACACCGCCGGTTGCCGGGTCAATGCCTGTCCCCACCTGCACAGCGGCGTAGAGGTTCAGTCCCTTTGTCACTTCAAACACAGGGCTTATCGAGGCCATGTAGTAGGGTTTGTCGCTGTTATCCTTCAGATTGCCCTTCAGGGTGGCACTGCTGCGGTCCACCTGGCTGGGCAAGTCCGAGCAGAACTGCGCGTACTCGCCGCGCAGCCCGAGATGCAGGGTGAGTTTCTCCATGAGCTTCGAGCTGGACTGCACAAACAGCGCCTCTTGATAGACTTGAGAGCGGAGATTCGCACCGATCCCCGGTGACCATAGGTTGCGTCCATTTGGGTCGCGCTGCGGACCGGCCAGGATGATGCTGTTCGTGGAGATAGTCCCTTGCGTAATATCCCGGCGGGAGAAGGGCTCGGCAAAGAAGTCCTGCAGTGTGCGGGCATAGGAGCCACGCAGCTCACCGCCATAGTTTAACTCAGTATCGAGGAAGTCATGCCACTCCGTCACGGTGAATTTGTTATCGATGACAAACTGCCGCGTGGAGACGCCGTAGCCATAGGTCGAGAGCTTGTCCGTCTCGAGCCCTTCCATGAAGAGTTGGTTGCGCCAGTGGCGGTCCGGGTTGTGCGTACCCTCAAGTTTGAAGAACGCGATAAAGTCATCCGCATCCGCATAGTCATTGCTATCCGAGAGCACCTGATTCCCCTCGATAGGGGCCGTCAAGACCTTCCCCCCGGCATCGAAATACTGCTTCGTGTACACATAGGCATCCTGCGCGGGCTTCGCTGCCTGGTCGAGTGCGGCCTGGGCAACTGCAGCCTGCGCTGGGGTGCGCTTTGGCAGGTTCTCCACATTCGGCTGCAGCGAGTAGAGCGCAGCCCGTTGCGCGGGGTCATTCAGGTCTATCATCGTGGCGAGGAGAGCGGGTGAGATAGCGGCCCGCGCGGTAGGGCCAGGTATGGCCAGCGCATTGAGAGACGGATTGATGTATAACTGATTGTAAGGAAACTCCACCAGCGTGCGCACCGCATTCCCACCCCACGCCGCACTGGAGATATCCGCCGGCTCGCCAATCACATAGCGCCCGTGGTCGATTAGCTCTTGAGTGGGCCGGTTAATTCCCGGATTCTCGTTGCTCTTATAGTGATACACCTCGCCACCCACTGTGAGAGTCAGCCCTTCAGCCAGCTTCGTCTTTAACGATCCGTAAACGGAAAGGTAATCGTTCTTAACGCGGTCGTAGTAGCTATCCGCGTTCTGCCCACTGATGGAGATGCGGTAGGCAGCGGGCTTCGAGCCCAGCATAAAGGGAGCCCCGGCATCGAGCTGCGCGTGATAGTAGTCCCACGAGCCGAGGGTAAGGCTCACCGCGTACCGCTCCTTTTCGAAGTAGGGAGCCTTCGGGATGAAGTTGACGAACCCGCCAGTGAGGGTAGGGGAGAAGTGCGCCGGAGCAGGCCCCTTCACAATATCCATCTGCTCGATGGAGCCGAAGGAAGTAGGCATCTCATTGCGCTGGAATGCCCGCAGGATGCCATCAAAATACACCCCCGCCTTCACTCCCCGCAGCACCGGGCTTCCCGGCAGGCCGAAGTAGTTAATCCGCGCCGTACCCGCACCCACTTTCTCCAAGTCCGAGAAGTCGCGCAAGCCGTACTGTTTAATGGCCTCCGGCGTGAGAACAGTCACCGAGCGCGGGATATCCAGTACCGAGACCGAGTCCCCAAAGATTCCGCGCACCGGACGTGCCATCGGTGAGAGCGAGTTCTGGTCGCTCGCCTTCTCCTCCACGATGAAGCGCTCCAGCTCCACGATGGGGCCGCCAGCGACAGGCGCCGCCTCCGCGCCCTCCGCAGCCCGCGCATTTCCCGCGAGGGCATGGGCGCTCCCCATGAGAACCAGCGCCAGTGACAGTGTACGATGTACCGATGTAATGTTAACCCTTTGCATTTTTTTGAAGAACAGCGAGTGTTCGTAGCGTTGCCAAGCCTAAGAATCGGTCAATCCAGCACTAGACCATTGCCATGGCAAAGGAAAAGCACCACGCTTCCATCAATCCATGTCTGCTACGAAACAGGAAATCATCACATTCAAGGTGGACCCCACCCTCGCCGAAGCCATTCGAAAACTCCCGAATGCCTCCGCCTTCATCCGCCACGCCATTCTCTCCGCCCTCGATCACGTATGCCCCCTCTGCCAGGGCAGCGGCATTCTCACTCCAAAGCAGCAGGAGCACTGGCGCGACTTCGCCAAGGACCACAAACTCGTCGAGTGCGACCAGTGCCACGCCATGCACTTTATCTGCGAATGCGAAGGCGAGCACCATCACACCCATCCCGAGCCTGACCCGCAAAGGTAAGGAGTGGGCAGAGTAGAAGGTGTCACGGGTCCCGCACCTCAGGCATTTCCACCTTGTGCGAGACTCACAAGAATGCAAGCGGGACACGCGCGCTCCCCGTAGGCTTTTAAACCGATTCCACTCCCTTTTACCGCTCCCCGCTCGTTGTTTGCTGCTCCCCGTTCGTTGTTTGATGCTCCCCGTTCCTTGTTTGGTACTCCCCGCTGGTTTATTAATCGATTCCACTCCCTTTTACCGCTCCCCGCAGGTTGTGTAATACTCCCCGCTCGTTGTTTAATGCTTTCCGTTCCTTGTTTGATACTCCCCGCTAGTTTATAAATCGATTCCACTCCCTTTTTATGCTCCCCGCTCGTTGTTTGATGCTCCCCGTTCGTTGTTTGGGGCTCCCCGTTCCTTGTTTGGTACTCCCCGCTTGCTGTTCTATCCTTTACCATGAGCACTTGATACACTCCGCCCCGAGCTATCACCCCTGAGAACGCAGCCATCCGTTGGAGTTCCTGCTTTAGCAGGTTCTATCCCCCAATACACCACTATTCAACACTCCCAAATAGTCGCCAATGCAGCGGACGAGCCGTACGCGCTCGTCGCTCTTACCCCTGGCAGTGCATTTCGTAGTTGTTGGCTGTTTCAAATTGCACGGGTTAGAATACCCGCTCTCCGCGTGCTTCAAACACCCAACGGAGGGCGTACATTCTTGTCCGCCTGTTATACCAAAGGAGGGCGGACATTCTTGTCCGCCTGTTATGCCAACGGAGGGCGGACATTCTTGTCCGCCTATTTGCGATCAACGGTGCATTGATTTATCTAGTCGGAGTCAAACTTCAGGCACGGGCATCTTGCCGGCATCTTGCCCGTGTGTCTTTCAGCGATCATCACATAATCCGAACATAGGCGCTATGTTAGCTCTATGCCGATGCCACCTATGCTAGATGAAAAACACCTAGGCAAGATGCCGTAGGGTTTTTAGCCATAAAAAGGCGCAAAAAATTAAATAGCCGGATTAACGAACACTCACGGCATCATCGCACGTTTTCTTCCAGAAAGCAGCCAGCCATCATAATCAGTAGTGGAATAAATTCATCAATGAATAAGATATACTTATAGGTAAAATCTCCGGGAAATTAAAATTGCATGAGTTCGTTTAATTACGTGTATTTCATTTATCACTTGCTGCCGTTATTTACACACGGCCTTAACCGCCGATGGTATTTCCCATCGGTTTTATTTTATCGCTGCCGGATCACCTTACCAACTCACCTCCATGGATACATCAGCTACCATCAAGTCCCTGCTCATTCTGGGCGGGTTATCACTCACCGGGGTTACCCTTCTTGCCACCAACTCTGTTGGGCCAGTTTGGGAAACCGGTGCCTATGATCCAACGAGTACGACCTTCGTTCCTCCGGGCAGTGGTTCGACAACCACCCCACGTATGTTCTGGTATCCCGAGCACTTGGCATTCAGAGCAGGCTACCTGAACGCCAGCAATGCTGGCTATTGGAGCGATAGTGCCATCGGGGACTATTCTTTTGGGTTTGGTATAGACACCTTGGTGCCTGGGGACGGTGCCTATGCCTTTGGTAACAACATCAGAGCCCTTGGTATTCATTCTTTCGCATTTGGCAAAGGTACAACTTCCCCGATGTATGCCAGTGGCAACTATTCATTTGCATTTGGTGAAGATACCTTTTCGAGTTCTGCCTATACATTTGCGTTCGGTAAGCATGCCCAGGCTGCGCAGACTAATGCAGTGGCATTCGGCGAGAATTCCTACGCTTACGGAGCCTCCTCTTTAGCTGTGGGTAAAAATACTACCGCCAATGGCACAAGCTCAGTAGCCCTTGGAGAGTCCAATTACGCTGGCTCAGATTATTCATTCGTCGCTGGCTACAAATCGAAAACCTTTGAACCTGCCACGAATTCAGCAGCCATCGGTACGGGACTCGTAGCCAACCACCGCAATGCCTTCGTAACCGGCATGTATAACAGTAATACTGACACCAACCTGCCGGCATATACTGATTTCACCTCACCCAATCGCCCCCTCTTCCTAGTTGGCAACGGATCAGGCGACATCAATGCCAATAGCACCATTGAGCCGTCCGAGACCAGCAACGCCTTCTACATCACCGCTGCCGGAAATGCATGGTTGAAGGGTAATCTTATTGGTACAGGAATTCGCTTGGGCGGTGCGAGTGATATTGCCCCAGACGCCGGTCGCGAACTGGTGATTGCCCCCACATCAGGTACCACGGCAGGCATTGCATTACAGCATAATGGTGTCGATACAGTCTTTCTTAAATCGGATTCCAGTTCACGGCTCACTACTCTGGGAGCCAATGGTGGGTCTTATCTAGCTATTAACAACACAAACGGTAAAGTAGGTATAGGCACCACCACACCTTCATCGACCCTTGATGTTAACGGATCTATTACTTTGTCAGGAGGTGCCAGGTGGATTCAAGCCGGGACTGGTGCGGGTACTTATGCCAATGACACCCATGCTTTGAGTATTGGTACACAAGGAGCCACCGGTGGAAATAGCGGTAATCTGAATTTGTCTACAGGCTCTTCGATGGGTCAATCCGGCAATATCGCCCTCACTGGGGGTTCTTCATCATACGGTGTAGGTGGAAGTATTCAGCTTACCGCTGGATCGGGGGGGGCTGTTGGCGGGAGTGTGACCATGAACCCTGGTACTGGATCTTCCGTGAATGGCAATATTATACTGAGTACTATCGCCTCGGGTAAAGTCGGCATCGGCACCAGTACCCCGACTGAGAAGTTGTCAGTAGCAGGAAAAGCTACGTTAACGACAAATTCAGGGTCGGGTGGTGCTGTATCGCCCGGACCGCTTTTGTTAGAAAATAGCGGTACCGGTGACACTGGCTTGGCACTGAAACGCGCTGGGCAGTTGTCCGGTACTGAATGGCAACTCTTTCAGTCATCAGATGCCAACAAATTCAAAATTGGACGAAATACAGTTGCGGATTACCTCACCATTGCCACCACCGGCAACGTCGGCATCGGTACCAACAACCCCACCGGCAAGCTCGACGTTGCGGGCGATATTCGCGTAAACGGTACCCCAGTCATCGATGCCACCGGCAAATGGGTTGGCTCTCTGGGAGCCATCAACTCGACTGGTGCGATTACGTCCCTCACTGGTCAAATCACTGCCAGTTCTTCCAACCCCTACCTTTACTTGGACGGTACCTACGCTGATATACCAAATAAAGCAGCCATCGGTGTTCGCAGTGCGGGGGAGGTTGTTATGAGTTCCAACACAAACAATCCTAATATCCCCAACTGGGAAGTTAAGTTTGGTAGTGGCACTCTTGGTTCTCCGAAGGACGATTCTTTCTACATTGGCCGTGCGACAACCGGTAGCATTACAGATTTCTTCCACATAAATCAAAGTGGCAACGTCGGCATCGGCACCTCCACCCCCACTCAAGCCCTCGATGTCGTGGGCAACGCAAAAGTCTCCGGCAGCCTGTCAGCAGTTTCGCTGAATATCGGTGGGGAAAACGTAATTGATGAAAATGCTCAATGGGTGGGCGCTTTCACGGCTCCCACTGTAGGGGTTAATGACACCTTCAGTGCTCATCACAATGGCGCTGTGTCAATCGCTACAAATCGGTGGGATTATGAAATTCCAAATAGCGGTGGAACTACCGTAAACTATAGCAGTGGCGTAATTCATTTCGGTGCAAGTGAATATGCTGCATCCAGTGATTTCTATAGAACAGATAATCTATGGAGCATTGATAACGTGCTGTACGCAGGGGTCAGCAAGATGCGTTTTAATCATGGTACGTCCCCGGTTGTCACCATGATCAATACTCCCGCTACGGCAACTACAACGGAAAAGAATACAGTTGAAGTTGCCAGTGATACTTTAATTACGGGTACTTTGACTGTAGGTGCTGGTACCGTCATTCACTCCGACGGCACAATTCTCATGAAGAAACAGGGTGATATCCAGATGGGGCCCTTCGGTAGTAATGGGGACTAGTTCGCTGCGTAGCGATTCATTGCGATTCAAATTCTAATGATTGGCCCATGAGATTTTATAAACTACTGCTCATCTATCTATTTTCACCCCTGCTCTTATTGAACTGGGTGACATCAGAGTCTCTCGCCGCAGCACCCGCATGGTGGTTTATGAAATCAGTGATTGCTGATGGCTCTGACCAATTAGATCCGCAGGTGATTGAAAGTAATTATGCTCCTGCCAATCTTGGACAAGCCAAGAATATGGCCTATCAGGCCTTTCATTACATGGAAACAATGAAGCCCGGCAGCACTGGTACTGCCATAAGGCAAATGGTAGAGTCATTTAGTACAATTCCTGAAGATAATTATGCACCTCTTCTACTCGGGCAGCTAAAGGCTTTGTCTGCTCCATTTTATAACAGATTCAAGGAATTAAATTATTCTGTTCTAGGACCTATCGTAAATGGTCAAGGTTATCCCTGGGGAGAAAATACTCCTGTCGCCGAGAATTATCACCCTGCTAATATTGGTCAAGTAAAGTATGTTTTTAGTTTTGATTTATCTGCTTGGGCTGCGGACGATTTTTCAGCGGTAGAGCCAGGGATCGAAGTGCCTTCGGATGAATTTATACCGCAAACCGTGCACGGATCCAAGAAAGCAGACTATCAGCCTGGTAGTACCACGGTTTCTGATGTTCATTTGGGAACTCTGACTAAATCGGACAATTCAGATGTCTATTTTGTTGATATACATTGGCTTGGATTTCTTGCCATATTTGGAGATCATTATACAATTACACATCTGCCCGATTATTTTTGGGTATACCATTATAACATAGGCTGGATTTATATTAAATATGATGCATTCAATACTGCTGGATCTTGGTTTTACCATACAAAACTAGGATGGCTTTTCTCCGGCACTTATTATAAAGTTGGTTTTCACAATGCATATATTTACTCGCTATTATTGGAGGAGTATATTTATTATGACGCTAATAGTCCAGCGAACGGGCCACAACAGTATTGGCTTTTAAACGTATCCTTGGGAAATCCAGTATTGCGAGATGATAACTTTGATTTGATGAATCTGGCGTATGATTTCAAAATTAATGAAAGCGCCCCAAATAACACAGAAGTCAATAATATTGACTGGGATGTAGTGCCCACCCAGGTATCGCTTACAGGTTCTGCGTTTTCTATAGATAATCAAGGAATTATAAAAGTTGCTGATCAAGCTCAATTGGCAGGTAAGGATTATATTAATTGTGTTCTTAAATTAACTTATATACAGAATGGGAACATGTTAACCAAAGCAAGCTTAATTAGAATCAGAGTTGAGCGGTTATCGGTTACTTGGGTCAAACCTTCCAATCCGCAGGACATTACCGATGGAGTTCAACTAAATGGGTCGCAACTGGAAATCCAAGCCAAGGTTAATAATCCATTAGGTCTGCCCCTAAGCAAATTCACCTTCCAAATTAAGAGCTATCATGATAATACGTGGGATGAATATTCAATTACATATGGAACACCGGATTTAATTACAAAACTTATTAATGAGTTGCGTCCTGGCCGCTATTATATATCAGCTTTGGCAGAGACTGCTACTAATCCGGTCTATTCAGCGCAAGCGAAGCCACTCCTTGTAACAATATATGCCCCTGATGACTGGTCAGTAGCTGACAATACAGATCCTCTTCAAGATAATATCAAGGATTACCACGAACTACTTTACTATGACGATCTTAGCCATAATGCACTGCCTTTAATAGCTCCTGTTACGGAGACCTACCCACGCGCAGGTTCGACGCTGGCGATCAATAAAATCGGAGGTGATAAACTTCAATTAATGTGGTTAATGCCAGACGTAACCCAAGAAGAAATAATATCGATAACGGATCGATATGGAAATGAATTTAAAAATCAGGCTAAAATTACTAATAATGGCATAGAGTTGGAGATCGAGCTTAAACCGAACATTCTAATAGAGGCAGAAGCAGCTGCGGGGCAAGGACTATTTGCGCCATTACAAGTACATAATATCCCTGATGAATCTGGTGCATATATTATAGTTGATGACAATAGTTTTTACCAAGGTGCTAATCCGCCTCAGAGTGCACTTGCATCTTACAACTTCAATTTAGCCTATCGAAGATTCAATATATGGGGCAGGATATTATTAGGTAATAATTATAAACAGAATAACTTCTGGCTTAAACTCGACTCTGACGATTGGATGGATATAAATTTGTTTAATTTGCATTTGGTCAGCGATGAGGCGTATGCTACAAATTGGCATTGGTATTTAGTGAAACAGGCGGGCATAAATGGAGGAAATCACGATAACTACTCAGTGAATGTAAATGCAGGAGAACACGTTATTAAATTCTCACAAAAACGCGGGTCGCTTGGGTTAGATTCATTACTTGTCACTACTGATTTGGGCTTTAATCCTGAATTAGGTACAATTTATCCTGGGTCTAAACACGAAACCTATCTATCGGGCGAGCATTACTCATACACTTTAAAGATACAACAGCCTAATCAACCAGCAACTAGTGTAGACTTATTCTTTAAAGTAGACCAGTCGCTTCCTGTGGTAAAGGCAAACGTGGCGGAGGGACGGTTCAGTAGCGACTTTGACGTAACCCTAATGAGTGAACCGAGTGCAAAGATTTATTATTCCTTAGATGAAAGCTATCCGACTGTTTTATATACTTCAGGTACATCGCTTAGAATTACGAGTACCACGCTCCTCCGGTATTATGCAATAGATCCTGCGGGTAATGTCGGTCCGACCGGGCAATCCTATTATATAAAAGGAGACGAATTATCAGCGCCTACAGAGTTGAATTGCTATTACTCTGGCAACCAGGCAAATTTAAGCTGGTCTGCACCGAACCCAGCGACGGGGATTACGGGTTATTACATCTATAGAGCAATCTCGCCTTTAGAGATCGAACAGATGTATAAAAGCTATGAGGGTAAATACCCCTTATTTCATGAGCTTAAATACGCTTCAGTAACGGGTACGAGCTTCTCCGACGCGAACATTGAAGTAACCGGGACTGTACACTATGCCGTCGCTGCCGTTCAAGATGTCTCGGGGAAAATTCAAAATATCAGTTGGGTTTGTGCACCAAACTCTGTCCGATTGACAACGAACACACAGCCGACCGATCTGAATCAAGCGACGAAACGAGGCTTACAGTGGCTCCTCGCCCAGCAAAACACTGCGGGGTACTGGGGAAATACCGATAAGGATCGAATTATTAGCACCGCTGCTGCACTCCAGGCACTATCAGCGAACAAAGCGACAATGGCATCCAGTGCGGCATCTATTCGTGCGGGCCTAGCCTACTTACAGGGGCAGATGACTCAGGACATTACAGCCATAGCTAGTGCAACCCGCGTGTTGCAACGCTATGGGATTGATCCCTACCTCTATCACACCCGCTTGTCTCTCTACGCCTACACAGTGGAAGGTACTGAACTCGGCTGGGGCCGCCACTGGCGCTATCTTCCGGATCCCTATGACAGCGCGCTCGCTCTTCTGGCTCGTAAAGAGTCACAATCAAATTGGCATCTGAGCGAAAATGCTTCTATATCTGCGTTTTTACGTGGAGATACCACTGTGCCTGTCGGTGTTGGCGCGACAACAGTTGATGGGTCTGTATTACAGTCGATCAACGGTACAGGTAAATACGGGTGGAGTCCCAAAAATACTCAGAGCACCTTTGTATCCACTTTCGCCTATCAAGCCTTGGCTCAGGATCATTACACCTCGGCTGATAAATTTGGTTGGATACTGAACGACTATCAGGGTACTTATAACCCTAATACCACTATTTATGATTCGGTTGCTTTACTTTCTCCTTTACCATTAGCGGATGCAATATTTTTGGATGATAAACGAGGAAAGGCTAGGGCGCACTTACTTGAAAAGCAGCTTGCAGACGGTAGCTGGTCGGATGTCTATACCACCGCGCTTTGCTTAAAGGCGTTGATTCAGCCACGCGCCTTGTTTGTCTATAACAATGAAGAAACCGATGTATATACAATAGCCAGTGATGCAAAAATCAGGGAACTGCTGAGAGCACGCGGATTTATTGTTATTAATTCTAATGATGATCCGGTAACAGACGACGAGAACACTGCTATTGATCTAAACACAATGAAACAGTTTCTAAGCACGGTGGAACAGTACGATTTGGTCGTATTTTCAAATAATCTGCAGCACAACGAGTTTTCCAAAGAATGGGCGCAGATTAAATGGGCGAAGATTCAAGTTCCAGTAATAGCCATGAATGATCAGCTTTTCAGACTCTTCGGTTTGGTACGAAAAGTGGAACCAGAAGAAGCTGCTAGTTCTGGGGTCTTCGATAGCTATGACCCAGAACATTTACTTTTCACTGACAATAAAGTACTTCGAATCGTTGCAACGAGCGAGGGACATCCACTCACGGCCGGTTACTTGGCAAGTAGCGCTAATATTGCATTGGCGAACCACGGCTGGTTTTTCTGGGGTTACCCAGGCCAGAATGCCGTCACTATTGCCGAAGTGGCAGATCAGCCGGATAAAAAACTAATATTTGGTTATGAACCCGGAGCTCTATTGCAAAATGGGACTAGAGCCCCCTCCCGTAGACTAGCCTTTCCTTTCACTGATAACTTCAATGTGATTAGCCCGCAAGGTAAGGATTTATTCGATGCTGCCATACAGTGGACTACAGCTAAAGTATATTTACATTAATCACACTTCTTTAATTCAATATAACTTATTCTAAGAGTATAATTGAACAGCAATAATATTAGTTATGAAGCCTAAAGCATTCTACTCTGCATTTCTACCAGTTATAGTAATCCTTGTGTTATCTCATGCATTAAATGCAGGTAATTATTGGGCGCCTAATCTACCAGAAGCAGATTTGGCCAGCCCGTTTACCAGTTATGCTAATGATCCAATCACTAATGTAACTCTGTCACAATTAGAAACATTGGTAGCAAGCCCTTCCGTTAAAACTCGTACGGGTAAGTTTACAGATTTACAAAAATTCTTAACTTATTATGGTACTCAGTCATTTAATGTGGCTTTAGCTTCTAATGATATAGAGAAGTTCAACTTGGCATTGGCTATGGCCGTCAACTGGACTCGCGATATATATGGTCCTAGTGGTAAAAATGATAATATCCCAGACCTAAGGAATTATTTAGGTACTTTTTATAATGTATACCCAATTTACTATAAGTATCTATCTCCTACTTTAGAGACACAATTTAATCTGGAATTGGCACAGTTGGCTGAAAAATTAAATTACAATCCAATCGAAATCTATAATTGGGTGTATTCTAATATTGAATTCGAGGATTATGAACTGTCCCGTAAAGGAGCGCTAAGCACTTACCTGACCCGCAAAGGCAATGAGTACGATCAGTGCAGTCTGCTTATTGCCCTGTATCGCCTATCTGGTTTTCCCGCCCGGTATGTAACTGGTCATCAGTATGAGAGTAATCCAGCTTTGCCCAATCAGGAGTCGCTCAAAGACGTGGTAATAGCACAAGTATGGATTTCAGAACAATGGTTGAATGCCTCGATTAAAGGAAACTATTCAGACAAAAGCTGCTGGGTATCACTTGTGCCATGGTTTAAAAGTATACAGTTACAGCAGGGTATTGACCTATTCCATAGTTGGGTGGATACAAATAATAACCAAATTCCTGATCCAGGTGAGGTGACTACTAGTATAAACTCAAAATGGCGTATAGACGATTATACAAAGGATGACACAGACTACTCAAATCAAAGTTACTTATGGCCCCAAAAACCTCTCTGGACTGATCCACTTTCTGTAGCCAAATTTAAAAATCATATACAACAAAATTCAGTCGAATACTTTGAACAAGTCATTCAAAATAAACATGGTAGTTTGAATGACATACCGTTTAGGCAATTGATCAAGAACAACGGGCGTAATACACTTCCTTTGTCTCTTCCGATAGAGTTATGCTCTACGATAACTGGTCCAGGGAGCGACATAGCTACAGCGTCAATTTACGAGATTACACCGAGTGATGGAGTATTAAATAAATACCCAATAACCACGCCGCTGGGGGAGACTTGGATTTATCGTGATTCAAATGGAGGGTTTCTTTACAATGAGCAACAGTGGTATTACCTACCCAATTCTAACCCTAAAACATTATGGGAATTTGCTGATAGTCAATCGGTCGACTTTCCGGAAGGTATCTATCTCTATAATCAATATCTAAAGCACGCCGAAAAGATAGATTCAGTTGAAATTGAATGTAAGCCGTTTTTGTCGCATAACAATTCAGAAGCAGAAGGTTATGCAGAAGGTTATTGGAATTTTGATAATGGTGATGGTAAAGGAACTGGCATCACTGCTGATTGGAATCTGTTATGGGAGGGAGGACTGACGCTTCTAAAGTACATCGATGATTCTCGTTTTGATTTTGTTGCAAAACTTAATGCTGATCGAATACTGAAACTATCCAATACTGGACTTATATTTGGTAAAGACGAGAAAGGTATTGAAGAAGGGAAAACAAGAAGTGTTTCATTTTGGTTTAATGTTGGTCCGGATGATGTAACTGGAAAACATATTCTTTATGAAGAAGGGGGAAAAAACCTTGGAAATGGATTAGCAACAAGATTGATCAAGAATCAAGATGGCTCCACATCTATTCAAACGAAGCTTAATATTTTCAACGAATCCACACAAAAAAACAAGCAATTTAGTGACGATTATCTGTTTTCTCCTGATGAGAAATGGCATCACTATGCCATCACTATACGGAATACTTCCGGCTGGGCTACTATGAATGGAGTATATCAACAAGTATTTGCTTTACAGATGGATACATATTTGGACGGCATAAATATCAAACGTACGATTTCTGATGATAAGTACGTATATAAAACCGTTAATGCTGGTGAAAACATTGGAGGCGCTGCGATAGGGGGGACGAATGATGGAGATGTATTTGATGAACCCCTTACAAGTGACCGGTCTTATTTTAAAGGTATGATCGATGAAATCAGAATCTATAACTCATACCATGATCTGGATTTTGTACGATATAATTTATACGGAGGAAATATTCTAAGTAAGAAGGATAATAATCGATTATATTTGCCTCAAATTGCTTCTCGACGACTCAATCTGCAAATTCCGATTCTGAGTGAAAATATTAATCCCAAGTTATATCTTGATGGCATATTATTCAATGAAAATAAATACACTAACGACAACGCAATAGCATCGAAGAAATTGAACTATTTTCATTTTGCCTATCGATTTGCGAATGAAAAATACTGGAATATACGGCCTCCTGTTAAAGTTCATGGCTTAGTCTGGTATGGCTCCTTTGATATGCTGGCAGCATCAGAAAATTACAGTGAAACATTGATTGATAATGTTGTTCAACATTCGGCTATGGTCGGTCTTGAGAATGCTTATGGTCATGGGGCATATTTAGGGCAATTGGCAAAATTGATCTTAGAAAAATATGAATCCCGCAATACAACCGCTTTTTATAGATTAAGTGAATTGATGGGTTTTAAGAATATCTGGAAAGATCGCAAATCTTTCACACAAGTATGGACTTACCTGAATGATGACACCGGCATTCCTGCGAACAATCCTTTTGATGATTTCAGTCCATTCCGTATGCCAATTGGATGGCGAATAGACGCACGAATTCAAGCGGCTGATACTTACAGTATAAAGTATCCACTCCTTAAGCATACGATGGCTGATCCATTAGGCTATTATTATAATTACATTGCTGGAGCCACTGCATCTCTAAATGAATCCAGAATTTTTGAGGATATTCAGGGTACACCTGCCCTTAGTACTGTTGCTGGGCTATTCTCTGCTATAGCTGACCCAGACAACGATGTCTTAGTTTTACACTCGAATTCTAAAGATCAAATAGAAAGCCTGTTAGAATACGTTTCCACTTCGAACGTAGAGGCTAAGATCGTTAATGAAGTTACTGACAAAGATGCAACTGTTCTTGTGCCCAAAAAGAATGTATCCATCATGTATCCAGTGGGACATCCGAATCAAAATACACCGGCTATCGTAACAGATGTGCGCTTTACTAGCATACCACCGGCTGATGTATCAGGTAATGCACAAAATCAGAGTTTACTCTATTCCTTTGGTCAATTTAACGGTGGTAAAAGCGACGAGCAAACTGATTTTGCGGTCGAAGAGAAAACTACACCTGCTAAAGTCTATGACGTTGCTATTATTAATTTTAAAGGAAGTAATAGCTTTCTCTTGCAACAGGCGACATTAAAAAATGCACAAGAGGACTTTGTGAATGTTTTTCGAGTTAATATAGAAACTCGCGCGATTTATTCAGGAGGCGATCCAGTGGACCTTGTAAGCGGAGAATATTGGTTGGAAGAACCGGCTGATATATTTGTTCGCTCCAGGGGATTGAATTTACAAGTTACGCGAAAATACAAGAGTCAATTAATTTATAATGGTCCCTTTGGTTTTGGTTGGACGTGGAATCACGCAGAATCATTGCTTTTCGCAAACTACAATAATGTGGATTACATTCTCTATTATGATTCAGACCGTAGGCCATTAGGAATAACAAAAGAAGACAACGGTACCTATAAAGGTCCCAATGGTTCTACATTCGAATTTAAATTGGAAAATCAGCAATATGTGCTTACTGAAAAGAACGGTAACAAGACTATATTCAATAAATCTGGATTTCTTCTTGAAAAGAGCGACATGCTCGGAAACAAACTTAAGTTCGAATATGGTCCTCGTGCTCAAATCCGCTCTATCATTGATACTCTAGGGCGTAAATTGCTGTTGGATTATAATCAAGACGACCATGTTACCCGCATTACCGATTTCACCGGTCGTTCGGTCTATTATACTTATGATAATAGTACTTCTGCTGTTGATATCAAGCATGACCTTATAGCATTTACCGATTTGGACAGCTATAAATGGGAATATATATATTATACTAATCAGGAAAATCCTTTAAATAATCACAATCTCAAACAGCGACTATGGCCTAGCGGAGAGTATTTAAATATATTCTATTATAAAAATGACACAGTCTCTCATCATACTAACAGCTTGGGTAATACCTTCCGCTTCCAATATAGCTGGATAAACCGCTATTCAGAAACGTGGACAGAGAATGGATTTTATCAAAAAATATTTTATAATGAAAACTGGGATGTAACCAGAATTCAGAAATTAGATAAATCGGTTGAGTACAGGGAATACGATGATAAACACAATATGGTGGCTTCCATTGATGGAAATGGAAACAAAACGCGTTATAAATATGATAATAGTCGTAATCTCATACAAGCTATTAGTCTATTAAGTGAGCCGCAAGACAATATTAAGTCATACAAGGTATGGATATTCGAGTATGATTATAACAATCGCCGAACGCTTGAAATTGACCCTTCTAAAACTGTTTCCAGATTTTTCTATAATTCGAAGGGGCAGATGATAAGCGCAGAGGCCGCTATTGAAGTTGCAGATTACAATATAGATAATGAAGGTAATATTTCTACTGATATTACCTACGAAAATGCCGAAGATCAAAAATACGATACAAGAGGGACAAATTTCTATGTATACGATGACTATGGCAATCTAATTAAAGAATCCAAAGCATACGGAACAATTCACGATTCTCAACCTCAAAGCTATTATCATACTTATCATAGCTATGATATCAATGGACTAAACAAAGTAAAAACAATCAATCCACGCGGCTATGAAACTACCTATCAATACGATGACCTGGGCCAGGTAGTGGCTGTTATTGACCCGGAAGGCAATGTTACACAAACTGAATATACCAAATCTGGAGCACCCTCAAAGATAATAGGTCCAGATGGAGCTGTGACACTGTACACTTATGCCTATGCTGTGGATGATGTTGACTACTGGATTGGAACTAAGGCCTATATTGCGAATACTGGACAAAAGCATCGGCTGCTAAGAACTACTTTACCCAATGGGGCAAAGCAACTAGCCGTTTACTGTGCTCCATTTTATTCCGACCACAAAGAACGTATCTTACGAGAAGTGGATGCTTACAAAGCTGATATCAAGCGGGAATATGACGAATCAGGTCGATTGATTACTACCACCGATAGACTCGGGTTTACGAATGAATACTATTATGACGCAGCCGATAACCTAATCGAATCAATCGATCCGCTTGGAAACTCGACTCGATACGATTATGATGGCAATGGGAATCGCATTTTGGTCACGAATGCCAAGGGTAACAGCATACGATACCACTACAATCCTGATAACCGCCTCGCCTTTTCTGAGGAGCTTTGGGGAACGCATAGAAAGACCAAGTTTAGCTATGAATATGATACTAATTGTTCTTTTGAATATAAAGGCGACATTCAGAGCGACTATAATGATTACTATCGAACCGTGACTTCATATGACAAGAGAGGGCATGTGAATAATACATATACTATTCGAGATTCTGATAATTCTGAAAATGCAATTAAATACACTTATGATAGCTTGGGTCGTATAATTACTGAAACAAATGTTGGCTATTCCACTTGTGGTGACTTAACCACTACCTATTTTAAAAATCAAATGCATGGCGAAAAGAAAAAAAGCTATTCTTATGATGCCAACGGTAATGTGATATCCACTACAATATATGATGCAGATACGCTCTCAGACCCACGTAATAATAGCAATGTGGTGACTTACTTCAATAGTTACAATTCGAGAGATTTAATTGAAAAATCCATTGATGGCAATGGCCATGTCACTTACTACGAGTATGATGCTGCAGGCCGTTTAATTTCAAAATGGATTACAGTGACTGCCGAATTGGCAGAGAACAATACTATCTCTACAAAGCAGGAGACAAAGATCACCTACGATCTTATGGGTAATAAGGTTCGAGAACAGCAGTTTGTAGATACTTCCACTTCCACTACTCCTGCAATACCCACTGAGGTCAGTAGAATGGATTATACGTATGATTTGATGAATCGGCTCATTTCCCAGACCGACATGCTTGGAAATACCACAAAGTATAGATATGATGCCGCAGGAAATAAAATAGAAACAACGGATCCCCTGGGCTACACCAAGCGGAGCTATTATGACGCCATGAACCGTGTAGTAGCTACAGAAAACGAATTGCGGGAAACCACTTATTTCGAATACGACGAGCTAGGCAATACCATTGCAATCATTAATCCCCTAAATGAGCGAGTCATTCAAAAATATAATGAAAACAATGAACTCGTCGAAGTAGTTGACCCCTTGGGCAATCGCACTCGTCATTATTATGATAAGTTTGGCCGTAAGATACTCACTGCCGACCCTCGTTTTAGTGGTGAGCCAAATCTAGCGCTCCAGAATCCTGCTCCCTATACAACCAAGTTTGAATATCTTTTCCTGGATCTGTTGAAGAAAACAATTACTCCTGTTAGACGTGTGGACGGATATCCTTCTAATATTGAGACCGAAAACTACTACGATGGCTTGGGTAGGCTGTGGATGCAGAAAGATCCTAGAGGCATCTACACTGAATATTTTTATGATGCTTTGGATAAGGTGAATCTCCTGAAGCAAGCGAAAGGCACACTGGATGAGGTGGTTACAAAAAATGAATACGACGGCAATGGTAACCTCCTTTTCTCCACCCAAGCTTTTGGTACTTCAGACGCTACTACGACATCCTATGAGTATGATGAACTGAATCGCCAGGTAAAAACCACTTTGGGAGTAAATAATACGCTGGGTAAACCAACATTGGAAAGTACGGTAGTCTATCTGGATGCACAGAGACAAGTTAAAAACAAAGATGCTTACGGCGTGGAGACCACCACTACCTTTGATTCGTCAGGCCGTAAAGTAGCTCTGACAGACTCCAACAATAATTCAAGAACTTGGCAATATAGTCCAAGAGGGGAATTAGTTAAAGAGTTGTTTCCATCGAGTACATTGGACTATCCAATCAAGTATTTTTATGATCCGGCAGGTCGCCTTATTGATGTTACTCGTGGAGTTGAAGGCCTTGCTGACTATCAACGTTCAACGACCTTCTATGATGCTAAAGGACAAGTCGTAGAGGCAATTGATCCTAAGGGTATAAGCAATCTGACCTATTATGACGCCAATGGCAGAAAGATTCGTTCTGTTGAGGCGGCCGGTACTGCCGATCAAGCGATCACCAAGTTTTCCTATGATGCAGCAGGCAATCTACTTAAAATAGTCGATGCCAACCATGCAAAGGCTTACGCATGGGATATTGGGGACGAAACTGCCATCGCTACCTATCAATATGATGAGTTAAATCGAATTGTTAAGAAGACCGATGCAGATGGTACTTTTGAAAGAATTGTCTACGATGGCAACGGTAACCAAGTGGAAATATACAAAAGAGGAGCTATTTTAGGTATTGGCAAAGGCTATGATAATTTAAATCGATTAACCGGCGTATGGTTTAATAACCTTACCCTGCAGCAATTCTTCTATGACAAACTTTCTCGTCTAACTAAGGCCACTGATTATAACAATAATGAAGGTTATAGTACCGGAGTACATAGTGTAGAATATGCTTATGATTTTGCGAATCGGGTTGAAGTCGAAAAATGGTATGACGCCGAGAACGCACAAGGAGTTGAACACAGAATCGTACAGACCGTGTATGAAAAATCCACCGAATCTGAGACGAGTCAAAAAATTACTAAAACCTATGCTTTTGGTGGCTATATCTTTCCACGCACATACGACGACCGCGGTTTGTTAAAAGCTGTCAATACTACTGATGGCAAGCATCTCGCCACGTTCTTCTATGACCCGATGGGAAGACCAGTATCCGCTCAATGGTTCAAAGCCAATGACGTGCTCAGTTTTTCAGGTGCCCTCTATTATGACACTTACGGAAGGGAAGTCTATCGCGATTATATATATTCGCTTTATGGTTCGCTTTATGGTGCCAGTAATTCCTATGACTTGAACGGCAATCTACAATCAGAGACCATTGTTGGCGATGTGACCGTGAATGCCGGTGAGAAGATTTACTCACACGACAACCGAAACCGACTGACGTATGCGGACTACTCTGGATCGTCTGGATCGGAGGCCTTATCCTGGAATTACGATGCAGTAGGCAATTGGAAAGAAACTAACCAGAATAATCCTCCCTCAACTGAATCCCGGACGGTCAATTCGGATAACGAGTACGTAACAATCGGAGCTCAGTCCCCAGGCTATGATTATGAAGGGAACTTGAGCAATTATGATGGCAATAATTATTACTATGATTGGGCTAATAGATTGGTGCAGGTAAGTAATGGGTCTACTATTATAGCCAAATACACCTATGATGCTGCCAATCGCCTGATTAAGAAAAATCTTGTCCAATCTGGAAAAATCATCACCTACGTTTATGACGGTGACCAGGTTATCCAGGAATTGGAAAACGATAGCTTGAAACGCACATATACCTATGCCGGTGGCATAGATACCCCGCTATCTCTGCATGATCAGGCATCTGGAACAATCTACTTCTACTTAAGAGACAGACAAGGTAGCATTGTCGCCTTGGTCAATCGGGATGGCGTGACCGCCGAAACCTACGAATACACCCCATTTGGCCAGATGACCATTTTCAATCCTCAAGGCAACACTGTTTCAGTCAGCGCCTTGGGCAACACCTTCGGCTTCACAGGCAGAATCTGGGACGCCGATATCCGCCTCTGGAACTACCGCAACCGCTTCTACTCCCCCTTCCTCGGCCGCTTCCTCCAACGCGACCCCGCAGGCTTCATCGATGGCTATAATATTTATGCCTATGTCATCAATAATCCACTGCGGTACATGGATCCGTATGGGTTGAAGAAGATTCCGATAGATGAAATATTTGACGCGGCGAAAAAAATTGGCCCTAGGATTATTAATGGTCGATATGCAGGTAAAACTGTGGATGCCACAACGTATTTAAATAACGTAAAGAAGCCAACAAATTTACAACGCAATGCCTATGATAGTATTATTAAACAATTTGGTAATATTGAGGTTAAGTACGGACTTAATGCAGTTCCCATTTATCAAGAAGGATCGGAATATGCATCAAAAATCATACCTGTTTCTGGGCTCGATGGTAATCATGGTAGTGAAATGAATAAAGCTTGGGATGCTGCTAAGAAAGTATTTAAGCCTGAGCAGATATTAGAATGGGAATCAAAGGGCTGGATTCCACACCATACCAAAGGGGGGATTCAATTCGTTGACCCCACTGTCCATGGTTTTTTTAGGCACACCGGAGATGCAGCATATCTTCGCTGGGCTGCAGCACAAATGGCATTGCTAATGCTAGTTCCTACAACGCTACAAGCCGCCGAACGAGCAGATCAAGGACTGATAAACAGTGAATACCAGATACTTGGAGCAGCCGCATGGGATCTTGCTCTGGCCTTCAATGTGGATATGGTAGTTGACCCTCCGACTCCTATAGAATTAAATAATGCAGCTACTATTGAAAACTATATTCTAACAGGTGAATTTGATCCATTATATGGTATCAAGCAAAATCCTCTTGTCCAAGGTATTACTACGCTTATATCCCCTCCGAGTCCGATTGCCGCGTCCTTCCAAAGTTCAGATTACAATATATCTGATCAAAACGTATCTATATCAGGACCGGTATACTATGTTAGCGAATACGGCTATATACAAAGGCCAGGCTATACCTATAGAGACGGTGTCGAACTTCCAGATCCATCATGGGGTAATATAAATGGAGCAGGCAATAGTGTTACGTCAATAGGTTATACTGTTGTTGGTGGAAATCCGTATGATTTTTCTACAGACGAACTAGCTCTCATGGCTGGCGGAGGCTCTGTTAGCCACAGTCTTAACATTCAGAATACCACTGTTGATGGTACTGTTTACAATTATGAAAGAAATGTTATTGGGGGTGGACAAAGCGCAGCATTCAATGCTACACGTAATCCTGGTTCACGCAACGGTACCGGTGTTCCGACCATCTATTCAATGAGCAACACATTATTTCGATAACATGAAAAAAATTCAGAAAATATGGAGAAATATCGTTTTTCGAGATGCTCCTTACGAACCCGCATCAGGAGATGAAATTAGAAGTTTCGAAAACAAACACCACTTGCTGCTACCTGAAGACTATATCGATTTTTTGCTCAAAGTTAATGGCGTAAAAAATTTAAGATTTGATAAATGTACATTTAACAAGGCTGAGCATAGGTCTGAAGTTTACCGTCTATCGGTGTTATATCCTTTATTTGATCATTGGGATAGGCATGTAAGTGAAAATCTGTCGTTCGAAACTGTCCCTAAGGGATTTGTTAAAATAGGGCATGATAACATCACTCGTCCGTTGATGATTTGTTGTAGAAAATTAAACTATGGAAAAGTATTCTACAATCATGATCATTCCTTTAAGTCTGATTCGACTAAAATCTCCCCATGTGCAAATAGCTTTTTGGATTTTATGAATTCCCTTTTGCCCGACCATAATCGCGATTTTCTAGATGAGTTGGTTACTTTTGGAAATCCAAGCGATTTAGACAACTACTTAGCGAAAGAAAATCTTCATAAAGTACTATTCGAGAGTAAGTATGTTGGACCTTCAACGATTACGAGCTTTGCAGTTAGTGCTGGTAATTTGGAAATGGTCAAAGCATGCATTGCTAGAGGGGCTGCAACGGATTACCTTCTCTGCGCGGCAGTAGAGTTCTCTCAGCCAGATATCGTGGAATACCTCCTCGATTTGGGTATAGATGTTAATCAAAGGGATTTTGACGGAAAAACACCTATGGACTTAATTCGCCCGACTAAATACCGGCAGCAAATTCGAGAGCTTCTGACTAGTCGTGGAGGCGTGAAAAGCAATATGCTATGAGGATATAGGGTAAGCGCAACAAAGTCCACCCCCATGGAGAACAAGAATCGGGTAATACGCTGTGTACGCCCTGGTCCTAGTCCATTCTGCAAAGTGGATAGGCGTTGATTGTAGGTAAGCGCAACAAAGTTGACCCCCTTACATGGAGAACAAAAAACGGGTAAGATGGGGTGATGTTAAAACACAATGCAATTGCGAGACGAAGGAAACGGGTAGAAGTCCTTGAGCAAATTGAACACAGCGGGTTAAGCC
>JANRLC010000043.1:0-13795 GCA_033762955.1 Verrucomicrobiota bacterium | reverse complement strand
GTGAAACGGCTTTGAAATGGTCTGCTAGCAACATTAGCAAACAGTGCATTTCGAAGTTGTGGTGCTGTAGGTGCCATTCTCAACCATGGGTGAAACGCCCTTAACCGAAGGCAAAACCAACATAGTCTTGCCCTTCAACACCAAAGTCTTGCTCTTCAACCACAAAGTCTTGCTCTTCAACAACATAGTCTTGCCCTTCAACACGAAAGTCTTGCCCTTCAACACGAAAGTCTTGCCCTTCAACCGCAAAGTCTTGCTCTTCAACCACAAAGTCTTGCCCTTCAACACCAAAGTCTTGCGCTTCAACACCATAGTCTTGCCCTTCAACACCAAAGTCTTGCGCTTCAACACCATAGTCTTGCCCTTCAACACCAAAGTCTTGCTCTCGGGGCACATAGACTTGGGGTTTGTGGAGGAGAACCTAATTATCCAGGATTTGGGATTAAACTATAACAACTTCGAAATACACCGACGTCTTCCCTAATACCCACAATCAGTTTGCCTTTTTGAAGGTAGAGTGGTTTCCTACCCCGTTCCCATGATAAAAGTCGGTCTCATTTCCCTTGGCTGTGCCAAGAACCTCATTGATTCGGAAGTTATGATTGGCCACCTGCACCAGGCCGGCATGATGATGACTCCGAACGCCGCCGAGGCGGATGTTCTGATTGTTAACACTTGTACCTTCATAGATAGTGCTAAAAAGGAGAGCATTGGTGCCATTCACGAAGCCGCGGACGGTCGCTCGACGGACAGCCAGCGCAGCAGACAAAAGATAATCGTCGCCGGCTGCATGGCCCAGCGCTTCTCGAAAGAGCTGCCAAAGCTCATGCCTCAGGTGGATGCCTTCATCGGTCTCGACCAGATTACTCAAGTGGCCCCCATTATTCAGGGATTAATGGCGAAGGACCGCCTCCTCGCTGCCGATGGCCAGCCTGTCGATGCCCCGGATAACCTCGTGTCCAAGGCGCCCAAGTACATCCCGGATTACGATACCCCCCGCTTCCGTCTCACCCCAAAGCACACCGCTTACATAAAGATTGCCGAAGGGTGTAACCACCCGTGCACCTTCTGCATTATCCCCCAGGTGCGTGGTCGTCACCGCAGCCGCACCGTGGCAAGCGTTGTCGAAGAAGCCCGTCGCCTCATCGCCGATGGCGTCAAGGAGCTGAACCTTATCTCGCAGGACACCACCTACTTCGGCATGGATAAGTGGACGGAAGACCGCCCCAGCCCGCGCAGCCCGGTGGACTCTTCGAAGGGCGAATCCCTCGCCATTCTCCTTCGCGAGCTGAACAAGCTCGAAGGTGACTTCTGGATTCGACTACTCTACACGCACCCAGCACACTGGAGCGACGAACTCATCCAGACCATTGCCGAGTGCCCGAAGGTAGCCCGCTACGTCGACATCCCGCTCCAGCATATCTCTGATAACATGCTCGGCCTGATGCAGCGCGAGACCAGTGGTGACCATATCCGCAACCTCGTGCGCCGGCTGCGCGCGGGCATCCCAGGCCTGGCCATCCGCACCACCTTCATCGTAGGCTTCCCGGGCGAGACCGAGGCGGATTTTGAAGAGCTTCTACAGTTTATCGAGGAAGCCCGCTTCGAGCGTGCTGGTATCTTTAAGTATTCCCGCGAAGAAGGCACACGCGCTGCAAAGCTGGAGAATCAGGTCCACCATAAGACCAAAGAGCGCCGCTGGGATACTGCCATGGGCCTCCTCCAGCAGATCAATGAAAGCGTCAATTCCGAGTGGGTCGGCCGCGAGATAAAAGTCTTGGTCGAAAAGCCCGGCTCCGGGCGCTCTGAACGCGATGCACCCGAGATCGACGGCCTTGTATTTGTGGATCGCACCCTGCCAGTAGGCGCATTTGCCGCCGTCAAAGTCAAGGATGTCCGAGGCTATGATCTGGTGGCCTAATAGCATTGATATAACACCAAATTGGTTAAGGAACGTATCAAGCAAAGGGCCACTTGTTACTGAAATACGTTAACAAGTGTAAATTTGCTTGTGCTCTATAGAACAGGATTAGCCTGCGCACCCGCCTACGTATTAACAGGCCACCGCAGGTCTTTCTGAAACTAAGAAAAGTAACTACTATTTACCTGTCCGGGCTCTCAGCCCAGGCTTCGCGCATTAATAATTCTTACGCAACGGTTGTTGGATTAATCATTCTTGTTATAACCATGGTCCCTGCAAATTATAGGACTTTTACATAGCTTTTTGCCTGGGATTTTATGCCCATCGTTGAACCACATTAATATTTATACTCTCATGCTTAGAAAATAGGGTAAATCCGGTGCGTTCTCTTTACAAAAATAATGCATAAAATAGATTTTTCTATTGAATATCAGCAGAAGCGTAGTAATTTAACTACTTCAACCAACTACAACCATGTTCGATCTATCAACCCTGTCAGTAGAACAACTTAAAGAATTAGGCAAAAAGGCCGCTGAACTTGCTGAACGCAAGCGCCTCGAACCTATTAGTAATGCCATTGCTGCCGTCGGTCTCGGCGAGCTGGAATTCGGACTTAAAATGGTGGAGCTACTCACCCCTGAACAAGCTAAAACTCTTTCGCTAGCTCTCCTCGCCTCCAATTATAATTTGGATGACGCCCGCAACCTACTAAGTCTGAGCGAAGAAGACTTTGCACTGTACCGCAAACCTGGATATACCCCCAGTGGTACTGCAAAAGTCCGCAAGCCGCGCAAAGCACGCGACACCTCGAATCTAGTACGCAAATACGACCTCACCGCAGAGGAAGTTGCAGTCATCAAGAACGCAGCCAGCTTTGCTGATGTAAAGAACCTTCCTGCTGGCACACCGAACGCGGGCAAGCAGATTGTCATTGGTATCTATAATAGTATCAAGGGCATCAAAGTGCAGCGCAAGCGCAACGCCTAGTTCATAAGACTACCAGTTAATTTCCTTTACAAGCCCGGTCTGTATTAGACCGGGCTTTCTTATGCCTCTCTTTGCTGCCCAAATACTGTGCATCGAAGCCTGAGTAAAAGACTGTGTACTCATCTCGGAGTCATTGGACTGTAGAACACACACAGAACACAATGACTTCAAGATGCCCCGCCCCATCATCCACCCAAAACCCGCTCTTTACATTTATTGGGAATTGCACAAACTGAGCTTATTAAACTGGACTGCCGTTCCGGTCGATAATCGTAACCGGCTCTATTAGCATTCATCAAACAAGCCATAATCTACGAATCGAGGAACCTAGTCGCAACCATTTCTGTCAACCCGTCGAGCATCTGTGAGCAATAACACCACTACTGAAGTCAATCAAGAGGAAGAAATAGCACCACCGCTGGATGCAAAGGCACTGGCTTCTGGTCGGGACCACCCAGTCAATGTATCTTTGAAGGCCGAAGGCAAGATACGCCTCTATACAACTATGGTGCGAATTCGCCGCTTCGAGGAGCGAGCAGTGCGTGCCTATCAGCAAGGGAAGATCGGCGGATTCCTGCACGATTATATCGGGCAGGAAAGCATTGCTGTCGGTTGCTGCTCGTTGATGAAGGAGCACGACCACGTCATAACAGCCTATCGCGACCACGGGCACGCTATTGCCGTGGGCATGAACCAGAACGCATTGATGGCGGAGCTGTACGGCAAAGTCACTGGCTGCTCAAAGGGCAAAGGCGGTTCGATGCACTACTTCGCACCAGATAAAAACTACTGGGGCGGGCACGGTATCGTCGCCGGGCAGACTCCCCTCGGCACCGGACTCGCTTATGCACTGAAGTATAAGGGCTTGAAGGGCTGTTGTATGTGTTTCATGGGCGACGGCGCTGTTAACCAAGGCGTTTTCCATGAATCGCTCAACCTCGCCCAGCTCTGGAAACTACCGGTAATCTACGTCATTGAGAACAACGGCTACTCCATGGGCACTAGTCTCGCCCGGTCCAGCGCGTTCTCGGACAGCTTGGCCATGCGCGCTGAAGGCTATAACATGGCGTGGGATACCGGAAATGGTCACCTCATTTACGAAGTCCGCGCCAAAGTGGCGGCAGCCATTGAGCGCGCGCACGAGCACTCGCTCCCTACCCTGCTCGAGCTGAAGACGTACCGCTACCGCGGTCACTCGATCGCCGACGCCAATGCGGAGAAGTATCGCACGAAGGATGAAATCCGCCGCACCCGCGAAACTAAGGACCCCATAAGTATATTTAAGACAATCCTGCTCGAGGAGAAAGTACTCACCGAGGATATCGCCAAGGATATCGAGAAGTCCGCTCGGGATGAGGCTAACAATGCCGCCGACTACGCAGATCGCTCCCCCTACCCTCCCGTGGAAGACATCACCAATGACGTGTATTGGTCCGTGGACAATCCCGGCAAACACGACAATCACGGTAAAATCTTCTTCAACGACTAGCCGGATCACCGCCTGCTCGAACCACTCAATCACTTTTACGGCCACCAATACCATGCCGCTCATCACTTACCGCCAGGCACTTAAAGACGGGCTCGCCGAGGAAATCATCCGCGACCCCAATGTACTCATCATGGGCGAGGAAGTTGCCCAGTACAACGGCGCTTACAAAGTCACCGAAGGTCTCTGGGAACGCTTCGGGGACAAACGCGTCGTCGACGCCCCCATCAGCGAAGCCGGCTTCATTGGCCTCGGCATCGGCGCGTCCATGCTGGGCATCCGCCCCGTGATGGAGTTGATGTTCTTCAGCTTTGCCTACGTAGCTTGGGATCAGATGGTAAACAACGCCGCCTGCGTACGCTACATGAGCGGAGGCTTGATCAATGTGCCCATCGTCATCCGCGGACCTGCCAATGGCGGCACGAATGTAGGCGCTACGCACTCGCATACGCCGGAGAACCAGCTAGCGAATTTCCCCGGACTCAAAGTCGTCTGCCCTGCAACGCCCTACGATGTAAAAGGGCTGATCAAGAGCGCCATCCGCGACAACGACCCCGTGTATTTCATGGAAAACACCCTCCTCTACGGTATGCAAGGCGAAGTCCCCGTCGAGGAGTACACCATCCCCATCGGCAAAGCCGACGTCAAACGCGCGGGCACAGACATTACCTTAATAGCGCACGGTCGCGCAGTGATCACCTGCTTAAAGGCAGCCGAACTCCTCGCAACCGAGCACGAAATCAGTTGCGAAGTCGTTGACCTGCGCTCCATCCGCCCACTGGACGAAGAGGCGATCCTCGCCAGTGTCCGCAAGACCCACCGAGCGCTTCTGGTCGAGGAGAACAAGCCTTTCTGCGGTGTCGGCGCGCAAATCTCGCACCTTATCCAGGATAAAGCATTTGACGACCTCGACGGTCCGGTAAAGCGCTTGTCCTCGATCGATGCACCCGCCATCTACAGCGATCCGCTGGAAAAGTATCAGTTGCCGAACCCACAACGCGTAATCGAAGCGGTTCTAAAGATGATTTAGGTCGGCGGTAAGTAGGCTGTAGGGCACGCGAGGGACCCACATCCATCAGCATCCTTTCACACCGCGCCCACCTGGCGCCAGAGGCGATCAACCACGGCTTCATCCACGCAATCGCAAGTCTCTGCGGTACCGAGGCTGCGCATCACGACGAAGCGCAGCTTACCCGCACGCACCTTCTTGTCGCGTTTCATCGCGGCGAGAAGCTGTTCAACGGGCAGCGGTTCACGCAGACGCGTGGGGAGATTGTAGTGGGCAATCAGCTCCGTGGTTTTCGCCACATCCTCACCAGAGATATATCCCAACTCTTGCGAGAGCCGGGCAGCAAGAACCAGCCCCAGTCCCACGGCTTCGCCATGCAAATACGCTCCATAGCCTGCCACAGCCTCGATGGCGTGGCCAAAGGTGTGCCCGAGATTAAGCAATGCGCGACCGCCGGAGGGCTTCAGCTCGCGCTCATCATCACCTACAATCTGCGCCTTCAACTCACAACAGCGCAGAATGACTCCCGCCAGTGCGGGATGCTCCGCGTGCAACGGCTCGTTAAGCGATGCCAGTTGGTTAAAGAGCGAAGCATCAGCAAGGAGCCCGTACTTGATCACCTCAGCCATGCCAGCGGAGAATTCCCGCTTAGGCAGAGTCGCAAGCACTCCGGTATCGGCATAGACCGCATTGGGCTGCCAGAAGGCACCGGTGAGATTCTTCCCTGCCTTCAGGTTTATCCCCGTCTTGCCACCGACGGAACTGTCCACCATGGCAAGCAGCGTCGTAGGCACCTGATAGAAGGCAATACCCCGCAGATACGCCGCAGCGGCAAACCCCGCGAGATCCCCTACCACGCCACCGCCCACTGCAATGAGTGCACCCGAGCGGTCCACTCGCTCGGCAGCGAGAAACTCGCAGATGCGCTCCAGCTGGCGAAAACTCTTCGAGGTCTCGCCCTTCGGGATGGTGATCGTGGGGATGTCCCCTGCAATCGCCGCGAGAAACTTCGCCTGCTTGCGAGCAACGGCTTGGTCCGTGACGAGTGCCACAGGCTTCCCCGCTGCACGTAGCGCATCCACCACGGCGCGAATCTCCGCAGTCAGCGGAGTGCCAATTCTTATGGAATAACTACGTGCCCCCAGCCCTACTTCAAGCGTATGCATAGCCCCCGCTTTTGTCGCAACTGCAAGCTCTGTGCAAGAGGATTAAATAACTCCACAAACACAAGACCCCACAGACATACGCCTGCGGGGTCCTGGTAAATGCGGTGAAGTCTTCGAAGCTTACGTTACCAACCCGTCTGGAATCGAGTGATTGGCGAAAACGTGCTGCACGTCTTCGAGGTCTTCGAGCACCTCTATCAGGTGGAGCAGTTTCTTCGCGGATTCGGCATCAGTTACATCCACATAAGTGTTCGGGATATATGCGATTTCCGAAGAGTCAGGAGAGATTCCTGCCTTCTGCAAGGCATTGGACACATTATCATAGGCAGCCACGCTGCAAAGGACTTCGAAGTGTGTCTCTTCCGTCACAATGTCATCGGCACCCGCCTCGAGAACCACTTCCATGAGCTTGTCTTCAGTGGTCTTGGCAGCGTCGATGAGGAACTGGCCTTTGCGCTGAAAGTTAAACGCCAGTGCCCCGGCACCAGCCAGGTTCCCGCCGTGCTTCGTGAATGTGCTGCGCACTTCCCCTACGGCGCGGTTCTTATTATCGGTCGTGACCTCTACGATAATTCCCACACCGCCCGGGGCATAGCCTTCGTATACGAATTCTTCATAGACCATACCAGGGAGTTCGCCCGTGCCCTTCTTGATGGCGCGCTCAACGTTGTCGCTGGGCATATTGACCGACTTCGCCTTTAGCACTACGGTGCGCAGTCGAGGGTTAAAGTTCGGATCGCCACCTCCGCTACGGGCTGCAAGAGTCAGTTCCTTCGAGAGGACGCTGAAAATTTTGCCTTTCTTGGCGTCGATGACAGCTTTGTGCCGTTTAGTGGTTGCCCATTTACTATGGCCGGACATGGAGGTTCTGCGTTAAGATTTGAGTTGTGAAGTTGAAAGAAATCTTTGAGCGGACTAGACGTACTTCTTCGCCTTAAACTTGCCTTTGGTCGGGGTTACTGGAGGAGCGGGCGTGGATTCGGGTTCGTCTTTATGGCGGTTGGTGATGAATTGCTGAAGGATGGAAATACTGTTGGAAATCGTCCAGTACAGAACCAATCCGGAGGCGAAATTATAACAAATAACCAAAAAGACAAGCGGCATCATGCGCATCAGCTTCTGCTGGAACTCATCCGTCGAGGGCGACGGAGTCATGCGCATCTGGTAATACATAGAGACACCCATGAGGATCGAAATCGGGTTGATCGGGATCACCCAAAGGTGAAACACCGTATCAGGCAGGGATAAATCGTGAATCCAGAGGAAGTCCTGAAAGCGCAGTTCTGAAGCGCTCTGGAGCATCTGATAGAAGGCGAAGAAGATGGGAAGCTGCGCCATCATGGGGATACACCCGGCTGCAGGGTTGACCTTGTTATCCTTAAACAGGTCCATCAGCTCCTTCTGTTTCTTCGCTGTGAGCTTGGCTTTTTCATCCGCTTTAAGCGACGGGTTTTCCAGCTTCGCCTTGTAGCGCTCGTTGATCTCGGCCATGGGCTTCGAGAGCGCAGCCATCTTCTTGGACATCTTGGTGGCTTTCGCGGTCAGGGGCCACAGAAGAAGCCGGATGATAATAGTGATTAAGATGATCGCGAAACCCCAGTTGTGGACCACGGCGTAGATGGCTTTAAGGAAGTAGAGCAGGGACTTGCTGATGAACCCCACCCACCCCCAAATACCGCTCGGGAACTGCATTACCATGTCCTGGTTCTGCGGAAGCTTGTCTATGCGGGAAAGCTCCTTCGGCCCCGCGTAGTAGCTGATCTCCAGGCGCTTCTCTTTCGAGGCGGGGACGAACCCTACATCGAACTGCATCTGCGCAGTAATCCCGTCTTTGGTTATGCCTCCCACCGTTGCGGGAGGCAGCTTGAGCGGCTCAATATGGAAGGCAACCGCCGCTTCCTTTGGCGTGGCTATGCCGACGAAGAACTGGTTCTTCACCGCCGCCCAGACGGTGCTGGAAGGTATTGTGTTACGGTCAGTGGCATCACGTCGCCCAATACCAAGAAATCCATTGCTCGCAGCGAAAGTCGTCGCAGCCGTGAAGTGCGCATCGTTGCCATCATAGTAACCTGCAGTTAAATTCATCCCCCGGGGATCCGCCGTAGTGGGTGCAGCGGAGCCGATGTTCAGGTAGACCGAGCCCACACCTTCTGCTTTGTCAGCGTGGTTGATGTAGCGCGTCACGTGAGTAATGAGATAGGGCGACGGGCCAGCTTCTTCCATATCGATGGAGTACGTGCGGCGGATTTCCATCCCGTTCACAGGATTCGTCCGGGCAAAGGTCACACTCGTAGCACTCTGCTCAGCTATTCTATAGTCGGCCTCATACGCGCCCGGCGTACTCTTAGGTCCTACCGTGGAGAAAGCGAGAATACCGACCGGGGCTCCTTCATTTAATAGATAAGGCTCCGGTTTATCCTGCACAGCCTCATACTTCTTCAGGGCGACATGGCGGATGGCACCGCCCTTGGTCGTCAAGGTGACCACAATATAATTGTTTTCCAGCGAGACAGTCTGTTCAGGCAAAATCGCCTCAACGATCTGCTCTGGCAAAAGCGCTGCCGTAGCCGCGCTTTTCGTGGCGACAGACACAGCAGACGCCGCAGGGGCTCCCGCATTAACTAAGGCTGGCACTTCAGGCGCGACTTCCGCCGCACGCTTTGCCTCTTCAGCGCGGTTCTGCTCAGCGATTTGCTGGGCATATTCCTGTTGCGCCTTCTGGTACTCGGTCTGTTGTTTGCTCGTATAAAAGAAGAGGCCGAGGGCCCCGAGCAAAAGGGCTATCCCGATGGTGGTATTTGTCTTATCCATGCCGATGGTGGCGGTGTTGGTGTGCTATCACAAGTGGTTGAAGCGGAACCGGGACAGGATCAAAGCCCCCCGAGTTCCATGGGTGACAGCGGGAAACGCGTTTAAGCGCCAGCCAGCTTCCACGTAAAAATCCATAGTGCGCAAGACATTCCCGCGCATATTCCGAACAAGTCGGATAAAATCGGCATCCACACCCTGCACCCGCAAGCGCGTGAATAGCCGGAGAAATCACCCACTGGTACACACGCACGAGAGCCATCGCCATTGCAGCCGCAATGCCAGGCTTCTTACGGATGGGTTCAGGTAATGAGGGTGTCACGGGTAAATGCCTACTCTATTAGCGATCAGTTCGACACCGTAGTTACAACCACGGGTGCGGCTTCTCGACTGGCTTGAGTCGCCCGATACTTTGCAAATTTAGCCAATGCCTGCTGATAGACCGGTTCAACTTCCCGAATGGTCAATGTCGGCAACGAAGGCCGGGCCAGAAGCACCACATCGCAATGCGCCGGAAGCATATCCTGATTGCTGCGAAAGACAGCTCGTAGCAACCGCTTCGCGCGGTTGCGCTGGACGGCTCCCCCCACGCGCTTTGAAGCCACCACACCCAGTCGGCGTACCGGCTTCTGTTGTGCAGGCACAGCGTCGCTGGCGATTTGCATCGCAAACGGGCCATACTCCACCTTTCGACCAGCATGCCGTACCCGCTCGAATTCGGCGGATTTCTTCAGCCGCGTCCGGGCAGGGAAGCGCATGGGCATTCGCCAGGGCTTAGACAACCGTGAGACGCTTACGTCCACGCGCACGACGGGCGCGAATGACCTTGCGGCCACCCTTGGTGGCCATACGTGAGCGGAAACCGCAACGGCGGGTGCGCTTGACTTTAGACGGACGATAAGTGGGCATCATGGCTGGTAGTCCTTTCTTGAGAAAAGGGAAGAATATAGATGGCGGGTTCCAATCGTGTCAACACCTTAAAAAAAACCAAGCGCAAAGGGCGCTAAGGAAGCTGAGGGAAGCCATCAGCTTTCAGCATTCAGCCATCAGCCCGCTCAAATTGCCAACTGCCAACTACCTTCATCCCCTCAAGCGTACTGCTTTTATGATCATCGGAACTGCCCAGCTCCTAATGTAAAGTGGCGAGGTCTTCATCGCAACTATTCATCCCCTCAAGCGAACTGCTTTTACAATCATCGGAACTGCCCAGCTCCTAATGTAAAGTGGCGGGGTCTTCATCGCAACTTTTCATCCCCTCAAGCGAACTGCTTTTACGATCATCGGAACTGCTCAGGTCTTAATGTAATGCGGCGGAGTCTTCATCGCAACGATTCATCCCCTCAAGCGAACTGCTTTTACCCTCATGCGAACTGCCCAGGTCCAGGCGCATCTCAGTTTTGGATAGGTGGCTTTAGCAGAGGGGTTGTAGTAATCTGTGCCAGCGCGATACCCTGCCAAGGAGTGCAGACCTGGGTACGCCGACGTCCTCGTCGGCATTGGGTGGATAAATACCGGAGAGCCACAGCCGACGAGGACGTCGGCGCTCCCAGGTTTCACGATCGGCGACTAGCCGATGGCGTTCTGGGCCAAAGTTGCCCCTTGGCGCGGAAATAACAGATGGTATATCCTAAATAGGAAAATGGGGTGCTCAATCCAGGCTTTTCCGGGATGCATCTGCCGCCTCATCGGGACGGCCTGCATCTTAGCCCCAGGTTTTAACCTGGGGTCAACGCGTATTTAGTAACACAAGTCCCGTAGGGACGGCTGATGGATTTGGTTGCGATATTATACAATGGTCGAAGATAATGCGCTCATCGACTTGTATTATGACGTCCAGTCCAATCAGTCGTCCCTTGTAGGACTCGGACCGGGTATGTTATATTCCCCCAGGTTAAAACCTGGGGCTAAGATGCAGGTCGTCCCAATGGTACTCCATTCATCCTATGCCAGGGATGGGTGCAGCAGGGCAACGGTTATGCCATGCGCAGATTTTGAGTCGAATAAATTTCGTTATTACTGAAGACTGAAGCTGGGTACAACATGCCAACCATTTTCACGCCCGATGAACTATTGGAGGACAAGACGATGAATAAGGACGATCCTATTGTAGCTGAAGAACGCGAGCGAAGAACGCAGATTCTTAAATCCTATAACTGGGATTTTCATATAATGTCCAGGGATGTAATGAAGCGCCAGTGGGAATCGGGACATAAAGTAGTCACACGCCCCAGGAATAATCCTCCATCCGGCGCTGCAATCAACGCCTATCCACTTTGCAGAATGGACTAGGACCAGGGCGTACACAGCATCACCCCATCTTACCCGATTCTTGTTCTCCATGGGGGTCCATGAGGGGGGGGACTTTGTTGCACTTACCCTATATCCTCATAGCATATTGCTTTCCCGGCCTCCTCGACTAGTCAGAAGCTCTCGAATTTGCTGACGGTATTTAGTCGGGCGAATTAAGTCCATAGGTGTTTTTCCTTCAAAATCCCTTTGATTAACATCTATACCCAAATCGAGGAGGTATTCCACGATATCTGGCTGAGAGAACTCTACTGCCGCGCAGAGAAGGTAATCCGTTGCTGCCCCTCTAGCAATGCATGCTTTGACCATTTCCAAATTCCCAGCACTAACTGCAAAGCTCGTAATTGTTGAAGGTCCAGCATACTTACTCTCGAATAGTACTTTATGAAGATTTTCTTTTTCCAAATATATTTCTAAATCGCCTGGATTCCCGTAGGTAACCATTTCGTCTATTAAATCGCGATTAGGATTGGGCAAAAGGGAATTCATAAATTCTAAAAAGCTATTTGCACATGGCGATATTTTCGACGGATTTGAGTTAAAGGAATGATCATAATTGTAGAAAATTTTTCCATAGTCTTTTTTCTTGCAACAAATCATCAGCGGCCGAGTGATGTTATCATGCCCAAATTTAACAAATCCTTTAGGAACAGTTTCGAACGACCGATGTTCACTTACATGTCTACCCCATGGATCAAATAAAGGATATAACACCGATAGACGGTAAACTTCAGACCCATGCTCAGTCTTGGTGAAAGTACAATTATCGAATCTTACATTTATTGCTCCATTAACCTTGAGCAAAAAATCGATATAGTCTTCAGGTAGCTGCAAGTGGTGTGTGTTTTCGAAACTTCTAATGTCGCATCCCAATGCGGGTTCGTAAGGAGCATCTCGAAAAACGATATTTCTCCATATTTTCTGAATTTTTTTCATGTTAGCGAAATAATGTGTTGCTCATTGAATAGAGGGTCGGAACACCGGCACCGTTGCGTGAACCAGGATTACGTGTAGCAGTGAATGCTGCGCTTTGTCCACCCACCAATAACATTTCTTTCATAATTGTAAACAGTACCATCAACAGCGGTATTCTGAATCTTAAGACTGGAGCTAACAGAGCCTCCGCCAGCCATGAGAGCTAGTTGGTCTGTAGAAAAATCAAAAGAATTTCCGCCAACAACAGTATAAGTCCCGTAGCAACTGAAGGGGTTTCAAATTCGCCATTTGTGAGAAGGAAATAGATCGCTTCGACCGGTTTTATGCCCTCCATCCAGTCGTCCCTACGGGACTCGGTCTGGTTATGTACCCATTCCCCAGGTTGAAACCTGGGGCTAATATAAGAGGCAGGTTGTCTCTGCGGGACGTACCTGTTTAGCGTAGAATTCATGGCATTCTGTCGCACCGAAGGTGCATCAACTCTTGAGCCCAGGGGCATCGCCCTGGGAACGAATACCCCCTCTATCCATGAGCCCTGTAGGGGCGAAACAGCGAATGTAGATAGACGAGTATCGCCCTTACAGGGCTCAATAAATAAGATATAATCGATACCCAGGGCGTTGCCCTGGGCTCAAGAGTGGTTGCGCCTTCGGCGCGGAATGTGTCCCGTTGCGCCTTGGTATACGCTAAACGCATACTGCGGGACAGCATTCATCTCATGCTGTCCATGAGGTGGATTATGCCTCAGGGTTATGTCATTTCCAATTCCTTTACCCCCAGTCAACCACAGGGGTGATCTGAGCAAAGTGTAGCCGAGACAATCCTGTCTCGGTAATGTCGTGAGCACCAATAGGATTGTCGGAGCCACATTACATTGCAGAACTCCGACAGGATTGGTCAGCCACTCCGCTAACTCCCAATCCGCCCTCTACCCTCTGCAATCTACCCTCTGCAATCTGTCATCTGTAATCTGTCATCTGCAATCTGGAATCTGGAATCTGCAATCTGCCATCCGCCCTTCTCTCTTCACAAAATGCATTCCACCATACGTGTACACATACACACACTTTCCATCACGCACCACTCACGCCCCCTTCTCGCACCACTCTCGTTCCACCCATCGCCCTGGAACCCTTATTCCTAGCGAAATAGAGAGATATTTGAAGATAAAATGA
>JANRLC010000042.1:0-15234 GCA_033762955.1 Verrucomicrobiota bacterium | reverse complement strand
CCACGCCTGCACGCCACAAATCCGGCACGCAAACCAGTGGTTGAAGGCTAGATGCCATCTGTTTTCAAGAACGGAATGGCAGGTCTATTTTGTTCCACGTTTGCACTCAACTCATGATTTCCAAACGACTCCTATACGTTTGTGAAGCGGACCACGGTGGCATCGCGGAGTATGCAATCTCGCAGGTGATGGCACTCAATGCGCTGGGAATTGAAGTACGTTTACTGTGCCGTCCGTCCCTGGATGTATCGCGGCTTCGGGCCGTGCAGATTAGCGCGTTACTTCCTACGGGGATTGAGCGGGTGCGCACACTGCCGGGGCGCTGCTGGGCGCACTTGCGAGATACACTCGCCATGGCGAGAATTGTGGAAGAAGAAACCCATCGGGGAGCATTCGGGCATGTCTTGTTTGCGTGTTACAAGGAGTATTTTGCCCCCTTGTGGACGAGTCGTTTGCGCGCGATGCGCAATCAGGGAATTGTATTTGGTACAATCGCCCATGATCCGATACGTGACTTCGTTGTGGGGCCTCAGTTCTGGCACCGGGCCAGCGTCAGAGCAGGCTACTCCTTTGTGACACACGTCTATGTCCATGATAACACATCGGTGGACTTCGGGGGGCCACAACCTGCGGGCATCCAGGTGCACCAGATTCCCCATGGCCCACTCCCAACCGCTCCCCAAGTAGCAGGGCGTGAGGTCGCGCGCAACAAGTACGGATTAAAAGCGGATGATATTATGTTTCTCGCCTTCGGGCAGATACGCGATGGAAAAAATCTGGACCGTTTCCTCACCGTACTGCAATCGCTACCGCCTGCGGTCAAACTCCTTGTGGCTGGGCCCTGCGAATCCACCTCGCAGCAGCGAAGCCCGGAGGATTACAGAACACTGGCGGAGAGGCTCGGTGTGTCAGGAAGGTGCCGTTGGGATATACGGTATATACCCGCGGAGGAAGTGGCGGATATTTTTGCTGCATCGGACTATGTACTACTGTCCTATAGTGCAAAGTTCCGGTCAGCCAGTGGGATAATGAATCTTGCCGTTACCGCGCGCAAGCCGATGCTGGCATCATCAGGGCCCGGCCCCCTGCGCGAAAGCGTGGAGAAGTATTCGCTGGGTGTCTTTGTGCCCCCGGACGACGATGCCGAATTGTTGTCTGGTGCGCTACGTTTGCTAACCGCGAACATTGCTCCGGAATGGACTCGCTACGAGCACGAAAACTCATGGGAGATGAACGCCCGACTAGTGGCCTCGACAATCTTTAACTAACTTACTATGACATTGCGCAACTGGGCAGGCGGTTTGCTGGCGTTTACTTATAACCGGTGCATTGGCAGGCTCCCATCGCGAATATTACGACGGTGCTTTCTCCGGTATTATCTCGCGCATTTCGGAACGGGAAGCACGGTCCAGATGGATTGCCGCTTTCTAAATGGGAGAAAGATTTATCTCGGGGCGCGCAACGTGATAAACTTCGGATGTCTGCTGGATGGGCGTGCGTACCCGATCCATACGGGTAACGATGTATCCATCGGACCTGAGGCGAGCATTCTCACACTCGGGCACGATCCTCATAGCCCCGACTTCAGCGACAAAGGGGGCTCGGTATTGATTGGCGATCGGGTATGGATCGCCTACCGGGCCATCATCCTTCCCGGAATTTCCCTAGGTGAGGGTGCGGTTGTGGGAGCGGGTGCCGTGGTTACTCGCAATGTGGAGCCATACACCCTGGTTGCGGGGAATCCTGCCCGACCCATTGGCACGCGCCCAAAGGAGCTTAACTACTCGCTGAACTACGATCCATGGCTGCACTAACTCCCTGGTACGTTGCGCAGCTCGGAGCCCGTGAGCACTATGCTATTCCACGGAGCCTGCACGCGCGTTCGAGGCTCGGGCAGTGCTACACCGACCTTTGGGCAGGAACTCGGTGCTGCCGAATGGCTGCATGTATTCCAGGCATGCGTTCGCTGGGTGGCAGACATCACCGCGAACTGCCAGACGATAAGGTAACCGCATGGAATAGCGCATCGCTCCTTCGTCAAGCACGAGCACGCATGGCCGGTCAATCGTCATCTGCCTACCACACCTTTATCGCCGACGGGCAGTGGTTCTCTAAAAAGGTCGCCACCGCTATTCAACGTTCCACCGTGGAGCACGCGCTGTTCTTCAGCTATGATACGACCTTTCTGGAGGCAGCCCGCGCAGCCAGCGAGCGCGGATGGAAAACCGTGGTGGGGCAAATGGACCCGGGGCTTCTGGAGCAGCAGTTAACGAAGGAAGAGGAGCAGGCATGGCATGGCTGGACAGTGGCTCCGTTGAATGTGCCTGCCGCCTATAATGAACGACGCGCGATGGAATGGGCTAGCGCGGACCGCATCATCGTGAACTCGGAATGGACTCGTGATGCATTACTCGCGCAACAGGTTCCCGCAGATAAACTGCGCGTTATCCCTTTGGCGTATGATTCCACATACACACCGCTGGCGCGCACCATGCCGGTAAGTTTTACTCAGCAACGCCCCCTGCGCGTCCTCTATCTGGGCCAGGTGAATCTGCGCAAAGGCATCCCCTATCTGTGCGAGGCCGCGAAATGCCTGTGCCGGGAGCCCGTGCGATTCGATATCGTTGGCCCACTCGGGATTACCACCGAAGCCATTCGCAAAGCCCCGAATAACGTCCACTTTCATGGACGGCGAGACCGGCTGGATATAGCTGCCCTCTATGAACAAGCCGACGTGTTTATCCTGCCAACCGTTTCAGATGGGTTTGCCATTACGCAACTGGAGGCCATGGCGCACGGGCTGCCTGTTATCGCCACGACTTCATGCGCGGATGTGGTGATAGATGGTGTTAATGGCCAGCGCATCTGCCCTCGAAACGTCTCCGCAATATGCGATGCTGTTCTGCGCTATATCACGGAGCCAACCCTGCTCGATAAGCACAGCGAAGGTGCCCTCATGCGCGCGAGAGACTATCGCCTGAATACACTGGCGGACCATCTGGTCGCGTTGAGCGCCGAGTTCAACTAAACAATGAATGCACTGACCATCACCGGAGCATTACCCACTGCCTACTGGATAGCACTGGTACTCATGACTGTTCTTGTGTTGGAAGCACTCAGTAAGTGGAAGCAGTCCTGGTCCGTACCCGCGCTTGCAGTCTATGGTACAGCAGGCGCCTGGTATCTAGTGGATATCATTTACAATGGTGTGGATAACTACCGCCTGCTATTTAAGGATGACATCATACAGACAGCGATCTGGCAGCTCGTACTGTTCCTGCTTGTGTTTCGATCTGTGCTGCCAGGATTGGTGAATAAGCTAACGCGCCGGTATAAGAACATGCGGCCCGATGCTACAGCGTTCGATCCTGCGGACAGAAGCAGACAAATAGAGCGGGCGTTCCGCATATTTGTAGGTGTGTGGTTCGTATTGTTTTGCTTAGGTCAGTACAACGTGGGCTTTCAGCCACTTAAGACACTATTTCCAACACTGGCCGGGTACCAGATATTTATGTGGGGCAGACCGCGCATCGGGGGCGGGTTTTCCTTCTTCATCTCCACTTGCGGCTACCTCTACACTTTCGTATGCGCATTCTTCGGCGTGGTGGCCGTTCTCGCCAGTAGAAAGGCAATCCGAATCGGTGCAGTTATTATGCTTTTAATTACCTGGCCAAACTTCTTCTACGGAGGCACGCGGCATACGGTACTGGCTGTGGTTATGCCTGGCGTCGCCACATACATCCTCTTCTACAGACACAATCTAATCGTCAAGCTAGTCGTCAGTGTTATTCTCTTCATGCTTATCAACTACTGGATGCTGGTCATGATTGCCTATAGAGGAGAGGGTATCGTCCATGCCTATCAGGAGGGGCGAACAGAGAGTAAGTATTTAACAGAAACAAAACACCTCGGGCTCAACATGTTTGAGGAGCTCTGCTGGATAAACTACTATATGGATGCAGGGCAGTTCGAGATAAACCACGGCAAGCGCTACTTCGCAGAGCTGGTAAACATTGTGCCCCGGTCAATCTGGAAGAACAAGCCCACCATCGGTATCGACTACGCTATCCTCCGGGGGCAGGCTGGTGGCACCGAAGAGTCCGCCGGTGTTTTTGCCACGGTATCCACGGGTATGATCGGACAGGGTGTGACAAATTTCGGGCAATTCTTTGGCCCCTGTGCCGCAGGATTTCTAATGGCTGTCTGGGCTGCTGTGCTAAGTATTCTCCACCAACAAAGACACTCGATATTTCGAACGTGTCTATTTTTGATTGGCCTCGGGCTTACCTTTAACCTTGGCCGCGATATAACGCTGCTGGTTATCTTTCCCTTTATCTTTGGCTTCCTGGTGATCTACTTCTATGAACGACTGGAACGGAAGAAGACCACGCCGCTGACTGTGCAATGAAACGCCTCCTGAACATAATCCAGTGTACGAATTTGGGAGGCATGGAGAAGGCGTCGCTGTCGTTGATGCAGGGCTTGCAGGAACAGCAGGTTATGCCATCACTCATTTCGCTTCATCCGTTGGGGCAACTGGCTTCTCAGATCACTGCGGCTGGGATTCATGCGCGAGGGATACACTATCGTGGCCCATTTGGCGTACGCAGCATACCCGACTATCGTCGGATAATGAAGGCGGAGTTGAAGGATATCGACTGGCTCCTCATGACGGGTCACAACCTCGCTGGAATGCTCGCACTGGCGAGTGTGAAGCACCACTGCCCCGCTGTTCTCGCACTACACTTCCACCACAAAGGAGTGAAGCCATTGTTTATGTGGAAGGCCATTTATCTACTGGCGAATAGAACGTTTCGGTGGATAACCTTTCCTTCTCATTTCATCCGCGACGAAGCCTGTGCTATTGCCCCATGGATCAGCCGCAAGGCCCGCGTAATTCGTTGTCCTGTCGCGGAGAGACCCATGCGCACAGCAACAGACAAGGCTGCAGCGCGCAAACGAATGGAGCTTGCTGATGGCGTACCCGTCATCGGCGCAGCAGGCTGGCTAATCCCACGCAAGCGATTCGATATCGTAATCCAGTGTCTTCAACGATTAAGGAAGAACCACACGGATATCCAGCTCTTGATCGCAGGCGATGGACCGGAACGCGAAGGTCTCCAGTCTCTGGCAGAGCAGTGCGGCGTGGCAAAACATATCCGGTGGTTGGGCTGGATACCATGCATGGATGACTTCTACCAATCGCTGGATGTCACTTTGTTTACCTCCGACTGGGATGCCATGGGTATGATAGCACTGGAGTCCATGGCCGTTGGAGTGCCAGTAGTAGCCTCCGTCAAACAAGGTGGCCTCGGTGAAATTATCACAAACGAGCAGCACGGCTATTTGTATAATAACCACTCCATCGATGCGCTTGCTGGAGCCCTTCACGAACTCATAGACAACCCAGCACTTTGTGAGAGCGTCGGTCGCGGCGGGTATGAACGAGTAAGAGCGCTACATAACACCGGGCGTATCTCAGGAGAGTACATCCAGTTATTTGAGACTGCCACCCATGAATGAAACTCGCGTGATAAGGCTCTGCTGGGTCGTCTATAATGGAGTCCACTACCACATGGCCAGACTGCGCGCTCTGGCACACAGCGCGCAGTGGGAGATCACGCTGCTCCAGTTGTTGGATAACGATGTATTTGCAGCACTCGAATGTTCCGGGGACGAATACAGCAGAATTCGATTAGTAACCGCTGCTCCAGGGCTTAAGCGTGGAAGCCTCTCGGACCCTGCCCTGGCCAAAGCACTTGAGCGCAAGCTCAGCGAGTTAATGCCGGATATCGTCTGTGTAAACGGATGGGGCTTACCAGGGTCAGCAACTACACTGAAGTGGTGCCACAACCATCATCGCCTCGCCATCATGATGAGTGAGAGCACGCTAATGGACGTTGCCCGGTCACCGCTTCAAGAATACATCAAACGGGTGTTGCTTCGGTTCTGTCACGCCATGCTATGCGGTGGAACTCCACACCGCGAGTATGCGCTCGCGCTGGGTATGCCCGGTGAATGTATATTCCTGGGCTATGATTCTATTGATAACAACACCTTCGATAAAGCGTCACACGCAATCCGGATGCAGGCAGAGCACATCCGGCAGAGTCTCTCTGTTCCGCAGCGCTATTTTCTAGCCGTCAGCCGATTTTCGGAGAAGAAGAACTTGTGCGGTCTGCTATATGCGTACGCCGCGTACCGAAGTTCATCAACTTCATCCCAATCTGGCGAACTGTGGCACCTCATCCTTCTCGGTGACGGGGAATTACGCCCCGCTCTGGAGGCACAGATTGTAGCGCTTAATCTGGAGACCAGTGTGCATCTCCACGGCTTTGCCACTTACGAGAAGCTGCCGGGTTACTACGCGTTAGCATCAGCCTTTGTTCACGCCAGCACCACGGAGCAATGGGGGTTGGTAGTCAATGAAGCCATGGCTTGCGGGCTGCCGGTTCTGGTATCCGAACGCTGCGGGTGTGCGCGGGATTTAATCGACGAAGGAATAAATGGTTACCGTTTTAATCCGTACTCCACGGATGCGATTGCTGCAGTGATGCAAAGGATAGCGACCCTACCAGAGCGAGAACGGGAGTCGATGGGTGAAGCGAGTCGCAAGATTATTGCTGATTGGGGTCCGGAGCGCTTCGCACGCGGATTACAGGACGCCGTCTCCTGCGCAACTGCAACCAAGCGAAGTCGTGCTACCTGGGTTGACCGCTTGATCCTTGGCTTGGTAGCTTCTATAAGGCCTTAATCTTTAAATCTCAGGCATAGCCCTTTGTCCATCCACGCCAACGTGAACCAAACACTCCACCCGCTCCAACTCCTCTACTGGTTATCTCGCTCAGGGGGTGGCATCAGCCAGGCGGTGCGAGCATTGAGCCAGTCGCTAGAGGACAGCGGTGCGCGCCCGTCAATCGTCGGGTTGGATGATCCATTCTGGAGCGATGATGCCCGGCAGTGGCAAGGGCTTGAGACAAAGGCACTGCCGTGGAGTGGACCGAGAGCATTCGGGTGGTGTCCGAAGCTGCCGGGTACACTGGCAGAAGCGAAACCGGACCTGATTCACACACACGGCTTGTGGATGTACTATTCGCTGGCGGCAGATCGGTACTGCGAGAGAGCGAAATGCCCCAGCATTATTTCACCGCATGGAATGCTCGAGCCCTGGGCGCTGGCCAACAGCTCATGGAAGAAGAAGCTCGCCGGTATGGCCTACGAACAGCATCACCTGCGCAACGCCTCCTGTCTGCATGCGCTCAATGTGCAGGAGATGGAATCGATCCGCGCGTTTGGCTTGAAGAATCCGGTGGCCATAATTCCGAATGGTGTAAGCTTACCCGATGCGCCGGCTGCACAGCCGGTCAACGCGAAGAATAAGAGTCATCCTCACAAGCTTTTGTTCCTTGGCAGAATCCATCCGAAGAAGGGATTGAAGGAGCTTATTGATGGATGGCACTTGTGGCGGCAACAACAGCCGCTCGCGGCGGAGGACTGGCTACTCGAAATTGTGGGGTGGGATGACGGCGGGCATCTCGATGCCTTAATACTCCAGGCCCAGGAACATTTTGGTTCGGAGCACGTGACGCTTCCTGGACAACAGCCCAACGCCGCAACCCACGTGGCCTTCGGTGGCGCCAAATTTGGAGAGGAAAAAGAGGCGACATTCCGCGGTGCCAGTGCATTTATTCTCCCGAGTTATAGCGAAGGCCTCCCCATGGCCGTGCTGGAGGCTTGGTCGCATGGGTTACCGGTGCTTATGACCGATGCCTGCCACCTTCAGCAGGGCTTCGACGTAAACGCGGCAATCTCACTGAATCCTACGGCGACTTCCATCGCACACGCCACGGAACACCTTACCTCAATCCCCGACCAGGAAAGGCACGCCATGGGCGCGCGTGGCAGGCAACTAGTCCTTGAAAGCTACAGTTGGGACCGGGTTGCGAAGTCGATGCAATCGGTCTATCGCTGGACGCTCGGCGGTGGACAGAGGCCGGATTGTGTCGTTCTAGATTAACCCAATAAACACAATCAGCCTTTAATCCCAAGCACTCGTCTCCATTCTCCTCACCGTGAATACCTATTTCGACAACTACGACCATCGCGATAACGACAACTACAAGCCCGAGGAGTATCGCAAGCGCGTGCTCTGGGCATTGTTCGGCCAAGTATTTCACTGGATACCCCGCCCCTGTTACGAGGCGCGCAACCGTCTCCTGCGCTTGTTCGGCGCACAGATCGGAAAACAGGTGCGCATATACCCCGACACCGTTGTCATGTATCCGTGGAATCTCTCCCTGGGCGATTACACAACCATTGGACCCAAAGTGGACATCTACAATCTCGGGAAAGTCACCCTGGGTAACCACGTACTCGTCTCCAAGGGCGCGCACTTCTGTGCGGGTACGCACAACTACCACCACCTGAATCTACCGTTGCTTAAGCCAGAAATAGTTGTGCGCGATGAAGTGTGGTTCGCTGCCGATGTATTTATCGGCCCGAACGTGACGATTGGTAAAGGCGCTATCATCGGAGCACGCGCCGTCGTACTCAAGGACGTACCCGAGGCCGCCATTGTCGGCGGGAACCCCGCCCGCGTGCTCAAGCTACGCCAACCCTCGCTGCCATCCATCGGGCTACGCAATCGCTAACAGCTAATAGCTATCAGCCACCCGCAAGTTGTATTATCCGGCTTTCATTAGCCGAGGCATAGGCGGCATAGACCAGGCGCAGGGTTTCATAATTGTCCGCTGCCGTCGTCTCTGCCTTGCCTGTGCCTTGTAGCGCAGCGAGGAGGTTGGCGTTACAGTCCACAATGCTGGCGTGTACAATCTCGTACCGCGAATCTACCCACGGGTAAAAGCGCGGCGGGGCGCGAAAGCTATGGGTTCCGGTGCGGTCTGTACGGCGGATGGAGTAGTCAAACTCCAGGGCTAGAGAGGCGTCCTCGCCCTCAATGGTCACATACGTCTGGGGGAAGCGCTCGCGCTCGAGACGGCTCGCGTAGCTCATTTCCACTGAGACCGTCATGCCATTCGCCATCTCGAGCATGACGGTGGCGGCATCCTCGCCCTTGATGCCCTTGCTCACTCGATGGGTGTGGCAGTAGAGGGTCTTTGCTTCCCCAAAGAGAAACCGTGTCGTATCGAGCACGTGGGTGCCGATGTCTGTGAGGATAAACTGTTCCAGCTCGCGCAGGAATGGCTGGTTCTCAAAGACGGGAAAGCTATTGCTATACACTATCCTCGCGCGCCAGATACGGCCAATGGAGCCGGAATCGAGTTCCTTCTTCAATGCGCGCAGCGGGGCCTGCCAGCGCCAGTTCTCATGGATAAAGAGAGGCTGGTTGACCTTGCGGGAGAGTGCGAGCATCTCAGCCGCCTCGGCGAGGGTCGGCGCCATGGGCTTCTGGCAGATGGCAGCGATACCGCGGTTCAGCGCCATCTCGCTGAATTTGCGGTGCGTATCCACGTCCGTGATAATATCCACGAAATCCAGCTTCTCCTGATCGAGAAGCGCCTCGGGGTTATCGTAGATAGCAGTCGCAGGCACGCCAAAGTCAGCAGCCAGTTGCACAGCCTTGCTCTTCGTGCGATTATAGAGTGCCACACAGCGGGCACCCGGTAGTTCCTTCCAGGCTGCGAGTTGATAGCGCGCCCAAAAGCCAGTTCCAAATATGGCAAAGCGGAGTTCGTTCATGGAGTATGGGAGATAAGGTGAAAGGAAGCGGAAGTTAAGAAGTAGCTGGTAGTTAGTAGGTAGTAGATATTACGGTGGGGAGAAGATCAAATCACAAATTTAGCTATCAAGAAAGCTAAGGATAAGTGGTATGGGGGCGCACGCTTCCAGTCAATAATTTCCATACTTATGTTATTTGAGATTGCCAACGCTTCGTTATGAATAATATGAACGACGTAGTTCACTGCTGTGAATTGTTCGGGTACACCACTATCACCCATTGCATACCCTCTTTCCACAACCCGAATCCAAGGAGACACACCCATGAAAACCATGATTCTCGCATTGGCCACTACGGTGGCTGTCGTCGGCCTTTATGCAGGACTACCACCCATTGAAGTAGCCAATAAAGTGGCGAAAGCGGTTAAGATCGAGTCCCCCTCTGTTGCGCCTGTTATCGATGGCGAGATGGATGCAGTCTGGGCGGATGCTGGCGAGTGGAATACCATCGCGAGCTACATTCCCAATGGTACTTCTTTCACCGAGCCGAGTGGCCCTGCGGATATATCCGGAAAATGGCGCGCTCTCTGGGATGCGAATAATCTCTACATCTATATTGAGGTTACGGATGACGCGCTGGTCATGGCACCGAAGAATGATTTCGAAATCTATGCCAGTACGGCTTATACGCGGGAGTCGGGTGTGTGGGACGGAGGTTATGGACTGACCGATGCGCATCTCATTTTCGATGTTGGCGCACCTACTATTCGTGCCGTGGCCGGACTCTATAGCGTGGATTCAGGGCTCGACCCCTTTCCAACCACCACGAAGGTCAAAGCCACCGCCACTGGCTACACCGCGGAAGTAGCACTCACGTGGACATCCCTGAATAAAGAGGCGTACAGCCAAGCGGCATGGAATCCCACGGCTGGCCTGTTTATCGGCGGCCCGAGCACGTACGAAGAGCGCAACTTTATCGGTTTCGAGCTTCACCTTCAGGACGATGACGATGGAGGCAACCGCGACACCAAAGTCGCCTGGTTCGGTGGTCCCGAATCTCGGCATGGGGACTATGCATGGGCCGACACTGAGATCTGGGGCACACTCGAACTCGGGTACAAGACATGCAATTGTGGCGCTAGCATCTTCGGCTCTGACTGCCCCTCGCAGTGGGTTCCTTATGATGGCGGTTATAGATGGAATGAAGGCACTGGCTTTATCTATGTCGGCTTCTACCCGTATGTTTATGCTTTTGATGCCAACAACTGGTTCTACGTCTTTAGCGACCCGAGCACTAGTGAGTCCACGGGCTACTTCATCTATGACTTCGGTCGTCAGCATTTCGGGTGGCTGAACTGCTCCCTCTACTCCATGGGATATATAGATCTACCAGGTCGCTATTCCTATACAAAGTTGCGCACACCGGTGCCTGTAATTGATATGCGCCCCCAAATGCCACCCATCGAAGTTGCGAACAAAGTGGCGACCGCTATGAAAATCGAAGCTCCCTCTGTCGCACCGAAAATCGATGGCGAGATGGATGCCGTATGGGCAGATGCTGCGGAAAATACCATCGCCAGTTATATTCCCAATGGTACCGCTTTCACTGAGCCGAGCGGCCTCTCGGATATTTCCGGCAAATGGCGCGCCCTCTGGGATGCCAACAATCTCTATATTTATCTCGAGGTGATGGACGATTTTAGAGTTTTTAGCCCGTTCAATACATTCGAAATCTATACGAGCACTGCTTATACACGCTGGTTTGGTGAATGGGCGAATCCTGGATATAGTTATAGCGATGCGCATCTTATCTTCGATGTAGGCGCCACTCCGATTCGCGCAGTGGCCTCTGGAAACTATAGTGTTGATTCGGGGCTAGACCCATTTCCTACCACCACGAAAGTCAAGCCCACGGCAACCGGCTATACTGCGGAAGTGGCGCTCTCGTGGACTTCACTAAACAAAGATAATGCGGTTAACTGGTCCCCCGATGATGGCTTGTTCATCGGGGGACCAAGCGAGTACCAAGCACGCAACTTTATCGGGTTTGAGATTCAGCTTCAGGACGAAGATGATGACGCCATCCGCGATACCAAAGTCGCCTGGTACGGTGGTCCCGAAGATCGTCACGGTGACTATGCCTGGGCCGATACACAGGTCTGGGGTACGCTGAAACTCGGGTCTTACAGTCCACCCCCAGTGCAATCCGTCATAGGGACTGGCTGCGCTGATCAATGGGCTGTATATTATGGTGACATTATGTTTAAGTGGAATCCATACACAGACTACATCTATGATGGCCTCTACCCCTTCGTGTATAGTTTTGCCAGTAACAATTGGTTCTATTTCTTCGCGGACGAAACTACGGATGAGGCAGCGGGCTACATCATCTATGACTTCGGACGTGCACAGTACGGGTGGCTCAGTTGCGACCTCTATCGGTGGGGTTATCTGGTTCTCCCCAGGCAGCCTGCTGGTGACACCTATGTTTTGCTGAGGACTCCTCTTCCGTAACAGGAGAGAGTACGAGACAGGGTCAATGTATGAACCCTCGAACTCGGATATAAGTAAGACCGCGGAAGGCAGAGATGGTAGCCAGTGCGCTCCACTCTGGTCTGTATCCCACTAGATACCAGCCCCACAACCCTGTGAACAGGATAGAGGACTTTGGCCAATTTACTTACCAACCTTTGAATGCCCCAGAGAATCTGTTTAGCGTAGCTTTCATGCATTCTGCCGCACCGAAGGTGCATCAACTCATGAGCCCAGGGCAGCGCCCTGGGAACGGCCACCAATAAAGCTCCAAGCGCTGAAGGGGCGTGACCCTCTTCAAAAACGGCACACCAGTCGCTGAGCGCCGTAACGATGGTCCACACGCCATAGGGTGCCGCCCTTTCAGGGCGGAGAACCTTTTTACGATTGGACCCAGGGCGACGCTGCGCTTGCCCTGGGTTATCACATTTCGCCCCGTTGGGGCGATGGGGTGTTTGGCCAATTTTCTCGGTACGCGCGCCCGTCCCTCTCTGCTTCCGAACAATGCAGACGGAGGACTCTGCCATCTACCTTCTGCCATTCTCCATTCTGCATTTTCCATTCTCCATTGTTTGCTTGGTAGGGTTACTCCCCATAGCACTTGTGCGTGTTGTAGGGTATTCTACGGCCTAATGAAAACAACCAACTTATCGACACCGTGCGCATTATTGCGCGGTTCCATCGCTCTTATTGCAGCGCTGTTTTGCGTCCCTGCTTTTGGGGCTAGCCAGTCCATCTTACTTTCAGCAGAAAGTTTCGTCATTCTTGGCGGTACCGCCATAACCAGTACCGGAGTTGCAGGTACAGTGATAGAAAACGGGTACGTGGGGCTCTCGCCTGGTGCCACGTCAAATATCACGGGGTTCCCACCCGCCATTGTCATGGGTGGCGAGATTCTCGCCACGGGTCCGGTTACGGGGCAGGCCCGACTGGACTTAATCAAAGTAGCCACTGGACTTGCGGGCATGCCTTCAACCACGAATCTGAGCAACGTGGACTTGGGCGGTAAGACTCTCACTCCCGGCGTCTATACTTTTAATGGTGCTGCCACTTTAAATGGGGCATTGATGCTCGATGCCGAGGGTAAGGACAATGTGTACTGGGTATTCCAAATAAGTGATACACTTAACACTTCGCTCAATTCCACGGTCACCCTAATCAATCCCGGACCGAATGGCGGGAGCGATGTCGGGATATTCTGGAATGCTGGTACTGCGATTACGATTGGTGCCAACAATGATATCAAGGGAAACTATCTGGCTGGTACCAGTATCATATTTGGGGGAGTCACCAGCGGTTCGGCAAGGGCTCTCGCTCTGGCCGGTGTATCACTCGATAACAACAGTATCGACGCGCTCGCCGGACCCGGCAGCAGCGGATGGACGGGCGGGTTGACTTATGATTCACTTGGTAAAGTAGTCGCCCTGGCACGCAGCCTCACCCTTACCGGAGATGTAACCTTCGGGAACGTAGTTATCAATCAGGTTAAGACCCAGGCGCTCACTCTAGGCAACACTGGTAACACCGCGATGACGGTACAGTCCATCACTTTCCCCACTGGATTTAGTGGTAACTGGACCAGCGGCACGATAGCCGCCGGTGGTACACAGTCGGTTGACGTTACCTTCACCCCCACCATGGCGCAGGACTATGAGGGTGTGATTACTGTTGTAGCAGACGCGACTGGCGGCAGCGCGACCATCACTTGCACAGGTACAGGCAGTCAGGTAATCGATATCTATGCAGACTACGAATACACGGACGATGGCGATTCCGTAACCATCACGAATTACACAGGTATTGGTGGAGTAGTCGTGATCCCCGCCTCGATTAATGGTACATCCGTCACTGCCATCGCTGACAGTGCCTTCTCGAACAATAGCGCAATCACCAGCATAAGCATTCCATCAAGTGTAACCTCGATCGGCGAACTGGCTTTCTCTAATTGTGATGGTCTGACAACTGTTCTTATTCCAGCAGCCGTAACCTCCATCGGAAACCAGGCCTTCTATAATTGTGGCAACCTGAAGAAAGTAAATTTTGCAGGAGACGCTCCGACCACATTTGATACCCAGGTATTTGATTTTACTGCCGATGGATTTGGCATCCAGTATATCACCGATGCGGTCGGCTTCTCCTCACCACTCTGGATGGGGTATCCCTCATCCATGCATATCACCTTCTTCTACGACAGTGACTTAACGCTGGACTTCGGCAGCCAGTGGAAGTGGAACACATTATTCGGCTATATCTATACCGGATTCCACCCCTTTGCCTATATCGATCCAGGACTCCACCAATGGATATATATCGCTGGCGACAGTGAAAGTGCTGGCTACCTCTACTTCTCATTTACCTCGGAACGCTGGTGCTATACCGAACCGAATGCCTATGCAGAGCATTGGTACTACGACCTCACAACAAATGAATGGGCTCGCTTGCTCTGGGTAAGATAGCAGCCACCGGGTGTAGTAAACTCAACCAATTCCTTTTAGTAGCAAGACAGTAGCAAATAGTAGCGAGACAAGCAGTGTAAGTAAGTATGACAGATCAAGTAGCACAAAGGCTGCGGAGAAATCCGCAGCCTTTGTCATTGTTAAACCTGTAATCGGCAGTTGCCGCCCGATTGTACCTGTTTTGTGTAGATTTGATGGCATTCTGGTGTCCCAGAGGGACGGTATGGAGTTTGGCCATTTTATGGCCCGGAGGGCCATCTCTGTCCCAAGGTACGTGTTTAGCGTATACCGGGGCACAACGGACCTATTCCGCGCCGAAGGCGCACCCACTCTTGAGCCCAGAGCAACGCCCTGGGTATCGATTATATTTTATACATTGAGCCCTCTTGAAGAACTAGGGGCGGAAGGTAGGCACAAAGGTACAAAGGCACACAGGCACAAAGCGGGGAAGGCAGAAGCCGAACCAGTCTCCTTGTTACTCCCATCGCGAAACACGCCGGCGTGCTTTTTGGGCTCTTAAGGAAAATGGCAACGGACTTCGAACATAGGTATACCCGACACTTTCCCG
>JANRLC010000041.1:0-79364 GCA_033762955.1 Verrucomicrobiota bacterium | reverse complement strand
CCAGCGGGTGTGGAGCCAGGCAACGGATTGGCGCGGGGCAGACTCAGCACAAACTCATGGTTGCGCGGATAGAGCCCCTTGATCAGCGCGCGGTACTCAACAAGACGGGGGCGGATCACGTTCTCAATGAACTGACGGCGCAGGATGCGGTTGCTCCTGGCTGCGCTGCGGGCCGCAATCACCGCATCACCACTGGCTTGCAGTGCTGCCAGGTCCTCGATGAACCGCTCCAGCGTGTACCCACCGCTCAGCAGAAACGGATGGGGTACATCCGCATCCGTAATGGCAGCTATCTTCTGCCACTCCTGGACAATGGTGCCACCCACTTGGACGAGTAGAGACAGTTTGCTTCTCTTGCCATAGGACGCACGGAGTACCGTGGACACTGCGGCAATGGGCAGGCGTGTGTGAAAAGCCCTTGCGAGCCCGGTGAATTCAACCATGCGGTCGACACAATTCCCACGCCGGACATCCCGGTCGTGAATCGCCCAAAGCAGGTCGCTATCCAGTGCCTGCTGGGCGGTCTTATAGCCTGCGAAAGTATCGCACGCCACATTTAGCTCAGCCTGGCCAAAGCCATTCCTGAGCACAATGGGTTGCGCCACTCCCCGGGCATCGGTGACTCTGGCAACACTCGTCTTGAGCAGTGTCAAGGTGTCGCCACTATTTTCTATGCTTAACGGACTCATTGTTTATCCTTTTTCTTGTTTTGTTATCTTATGTTTAGTTTTGTTTTCGGTTGGTTATACTCCGAAAGTTTATTAAAAATGTAAGCAAAGGCAGACGGCCATCTCCCGATGGGGCAGGCTTGGTACGGTAGCTGGCAGAGTTGTTGCCCCGAACCTCGTTGCGCCACCGACATCCAGCCGACGCGGGTCTTCATTGGCTGTTGCTACGTCGTTGAAACACCCGATCAATACTTGATCACGCGTGTCCACGCCGTGGACGCACCCGATCAACACTTGATCATGCGTGTCCACGCCGTGGACGCACCCGATCAATACTTGATCACGCGTGTCCACGCCGTGGACGCACTCGATCAATACTTGATCATGCGTGTCCACGCCGTGGACGCACTCGATCAATACTTGATCATGCGTGTCCACGCCGTGGACGCACCCGATCAATACTTGATCATGCGTGTCCACGCCGTGGACGCACTCGATCAACACTTGATCATGCGTTGCGGCACCATCGTAAAGCATCTCGGAGACTTCGAGAGCTGTTACGGCGCCATCGTAGTGCATCCCTGAGTAATCGGTAGATGCTTGCTGACCCGTTCCGAGCGCGGTGGGCTCCCGGTTGCTTGTTGTGGCAGTTAAATTGGCAGTCGTTTTCATGCCGCCCATTATAACAATGGCTCGGGACAAAAACGGACCCGTAACATTTGTAAAAGCCTTGCAAGTGCCCGGCTTTCAGTGATTTACAACTATTTTTATATTTTTTAAAATACACTGAAAATGACCTGTTTTTGCAGCCAACTAGCACTTTCCGCCAATCAATCCTATCTACATAATAGCATCGGGAAATGCCCGGATGAGAAAGTACTTAAGCGCATTCTGCATGAACTATAAGGGATCGCGTACGTGTGTTGAGCGTATACCAAGGCATCAAGCGTTTTCAGAATCAGAAATATCCCGAAGGGATTACGCCCCAAAGCCCAGCGGTTGCGCGCGGAGCGCGCTACCCTGGGTAAGGATGTGAAAGATACATCAACCCCAACGGGGTTGCGTCGTCCGTCTTTGCGGTGTATATCCCGCCGATAGCAATGCGGACGCAACCCCGTTGGGGTTGTCCGGTTTCTTACATTTACCCGGGGTAGGCCTGCGGCCAACCCCGGGCTTTGGGACAGAATCCCTTTGGGATTCCACCGGGACGGTCTGGTCGCTGTGGCGCTGGTCGTCTAGCTGGGGTATTGTAGTCGGAGCGTCTCTGGTAGGTAGCCAGACCGTCTCGGTCTGGTCGCTCGGGCGCTGGGCGTCTCGACGTCGTCCCTAGTGTATCCGTCTCGCTCGGGTAATCGGACGTCATACACCAGACGGGGACGGTCTGGCTACCTTCGATAACGCCAAACACCAGAGAATCCCTTTGGCATTCAGAGGCCCCGATGGGGCGACAGGATGCCATCTATTCTACGCTAAACGCATACGTCCCGACGGGACGCAGGTGGTTATATTGGTGTGTATTCTACCGACATTATGCCCTTCCGGGGCATTGGAATCCCTTCGGGATATTTCGGAACTGCCGAATAACCTCAGCCGAGGGCATCGTGTTTCCTGCCCGCCATATCCCGGGGATGACGGTGCGTGTAGGCTGTAGGGAGACGCCCTGCTCACCGAGCCGGTAAAGGGCTTCGAGTTTCTGCACACACATGCGGGCCATGAGCGCGGCGTTCTCACAGACACCGGAAACTTCGTCTTTGGACAGACCTTTTGCACGGTCCACTATGGCTTCAACATTACCTGCCGCACAGAAGGCGACCTCCTTCCCCACTTGGATTCCTGCCTCCTCAAGCAGCCAGAGGTAGCGTCCTGCGGTGAACCCTATAACTAACTCAGGGCGGTACTTGTGGTACCAGTCGAGGAAGCCATCATTCTGCCTGAAAGGTCTGCAAAAGAAGGGGATGTCGCTCCCGTGCGCTTCGAGCAGGCATCGGGCAACGCCCAATCGAGTGATATCGTCCGCGATGGGCGTAGGGTGCGCTTCCAGTGCAACGCCGATCTTCTTATACCCGAGTTGATGAGCCTGGCTAAAGCATTCCTGCAAGTTGTACTGCACGTCGTCGTGTACGTTATGAAAGAGGTTGGACTCGCCACCTCCGATGGTAACCACGCAGAAGGGATTCCACAGTTCTGGTGGAAATTCTGGCAGTCGCATCTGTTTGGCGATAACGACGCCACGGACTCCGGTATTATACCATTTGCGAAGTCGTGAAGGGAATGAGGTGATCGTGTCGAAGTCCTCCAATTGCACGTGATACCCCTCACTACTGCCAGCCAGGGTGAGTTCACGCTCGTAGGAGAACTGCGTGAACCGCACTCCTGCTTCCATGCGGTAGAGATAGACCAGCCCGGCACCCGCACCTTCCTGCTTCCGCTTGAAGCGGCGCGCCCCCAGGGCTGAGAGCACAGGGTCTGGCTGGTAACCCATCTCCATTGCCACGGCCTGAATGCGAGCGCGAGTAGCCGGTGTCACATTCGCGTCATTGCGCAATGCACAGGAGACCGTGGAAGGGGAAACACCAGCGTGCCTGGCTACGTCGTGCAGAGTAATCCGAGCCATGGAAGGGGGGAGAGTAGACGAGAATCGAACGGCTTCGATTTTTTCGCACTCCCGATGTTTCTTCAAGCAATTAATGTTCAGCATCAAGCATTGCGCAACTGTCAATACCCCAACCTGCCTCGCTAATTCCATGACAATGCATTCCGCAAAGACAGGCGGATCAACAAATAGCTTTCTGTATCACTACTCAGTTAAACCATACCTCAATAAGTTAATCATGAAAATAGTTACCCCTAGTTCTGCACCTGCACTCATGAAGGTGTCTCCGGTGTACTCCACCGTGTTACTCGCCGGGCTATCCCTTCTGGGAATGGCTACGGCTGTCTCCGCACAGACCAAGATCAACTTTCAACCAGCCGCAGCTGCCGTACCGGCAGGCTATGTTGCTGATACCGGGTTAACCTATCGTGCACAGAATGGGCTGACCTATGGCTGGACTGTGGACAAGACAGTCGACACGCGCGAGCGCAATGTCGACGCGGACCAGCGCCTGGATACGGTCATGCACTTCAATACTTCGGGGCCTGTATGGGAACTGGCCGTTGCCAATGGTACGTATAACTATACGATAGGTTGCGGAGACCCGTCCTATGTTAATACGACCAACACTATACAGGTAGAGGGAACCACACTCACTGATCCCGATGGCAACGACAACTTTGATATCTACACAGGATCGATTGCGGTGGCCGATGGCAGGCTGTCCATCAAGATGGCAACCGCCGGGGTAAATGCAAAAATCTGCTATGTTGACGTAGCTGCACAGAGCAGCGGTGGTTCACGATTCCAGGCAGAAAATGCTACACTCTCTGGTGCCACTGCCCAGACCGGAAATAATAGCGATGGCGGTTATGCACAGTACACATTGACGAACCAGTACGTGCATTTTACCGGTGTCAACGCAGCGACTGCCGGAAGCAAGGTGATGACCATTCGCTACGCCAACGGGCGCGCTGGTGGCTACAACAGTGGCTGGTCCGTTTCTGTAAATGGCGGAACGGGTGTCGATGTTTACGATACAAATACGGGCTCTTACAGCACATGGACCACGCTCAATACCAACGTCACACTGAATGCCGGAGCAAATACGATTCGCATCACTGCGAAGTATGACCATAGTTCTCCGGTGGACTGGATCGATGTCGCAGGGACCACGGGCGGTACATCGTCCTCGTCATCATCGAGTTCATCGTCTTCATCCTCATCCACAAGTTCGTCCAGCTCATCCACCAGCAGCTCCAGCAGCAGTTCGTCGTCGAGCAGTTCATCTTCAAGCAGCTCCTCATCCAGCACTTCCAGTGGTGGTGGAACCAACGCAGGATTTATCGGAATGAACGTGGGCTCAGCAGTGGATTATGAAACCACACGCCCCCTGGCGGACGTTATGAAACTGGCGCGTGCTTTCGAAAAGATTGCAGGCGGTAACGCCAATCTGGACGCAGTGGGATGGCCCACTGAGGACGCCAAGATCATCGTCTGGCATGGAATCGACAAGATGAACGGTACGTACAAGCTCTCCTTCAACGGCTCGGCCACTATTGCCACCGGCTTTGGTTCAGCGACTCTTAGCGGGCAGACCTATAACAGCTCGACGAATACCACAACGGCGACATTGGTGTATAATAATACCGATAGTGCCGGCTTGCAGCTCACGTTCACAGGTACCAAGCGCACGTCTGCCAGCGCTACGAACACCGGGCTTACCAACATCGCCTTGATGCGCCCCCGCACTGTCGGTGGTACCACGAGCTATACCACTGAACTCTACACAGACCAGTTTAAATCGATCATCTCAAAGTTCCAAGTACTGCGCTTCATGGACTGGCTGGGCACGAATGGTAACGGCCAGACAACCTGGGCACAACGCACCCGCCCCACGCATGCGAACCAGCATATTGGTAACCCCACAGCACCCACCGGTGGCTGGCAGGGACGCGGTGGTTGCCTGGAGTACGCCATCCTGCTTTGTAATCAGACCAACAAGGACGGCTGGTTTAACATACCGGTGAAAGCGGATAACGACTACATCACCAAATTTGCCCAAGTACTGCGTTACGGTTCCGACGGCACAAACCCCTACACGAGCACCCAGGCCAACCCCGTATATCCTCCGTTGAATAGCGGCCTGAAGATGTACATCGAATTCTCGAATGAGTTATGGAATACGGCTGCCGCCTTTACGCAAACACCGACCAACCACGATGCAGCGATTGCCGAGGTCAATGCTGGTGGCTCGCCGCTGAACTTCGACGGCAGCACCAATGACTGGCAGTGGGCCTGGCGCCGCGTCGTCAAGCGCACGTACGACATCAGCAACTCCTTCCGTGCGGTCTTCGGTGGTGCAGAGATCAACAACCGTGTACGTGTTATCCTTATGAGTCAGCTTGGTTACGATGAAGGACCAACCCTCCAGCAGTTCAAGATTGCGATGGACTACTACAACAATCCTGACCGAGTGGCCTCGCCTCAACCTCCGAAATACTACCTCTACGGATGCGGCGGTTCTGGTTATTATAATCCAGATAACCACAGTGACGCCCTCACACTCACCAATATCTGGAGCAGTGCCACCTTCGACTCCAATACCTGGCGCACCGCACTCGGGAAAGACGCCAACTACAGTCTCTCCATGGGGCTGAAACGCATAGCCTATGAAGGTGGGCCCTCCATGGATAACGTGGGCCATAGTGAAACCATTAAATCCCAGGCATGGTCAGACGCACGCATGCGCACCGAGATGACCGAGCACCATACCATGTGGAACCGTACCTCGGGTGACCTGCTGTGCTACTTCTTCCTGGCCGGTGATTATCAATGGGGCTTCGTCAAAGATGTCTTCGACAGCGGCACAACGCCGAAGATGCAAGGCATCGACGACATACGCGCTGCAACCAGAGAAGGCTCGACCTATGGCACAACCATCCCCTCCACAATTAGTGGTGGTTCGTATGCCATGCCTCCTTCCTGGGCAGGTGGGGGTACAAACTTCTCCGGCCGCAAATGGATCGGTTATCCACTTTATACCAGTACCAGTCGCAGCTATAATGTCACCGTGGCCGTCACTGGTGGCACGGCAGGTTCGCAACTGGAGATCTGGGTGGATGGCGTGCGCCTGAGCACAGTGACTGTACCGACATCGGGAAGTACGACAGCAGTTAGCACAGGCACGTTGACTGCTGGAAGTCACGGACTGATGCTGCGCTGTGCCAGCGGTAGCTACAACATCAGCTCCATCACCTTTCAGTAATTTGGGATACACATAGGATATATTGGATAATTAGTAGGAACATATGGAGCACTGGGGTAACTGAATCGCCTTTGGATTCGGTCATCTCCAGGAATAAGGGGCAGGGTCGCTCGAGAGAGTGGCCCTGCCTTTTTCGTATACATAAACCTAAAATGGAAAATGGAAAGTTGGCAAGAACCGCGAGAAATGGCTTATTAAGGGAGCATAGAGACGATATCGGCTCGAAAAGTCACTAACCCTACGGGTGAACCGCCATAATCGGTGCAACCCCGTCCCGGCATGGGAATTACTGAGTCCCGATGGGACTGCGGCAGAATACAGTAGGCATCCACTAAAATGGTTGATTTGACCCACACCATCTTCCTCTTAAGGATAGAGTAACCCAGACGGAGGCTAAACTCCGGGGAAAAAATGCCCTCGAATCGAAACCGTTTTTGGTGAGGCAGGCAGTCCCCGTTCATTGCGATTGAGTTGTGCAACGATCAAGTCCACCGCAGCAGCGGCGATGGCCGCGCGGTCAGGATCGACCCCGCACTCGTTGTTGCCGGGGACAATCCCGAGGTCCACGAGAGTAATTCCATCCCGCACACTCGGTGTCAGCCCATGTAAGAGTTCAGCAACGGGTTGCTCATGAAACAAGATCGCTTCAGGGCGATACCGCTCCACCCATGTCTTGAAATCCATTACATCCAGCACGTTGGGTAAGAATGGCGGCACTTGTAATTTGCGGGGCAATAGCCGTTGCTCGGTGAGGAAGGCCGCCGACCACTGCCGGTCGAGGCGTTCATCCACACCATCAGTCACTGCAAGGCCAATTCGCTGATGACCACGGCGACGAAGTTCCGCCCATGCAAGTCGCAGGTTACCATATTGGTCTGCTGTACTGCGGTGGAGTCTGCGCTCGTGCCAGGAATGCCCCAAAGTGGCTACAGCAAAGCGTGACCAGTCGAGGGAGACCGACTCTCCCGTGGAAGGTAGCGGTGCCATAAACAGGCCGGTTATTCCTCGGGCTTGGAGTACTCCGGCAAGTCTGTCTGCATCCATATCCGGTGCATCAGCACGGATGTCATCTACTTCATAACCGAGTTCTGCTGCACGAGAATGTAAGCCGGCAGCATAGAGCTTCATCACTGAATCATTATGCCAGAGTGAACGATTTCGCGGGCCAACATAAAGTACAGCCAGTGTGCCCCTGGTCGCATTCGAGTTCGGCTTGCGGCGCTGCGCCATCAACGCAGCAACCATCGGGTTCGGACGATATCCCAGTTGCTCTGCCACTGCCAGCACCTGCTTGCGAGTGGCTGGTGCCACACGCGCGTCATTGCGCAAGGCGAGAGACACGGTCGGCTGGGACACTCCTGCGGCCTCCGCAATGTCTCTCATCGTAGGTTGCATGGAAACAGCCATATTAGTGGTATTAATCGATATAGAATACAGCTCCATTGTCCAGTTCAATGCTATCAGGGATACTGCTCTCGAACGATAACCCGCAGTATTACCTATCATCTCACCAACCAAACATCTCATGAATAATCCAGTTAGAATACCCTCGATAATCCTTGGTGCCTTGCTTCTCATAAGCACAGCCCAAGCCGCAGTACTTTATTCCGGCGGCGCATTCCCTGCCGGCACCATTGACATGTCCAACGGCGGAACAGCCACATCTGGAGGTCTCGCAAACTGGACGACCCAGTTTGTATTTCAACAGGCATTGCCCGCAGGGAAGACCAACTTTTCAGCATGGGCAGTCGGCGATTCCCTGTCGCTGTCATTTACATTCACCTTTGCCTCCAATGGCGGACCGGACGATAACCAGGCAAATTACTTCGACTTCGGGTTTGGAAGTGGATCTGGCACGACTGGAAACAGTTTAGCCTATACCCACCTCGTTGTCCTAAATAACGGGACAGTTGCCGCCGGTAACCTTTCCCGATTCAAGACTAGAGATAATTCCATCTATATGAGCGGTAGCTCAGGTGCCAATATCGGCGGAGCTACTGACGTATGGAATAGTAGCTACATCTCCAACAATCAGGCTACGGTGAAAACCTATGATGTAGGTATGACCATTACCAAAGCCACTACAAATTATGATTTCAATATTAGTGTCGGCAGTGATAGTCATACTCTGAGCGGGTTAGCCTTTCCCGCTGGTGCTGGTGCTACCACAGATATCACCCGGGTTCTTATGCGTAATAACCAATATAACATTGTTGGGTTTCCCCTCCAAAACACACTCGCGGAACTGTCTGTATCCAATCTGGCAGTCAATTTCACCCCGGTCCCGGAGCCGGCATCAGTCGGACTGCTGATTAGTCTGGGTGCGCTCGGTCTGCTCATCTGGCGTCGTCGCAGATAGGAACCTCATGCACGTGGCGTTAATTTTGCATAGATAGTAACAGGAGTTTGCACAGACCCGTGGATACCTTGTAGCGTCCACGGGTCTGTCATTGAAAAGATTCTCCACAGCTTATCTTCAAACACTATATGGCATCCCCCATCATACTTTTACGCAATGCCTGGCAAACAGAAAACATTGGCGACATTGCCCATACACCAGGCGCTCTCCAGCTATTACTCGAGCACATGCCTGAAGCGCATATCATCCTCTGGGCAGGCAAGCTAGATCGCGGTGTCGATGTACTGCTAAAGCGCTCGTTTCCCAATCTGGTTGAGATTGTAACAGGCAAGGCTGTGAAGGAGAACACCGCGTTACTTAACGCATTTGCGCGCGCGGATTTCTTACTCCACGGTTCGGGCTCCGGGTTGGTGGCGTTCGAGGATGTACTCGACTGGCAGAGGATTGCAGGCAAGCCCTTTGGTACCATTGGTATCTCTGTCCTCGGTATGTGGGATGAATTCAAGGCGTGTTTGAATCAGGCCGCGTTTATACTTTGTAGGGAAACCAAATCCGTTGCGCTCGTACAGGATGCGGGGATAACTACCCCCGTTGCGTTTACGCCAGATACGGCATTTGCCTGTGGTCTACGCAATGATCCTGCTGCCAATGACTATCTCCAGAAGACAGGCCTTGCCGGGCGGCCCTTCCTCTGCGCGATTCCCCGCCTGCGGTACACACCTTACCATACGATGGTAAAAGTCAACTGGACCGCAGAGCATATAGCCCACATAGAGGCGGTGAATAGGGATACCATGGAGCCCGATCACGCCCAGCTACGCGAGGCGATCATCCACTGGGTGAGGGAGACTGGCCACCCTGTCCTTATCTGCCCGGAAATGACCTACCAGACCGAGATTATGCGCCCTCTCGTGTACGACCCATTACCCGTGGATGTGCGTGCCCACTGTGTCCTAAGGGACACCTATTGGTTGACCGATGAGGCTGCCTCCGTGTACCGGCAGGCGACTGCCATCGCCAGTATGGAGATGCACTCGCCTATTCTAGCCATTCACCAGGGCACACCTGCCTGTCACCTTCATCAACCGACAGACACCCACAAATCCCAGATGTGGAATGATCTCGGCATGGCAAACTGGCATTTCGACATCGACGCTCCGGATACGGGCCTCGCCCTTGGAAAAGCACTGGTCGAGATTGCCCGCAACCCTACGGCAGCCAAGGCACAGGTGGCGGCAACGAATCAACTGGCAAGAACCCTGCACCAGTCAGCGATGGAGCGACTGAGGGCGTGTTTGATGGAAGCTAGGTAGGTTCTCCGGTCTGTATCGGTTAAGCGTGGAATGTATCCGTTGTGCCTTGGTTTACGCTAAACCAATCTCCACGTTACCAATTCAGACATCCTTAAGTCGTGGGAAATGAGATGAACCCTGAATGCCCTCAAAGCGCCAACGGCGCGCAACAACTATAGCCTGGGCCAACGGCCCAGGTTTAGACCAGAACAATCCCATGAGCGCTGAAGGCGCGACCTAGGGAGATGCCCTACAATCCGCTGGGGACGAGCTTTCAGCGCTCGCGATCCTATTTATATATCATGCTACCTGGGCCGTTGGCCCAGGCTAATATGTGGTCGCGCCGTTGGCGCTGCATGGAGCACATAGCACCACTACCACAGTCCTCTTGGGTTCATTCTACTTTCCGGTAATCGCTGGTATTCTCTTTGTATTCATGCTGACTTCAGGATGTCTGCATTTACAACCCGTACTCTGAGGGGATAAACGTTGCGGTATCGAGCAGGGGCAACGTCTCGTCGATAAATGCACTTTCGGAATCTGGCAGTTCTTCCACTGTGTTTGCGATCATGTCCAGATAACGAATCTCCTTGGGGTCTACACGCAGCTTGTTGCTGGCTACTCCCTCACGCAGCAGACGCACAGCTGTCATTGTCGCGGCTTTGCAGGCGGCGTAGTCATTCGGTGCCTGCACAATCGCACGCGCTATCTCCACTGCGCTAGCGGGAGAGAGGATGTAGGCTTGTGGGTCGAGGGCGATATCTGACTCCACAAGCCAGTTTTGCAACATGCGGGTGCCTTCGCGACCTGAGGCGCGGGCTTGATTAAAGAGACGGCAATCATAGGCAAGCTGCTCCAGTGAGCAGATGGGCGCCATGCCACCGAGGAGCTTGATGTTTTGGACGGATTCATTACTCCACGTGTCGCAGGCGGCGGCAGCCACATTACCCACCGGGCTAAAGTGTGCGCAGGACGCGGTCTTGCCTTCCATTGCCATGGGGAAGCCGGTGATGGCTTTGAGGATGATGTTCTCATAACCACAGTCCTTGCCGGGCCCCACTGCACCGCATTCGTAAGCCACCAGGGAACGCACTGCTGAGGCGGCGCGTACTACGGCAGCAAATACCCTCGGTATCATCTTCTGTTCAGCAAGCACCATGGCCGTGTTGCCAAAGCCACAGGCAGTGTCTCCGGCGCAGATGACCCCGTGCTTCTTTGCTATCTCATTAAGGTGCCCCCACAGGAAACGCATGTCGCGAGGTCCCATAACACCGAGGGCAAAGATGACGGACTGGATGTCGCAGGTGAGTAGAGCGTTATCATGCACTTCCTTGCCACCTACAGACTCGATGCTTAGCAGCTCCGCTCCTGCACGGGCACAGCCCTCGAAGGACTTTAGCATATTATCCCACAGGTCTCCACTGCGCATCACTGGTGGGCGCATGAACTCGCGAATATCGTTCGGAGTGATGCGCAGCACACTCTTTAACCCGTGTTTCTGCCACGCCTGTTCCATCTGTTGATGGAGAATCTCCGTCAGCTCTATTCCCCACTCCGGCACCTCTGTCATGGGAGGCAGCGTCTCAAACTCGATCACCAAGCCCGGCACTTCCAACTCCACAGCGCGGTGAACGGCGCCTGCGATGATATCCTTATAATGTTGGCGCACCTCAGGCATGGTGGACTTATCAATCGCAAGGGCTGGCAACGTGAAGTTTAGTTCGGGATAAACGAGGCCGCCTCCGATTACCATACCCCGGCGCGTCGCGAGGGGATTCGGAGCTTCTCCGAAGAGAAGGTCTGCGGGATTATCGATGGAGAGTTGGGTATATTTCATAATGGTGCAGGATGGAATTGGTCGATGGAATCAGGCGAGTTAGGGATGACCGTGTTTACTCGAATGATGGAGAGAGTTTACCAAATCATGCCTGCAGAATGATTGTAGTTTTTGCGTAATTCGTAGCACTTTGAGCGCAGGTATTGCTGTCCATAGCATGTATCGTCGCACCGCTCCTTTTCGATAAGGCACAAAAAAACCGCCCACCGGTATTAGCGGTGGGCGGCCTGTGTCCTATCCCAATAGACCTACAATCCAGTAACAAGATTAGTGGTTAGCCCAGTAGCTGGTCCACCCTCTCCACTTGGGAGTCGAGGCTTCGCCAGCAGTATGTTTCAAGCCCCAGCACCCACCGTACATGGTATATTGATTAAACGGGCCATTCAAATAGGGAGCGAAGCGTGTCAATGCATCCACGTACAAGGCTTCCTGTTGACTATTCATGGTAATACCCGTGCCGCTGGAATCGGTGGCATAATTATCGGCTCCACCTTCATAGAAGCAGAGTTTGATACCAGTACCGGCAAGATCGTTATAAGCGGCCTGTGCCCACGTTACATTTTCAGTCAAGCTGGCTTGCATGTCTGCAATTGTTCCCCCGGTGCCACCATTCCAATAGGGTGCGAGTGAGTAAGAATTTATGGTAATACCATTCGGATTGATGGTCGAGTTCTGCAAAGCTGCGAGATCAGCAGGAATGTAATTGTTGTGGCCATTCCAGTAATTCCCAAGTTGGCCAGCCAGGACTTTCACCAATCTCGGGCTGTTGACACCAAAGACATTCTGGAACTGGTGAAACGCTCTTACAGCAGCGTAAGCGGTGTAACTACGGGCAGGGGTTCCATATGCAGTACCACCATTGTAGGGGAAACTAGTGGGTAAGTTTAGTGCGATACCCTGCTGCTGTGCATAGACCCAAGTGGCGAAGCTAAAATTCCACGTTTCATTGCCCCATTCAATATACACCTTTGCAGTGGTGTTTAACTGGTTCTTTATCAGGGTAGCCAGTTGGAAACAGTAGTCATCCGTTGCGGTTACGGGGATGTTGATCCACATATCCGCACCGATACGATTGCACAGATCAATCTGCCATTCATAGGCTACGCCATAACCAGTATTAGCATTCCACACCAACGAGTGAGTATTGGTAGCCCCATCATAATTATGCTGGAATTCAGGAATTGTATTTCCAGAATTATAGTGGTTTGCGGTCTTGGGGATACGCTGACTCCAGTTCTGTACACAACTATCATTCGTGCAGTTCCAGTCCATGAAGCGGAGTGTCTTGATCTTGGCTGTTTGCAATTCTGAAAGCAGGGTTGGATTCCACGGGTTGGTTGTGGTTGCCCAGTTCAATCCGGTGACAAAGAAGTTTGTTGTGCCTTCCCATCCGATATTCCAGAATTGTGTGCCTGCAGTCATTACACCAGCACCACTCGACGATGAGCTACTGGATGAACTCGAACTTGAAGATGAGCTGGAACTAGAGGATGAACTTGAGCTGGAGGACGAGCTGGAACTCGAAGACGAGCCACCGGTGTAAGTTACGACTAGTTCGGGTTTGTTCGAGCTGGACTGACGTGAGTTCAGCGTTATCCAACCTCCGGTATATCCCGGCGCGTCCAGAATGACCGAAACGATCTTGTTGCCACTCATCTTACTCTGTACGTGTGAGGTGAGGGTGACTTCCACATAGCCTGCACCAGTTGCTGGCACACTCTGGCTGGTGATGCTGGCGCCAGCGCCAAGCTTGGTCCCGCCTTCGTTCCAGGAATCTGTAGATGTGTTGTTAGTGGCAAGGGTGAGTGCAGCAATACCATTTGGGAAATAAACCCGCAGTTTGGCATTGGTTACTGAGCCGGTGATCGAGGAGAGATCGAAACGGAACATGGGATTACACCACTCACTGAGATTCAGCGTGGCATTCGTACCGGCGGCGACATCGCTCTGGGTGTCAGTATCCGCAGTTGGGTTTAGCGTAACTGTGCCACCAGAACTGCTCGAACTGGAACTGGAGCTAGAACTCGAACTACTGGAGCTGGAACTGCTGCTAGAACTCGAGCTGGAACTGCTGCTGGAACTTGAACTGGTTCCTCCGGTGTAGGGCGAGAGCACTGACCCTGGAATGACTTCGGATGGGGCGGTCGTGGCCTGGCCTGGGCGAGCCCAGCCTACGGCTAGGTTATCACCGCCTGTACCTTCCTTCTGAAGTGCTTCGACATAGTAGCGGGTGCCAGACACCAGCGAAACGGCGACCGACTTCTGTCCCGCTTCCTTTGCCCATTCGCGGCTGTTCGTCCAGCCAGTTACCTGAGCGCGTTTAACCTTGGTGCCAGGCTGGTCGTTGGTTGAAAGCCACAGTTCCGAAGCATCGTCGCTGGCAATCCAGAATGTATAACTACCCGTTGCCGGTGCAGTGATGTAGCCACGAATGCGGGTACCATAGTTATCCGCCCAGTTGGTGGGTGCTTCAAAGGAAGTCAGCGTGCCAGTGGTATTTGGTGTCGTACCAACTGGTATATTGGCCACGGCCGTACCCGTCACTCCGGTCCAGACTTCGCGAGTGATGGTGCCAGTACCGCCGCTCGAAGCCGTAACCACCAATTGAGGTTGGTTGGTACTGGATTGGCGGGAATTTAGCGAAATCCATCCTCCAGTGTATCCGGGTGCGTCCAACATGACGGAAACTATTTTATTTCCACTCATCTTGCTTTGTACAAAGGAAGTGAGTGTAATTTCCACATAGCCAGCACCCGAGGTGGGCACGCTCTGGCTGGTGATGTTGGTGCTCTCAGTGGGCTTTGTACCACCTTCGCTCCAGGAGTCCGTCGAAGTGTTATTGGTAGCCAGGGTGAGTGCCGTAATACCGTTCGGGAAATAAACCCGAAGCTTGGCATTCGATACAGTGCCGGTGATCGAAGAAAGATCGAACCGGAATATGGGATTACACCACTCGCTGAGACTCAGCGTAGTGTTGGTACCGGCAGCGACATCACTCTGGGTGTCGGTATCCGCCGTGGGTAGTAATGTGGTCTGGGCATTGGCCCCAAAACACATGAGGCCAGTTAAGGCCATGGTTAGAAGTATCTTTTTAACACAGGGTATTTTCATAAGGGTAACGATTAACAATAGATGGAGTGCCAGACTAGAAATGGGATGCACAGAGGGTAACGTGACATCCCACGAGAGTATTCAACGAACTACAAAGAACATTATGGATACTTATGGAATCGCCAGGGCTTAATGACAATTGCGAGGAATTTGAATCCGTTCATTTCTTGGAGAAAAAGGGTTCGCTGGAGTGGTCGGGTGAAATAAGGGACGTAGAGGTCCAATAGGACGGATGGGACGAATAGGACGGATGGGACGAATAGGACGGATGGGACGAATAGGAGGTCTGTTACCGGTCGGCGGAGGTCTTACCAGGGCCGGGGATCGGCTGATCAGGGCCGGGGATCGGCTGATCGGTGTCGGGGATCGGCTGATCAGGGCCGGGGATCGGCTGATCGGTGTCGGGGATCGGCTGATCAGGGCAGGGGATCGGCTGATCAGGGCCGGGGATCGGCTGATCGGTGTCGGGGATCGGCTGATCAGGGTCGGGGATCGGCTGATCAGGGCCGGGGATCGGCTGATCGGTTCCGGTGACTTCACAATTTGCTGGTCATTTGGAGGCAACCCTCTGATTCTCCGTAGCGTTCCCATGCCCCAAGAACGAGTAAGTATTAAAGATATCGCCCGCCAGGCCGGTGTATCAGTGGGCACTGTATCGCAGGCGCTTCGCACCGTGGGAAGCACCAGCTCGAAGACCGTTGAGCGTATTCGACTCATCGCGGACCAGATGGGATACAAACCAAATCCCCTGCTCGCTTCGCTGGCGCGCACTCATTTTAAGTCGACTCCCTCCGATGACCGCATTCCCATAGCCATATTGGTGCAGGACTCGAAGGATCGTCCGCCAGATGTGCCCGATTTCGACATCCGTATCACGGCAACCCAGAATCTGGCGGAGCGCATGGGTTATTCACTCATAGCAGCGAACTACGATCAAGTGACCAACTTTAAATCATACGCCAGGCAGCTCTACTACAAGGGGGTTCAAGGCATTATATTTAGTCCCCAATCCGTTCCCAATCTGGACCAGTTTTTCGAAGCGGATTGGAGTCACTTCCGCATGGTCGTCTGTTGTTCAGATCCTCGTTTAGTCCACTACAGCCAGATCGACGGGAACAAGTATGACACCGTACAGCGTGCCTGGCAAGAGGTTAGGGCGTTGGGCTATCAACGAATAGGCTTCGCTCTGATGAGTCATACTCCAGTGCACTACGACGACCATCTGCGCTATGCAGCTGCCGTGGCCTGTCAGAGGACTGTTCCAAATGAAGCCCACATCCCTATTCTGGATTGTCCCCTCTATGATGAAGCCGCGTTCTTAAGATGGTACAGAACGCATCGACCCGATGTCGTAGTAGGGTTTCACATTCGGCTCGCATATTGGCTGATGGATGCGGGCTTTTCCATACCTGACGATGTAAGTTTCGCATGCCTGCATCATACACTGAATCCTGCGGACTATTCATTTATGGAAGCTGGCATCAACTCCTTTGAAGACCGCGTTGCTGCCATGAGTGTAACACTGATGGACCAACTTATCCGGCATCATACCATGGGAATTGTGAATGAACCCGTCCGGGTACTCCTCCACCCGACGTGGTCGGCAGGAGTATCGTGCCCACAGAAGAGGTGATCTCTGCTTGGTGATGGGATGGGGGAGCTATAGGTATGGCCTGTATGGACTACTAACTACTGTCTACTTTTCCAATGTTTCCTTCAAGAACTTGCCCAGCTCGATGTAGTATTTCACACGTTTCTTGGGGTCGTAGAAACCGTGGCCGACCCAGGAGTTCGTTATGAGCTTGTGCCTCACGCCAGCTTTGCGGAGTGCGGAGGCCATGGCTTCACTTTGCGAGCTGGGCACGCGTCTGTCACTAGAGCCATGGAAGAGCATGACGGGGCATTTAATCTTGGCTGCTGCTTTGATCGGGGAATACTCCGTCATCTTTTCGAGGTCCTCGGCGTCACCGCCATAGATAAGGTCGATGAAGCTGCGCTTGTCGCTCTTGTCGGACTTGTAAAAGGCCTTCCAGTCGTAGATTCCGGCGGAGCCGATGGCGGCTTTGTACAAGTCGGGGTAGTTTTCTGCGCCTGCCAGGGCTGCGTAGCCACCAAAGCTCCAGCCGTAGATGGCGACTTTGTCGGGGTTGACAAGTTGTTGCTGTATGGCCCACTTCACACCGTCCGCAACATCGTGAATGACGTAGTTCACCGGGCGCGCCCAGGTGCGACCTTTATGTTTCAATCCGTAGCCAACCGAGCCTCGATAGTTTACCTGCAAGACTGCATAGCCAAGCGCCGCGAAGTACTGCACCTCACTATCGTAACCCCAGGTATCACGCACGGTCGGTCCGCCGTGGACAAGGGCGATTAGTGGCGGAAGTGAGGTTGAGTTTTCCGTTGGTAGAGTGAGGTATCCGTGGATGGTTTCTCCATCCGCAGCCTTGAACTCGACAGGTTTCATCGTTGCCATGTTCTCAGGCTTGATGTCCGGATGCGCACTGATCATGGCTTCCATCACACCGGTTTCCAGATTCAATCGGAAGATTCCGGGGGGATCGCGATCGCTGTAGGATTCTATAATGGCCTCCCTGCCCTCGTTGATAAATCCGAGAATCTCGTTGGCCTTGTCGGGAAACGCGATGTTCACCGCACGCGCTACTTCGCGGTATCTGGCATCGAACCAAATGTATTTGGGCTTATCGGTATGATACTTTATACCGACAACATTGCCCGTAGTAGTGTCTTGAAAAGACTCCGTGGCTTCTGCCGCGCCTACATCATAAGGAGGGTCGCGAAATACACGGCCCATTACCTTCATCTTCTGCAAATCCCACGTAGCCAGGCCGTAGAGATCGTTCTCCTCCTCGGTCGTGGCAATCATGAGAAACTTCCCGGTGGGGTCGAAGTTCATGACCGTGGAGTTACCTGGCAATGGCAGGGGCATCCATGGGTCCCCATCGGTCACACGGTAGAGAGCGACCCGTGAGCCACCGGCTTCCTTGGCGAAAGCGAGGCGTATGACACCGGACTTGTCCGCCATCCACCCGACTACATTCCCGGGGTTGACTACCACGCGATAATAGGAGCGGGATTTGACATTGAGCCGGCACAAATCGGGAAATTCCTGGCCACCGCGTTCCCAATCGATGACGGTGACGAGGCACTCGTTATCCACGAATGGCAGGGTGTCTACGATATTGTAGGAAGAGCGCTCCTGATCATTCTCGATGGGCTTGGGCTTCTTTAAATCAACATCCACCACGCTGGCTCCGGCATACACCTTCCAAGCATCGGTGACTTCATAAAGAAGCGTGCTGGAGTCGATCCAGTAGATATTGCTCAGGCTGTAGTCGTCGCCGGCTTTCGAGGCTATGGCACGCCTGGAATCCGCGGCAAAGTCGTAGACCTCCAGCGCATACTTGTTGTTAATCAGGCTGGCATACGAAAGATACTTCCCCCCGGGCGCCAACTCGGCATCTCTATACTGTGCAGACTTGAAGAACCTCGCAGCCAGTGTCTCGATGGTTTCCGCAGCAGAGAGGCTGACAAGGTAGAGTAGAAATGCGGTGAGTGACAGAGCGGCACGCTTCATCATACAGGGATATGTCGGTGTGCGGTGGAAAATGGATGTCGTACTCCGTACTAACTGATATTTTCACAGAATAACAAACCCTATTTTCAGAATTAATCCGGCCGTCGCTCAGCCTCGACCGGTACCGGTCGCAACATCCACCATGCCCCGAGGACAAATCCCAAGCTTAACAGAACAAGCCAGTCTCCCCAGCGTACGTAGGGCGTGATCACTGCGGCCAGTGACGGGTCCCTTGACACGGAAACCGTCTGTGCCCCGCGAAAGTAAGGTTTGCCCCGTTTATCCACCATGCGGTCGCGGATGCGGCCATACTCGTCTATAAACCCGCTCCAGCCACCGTTCCCACAGCGAAGCAGTGGTCTGCGAGTCTCTGCGGCACGGAGCACGGAGTGCGCGGCATGCTGCTCTGCTCCACCCTCTTCACCGAACCAGCCATTGTTTGTGGCTACGAATAAAATGTCTGCGCCTGCCTGCACGGAATCCCGTGCCAGTCCGGGAAATACATCCTCAAAACACACCAGAGCTCCCATGTAGTAGCGGTGGCTTTCCACATCCAGCGGGACACTCGCGGGAGACAACCCAGGCGTAAGCGAACCCTGAATAGGGACGAGTTTTTCAATGAAGGGTAGCCACCCGTGCAGCGGCACATACTCGCCGAAGGGCACAAGCTTTCGCTTTGTGTAGTAGCGATCTGCATAGAGGCCCTGCACCGGGTCAACGACGAATACGCCATTGTACCACAGGCTCTTCTCGTCGCGAAGGTCTCCGATGACAGCCATGTTACCCATCAAGATGGGACGCTTCAGCGTTGCGGAAAGCTCCTCGGTCCACGCACGCATCTGCGGGGTGCCAATGACCGGCCAGGGTGTGACCGACTCTGGCCACACGATGACATCCGCCCCCATGTGCTGGGCGATGGAGGAGTATTTCTCAAGAACTTGTAGGGCATCCATGGCCTTCGCCTCATCCCACTTCTGCTCTTGGGGAATATTGGGCTGTACGAGGCCAGCGTTGAAGAGCACTTCCCTGCGGTTCGAAAAATATCCTGGGGTAAAGGCCAGCGAGATAACCCAGAAAAACATCGCAAGTGCCAGGTAGAACTCGGGACAAAGCCGCTGCCAGAGCGCGCCCCCGCGCCGCGTAAGCAGATTGTTAAGATACACGGCAACCGCGAGATTGAAGAACACCAGCAGGAAACTCAGCCCATAGGCTCCGGTATAAGGAAGTATCTGCAGGAGCAGTGGTGTCTCCCACTGGCTCGCTGCAAGAGGCAGCCACGGGAACCCGGTAAATAGCCACGTACGCAGCCATTCGAGGATGACCCATGCGCCTGCTATCCCGAACAATCCAAGAACGCGTATAAACATCCGCCGTTCAATCAGCTTGGGAAGTATCCATCGCGCCGCGAGCACCCAACTCGCCCAGAACAAGCCCATAATCGCGGCAAGTGCGATGGTCATGCTCCAGCCCAACAACCCCGCCCAGAACGGATGCCAACCGATGGCGTAGGGAGCATTGTGCAGCCAGGAGAGCAACACTGTCCACGATAGTGTTCCGCAGTAGAGCCCAATGAAGAACGTCTGTTTAAACGTGGGACTCCGGTAAAGCCACAAGAGGAGTGGTACCGCAAAGAAAGTTGCCGAAGTTGACTTACCGTAGGGAGGGAAGCAGATCGTGTAGAAGAGCGGCGTCAGCACAATAGCCAGCAGCATTAACCAGCGGGTGAGTTGCGGCCCGTGACTCACCTCCATGGCGGATGCGCCCCGTGGATTAGCTGGCGGTTGCTCCTTTGTATCCTGTGGTTCCGTGGGCTCCTGTTGGCCATCGCCTGAGTCTTCAGGGGCGTTCTCCTTGTCCTTGCCTTTGCGGGCGAACAAAGCGGCCAAACCGCGCGGGCGGTAGGCATCTTCGTCTCGCACACTAAAGCGCTGGCTCATTCAGGAGTTGAGATTAACCCCACTTGGGATAGCAGCACTTTTTGTATTTCTTTCCGCTACCGCAGGGGCAGTCATCATTGCGCCCAGGGCGAGGAACATCAAGTTTAGGTGCAGGGGCCGGTGTAAATTTCGGCAGAGTGATGGTCTTCGGCTGTTGTGGAGCTGGTGGCGCACCCGTCTCATTAGCGGATGGCTGACCGTCTGTGGGAGTTACAGAAACTCTTACAGGGCTGATAGTGATGCCACTGCTTATGGCCCCCGAACCCGCAGTCGTGGCCATCGGTCCGCTGCCACTTCCGGATGAAGAGACAGCCATCTGTGGGCGTGCGGCCTGCTCTGCCCGGCGGACTGCCGCAGGGTTGATCGCTGGCTGCTGCACTGGAGTGCCATCTTCGGACGGGCCGATTGCACGCGCTTTCGACAATAGGCCGAGCATGCTCTGGAAGGCGTGCATGCTCGTGGCACTGCGAAACACTCCCGTACAGACTCCATTGCGAATCGAGTTCATCATCTGCTCGAAATAGAGATAGGCCTCGGACTTATACTCGTTTAGCGGGTCCTTCTGCCCGTAGCCGCGAAGGCCCACGCTGTTGCGCAGCTCATCCATCTCGGTGAGGTGATCCTGCCAGTGTTTGTCGATGGTGGTGATGATCACATAGCGCTCCAGCCCACGTAGTGCGTCTGCATCTTCTACGGCTTCCTTGAGGGCGTAAGCTTGCTTCACCCGCTCAAAGAGGTGCGCCTTAATCTGCTTCCCGGTCTTGTCCTTGATATCATCCGCAGCCATTCCAAGGGGGAAATGGATGTTCGCCCAGTTAACGAGTGTTGTCGCTGAAGATTCCTCGCTGGGCTTGTCATCTGCGATACCGACTTCGCTGATTTGGTGCTCAATCTCTTCCTCGATTAGTTCAAAGATGGTTTCCTTGGGCAGCTCCTTATGGATGGCATCGTTGCGGATGCTGTAGATCACTTCGCGCTGCTGGTTGAGCACATCATCATACTGGAGCAAGCGCTTGCGGATCGAGTAGTGGTGCTGCTCCACTGTCTTCTGGGCGCGCTCCACGGCGGTGTTTAGCCACGCATGCTCGAGCGGCTGCCCTTCTTCGAAAGAATTCTCCAGCATCTTGCCTGCAAGCCCATGGCTGTAGAGGCGCATCAAATCATCCTCCAGCGAAAGGAAGAAGCGCGTCATCCCGGGGTCTCCCTGGCGGGCGCAACGTCCGCGCAGCTGGCGGTCGATACGGCGCGAGGTGTGGCGCTCAGTACCGATAACGTAGAGACCACCCTCATCCGGCACGCCTGCGGCGAGTTTGATGTCCGTACCACGACCAGCCATGTTGGTCGCTATGGTGACGGCTCCGCGCTGACCCGCGCGGGCGATAATCTCGGCCTCCTGTTGGTGAAACTTTGCGTTAAGGACGGTGTGAACGATGTTCGTCCGGCGCAGCATACGCGAGAGAAGCTCCGAGGCTTCGACGGAGACCGTACCCACGAGTACCGGTTGCCCACGCTCATGCGCGACTTTGATTTCCTCAATCGCCGCGTTAAATTTTTCGCGTCTGGTCTTGTAAATGATGTCGTTCTGGTCCTTGCGGATACACGGGCGATTCGTGGGGATGACCATCACGCCGAGTTTGTAAATATCCATGAACTCGTTCGCCTCGGTCTCTGCGGTACCAGTCATACCAGCGAGCTTTTCGTAGAGACGGAAGTAGTTCTGAATGGTAATGGTGGCGTAGGTCTTCGTCTCCTTCTCGATAGCCACATTCTCCTTGGCTTCAACTGCCTGGTGAAGCCCATCGCTCCAGCGGCGACCAGCCATAACACGACCCGTGTTCTCATCGACAATGAGCACCTTGCCCTCCTGCACCACATACTCTACATCGCGTTCGTAGAGAGAGTAGGCGCGCAGCAGTTGGCTGATGACGTGGATCTCCTCACTCGCCTGATCAAACTTCTGTTGGGCTTCGAGTTTCAGGCGGTCACGTTCCTGTGGGTCGAGAGACTTGTCCTTGTCCAACTCCATGTACGTGGTGACAAGGTCGGGCAGAACGAAGGCCGAGTTGTCATTGGGTCGGAGAAATTCGCGCCCTAGCTCTGTGAGGTCTGCCGTGTGCTGCTTCTCGTCGATCCCGTAATAGAGCTGCTCCTTGAGCTTGTGCTTCTCTTCCTTGTTAAAGTCACCGCTCATCTCGGTCTCATACTTCTCGAAGAGCTTGCGCGTGGCATTGTCCTCCATGAACTTATGAAACTGCTTATGCTTCGGAGCCCCCATCTTACACTGAAGGAGCTTTGACAAGGCGAGGTTCGTATCCCCGTCAGGTTTATCCAGCTCCGCTTTCGCATCCGAGGCGAGGCGGTTGCACAGATTCAGCTGCTGGCGGAATATGCGCTCAATCGCTGGCTTGTACTCCGCAAAAGGCGCTTCCTTTTCCTGATAAGAGGGCCCTGAAATGATTAGCGGTGTACGAGCTTCGTCAACAAGGATGGAGTCGGCTTCGTCAATGATGCAGAAGTAGTGCTCGCGCTGGACTTGTTCCTCCTTGCGTGAGGCCATGCCGTTGTCGCGCAGGTAGTCGAACCCAAATTCGCTCGCCGTGCCGTAGGTGATGTTACACTCATACGCTGCCCGTTTCTCGGTGGGATTCTGCTGGTTCTTGATCACCCCTACAGTGATGCCGAGAAAGTTATGCAGCACGCCCATCCACTCCGCATCGCGCTGGGCGAGGTACTCATTGACCGTGACCAGCTGACAATTGTGACCTGTCAGCGCATTCAGGTAGAGGGGCAGGGTGGAGACGAGTGTCTTGCCTTCACCCGTGGCCATTTCCGCAATTTTGTTTTCGTGCAGGGCAATTCCGCCAATGAGCTGCACATCAAAGTGGACCATATTCCACAGAAGCGGCTGCCCCACGACGATGCATTCGCGGCCACAGAGCCTGCGCGCGGCATTCTTCACTGCGGCGAAAGCCTCGGGGAGCAAAGCGTCGAGGGCTGCCTGATTGGCCTCGCGGATGCCCTCATGCGCTCGCTCGCCTTTCTTCGCCAATGCCGGTTCCATAGCCTTCCGGTAGCGCTCCATGAACTCCCCGGTCTTGGCTCGGAGTTGTTCATCAGACAAGTTCTGGTAAGAACGCTCGATCTCGTTGATCTTTACTACTATGGGAGCTACCCGCTTGTAGAAACGGCGATAATGTGACCCGGAAAGGGCTTTGAAAATATTAAACATGTCGAAAAGGTTTGGTATCAGACAGCCACAAACTAGGAAAGCTTCAGATCTTTCTTAAAAAAATGAATAGTACGCTCAAGACCCTCGGCGAGCGGCACCTTCGGCTCCCAGTTTAGATACTTTTTCGCCAGGGTAATGTCTGGCTTGCGCTGAAGGGGATCGTCCTGTGGCAAAGGTTTAAAGACAAGCTTGCTCTTGCTGCCTGTAAGCTTGAGAACCAGCTCGGCCAGCTCAATCATGGTAAACTCACCGGGGTTCCCCACATTCACAGGACCCACTGTTTCGGTCTGTTCCATCAATCGCATGATGCCTTCAATCAAGTCATCACAATAACAGAACGAGCGCGTCTGCGAACCAGAGCCATAGATGGTAATCGGCTCACCGCGCAGCGCCTGAACCACGAAGTTTGAGACCACGCGCCCATCATTGGCATTCATCCGTGGCCCGTAGGTATTAAAGATGCGCACTATCCGGATATCCACCCGGTTCTGGCGGTGGTAATCAAAGAAGAGGGTTTCCGCAGCTCGCTTTCCTTCATCATAACACGAGCGCACGCCGATCGGATTCACATGACCCCAGTAAGTTTCAGGCTGCGGATGCACCTTCGGGTCGCCATAGACTTCCGAAGTCGAGGCCTGTAGCACCCGCGCATGCGTGCGCTTTGAGAGCCCCAGCACATTGATCGCACCCATGACGGATGTCTTCATCGTCTTAATCGCATTGAACTGGTAATGCACCGGCGATGCAGGGCAGGCAAAGTTGTAGATGCGCTCCACCTCGAACTTGAAAGGGTCCACCACATCATGCCGCACAAACTCAAAGTACGGATTATCCAACAGATGCCGGATATTATTCTTAGAACCCGTGAAAAGGTTATCCATGCAGATAACATCATGCCCCTGTTCTAGTAATCGGTCACAGAGATGACTGCCAAGAAAACCCGCTCCACCGGTGACTAGAATGCGCATTGTCGGAAGATGTAAGTGAATAAATACAAAATAAGAAGACTGAGGCTACCACTCTGATTTCACTTTGAAAAGCGTGAATTCACAATGTCTGTTAGCCTTGTAGCTTTTAGCCATTAGCTATTAGCCGTTAGCCATTGGTGGAAATAGATAAAAGGTTCCAAAAATACTCCGGCATGAAGAGAAAACGCAGCAAGCAGGTGCCTCAATACAACCGCTGACTGTGACAACAAAACCATCGGGTGTCAGATTATTCCCGTCGGCTACATAAACAAACCCATTGGCAGCCACAATTTTTCCATCAGGTGCCTAAACTAGACCGTCACCTGTCTAAACAGAGCTGACGGGTGCCACAATAGTACTATCGGGTGGCGAAATAGAGCTGACGGGTGCCTAAAAAGAACCGACGGATGCCGAAAATGAGCTGACGGATGGCAAAAATAGGCTGACGGGTGGCGAAAACGAACCGACGGGTGGCGAAAAAGAGCCGACGGATGCCGAAAAGGAGCTGACGGATGCCGAAAAGGAGTTGTCGGGTGCCGAAAAGGAGCTGACGGATGCCGAAAAGGAGCTGACGGGTGCCGAAAAAGAGCTGACGGGTGGCAAACATAGGCTGACGGGTGGCGAAAACGAACCGACGGGTGGCGAAATTATGCCGACGGGTGACGAAATAAGACCATCGCCCGTTTGGATAAAGCCATCGGGTGACGAAATTATGCCGACGGGTGACAAAATAAGACCATCGTCCGTTTGGAATACGCCATCGGGTGACGAAATAATGCCGACGGGTGACGAAATAAGACCATCGCCCGTTTGGATTTATACAACTCGTCCCGACATTACAGCAACGCGCCACGATATCACAGCATTCCACAACGAAACTAAAGCATTCCACGACAATATCACAGCATGGTGCCGCGATAACACAGCATTTCGAAACGACATCACCCTGAGTGCGCGAACCGCCGGCCCGCTCTGCTCCGGAACCAGGCAATCGCGCATATATCTTGGCACGAGGGCTACCATCTCGCTCAGACCAGAGCAAGCGTGTGCATTCAGCATACACGGAACTTTACTGAGCCGACGAGGGTCACCGCCACACGGCGGGCTGTTAATGCTTCTTCCCGAAATGGGTCTGCATGAAGTCTGACATACCCGTAACATCGGGTACACTGCTTTTGGTTCGTCGCGATGACCGTGACACCTTTGTCTGCAAAAGCGGTTCGATGATGGGAGGGGGCGGCGGTTCCGCTTTCACCTGTTCGATTAAAGAGTTCTGCCCTAGCTCCAGTACCAGTCGTATAATATCACGCAGATTAATGTCATAACCATCGCACGTCGCTGCCACGTGTGCCTTGATTACATCGAGATGCGCGAGGTCTTCTTTATTGAGCAGCACATTTACCGGAATCTTGGTAAGATAGTAGCTCGGGTCTTCCGAAGACGATAGCCAATCCTTAATCACCGCTGGGCCAATGGTAGTAAAAACAGCAGTCCCATGGCGTAATATTATACGCATGAGATGGGTGCGTTTAGGTGAATACTTGAACTGTTTTAGGAACTGCTTTTGCAGTTTGGTGATTCGTACGTCGTCCTCGTCGCACAACGTAAAGCCCTTTGGTATGGTATCTTTCATTACGGTGACTTCTATTCTATTTGACGTTGCCAATCAATCCTTCTCTTTTGCAAATATTTATTAGGTGGGCATCTCGATTTCTGGAAACGAGGTACGTAAGCAGTTTATCCACTAAATCACGAAATGCCCGAAAGGGATTCAAGGGTATTACGGTTTAGGTACATTTCGAACTTCTTGGGTAAAGGAATTGGTGGGTGCATAATCAATACACAGCCATAATCCACCTCATCGCAGGCATGGGAATTATCAGCCGCGGATTTCACGCATGAAACACGGATAAACCTAAAAATGGCGGGTGACCAATCCATGCTTTGCCGAGGATGCTGTAGTTTGTGTTTAGCGTATGCCAAGGCGCTACGGGACACTTTCCGAGCCGACGGCGCAAAAGGCCGTAACGATGGTCCACGTGCCAAGGGTGCCGCCGTTTCAGGGCGGCACCCTTGGGACAGAAGCCCTTTGGGATTCCGATACATCGGTGGTGCGACAGGATGCCATCAAATCCACGCTAAACACGTACCAGCGCTGAAAGCGCGACACCAGCGAGTTGAAGATCATCGTGAATCCAGACGCAGAAATACAGAGATACGTTGACAGACAGAATGATATTTTGACTTAATCGAATTGTTAGGTTGAGCTATTTTATGCGCATAAACGTACTATTCTTTGCATCGATTCTCCTGTTATTAGTGGGCTGCACCACCACGACGAAACATGCGCAGCCTATACCGGATATTTCAGCTCAGAAACCACGTACTCCCGAGGCTGTTTTGCTACGTCGAGATCAGCTTGTCGGCACATGGTATGGGGATCAATCAACAAAGGAGGGCGGACGTGTGCAGTGGATTATGAGTCGATCCGTAGATGGAACTTTTCGGGTCTCTTTTCGTTCATCTGATCTCGCAGGTAATGTAAAAGAACAGACAGAAGTTGGTACGTGGGGTGTTAATGCAGATATGTTGATTACCCTAACCCGGGGCTGGATTCGAAATGGACGCATAGTTGAAGCCCCTCGTGCGGACTCCTATTTCTGGGATGTGTACATTATCAATGATATCGATGCAGATAGCATTAACTATACTTCAGTTGAAGGCGGTAATCAGTATCGCGTTAAGCGTGTGTCATCTGGCTTCAAATTTCCGGAATAGGTGACCTCAGTTCGATAGTGTAAGCGAAGTTAAGAAGATTTTAAGCCGCAAAATGGCGCATAAATACAGGATAAGCTGGGTAAGTTATTTAACCGGTGCATTTCGAAGTTGTAAATATATCCCCACAGCACCGTTATACATTCTGTGCATCATTTACAATGAATTGCGCTCCGGAACCCATGACTGGCAACCTTCACGTTCACAGGGTTATACCCTTTGCTCGTATGCAGTATGCACCGCCCCGTCGGGGCGGATATGCCCCTCCGGGCATTCAAAGGTTGGCAAATTGGCCAAAGTCCAGTATGCCCCTCCGGGTCATTCAAAGGTTGGTAAGTAAATTGGCCAAAGTCCAGGGACCCCGTTGGGTTGATGTACCTTTCACATCCTTACCCAGGGTGGCGCGCTCCGCGCGCATCCGCCTTGGGGCGTAATCCCTTCGGGATATTTCTGATTCTTAAAACACTCGATTTGACGCTAACACGTACGAATCCGTGGATTTCAATCCTACTTTTAGCGAGTTTCGTGAACTTTAGTGGATAATAATCCGGCTATGAAATCCGTGACTGGATTCATATCACATGGCCAGAAAGTGAGAGGCGCCCCTAATGGCTAATAGCTAATGGCTAATGGAGAATACCGCTTCCCTACAACTTAATCCCCATGACGCGGGCAGCTTCCTGCACGTCCTTGTCGCCACGACCGGAGAGACTGACGACCAGTATCTGGTCGCGGCGCATTTGGGGGGCGCGCTTCAGAGCGTAGGCAATGGCGTGGGTGCTTTCAAGTGCTGGGATGATGCCCTCGCTCTCGCTCAGAGTCTTGAAGGCGTGGAGCACTTCGGCATCGGTAGCGTAGGCGAACTGTATCCGCCCGGCATCGCGATAGTAGGTGTGCTCCGGGCCGACGGCTGCGTAATCCAGGCCGGCTGAGACGCTGTGCGTAGCGTCTATCTGCCCATCTGCATTTTGGAGGATGTAGGTCTTGCACCCTTGCAGCACCCCGACTCTGCCACCGGCGAATCGAGCGGCGTGCTCACCCTGCCTGATGCCGCGACCACCGGCTTCAACCCCGGTTAATTTGACGCCGGGTTCATCGAGAAATTCAAAGAAAAGACCGATCGCATTGCTGCCACCGCCAACACAGGCGGCCATTTCATCGGGCAGGCGGCCTTCCAGCGCGAGAATTTGCTGCTTTGCTTCGCGACCGATGATGCTGTGGAAATCGCGGACCATCATGGGGTAGGGGTGTGCGCCATACGCGGTGCCGAGGATATAGTGGGTGTCGCGCACATGCGCCACCCAGTCGCGCATGGCTTCGTTGACAGCTTCTTTCAACGTTTTCTGTCCGGCTTCCACACCGCGGACTTCTGCCCCGCAGAGCCGCATGCGAAATACATTCAGTGCCTGGCGCCGCATGTCTTCCGCACCCATGTAGATGACGCACTCCAGCCCATAGCGCGCGCAGATGGCGGCGGTGGCCGTGCCGTGCTGCCCCGCTCCGGTCTCGGCGATAATACGCTTCTTCCCCATGCGCTTGGCGAGGAGTGCCTGGCCCACGCAGTTGTTAATCTTATGAGCGCCGGTGTGAAGGAGGTCCTCGCGCTTGAGATAAATTCGTGCACCGCCAAGGCGCTCAGTCAGGTTCTTTGCGAAGAAGAGGTTCGTGGGGCGGCCAGCGAACTCACGAAGTTCAGAGGCCAGCTCCGCCTGGAACACTGGGTCGGCCTTCGCTGTGCGGTAGGCTTGCTCCAGCTCGAAGAGTGCGGTCATCAGTGTCTCCGGTACATACATCCCGCCATAAGGGCCAAAGTGCCCCCGGCTGTCGGGCTGTTGGAAACGTGGTGCGGACTCTGTAGGGGAACTCATGCCCATGAGCATGAAAAATTCTGGGCGTTCGTCTAGCGCGAATCGCAGCATGGGAAACTATTCCGCAAAGGACGAGTCTGTTAGCGCTTGGTGCATATCGAAGTTGTTATAGTTCAATCCCAAATCCTGGGGAAAGGAGTGTCGTCCCGCAGCGGAACGCACCCCCGGCTAATCGCTGGGATGCCTACGACAACCTACCGTCCCAAGGGGACGGTATGCATCTTAGCCCCAGGTTTCAACCTGGGGTAAACGGCGTATTTAGTAACACAAGTCCCGTAGGGACGGCTGAAGGGGTTTCAAATTCGCCTTTAGGACGAAGGAAATAGATCGTTCGTTTCGACTGCTTTGATGCCCTCCATCCAGTCGTCCCGCCGGGACTTGGTCCGTGTATGTATGTTTACCCCGGGTTGAAACCCGGGGCTAAGATGCAGGTCGTCCCTGCGGGACTGCATTCTTCTCATGGGATCATGGCGCAAGATAATGCTCACAACACACAAAAAAAGGCAAAGTCCAGGGGATGCCTACGGCATCCTTGTGTCCCACAGGGACACAATGTCGGTAGAAACAGGCATTAAAACACACCCCCGTCCCGTAGGGACGGAACGTGGGTAGTGACGTAACAGTCGTAACGCCAAGCACAACCGCACCAATGCTCATCAAAGGCGGGGTGGTTGCGTCCCGACGGGACGCGGGGATTTAAAGGCTGTGTTTTCTACCGACATTATGCCCCTCCGGGGCATTCAAAGGTTGGCAAAATTGGCCAAACTCCAGGGGATGCCTACGGCATCCTCGGAAAAGCACGGATTGGTCACCCGCCAATTTCTCTCTTTAGGATTAAGTGTTCTGATCCGTTTACTGGTTAACAACTGCATAACGAACGTATCCCAATCTACAAGCATCCAAATACCTTTACTTTAAGCCGAGATGGATGCTATATGCTAAATAACATATAACCGCACAATCAACCCAATGCTTTGAATACTACATCACAGAATGTGCAAAAATTAGGTTACCAACTGGAACGGGAGAAAGTTCTGGAAAGCATTGATATGCTGGGAAGGGAGGACCTGCAGTTCCTCAATACCTTGATTGTTAAACGTTTAAGGTATCTGAACCAGATGGAGGATGCCCTGATAATATCCGGTTTAAACGTGGGGACAAAAGTGCGTTTTGATGATCTCAAAGGGCAGTACCTTGAGGGTTTTGTCGCCAAGATATCTGCGAAGTCCGTCTCCGTGTGCTGTGGGAATGCCATCTGGAAAGTGGCACCTTCACTCATTGAGCGGGTGGTATGACTAGTGGATAGAGCAATAAGTCTGACCTAAGCCGGTACTCGAACTCAACATGTGAGCGTCAGATGCGCCCGGTACGCTACCTTCGTAGCTTGTGAATAGGTATTAAATGGTACATTATTTAATGTATGAGAACTACCCTGACCTTTGACGACCAATTGTTGGATCAGGCTCAACAGCTTTCTGGCATTCAATCCCGTCCCAACTTGATCCATGAAGCATTGATAGCACTAGTTCAGCGTGAAAAACTCGTCGGTTGGCCGCTCTGGGAGGACCGGAGCCCAATCTTCAAGCAGTTCCCCGTCGTCGTCCGAGATGAGTGCGGTTTTACTGGTCGAGGAAAAATCGAATCGTGTTTTCCTGTAAATAACAGTACGTAGGAAGAACTTTAAGGTAATGAATGACAACTGTTGTAAAAATGCAATAGCGGCGATGATTGGTTCGCTAAATATTATGAATAACTCGTACTTGCTCAGGTTGCTAATAATGTCGCTATTCAACTCATTTATTGTTGGGGTGTTTATGATTAGCACATTAATAATGTGTTTTATAAGTCCTGCGTTGATTTCTGTACAATTAATAATATGTGCATTGATTTTGTTGTTTATAGTATCCGTACTTTCGTTAATGCTTATCGGTAAAAATGAAGACAAGAAGTATCCTGTATTATTATACTACGGAGAAATATTTGTGTTTACATGCATATTTGTGGGTACATTCTATTTTGCGTTGTCTGATGATTGGATATCTGTCTATTGCCTTAGACATCGTTAATGCAACCTGTGATTTCCAGTATTGTCCATGCAGGATTCCGGAGGAGCGCACGCGTCTCGCATGCAGTAACCGGCGTCTCGCCGGTTACTTCTGCGGTTTCCGGCGATGGCTTTGAAATTGGCCAAACTTCAGCCGTCCCTACGGGACTTGTGTTATTAAATATGCAGTTTTCCCCAGGTTGAAACCTGGGGCTAAGATGCAGGTCGTCCCTTGTAGGGACTGCAAACTGCCAACGCCTTTCCGCCTTCACTGCCTTCCGTCTTCTGCCATCTTCAATCTTAAATCTGTAATCTGGAATCTTCAATCTGCCTTCTGCCTTCCCACCATCTGCCTTCTGCCTTTCCTTCCGCTTAACCTTCTGCTTGCCCCCGTGCGCGCGCTCCATTAACCCTGTCTCTTTCAATCCCGTGGAGTTCAATTTAAAGAAGATACTTTCCGCCCTGCTGTTCTCGACTGCTGAAGCCCTTTCCGTGAAGGACATCCAGGCCGTCATTACCCGCTACCATAATCAGGCTGAGGAGGAGATGGCGGTGATTGCGAAGGAGGTGCGCACGGAGAGTGATGGCGTGGGCACGGCTCACACGCGGCAGGCGGTGATGCAGGAGGTGATGGCACAGGTGCCTTCGCTGCTGACTGCTTCACAGATTCGGGACACGATGGCGGAGATTGCCCAGGAGTTGATAGACCGCCGCGATACGGTGCGACTCCTCGAGGGTCCAAATGGCTGGCGACTTACCGTTTCCCCCGACTACGCCGACTGGGTACGCTTGCTGCGCGACCAGCCGAAACCGCTTCGCCTCTCGTCTGCCACGTTGGAAACACTCGCCGTGGTCGCCTACCGTCAGCCCGTTACCCGGGCGGAGTTGGAGGCTATTCGCGGGGTGGCGAGTGACAGCGCGGTGAATAATTTACTCGAGAAAGAGCTGGTGCAAGTCATAGGCCGCGCAGATCTGCCGGGACGCCCGATCCAGTACGGTACGACAGAGAAGTTTCTCGACTTCTGCGGGCTGCGCTCGATTGAGGAGCTACCCGCTTCCGACGTACTCTCGCCTAACACACTGACCGACTTTATCCGCAAGGCCACCCAACCGCAAATCCCACTCGGAGATGCCGATATGGGGCTGGCTGATGAGAAACCAACCGGCATGGAAAACTCTTTCGACAAAGAGCCCGATTCGCCCGCCTCTCACTAGTATTTCTACTTAATCATGGACCTAAAACCCTACCGCGACCAGATCGATGCCATCGACCGCGAAATCATCCAGCGTATCAACGCCCGCGTAAAACTCGCCGTCGAGATCGGCAAGATAAAGGAATCCCTCGGTGCAGAGATCTACGTACCCAGTCGCGAGGAGGAGGTCTTTAAGAAACTCGCCAGCTACAACCAGGGCCCTCTGGATGAGCGCGCGATCCGCTCGATCTATCGGCAGATTATCTCTGCTGCACTCGCACTGGAGCGCAAGCTGGTGATTGCCTACCTCGGCCCTGAAGCTACCTACACGCACCAGGCTGCGCTTAAGAACTTCGGTTCCAGCGTGGGCTACCTAGCCTGCGCAACCGTGCCGGATATCTTTATCGCTGTGCGCCGTGGCGATGCGGACTATGGTGTCGCCCCGGTGGAGAACTCCACGCAGGGCACCGTGATCAGCACACTCGATATGCTGGTCGAGGAGAACCTCAAGATAGTGGCGCAAATCTATTTGGAAATCTCCCAATGCCTCATCTCGCAATCTCCGCTTGAGAAGATCACCGCAGTCCACTCAAAGGATAATGCCCTTGGCCAATGCCGCCAGTGGCTGGCGCGTATGCTGCCCAATGCGGAGCTGGTGGACTCGCCCAGTACATCCCATGCAGTGAGAGATGCTGCCGCGAACCCGAACATCGCCGCTATTGCCAGCGCCGTGGCCAGCGAGCTTTACGGTGTGCCCATCGTTCGCGAATCCATTCAGGACAAGGCGGATAACATCACGCGCTTCCTTGTCATCGGCAAGAAGCCCACGTCTGCACTCGGCGGTGGACGGGATAAAACGAGCATCGCATTTACCCTGCACAGTGAGCCAGGCTCGCTTCTGCGCGCGCTCCGCTTCTTCTCGGACAGGAACATTAACCTTGTCAAAATCGAGTCACGACCGAGCCGCCAGAAAGTCTGGGATTACCTCTTCTATCTCGACTTCATGGGCCACCACGACGAGCCCGACGTGCAGGAAGCACTGGATGAGTTACGCAAGTCCAGCCCCATGGTGAAGTGGTTGGGAAGCTATCCCGATACGGGGATTTAGGGCTTTCACGGTGTCATTGATAACCCCACCGGCCACCACCCTCGACATCCGCGTTGTGCCTAATGCCTCGCGGAATCAAGTGGTGGGCTGGCACGCCGGGGCGCTGAAAGTGAAGGTGCAGGCTCCACCGGAGGGTGGCCGCGCAAACGAAGCCGTGGTCGAAGTATTGGCGGAAACACTCGGAGTCCCCGAGCGAGCCATCGTGATTCTACGCGGCGCGACTGCGAGAAACAAGCAGGTGTCTGTTACCGGGCTAACTCTGGCGCAGATTCAAGATAAGATTCCCTGATTGCTGCACGAGGGAGATTTAGAGCAATCGCACCGACCCGATAGCGTAACGTGTCGATCAGGGAATGAGTTGTTCTTGGGTCGCCTCCGCAGGCTCTTTGTGGATGTATGTCCGCCAGAGATAAGGCACCCCAATGAAGAGGAATAACAAACCGATCGCCGCCAGTGTCACGAGCCAGAAGCAGCCAGCCCGGTCCGAACTTGAGACCCCGGATGATTGTCCCAGAATCATATCCACCGGAATATCCGCTGGCCCAGCTCCCGTTTGTGCTGTGGCCCCGGTAGCAGGTAACCCAGGCTGAGGGCAGGGTGGGGTAGGTGTAGATTGTAGAGGAGCGACCGGAGTAAAAGCCTGCTGCGAGCCCATGCGCTGTGCATTGAGCTGCGCAATCTTCGCATCCAACCACGCAAGATGTTGGGCAACCGCTGCCCGCTGGGCAATAAGCTCTTCAAGCGACAGATTCACGTAGCAAGAAATAGCAGTTAACCCATTGCGGTCAAAGCTAATAGCTCCGATGGTCCTCTGGGCTAAAAAATGGCCAAACTCCAGAGAATCCCTGAATCCCGTCTATTACCATGCCTCAATTAACTGACTATCAGAGGAACGGTAGAATCTGCGAGGGGATTTTGAACCCGGCTCGTAGTACAACCAGTCGGCTTGTTTAGTGCTGTAAACAAAGGGATAAGAAGCATCGCTAACATAGAGCCATTCCAGCGCTGGAGACAGATCATAAGCCCAGAAACCATGAGCGTCTATCGGTGCATAGTACCACCAACCATGATCCTGAATATAGAGCCAGGGGAAGAAGTTGCCGCAGCCAAAGCCCAACTTGGCGTGCCACGACCAGTTCGCATCAATGGGGAACCAATCGGGCAACGTCTCATCCAATCCGCGTGAATAGATAATCGTGCCACCCACGCCAACACCCACGGTGATTCCACGGCCTTGTGCAAAATCGAGGACGGTGGACATGGTGCTGTAGGTGGTAATGTTTCTGAACCCGGTTTCGATGGCCACCCCATTCGACATGCCAATAAGAGGCACCCCTTTGTGCAGTGTTGCCGAGTAATAATTCCGGGTGTTGAGTCGCCCCACCGTGTCAGCCATAGTGCCAGTGGCTATGATAAAGGGCCTACCTAGGGAATCCATATAGCCGGAGTTTGCGAGGAACCTCTGGCTTGTAATATCGTTGTCTTTATGTTGGATAAAATCCCACGCAGCACCGGTAGCTGTGTAGCGCCCAGACATGATGGGGCTCAACGTGTTCCCTTCGGATAATACAAGCCATATTTCGCGCCCTTGACTAGCAGAGGTTATTTCTCTGCCAGCCAGGACGAACCCACCACCGGGCCATGCCCGCACACGCTGAATCGTGCTCAAGGACAAGTCCCCAGTGGCCACTTTGCTCCAGTTGATTCCATCAACTGAGGTATAGCAGGCACCTCCATCACCACCTGCAAGAAAGAATGTCTGTCCATTGAAGCTCCCGTAGGCCACGCTCTGCATTATGCCATCAAAATTCGCTGCATGCTGGGCCCAATCAACTCCGTTTGCAGAGACGAGTACCGCATCCTTGGGTCCTATAACCACATAAACCCCGTTGCCATAAGCCACTCCGCGCAAGTGAGCACTGAGGTTAAATAATTGGCGGTTCCAAGTGCGACCATCGATCGAGTCCTCAATGATGCTGGTGGCAAACTGGATATTACCTGCGTCATCAAAGCGCTCGGCTCCGCCCACTGCGACAAAGCGTTCATTGCCATGAGTTACGGCCCTCAAATCAAAGTAGGCGTGGTCCGGAGTCGCACTCGTCCAGTTGGCTCCATTGGTGGTGCTCTGGATTTGTCCGCCCGTGCCACCAGCGAATGCTATATTGTCGAAGGCGGTGAGTGAATAGATGGCAGGCCATTTGCGGGTAGCGGTGGAAATCGTCCAATCCACCAGATTGCGAGAAGTGGCTATGCTCTGGCGGAAGTCATGCCAGTCCCCGGCTACTATCCAGCGTCCATTAAAGTAGGCAAGGGTGCGATAGCCCCACCCCTGGGTACTGTCGAGCGGTAGAGTCTCGGAGAGCGTCCAAGTCGCCCCATTCGAGCTTTTCCAGATCACAAATCCATCATTCTCAACGTAAGAAAGCAGGGCAATCGTCTGTCCATTGGTTGCGAGGCGCTGCAGCCAGCCACCTGCTGGCGGGGTGACATCCTCCCAGTTCAGACCATCACTGGATCGCTGCAAGTTGCTGGTTGTGGAGCCTTCAAGTATTTTGTAAAAATAACCCTTGATAAATACGAGATCAATCAAGTTGCCGTAGATAGTAGTCGCCGCCTGCTGCTCGTTGGATTGTTCGGTCCAGGTAAGACCGTAATCGGTCGACATCTCTGAGTGTGTGACATTCTTCAATGCCTTCGAAGCGTACACCCATCTTACCAGCATGCCATTGCCATAAGCGGTTTTGGCCAAACCCACAAACTTGCTCGATTCTTGTCCAGCCACTTGAGTTGGAGGAAAGCCTGTCTGCTGCCAGTTGCGCCCATCGGTAGATGTATACGTACCGCCATTTCGCCCGAAGAGACGGTAAACACCGTCGGCATATAAACCGCTGCAGATGGCATCATGCGTACGGTTTTCGCGGGCACTGGTGGTGGGGTTAATCTCAGTCCGCCAGATCAGCCGGGTGACGGTGTCCCAGTGTTGGCCATCGGCAGAGAACAGAACCAAACTCTGCGTCGAATAGGCGACATAGCCAGCATCGCCCTTGATAAAGCCCTGTATTGTGTCGCTGGTTTGGGGAAGCCCGCGACTCTCAAAGTCGAGTGCAGCCGTGACCGGGAATGCCGTTAACCGGCAGCCCATCGCGAGCGTGAGAAGAATGATTACCCAAAGTTTTGAAATGTGCATGGCGTACGCTTAGCTACAGAGGCAAATAGAGGTTTTCAATGATAATTATTTGAAATAGTGATGAGGCGAATGCGACGGTGTTAAGTGGCACGGGCAACTTGCCGGCATCTTGCCCGTGTGTCTTCCCGCTCCTGAAGTTTGGCTCCGACTAAATCAATGCACCGTTGATCCCAAATAGGCGGACAAGAATGTCCGCCCTCCGTTGGGTGTTTGAAGCAAACGGAGAGCGGGTTTTCTAACCCGCTCCTGAAGTTTGGCTCCGACTAGATCAATGCACCGTTGATCGCAAATAGGCGGACAAGAATGTCCGCCCTCCGTTGGTATAACAGCGGACAAGAATGTCCGCCCTCCGTTGGGTGTTTGAATCAAACGGAGAGCGGGTTTTCTAACCCGCTCCACACGGGCAAGATGTCCGTGCTACCGAAACCAAATCGAAGAACAGATTTGAAGTTTCTTCATTGCCATACATATTTCGGCGATGGACTGGACTCTTGCTTCGTATTTCCCCACATTCGACGGACCTGAACTCAAAGCCCACAAAGCTGACCTCACCGCCCGTCTGTCCGAGCTAACCACTGCTATTGCGGCAAACTCGCCTTTAACACTCGATGTTCTCGAACCTTGGGAGGCCATCACCGAAGGGTACGAAGCGGTGCTGACGCGGTTCGGGCACTACTCAAGTTATGTCGGGTGCCTTGTCGCTGCGGATGCGTTGAACGAGGGTTACCAAGCCGAGGAAGGGCGCATGGCGGACTATGGTGCCGAGGTCGAGAAGGTGGCTATCGCGCTTAAACTCGCGCTGGCAGAGGCTACGGATGAAACGGTTGACGCTCTCCTTGCCCGGTCCGGTGTGAAGACGAATGCCTACTTTTTCCAAACGCTGCGTGCGGAGGCTATCCACCGCATGAGCAGCGGCGAGGAGAGCCTGGCGGCAGATCTCTCGGTGGACGGGATTCACGCGTGGAGTCGCTTCTATAATGTGCATACCGGGCGGCTCAAGTTTACGATGAGCGAGCCGGATGGCAGTACCCGCGTGGTTCCCTTCTCCCAGCGCAATTCGCTCATTGCGCACGCAAACCGCTACGTCCGGAAGGCGGCGTTTACCGGGGCGAATACCGCGCTGGAGCAGCAGGAACACCTTTTTGCCGCAGCGCTGAATGCCATCGCTGGCACACGGCTGAAGCTGAATGCGCGTAGAAACCTCCCGCACTTCCTAGACACCTCGCTACTCCAGTCACGGCTCAGCCGCGCATCGCTGGATGCCATGTTCCAGGCGATTGAGGACACGATAGAGATTCCCCGGGCGATGCTACGCTGGAGAGCGGCGAAGCTGGGTCAACCGGGCATCACTTACTTTGACTTACAGGGCCCGCTCGATCTGCCGGAACAGCATCCAATCGGCTGGCATGAGGCGGTTGCGATAACTACCGAGGCCTTTACCTCGGCGTATCCAGCCCTCGGTGCGTACTTCGCCGATTTCATCAAGAAACAGTGGATAGACTACACCCCGCGCGATGGCAAGCGGCCCGGAGGCTTCTGTACTGGGAGTGAGTTTATCAATGAACAGCGTATCTTTATGACGTATAACAACGTCGTAAACGATCTCATGACTCTGGCTCATGAAGCCGGCCACGCATGGCACAGCCAGTTGCTGACGGCTACCCGCCCGCTCGCCCGCTTGTACCCGATGACACTGGCCGAGACAGCATCCACCTTTGCCGAGCTACTACTCACCGAAGGGGTGCTCCGCAGCGACAAGCTTGGGGCTGGCGCGAAGGCCGCACTCCTCGACTCACAAGTGCGCCATGCCGCGGTGTTCCTTACGGACCTGCCGGTGCGCTACCTGTTTGAGAAACGGTTTTATGAAGAGCGTGCAAACGGAGAGGTCAGCGCCTCCCGCCTGAAGGAAATCATGGTGCAGACCCAGCGTGCGCACTTCGGTGACTGCCTCGCACCGGATGGGGAAGACCCGTATTTCTGGGCCTCGAAGATGCACTTCTACATCAGCGATGTGCAGTTCTATAACTACCCCTACACCTTCGGCTACCTGCTCAGCGCCTCGCTCTTTGCACGCTTTAAAGCAGAGGGCTCCTCCTTCCTGGCCGACTACGAGAAGCTGCTGATGGCCACGGGAAGCGGGAGCTGCGAGACCGTTGTGCAGAACAGCCTCGGCGAAGACATCACTCAGCCCGCTTTCTGGACGCGTGCAATTCTCAGTCTGGAAACCCCGTTCGCTGCCTTGCGCGAATTGGCAAAGTAGCTAGTGTTTCCTAACATAGCCATGGATACACTCACTGCCATTGAAACCCGTCGTGCTGTAAAGCACTTCGATCCCTCTCACAAGCTGACCGATTCCGAGATCGAACAGCTCCTAAGCCACGCCATCCTCGCGCCTACTGCGTTCAACATCCAGCACTGGCGCTTTGTCGTGGTGAAGGATGTGGCCATCCGGCAGGCGATTCGCGCAGCAGCCTGGGGGCAGGCGCAAGTCACCGATGCATCGCTACTTCTGGTAGTAACTGCCGATTCCAAGGCCTGGTTAAAACAGCCGGAACGCTACTGGGCAAATGCACCGAAGGAAGTTCAGGGTTTCATGGTACCAGCGATCCACGGCTATTACAAGGATAGCGAACAGACCCAGCGGGATGAGGCCATGCGCTCCATGGGCATAGCGGCTCAGACTATCATGCTTACCGCGCGTGCTATGGGGTACGACTCCTGCCCCATGGATGGGTTTGATTTCGGAGCCGTTGGCAAGATTATCAACCTGCCCGCAGACCACGTAATTGGGCTCATGATCGCCGTCGGCAAAGCCACCACGCCAGCCCGGCCACGTGGCGGACAACTACCACTGAGCGAAGTCGTGATCACGGATAAGTTCGCGTAGAACAATGGAGATGCTTTGCCGCAGCCGGTGGGCGGAAAACTGAGGGCGGGTGGATGGAACGATGATCTGCGTGACCGGGGTAATAGCCTTCTATGACCCTATTGACCTTATTGACATCATTGACTGACCTATTCAGACACTTCTGCCTTTCCTACTAACTACTGACTACTGACTACTCTGCCGCCTTTGCCATCTGCCTACAACGCCGTATCCGTAAGGTAGCGGCGCTGTACGCGTTTGCTGATGGAGACGAAGACTTCCCACGGTATCTGCCCGGCGCAGGTGCTAAACTCACGGACATCGATCCGCTCGTGCTGTTGGCTGCCGATGAGCGTGACAAGGTCTCCGACGGCGGCGGCGGGCAAGTCGGTAACATCCACGACGGTTTGATCCATCGTCACCCGGCCTAGAATCGGGCAACGCTGACCGCGGATGAGGACACGTGCCTTGTTGCTGACACTGGTGGGAATGCCATCGCCATAGCCTGCGGTGATGACGGCAATCCGCGAGGGTCTGTGGAGATGATGGGTTCGGTTATAGCTTATACTGGTGCCAGCCGGGAGTTCCTTGATTAACCCAATCCTGCTGTGGAAGCTCAGGACTGGAGAGACCTCGACTTTGTCCAAGAGCGAACCAGCATAGGGGCGCACCCCGAATTGCAGGAGACCGACGCGGACGGCGTTGAAAGGACCATTCTGAGAGAGCGTCTCGAGCCCCGCGCTGTTATCCGCATGAACGAGAAAATGGGGATCACCGAGTGGCAGATGCGGCAGCGTCCGAATGGTCTTTAGGAAGAGTTCGCGTTGGTGTGCCGTGTAGTCCACATCGGAATCCGAGCTGCTGAAGTGGGTAAATACTCCGCCCAGGCTGAGTGTTGGGCACTCCCTGATACGCTGGTAGAGGGCGGCAGCCTGAGTGTGCCACACGCCGAGTCGCCCCATGCCGGTATCGATCTTTAAGTGGATAGTGATTCGCCGGCTGTGTTTCGCTGCGGTTTCGGCGAGGCGTTCCACTTCCTCAATGGTAGAGACTGCTGGTATCACATTGTACTCGAGCACGTCCTCCGTCTCTGCTGGTAGTATCGCGCTGAGTACGAGTATTGGCCAGCCGCCTCCGGTCTCCCGTATCTCGGCAGCTTCGTGCAGATTGGCCACGGCGAAGGCATCCGCGCCTGCGAACATCAAGCGGTTGACCGTATGCACGCTGCCGTGCCCGTAGGCATCGGCCTTCACGACGGCCACGTAGCGAATCCAGGGCGGGAGTGCTGCGCGGATATTGCGCAGGTTCCGCTCCAGTGCGGCTAGATTTATCTCAACCCAGGCGCGCAGTTTGGGGTCGTGGGTGGGCATTGTGGGGAAGGGCTTCGGGTTTGCGGTGCCGTTCTGCGGACCATTTTACAAAGGTAGTGGGAGCAGGTTCGTGCAGTGCCATGGGTTGCCCGAGAGGCACGGCAGTGAGGGTGAGGCGCGCAATGAGCTGCGGCAGGGCAGCCAGATTATAATCGAGTAATTGCGCATTCGCCGGAGTCGGCTGCTCACGCTGGCGCTGCGGGATAAAGTAGAGCGGCTCCGGCAATGCCTCGATAGCAGGGCGGTCTATCAGACACGGTATCGTGGTAGCACCATTCGCAGCCACACTGAGGAAATTCCATTGATTCTCCCTGTAGTCACTGCACAGGTGAAAACCCGGGGCATGCCCGCTTGCCAAGAGGCTGAGAGCCTGCGCCTCCAATGAGAGATAGCTAAAGAGCACACGGCCCTGCCCGCCAGCCATGCCATGCCAGCCGGTAATCGCCATCGCTGCCAGTCGTAAGCCCAATAGAGATCCGGGACCACGACAACAGATAAAGCCATCCACCTCAGCCAGAGTAAGCGAACTGCTCTGCAAAACTGCCTCTGTCGCGGTAAATAGTCCCGTCAACGAATCGGCATGGGTGGTCTCCAACGAGAGCCAGGCTCCGGCACGGAGCAAGCCCACATGAATCCGGCGCGAACTGGCGTCGAGTAAGAGATACGAACTCGACTGCTTAAGCATCGGATGAGAGCAGCAGCGAGTAGCTGCTTACTTTACGCTGATGGGCACTGTAACCGGGGCAAAGCCGGGAGCTTCCACGAAGAGCGAGCCGGTACCCGGTTCGCCACCTTCCAGATTGATGCTGACAGTGCGGCTGCCGGCGGGAATAATCACCTCGGGCATTACAACCGAAGCAGCTACATCCGTTGTGACATCCACAAGCAAGCCGCCTTCGGGTGCATCGAGATTGACGGTAAAGATCACTATTTCGCGTCCGCCCTTGGTCAGGTTAATCGACTGCGGAAGCACAGAAATCATGGATGGGTCCACACGAAGCGAGCCTGCATCGATATCGCCCTGGCCAGTGCGTAGTTTCACTGGATAGGTCTGGCCGGCAGTAATCGGGGGAATGGTAAAGCGGATGGATGTGTCTGATTCGAATTGTGTCGGGGCTTCGCGATCTCCAATTACAATCTTGTCAAAGGAAGTAAAGCCACGCCCTACGAGCGCGATCTTTGCGCCCACTGGCCCACGGTTGCTGATGAGCTGGATTGGGTAGCGACCGATGAGGCGTACACGGTGCAGGTCTTCTTCACCAGTCGCGCTATACTCGACAATATGCTTAGTACTGCCCGAGTAGGTATAGTCATAGGAGAGGATATAATAGTAGGTAGCCTCTTTCTGTGAAGGCGGCATCTGGTAGTCGTAAACGAAAGTGTTTTTGCTACCAGCTTCAAGCTGCATATCATAGGTTTCTCCATTGATCACGAGCTGAGCCTTTAGCGTGCCCTTCACGAGCCCCGTCGGTGTATTCTTTAGTTTAAAACTAAAGGAATAGATACCCGAATCATTCTCGGGAGTACGCATCGGCGGCGAGATGCGATTAAAAGAACTGGTCGCACAGCCACTTAGCAGTGCCAGCATCGTAAACAAAGTCGCCCAAAACAGCGTTGGCTTTTTCATAAAAATAGAGTTTCTCCCAAATAAAGGAATAAGCACAGGGATGCGCAAGAAAAAGCTATTAACACTTCGCCTTAATTCAATGGCGACACTAAAAGTTATCGGAAGATGAATAACTTTCACCCCGAGCGCACTGTTTCGACTGAGCAATTACCCGGACCAGCCCTGTACCCGCTCCCCCTTGGGGTGTATGTCCATGTACCCTTCTGTGCGCATAGCTGCGATTTTTGCGCTTTCTATCAAGAGGAGCCCCGCAGACCCGATATCGAGCGCTATCTGGAGTGCATGGAGCGGGAATTCGCATCGGTCACCTTTCCCCGCGCCGTCGATACCGTATTTTGGGGCGGTGGCACACCCGGGCTTCTCCCGGCACACGATCTCGAGCGGCTAGGCCGTGCCATGCTTGCCCGCTTCTCCTCACCGCCAAAAGAGTGGACCATCGAGCTGGCGCCGCCAACGGTAAAGTCGGACAAGCTTGCCGTGCTTCGAGACCTGGGGGTCACCCGACTCTCCCTCGGTGTGCAATCCTTTAACAAAGAAGCACTCGAATCCCTGGGCAGGAAGTACTCGCTCACGCAGGTTTACGCGGGGATTCAGCAGATTCGCGACGCTGGTTTCACGAACCTTAACCTCGACCTCATGTTTGCCCTGCCCAATCAGTCGCCAGCGGATTGGCGCCGGGACCTGGAAGCTGCCATCGCTCTGAACCCCGAACACATCTCCACCTACTGTCTCACTTTCGAGGAAGATACCGCCCTCTGGGTGCGCTTGCAGAAAGGGGCAGTTACCCGGCACAATGAAGACACGGAAGCTGCTTTCTACGAGACCAGTATGGATGTACTGGAATCTGCCGGTCTCGCCCAGTACGAGATATCAAACTTCGCCAAGTCCGGCTTCGCCTGCCAGCACAATCTCGATACCTGGCGCATGAGCGAGTGGCGGGGCTTCGGACCCAGTGCCTCCAGCCAATATGAGGGAAGGCGCTTTACCAACATCCACGACCTTTCCGTCTGGCAGGATGGCATTCAGGCCGGCACCCCAGTCCTGGCCGATGAAGTTCACCTCACCCAGCAGCTTCTCGCCGAGGACAGTCTCATCTTCGGCCTTCGCACCGCAGCAGGAGTTGACATGGATAAATTGGCCCAGCGTTTCCCTACTGTGGACTTAACACGCCTCGCCTCGCTAATAGACACTCTCTGCAAGAACCAGTTTGCCGAGGTAGCCACCCCCAGAATATTAAGGTTAACCCGGAAGGGGCGACTAATAGCTGACCGTATAGGGATAGAGATTATGGAGCACCTATAGGACGGGGATATGAACTAAATGGACCGGGTTGGACGGGAATATGGACTGAATGGACACAATAAACACAATTCTTCTGCCATCTGTCTTTTTCCTTCTTCCTTCTTACTTCTGTTTAATTCTCCTTTACATGCTTGCAATGTGAATAAAAAAGAATGAAGCTACGGACACTAGCTGATATACCTCTAGAGTTCAAAGCATTGTAAGTCACAGGTGAGTCTTGTATTCATTTGCACTTTTTAGCCCGACAACCGGGTACAGTTGGCAGAGAAACAGTGGTGAAAGCGAAGATACAAAAGATATGAATACTAGGCTCTATGTAGGAAATCTAGCCTTCAGTGCAACAGAAGCTGAAATCCGTGAGGTTTTCTCTGAATGCGGCGCTGTCAGTGAAGTTGCAGTTGTAATGGATCGTGAAACAAACCGCCCGCGCGGTTTCGCCTTTGTGACGATGGCTGATGCTGCCGGTATGGAAGCAGCCATGCAGAAGCTCAATGGCAAGGAATGGAATGGTCGCGTATTGACCGTCAATGAAGCCCGTCCCCGTGAAGAGCGTCCCTCCTTTGGTGGTGGCGGCGGTGGTCGTGGTGGATTCGGCGGTGGCGGCGGCGGTCGTGGTGGTGATCGCGGTGATCGCGGTGGTCCCCGTGGCGGTCGTTCTGAGCGCTACTAATCAGTTGGTTTTCTCCGGCTCAGGCTGGTAAAAAACAATTTTCTTAAGGACCCTGGAAACAGGGTCCTTTTTTTGTGTTCGGTAGTTCGGTAGGCACAAAGGTGCAAAGGCATAGAGGCACAAAGTCGGAAGGCAGAGGGCAGAGGGGGAAAGACAGAGAAGGATATATTCCTGTCCATTCCCGCCCATCCAGTCCATTCCGTCCATCCAGTCCTTTCCTACAACTTCATCTCTATGAATCAGTTTTCACCTGTCTGCCGCTCTTCTTAAAATACTCTGCGGATAAGGCTATGTTTCCCAGGAGCTTGTGGTGATAGGACAGGTAGCTGTTGGCCTTGCGGGGCATGCCCAGGGCAATGAGATGGCGGGCGGCATCCTCCCATCGATTTTCCATTGCGGCGGTTCTGCAATCCAGCAGTAGCACGCGTTTCCATAGTCCAGCCTTTTCGAAATAGGTCCGCGCTTTGTCATACTCCTTGTGCCTGCGATAGTTGTAAGCGAGGGCTTTCCAGCACATGCATTCCTCTGCCAATTGCCTGGCAAGCTTATAGGTGACCTCATCCCGTTCGTAGTAGCGCATACCTGTTCGATTCAAGAAACTTCCCAGTTTTCCTTCCCGATGAAGTCTCCTCAGATTGGCACGATCTACTGCAGACATTAACTTCATCATGTCTGCACATAATTCATCTGTGGGCTCAGTCTTTACCTTCTCCACTATATCGAGGAGATCGCATACTTTATACATCTGAAAGACCATCACATCGCGTCCCAATTCTTCAAAAATTAAGGCGGCCTCCCCATAATTCTCCTTGAAGATGGCCATGTATGCTTCATGCCAGCGCTTGGCTTTCGCACTGGTCTTAATGGGGAAGAGGACGGTTACCGCCTGCTTCCAGTCCTCAGCTATCTCGCAGGCCATGACTATTTTCTCCCAATCCCCGGTGGCGCGTGCCAGCTTTATGCCAATGGGGCCGGCCTTTTCATACTCTTCGATTTCCACAAATATGTCATAAGCCTCCTGCATCCGTCCTTCCCGCTCGAGTTCGAAACCTTCACAACAACGGACACCCCTTTTGCCTTGTTCTCCGAGCCGGAGAAACTGCTCCCGCGCATCGTCATAGCGCCCAAGTAAAATGAGTATTTTTCCAGCAAGCTCGTAGTGCTTATTCTGAATGGACATTTTGACCATAAGCTCGCGAGATTCGCGATTTCTTCCGATCTTCTCATAGTACTTCGCACCATCCATCAACTTACCGAGCTGTGCGCTCAGCTTCGCGGCCTTATCCCACCTGCCTTGCTTAACATAATGGGCAAGCATGGCTAAATCCGAGCGACGGGGCTGATTCAGTTTCTTCCATAATTCTGCGACTTTTAGCGGCTCCTCTATCTTCTTGATGCAGACAAGTGCCTTGCGCCACAGGCGCAGCTCGTAGTATAACTCTGCCGCCGTTGTCCACTGCGCACCGGATGCAAAACAGTTGGCGGCTTTCAGTTTGTTTCCACACTCGAGGAATAATTTGGCGGCTTTCGCGTAGTCCCCGACGCTCTCGAAAAAGCAGGCGAGAGACTCCTTCTCACGCGTCCGGTTTCCTGCCCTGCGGAAACACTCTGCTGCCTGGCTGTAGCGGCCACGCTCCATAAAGAAGTCGCCTTCCTTTTCCCAAGTTGCGGGGTTTGCAGCGCAGACCATGAACTTCTGCAAGCCCTCTGCGGAATCCATCTCCACCATGGCGCGGAACATGGGTGCGCGCCATAGCTCCGCGGCCTCGGGATTGGACTCAAATATCCCCAGGTGGCGGCGCGTACGCGTCACCGCGACATAGGCATGGTGAATGGCCCGTCGCGCCGCGGCGTTCTCTTTCATCGATGTAGCCGGATCGAGTAGTAATGTCTTCCACAGTGCCAGGTCCTGCCCAATCACATCCCACAGCACACAGGCATCGAACTCCAGCCCCTTGGAGTCTGTAACGGAGAAGACGCGTTCGCTGTTTAGCTGCTTGCGCAGACGCTGAGCGGTGGTGTCGCGCAGGGTTATTACCGCGCAGTGCGGGCCGAAATCCTGGAGTCGCTCGATAAGGTGCGCCGGATCACCGGTGACGACGACTGGCGTTGCGCCCTGGAGCCGGGTCTCTTGAAACTCGTCGTCATCCATGCGCCCGGTGCGCTCGCGCTGTAGCCGCAGCAAGGCATTCGCGAGAGCCACAATCCCCCGCACGCTGCGAAAGTTTCGTGTCAATGACAGCACCTCAATTACCCCGGTGCGCGGGTCGGATTCGCGTAGAATGGAGCGTATTTCCGCCCAGCGAAATCCACTGGGATTCACTATCTGCTGAGGGTCTCCGGTGAAGAATAGATTGGCTGCATTACTGCACAGTTTAATGAGGAGCAGTATCTCCAGCTCGGTCAAGTCCTGCCCCTCGTCACAGAACACATGCTGGTAAATGGGACCGCCCTTGCGGGCAGAGACCGTGCGCAGGGCCTCCCGTGCGAGGTCTATATCATCGTAGTGGTTCGTGTTCGTACACCACTCCTGGTAACGCTGGAAAATCTTATAAAGCCGGGGTCGCTCACTGGCGAAGAGCGGTGCGCGCTTCCGCCCGAGGTACTCGTACTCCTTCGCAGTGAGATAGGATTGTTGCACATTGCGGCAGCCGCCCTTGATAATTCCCCGTATCTCCTCCCATGCGAACGAGGCATCGTCGCCCAACTCGTTCTGCCGGTACCATCCCTCGAACTTCGGGAAGCGCATGAGGTTTCCCCGCTCCCGGCCGGGCTTGCCAGATAGTTTTTGGTAGAGCTCTGGGAATGTTAGGAAATCGATCTGATTCTTTGGCGGCTTTAGTCGCCGGACTTGGTGGAGATCCTTAAACAACGACTTGCCAGAGGCCAGCAGTGGCTCGCTGTACGTAGCATAGAGAATGCGGTCCTGCGGATGCTCTATGCATAGACGGGCAAGCCGGAAGATGCTCACCGTGGTCTTTCCCGAGCCAGCAGTACCGCGCAAAAGCACAGGGCCGGGGGCATTCACCGTCACTGCCTGTTCCGCAGAAAGCTTCAGCTCGAGTTCCTTTATATCGGCATTATCAAAGAGCGCCTGCCACTCGGCATCATCCGTGACTACATCCGCAGAAAACTCAAACCAGCGGATGGACTCCGAGGCATCGTCGCTATCGAGTATGGCGGGAGCAGGGTCGGTCAATAAATGCTCAAGCGTTTCCTTCGTGGCGTTATCATCCGGTAGAAGCACAGACGCATCCGGGTGCTCCGGCGCGTGCTCAAGCTCCATACTGGAAAGCTCCTCGAAATCCAGAAAGCCCGTCTCCGGTTGCACATTCATCCGACTCGCCCGGTCGATGGCATCGTGATCCACTATGTCCCAAAGGAACAAGAAGAACTCCTTTTGATGCGGGGGCTTCGTGGCTGGCAGAGACGCCACTGTAAAAAGCAACCGCAAGCTCCGGTTGACACGCGCTTCGTAAACAAGCCTGGGACAGCCCTTTAAGAGCTTCACCCGTGTGCCATTGCCCCAGTACCCCAACTGTAAGCGCTCACAGCATTTCTGGACATTTTCGCGCAGGGAACGCTTCATCTCCCGTAACACAGGGAAAAGCCGGTAATGCATCAATAGACTGTACACGCGAGACACGCTGCAACCTCTGCTCGATTGTGCGAAAAGTTCAAGGGTTAAGTGTTAATAAGAGGCAGGTCAGGGTCAATCGGTTGCAATTGGTTATCTTGGGCTGTTTCTAGTGGCACGGACATCTTGCCACCCTATTGCCCGTGTGACTTTCCGCGACATTACAGAAATCCGACGATGGGCGAGACGCCCAAACCGCCCCCTGGTAATCGCTTTTATTCATAGCCAGGCACGTGATCGGCGTACACGAATCGCCAGTGATTACCGATGACTCAGCGCCCCTGACAGGACCTACTGGGGCACAGTCCATTTTGCGTGCAGCCGCCAGGGGGATTCGTGGAAAACCGGGTGATGAACTGGCTCTAATGAGCTACAAGGTGGATAAATAAAGAGCAGTAATGCTCCAAGGACAGCTCCGATGAATGTAAAAGCAATTCGCTTGAAAGCATGAGCAGTTCCGATGACGGGATGAATAGATGCTGTGGGTACTTCGCCACTTTACATTACCGCTTGAGCAGTTCCGATGATTGTAAAAGCAGTTTGCTTGAAAGCATGAGCAGTTCCGATGACGGGATGAATAGTCGCAATGAAGACTTCGCCACTTTACATTACCGCTTGAGCAGTTCCGATGATTGTAAAAACAGTTCGCTTGAATGCATGAGCAGTTCCGATGGAGGGATGAATAGTTGCTATGAAGACTTCGCCACTTTACATTATGACCTGAGTAGGACGCCTGTTCGTAAAAGCAGCACGCGCAAGTGCAGTTACAGTTCGCGTAATGGTCTGATGTGCGCTGTTGGCGGCACGAGCTGCTGAAGTTACTCAACAGCCCATTCATTTCCGGATTGCCTTTTGTCGCGGTGAGTTAAATACGTTTCTCTACTGTTAGTGATTGTAGTCCATGCTTGTAGTACAACCCCTATTATCAAGGTAAAACCATGCCGCGTCCTGTAACACTGTTCACCGGCCAGTGGGCCGATCTAAAACTTGAAGCTCTCGCACCCAAGGTTAAGGCCATGGGTTACGATGGCGTGGAACTTGCCTGCTGGGGCGACCATTTCGAGGTCGCTCGTGCTGGCGATCCGCAGTACTTGAAGGCCAAGTGGGAACTCCTGGCCGACCATGGGCTGTCTTGCTACGCGATTTCGAGCCACTTGGTGGGCCAGGCGATTTGTGATAACATTGATGCGCGCCACAAAGCTATTCTCCCCGATGCGGTGTGGGGCGATGGGGACCCCGAGGGTGTCCGTCAGCGCGCGGCCAGAGAGATGATTGCCACGGGCGAAGCGGCGAGGAAGTTCTTCGACTTGAAGCCGGGCCGCAACGGGGTGGATGCTTTCCCCGCGGTAGTGAATGGCTTTACGGGGTCGTCCATCTGGCATGCTATTTACGCATTCCCGCCGACGAACCAGGCATATCTCGAAGCGGGCTACCAGGACTTTGCGAAGCGCTGGACGCCGATTCTAAATGCCTTTGAGAAGGTGAATGTAAACTTCGCCCTCGAAGTGCACCCCACGGAGATTGCGTTCGATATCGCCAGTGCCCAGCGCGCACTCGCCGCGGTGGGGAATCACCCGCGTTTCGGGTTCAACTACGACCCCTCGCACCTAGGCTACCAGGGCGTGGACTACGTGAAGTTTATCCGTGTGTTTGCAGACCGTATCTTCCATGCGCACATGAAGGATGTGTGGTGGGGCCACGGGGATGGCACAGTCGGCGTCTTTGGAGGCCATACAGACTTCGGCGATGCGCGTCGCGCATGGGATTTCCGCTCGCTCGGTCATGGCGATATCAAGTTTGAGGACATCATTGTGGCACTGAATGACACCGGATACGCGGGTCCGCTCAGTGTGGAGTGGGAGGATATCCGTATGGACCGCTTCCACGGCGCAACCGAAGCCGCCGCGTATGTGAGAAAGCTCGATTTCCCTTCGAGCAAGCTGGCCTTTGATGCCGCCTTCGACAAAGCGAAACAGTAACCAGAACACTCCAACTAGAACTTCTCAACTTAATCTTCCCATGGCATTTACTCGCAAACTAAAGATGGGCATGGTCGGCGGCGGCCCCGGTGCCTTTATTGGCAACGTCCACCGCATGGCTGCAAATATCGATGGCAACATCGAGTTAACCGCAGGGGCCTTCTCCTCGGACCCCGAGAAGTCCAAGGCCGCGGGCAGGAACTGGTTCCTCGACCCGAAGCGCGTTTACGGCAGCTTCGCCGAGATGGCAAAGTCCGAGGCCGCTCTTCCCGTCGGCGAACGGATCGACTTTGTCACCATAGTGACCCCGAATCACATGCACTTCCCCGTTGTCGAAGCCTTTCTCAAGGCCGGGATCAATGTGGTGAGTGACAAGCCTGCCACCTTCGACCTCGATGAGGCAAAGCAGATCGCCCAACTCGTCGAGCAGACTGGCAAGGTTTACGCGCTGACTCATAACTACAGTGGCTACCCCATGGTAAAGGAAGCGCGCGAGATGGTCCGTTCCGGCGCTCTTGGGCGACTCTTAAAGGTTGTCGCCGAGTATCCGCAGGGCTGGTTGCTGAAACACATTGAGAGCGACGGCCAGAAGCAGGCGAAGTGGAGAACTGACCCGAAGCAGGCCGGGGCCTCCTGTTGCATAGGAGACATCGGCACGCATGCCGAGCATCTCGCTCGTTTTATCACGGGACTGGAGATCGACGAACTCTGCGCGGACTTCACCACATTTGTCCCCGGGCGCCCTCTCGAAGACGATGGCAATATCCTCGTCCATTATAAGAACCCATACGATGACAAGTTGCCCGCTCCCCGTGGCATCATCTATGCATCTCAGATTTCTGCTGGCGAAGAGAATGGCCCGCATGTGCGCGTCTATGGGACAAAGGGCAGCATTGAGTGGCACCAGCCAGAGCCAAACCAGCTCATCTGCAAGTACCCGGACCGCCCCATGGAAATCCGTCGCCCAGGCAACGGCTACAACACCGCAGCCAATGCCTGGACACGCCTGCCGCCCGGCCACCCGGAAGCTTTCCTCGAAGCCTTCGCCAATATCTACCGCGAAGCCGCCAAGGCCGTGGATGACGAAGTCAACGGTCGTCCCATCGGCAACTACGACTTCCCTTCCGTGCGCGACGCCATTCTCGGCATGGCCTTCATTGAGACCACCGTGAAATCCGCCTCGAACGCGGCAAAGTGGACGAAGTTTCCGGTAAGCCTTTAGCTATTAGCGTCAACTGTAGTTAAGCACGGAGTTTGTGGGCTGGTGCTAGGACGCGCATCCAGCCAACACATAATCGCATTCACTGCGCTACGGATGCTATGGATACTTACTCTTGTGAGATAATTTGTGTTGCACAAGCATTTCATCCGACGCTCAATTGATGCCATGCCAAGCCCGGCATTATCCAATGCATAAGTATTCAGCTCCATGGATATAGAACCTAATAAAGCTGCTGCGCTCGAGAGTCCAACGATTGCAGCGCAGGATGCGACAGTAAAACAGGTCATCTTGATCTGCAAAAACCATTTGGATGTCGGGTTTACCGAATCCTCTGCGAAGGTGACGCATGATGCCATCAACTGGATGCTGCCAGTGGCCATACAGCAGGCGCGCGAATTGCGCGAGCAGGCGAGGGGGGACAACTTTGTCTGGACAACGCCGGCGTGGACTATCTATGAGGCACTGGAAAGGCATCGCGGGGATAGCTTGAAGGCGATTGAGCGTGCTTGTGTCGAGGGCGACATTGCCTGGCACGCTCTTCCGTTTACTACGCATACCGAGCTGATGGATGAAGAGTTATTCGAGTTCGGGTTGTCTCTTTCCCAGACGCTGGACGCGCGGTTTGGCAGGAGGACGATTGCCGCGAAGATGACGGATGTTCCAGGGCATACCCGCGCGATCATTCCGCTGATGGCCAGGGCAGGGGTGCGTTTCCTGCACATCGGCGTGAACCACATGTCTGCCATGCCCGCCGTGCCGCCGGCCTTTAGATGGAGAGACCCGGAAACCAAGGATGAACTGGTTGTGTACTATAGTCGTGGATACGGCGCGGAGCATCGCCTTGCCGGGCACGATGCCGTGCTGTCTTTCTGTATGGTAGGTGATAATATGGAGGTGCCCTCCCTGCCCGATATCCGGCAGTGGTTAAGTCAGACGCGCACTCGTTATCCCGATGCATCCGTTCGGTTCGGTCGGATGGATGACTATGTTGCCCTGTTGAATGGTGCGGAGCAATCGCTTCCCGTGGTGGAAGCGGAGATCGGCGACACATGGATTCATGGAGTAGGCACTGACCCGTGGAAAGTGGCGCACTTCCGCAAGCTGCTTTCCCTGCGCAAAGACTGGCTGCGTGCAGGCAAGCTGCTGAAGAGCTCCCCCACCTACGTTTCATTATCGAAGCCGTTGCTGCTGGTCGCCGAACACACGTGGGGTGTCGCCATCAGCCCGCATTTGCAAGATACGACGAACTTCGAGAAGAAGGCATTCCACGCGCGACGCCGTAGGGGTAATTTCTTGACGTGTGAAGTCTCCTGGCAGGAACAGCGCGACTACATCGAAGACGCCGTTCAGAGTATTTCCGAAACAGAGATGCAGAAGGAAATCAACTCAGCCTGTGCAGCGTTGATCCCGGCCATCCCTTCGACCGATGGATTTACTCCCATTAATCCTTCGGTACCCATCAATGCGCATGGCATGGTTATCGAACTCGATCCTCAGACGGGAGCTATTTTCAAGGGTGAATTCAGTGGGCATGCCCTCGCAACTGGTGACCATCCGCTCGGACTGTTTAGCTATCAAACCATGGATGTGGCCGCATTTGATCGCTACAGGGCGCAGTACTGTTCTGGCGCGGACTGGGCCGTTGCAGACTTTGGTAAACAGGGAATGACTGCCAATGATGCCGTTGGCGGATTTTGGAATCCCACCCTCCAGCAACTCCTGCGGCGGGATACGGCAGAGCAGGTCATCTTGCTGATGCAACTGGGATTTTCCCTGGCGGCAGTCGAGCGCTACGGAGCACCGAGAACAGTCTGGATAGAATTAACACTCGCCCCCACTCAACAGCGACTGGAGTGGGATGTGCAGTGGTTTGGCAAGAGCGCCACCCGCATCCCGGAAGCACTCTGGTTCTCAATGGCCCCGGTAGTTCCCGACACTGCCACTTGGCGGATGCAGAAAATGAACCGGCAGATATCGCCTTTCGAGGTTGTGTCTCAGGGCGCTCGCAAACTCCATGCTGTGGAATGTGTGCGCAATTTGGATAACCGCGCGCCGTGGCAGATTGTAGCCCACGACTCTCCTCTAGTCGCAACTGGCGACAAGCGCTTTATTAACTTCGACGACGCTCAACCCAACCTGGATGGTGGCTGGCACTTTAATCTTTGGAACAATGTGTGGGGTACGAACTTCCCTCAATGGTATGATCAGGATGCCCGGTTCCGCTTCACGCTGAGCTGTGATGGAATGTGAGGGCGTGGGGGAGTATCGCATATCACATGATCCGCCATTTATTTCGCTGTATCACTCTTTACCTCAATATCTATCTGTTCATCTATACCTATCTCTGGTATCTACATCCAGATGAACGAGATATATGCTGTGTTCCTGTTTAGAGTAGTGCTGTTGTTGTTATGCTCAACTTCAACTGTACTCTGTGAACCCATTGTTCCTTTTCCTAATCAGGGTCCAGCCGGAATATTTGTCATCGGTGATACGCATGCAGTTCAGGGTGAAGTCGCAAAGTTTGATTTCGACTTTATATCTGGATACACATTGCGGGTACCATGGGCCGATCTAGAATCATGGGATTCGTCGAAGCAAATCCCACTCTATGATTTTTCGCGAATCACCAGCACACTGGAAGAGCTTCGCTCACGCGGTAAACGGATGACGCTTGAAATATTAGTCAGTTACGCGCCGGCTTATATTCTTACCCTGCCAGGTACCAGCACATGGAACAATCCACACCCTAAATATGGTGGTAAGCAAGTCGTCCCTTGGGACACAAATGCCCTCGATGCTTATCATAAGATGCTTCAAGCACTTGCCAGTTATTCCGTCCCTGGTACTCCATGGGTTGTTGGCGACCACCCCACGCTTGAAACTGTGGATTCTCCGATAGTTGGACTGCAAGGGCTGCGAGAGATGTCGGGGGTCCTCGTTGCCCACCCAGACTATGATCGAAATCACTTCATTGAGGCTGTTGTCGATTCGGTATCCTTTAGTCGTATGCTATTTTCAAACAAGTTCGGCTTTTTAGCCCTCTTCTCAATGGAAGATCAGATCAGTACACCTCGATTGGATGATGCTGTATATGCCCGTCTAATGCAGGAATTTAACCAATCCGGGAAACCTTCACTTGGATTTTTCCAGGAAACGCTAAGCGATACAGGACCAAAGCCTGAAAGTCTCGGCTCACTACTATCTGATGCCTCTTCGCACACTTACATCATGTTTCAGGCACTGCGCCCCTGGGCACTGCGCCCGGATGAACCTCGACCTACGGAAATTGCGAGCGGTACTCCCTTTGTCGCATTAAATAATGCGTGGAAGGATTACCACGCCACCTATGTCGAGTTGTATGGAGCTGATCTACTCGCAGTTGCTAATGCTGAACCCATGCGGAAATGGAACCGCTTTATGAACGGTGCAAATAGCATGGGGCGTGGGCTAGTACCTCTCACTCTTAGAGGATTTTCAAACACTAGTATAAGCCTGAGCTGGCCATCTGACCCCCTTCTGAATTACCAGATATGGACATCTCCCAATCTTAACGAATGGGCGCTCCTTCTGCTGGAAGGTTCCACAACAAGTGAAGTCATTATTCCATACAATACCACTGCACCCAGTGTCTATTTTCGGCTAGGGCTTTTGCCACCCTAATCGACAGGCCGGTGTAACTGATTGTGATTATGGCCGATCCGCATTAGTATTCATGCCCAAGATGTATAGCCAGTCTGGATAAGTACATTCATCACCCGCCCCCATTTCTCTGTTCATGTACACAGCCCTCTGTTATTAGCTTACAGATGATTGAGACTAAAGCTGGGCCACAGGCAGTGTTCTTGGAGAAATGTGCTACTGCGTTGAAGGATACGACCTTCGTGCGATTGACTTTTGGTGCCTACGCTGGTCCCGAGATAGGATTGGAGAAGCTGCAAGTGCGCTTGGTTGAGTTAAAGAGTGGCACGCACCTTCAGTTTCGCCAGCAGTTCAGGACTCGGGATGTAGTGAAGAATGTAGCACTGGCCAGCGCGGTGGAGTCCATTGCCGAGTGCATGAAGAGTGGTTTCCGCAGCGCGCGCTTGTTCACAACAGAGAATGACTGGCAGCTCGATCCGGCAAAGGATGGCACCGTGCGGATTCACCGTGCGCCTCCGACTTTTAAGGATAAACCAACCGTCGCCCATGACCGTGAGAAGTCCCGTTTGATCGACGCCAGGAGCCCTTGGTTGCAGGCACTAGGGGTGATGGATGCCCAAGGGCACGTCCGTGAGAAGATGTCTGCCAAGTGGACACAGATAAATGCCTTTATCGACATTCTCGATGCGCACCTCAATGCCTCGCCGCTGGCGCAGGCCACCGCGATACGGTTGTCCGACATGGGTTGCGGGAAGGGCTATCTAACCTTTGCTGCTTATGCGTATCTTCGGGAAACCCGCGGGGTTCAGACGACGGTTATTGGCGTGGAGCAGCGCGATGACTTGGTCACCACGTGCAACACTCTAGCCAAAAAATGCGGCTACGAAGGGCTGAGTTTTATTAAAGGCTACATCAACGAAATCCCGCTTGCCGGCATCGATGTGCTTGTGGCACTACACGCCTGCAATACCGCCACGGATGATGCGCTGCATGCGGGCATCCAGGCCGGCACGAGCATCATTCTATGTGCTCCCTGCTGTCACCAGGAAATCCGCCCACAACTCATTGCCCCTGAGGTCTTGAGTGGTGTGCTTAAGCATGGCATTCTGGCCGAACGCATGGCAGAGCTGGTAACCGATGGCCTGCGCGCCATGCTTCTGGAACAGGCAGGATATACTGCGAAGGTCCTTGAGTTCGTCCCGGATGAGCACACGCCCAAGAATCTACTCATTACGGGTATTCGCCATGAGCGCAGAAGTGAAACGATACACACAGCAACTAATCGGGTGGGAGATGAAATCAAGCAGCTTAAAGCCTTCTTCGGCGTGGAAAGCCAGCGTTTGGAGAAACTGATGGCAGGGGGCCCGCTCCCTAGCACGGAAGCGGCTCAATCGCTTCCAGTTGTTGGCACACCTCGCTGATTAAAAACTCGGGAGTGGATGCTCCTGCTGTCACGCCTACAGTGCGGTGGGTGCGCATCTTCAAGGGGTCGATATCCCGGGCAGTCTCTATATGATAGGTAGGGAGCCCGGTACGCTGCGCGAGTAGAGCGAGCTTCTTGGTATTGGCCGAATGATGCCCACCAATAATCACCAGTGCTTCGCTGCCTTGCTTAACCAGCACCTGAATATCTCCCTGGCGGTCTTTTGTGGCACTACAGATGGTGTCAATTATGACCGCTGTGGGATAGCTTTCGCGCAGATAGAGGGAGAGGGTTTGGAATTCATCCGTAAACATGGTGGACTGCGAGACCATCACGACCTGCTCGCCCAGCGGGGGGAGCGCATCGATATCCGCCGCATTGCTGATGCAGTAACCGTGGCCCTCGGTGTATCCGAGTAAGCCAATGATTTCTGGATGCGCTGGGTCCCCGAAGATCACCGTACTGTAACCCTTGCGTGCATAGAGGCGAATCTTGCCCGCAATGATGCCCACGTCCGGGCAGGTGGCATCACGGAAGTCCAGACCAAGACTCTTCAAGTATTTGCGCCGCTCTGGGGATATGCCATGTGCGCGCACCACCATGACACCGCCGTTGTCAGAATCGCCATTCACAGTCAGCGTGGCCGTACTCTGGTAGTCGCCGACTTCGCGAATACCCTCGGAGTGCAGCCTGTCCATCATCTGCGTATTATGAATGAGTGGGCCATCCGTATAGACCGGGCTGCGCCCCTGCGATGTGTACTCGCGGGCAATCTCGATTGCTCGCTCCACGCCCCAGCAAAATCCTGCACTCTTCGCTCGGATAACTTTCATTGCCCATAGATTGCGGGATGAACGGGATTGCGTCAAATGGGTTAAGCTTTTGTGCTGGATGGTATTTTGTGTGCAGAGTGCGAGAAATTCGGTACTCATGGCAGTACAACACTATCCGTCATTATGAAGCTACCCACTGTCTGTCTTCTTATTGGATTACTGCTGGCAAATACGCTGTCAGCAGCCAGAGAGTTCACCGTTCTTACCTACAATGTGGAGAATCTCTTCGATCTCGATGGTATTTCGCAATACGACGACTACGCCCAGACCGCGAAAGGAGCGGCGAGGGCTCCGTGGAATGCCGCACGGCTCTACTCAAAGGTGACGAATATCGCCCCGGTGCTGAAGCGTTTCAACAAAGGGCACGGGCCCGAGGTCGTTGTCTTTCAAGAGTTCGAGCGCGACCAAAGCCCGCAGTCCACCATCACAGACTGGGCGGCCTTTGAGAAGGATTACGGCAGCCAAAAACTCGAGACCCTCATGGATGAGAACCATTGGGCAGCGATTTCCAGTTGGCCAGCAGAGGCCTACCTCTACAAGGCGTTGCACGAGGCAGGGATTACGGGCTACACGGTTGCCCGGCCCGCGTTTACTCCCGAGGATGGCAAGAAAGCGCCCCATAAGAATGTAGTCTTCAGCAAGTTTCCAGTCACCGCAGTGAAGCAGCACCCCATTCGCGATGCGCGCGATATTCTCGAAGTTCATCTCTCGGTCGACGGCCAGGAACTAGTCATCATGGATAACCACTGGAAGAGCGGAGCTTCTGACGTAAAGACCGAGGTCACCCGTGTGGCCAATGCCAAAGTGCTCAGAGACCGCGTAGCCGAACTACTCAAAGCAAATCCAGCACTGCCAATACTCCTGGCTGGAGACTTTAACTCCCATTACGACCAGCGATTGTTAGTTCCAGAGGCAAAGGAAACCGGAATCGACAATACCCTACAAGCAGGGTCGGATGAGCCCACCCTACACCGGGAGCAGGGTTACCACTTGTATAATTTGTGGTATGAACTGCCCGCCGCAAAGCGCAGGAGCGACGTCTATAAAGGTCGCTGGGGCACGCTAATGCAGATGATCATCACCCCCGGTCTTTGCGACGGCAAAGGCGTGGACTATGTGGATAACTCGTTCTTCGTAGCCGTCTTCCCCGGACTGAATGCCGAGCCCATCTGGAATACACCCATTTCCTGGCAACAGTTTGGCAAAGGATTCGGCTGCTCCGACCACTTGCCCATCGGCGCTAAGTTTGTAGTGTATGCAGAAGGGCAGGGGACTACCAAGACATTTACCCAGACCACTGCGACGCCTGAGCCAGCATCGGTTGCCGTCGTGGACTACAGCATCCTCAACAAGCGCAAAGTCCCTTCAGCCAATGAGTTGAAGAACCAGAGCGACGACGAGTTGGGCAGGAGTTTCGGACAAGTCTTCTTAATCGATGCACCACTCGCAAGCACCCGCCCACTAGCAGTGCGTTATGGAGAGCGCACCTTCGAGTTATACAGCTACCTTCCCGAAGTGCTCAACCAACTCAAGCAGATACCCGAGGGCAAGCGCATCCGCTGCTACGGCATGCTCGAAGAGTACAAAGGGCGCGTGCAGTTTATGGTGTGCAGTGGGGATTGGTTGAAGTGAGGGGAGGGGGGAATATTATGCAGCGAAGCGTTCAGGAACTAGGCGGCAACACTCGTTGTTTCGCGCGGGTGGCAAGGCGGGCGCGCGTCATACGCTCTCGCAAGCCGCCTTCGTTAAGGAAATCCTTCTCCAGTCGCTTGAGCTGCTGATCGAGCAGATAGTTGGTCAGTTTGATGAGACCGATCATTACATTGGCAGCGATGGCAGGGTCGGTGTGCTCTATGCCTTTCTTGAATGTGTCATAGTTGCAGTTGGGCAGCCGGTTGAGTTCGCGAAGTCGCCTCGTATGGGAGTGTTCTTTGGTCCACTCTTCGATACCGCGCACTCGCAGGAAGTCCCGATAGTCTTCGAGTAGTTCTTCCATGCTGGCGCGGGCCACGTTGGTGAGCTTGATTTCGGTTTCCTTGGACGTACCACTTGCCTGGCTGCCTTCGATAATGTTTTGTTTCCCTGAGCGGGCGGCCTGCACCATCTGGTCGGTGGTGCGGCTGCGTTTGTCCACGAATCGTGCGCAGAAGCGCACGGTTCCGTCATAGACGATTCGCGCTTTCTGGAAGGAAAGGAGATGCTCGTAACCGCCATGCGGTGGTATAAAGCTCTCCGCCGCAGCAGGAAAGGACTGAAAGGACGGAAGCGACTGAAGTGACCTTTCGTCCTTTGTAGGCGTCCTTTTAGTCCCTTTGTGTGTGATCTCGTTACTTGCCATCGCGTGCTAAACAAAGCGGGCTCATTTGTGTGCGTCAACGCAGATCAGGTCCCCCTCCCCACCACTCTTAGCCTTTGACTCCCGGCGCGCAGTGCTGTAACGCTACTGTTTCATGAAACGTTTCTACATCACCACTGCCATAGACTACGCCAACGGGGCGCCGCACTTGGGCCATGCCTACGAGAAAGTGCTCGCCGATGTTATTGCTCGCTATCGGCGGATGATGGGGGAGAGCGTTCACTTCCTCACCGGTCTTGATGAGCATGGGCAGAAGGTCCAGCAATCGGCCCGTATCGATCAAGTCGAGCCGCAGGACTATGTAGACGGCATTGCCGAACTTTTTCTCGCTCTCTGCCAGAAGCTGGAGATTAGTAACGACGACTTTATCCGCACCACAGAGCCCAGGCACAAGGATGCCGTGCGTCGTGTTCTCGCGGACTTGTACGCGCGGGGTGAGATTTATAAGAGCAACTACCTGGGCTACTACAGTGTACGCCAGGAGCAATTCGTCCTTGAGAAAGAGAAGGTGGACGGCAAGTGGCCGGAGATTTACGGCGAAATTATCCAGATATCGGAGCCCAATTACTTCTTCCGCATCTCCAAGTACCAGGACTGGCTTCTGGAGTTCCTCAACTCCACAGACTTTGTTGTACCTGCTTTCCGCCAGAAGCAAGTGGTGGAGTTCCTCAAGGAACCGCTTAATGACCTCTGCATCTCCCGGCCAAAAGAGCGTCTTGCCTGGGGCATCCCTTTGCCCTTCGATGAAGAGTACGTAACCTATGTGTGGTTCGACGCCCTTCTCAACTATGCCACCGCAGTGGGACTGGGCACCGAGAAGTTCAGCGAATGCTGGCCCTGTGACATCCATGTCATCGGTAAGGACATACTCGTCCCCGCCCATGCCGTGTACTGGCCCATCATGTTGAAGGCGATGGGCGTGGAGCTACCGAAGTCGCTCCTTGTTCACGGATGGTGGCAGATCAATGGGGAAAAAATGAGCAAGAGCACCGGACAGACCGTCGATCCTATAGAGTTGGCCAGTGTTTACGGTTCGGATGTCTTTCGCTACTTCGTGATCCGCGAGATGAACGTAGGCCAGGATGGCGATTTCTCCATGGGGCTCTTTCTCTCCCGGTATAATGGCGAACTCGCCAACGCACTGGGCAACCTCGTGAGTCGTGTACTCACCCTCACCACCGCGAAATCGTGTCCCTATGGGCTGCCAGCAGTCGTAACCAATGAGCAGCTAGACTTGGAGCTACATACGCTCTGGAATAACACAAAGACAGAAGTCCTCCAGCACTACGAAACATTCCACTTCCACATAGCGCTGGAAAAAATCTTCGTATTTATCACCGCGCTGAACCGCTACGTGGACAACCGCGCCCCGTGGAAGCTCGTAAAGAGCGCGCTACCGTACGATCAGGCATTGTTCCAGACCACCATTGCCAATCTGGCTGAAGGTATCCGCCTCAGCGCCGCATTTCTTGCTCCTGTAATGCCCTCGACGGCACAAAAGATCTACGGGCTTCTAGGGCTGGGTAACATCGGTCTCTGGAAGGACGAACTTAACTGGTCTACACGACTCACCGGAAACAAGATGGGCGACAAAGTCATTCTGTTTCCAAGATTGCCGTAAACAAAACGGATCGGCGGTGCAACTCTCTGCCATGTTAGCGTGGCTCTGTACGCCACTGGGGTAAACCTGCGGTGCAGTGTAACAGCGTTTTCCGTCATCAACGCTTGCATTTCTGCATTTAAGGGTACTCTAGCCGTCATCAACGAGTGCATTTTGGTATGTAAGCCAATTCTTGCCTGCATGAAGGCAACTATAGCCGTCATCAAGGCCTGCATTTCAGTCGCGTGCGCTACTAATACCAGCATTTGGCACCCTATCTCCGTCATCAACGAGTGCATTTCGGTCGCGAAGGCTCCACTACGCGTCATCAGCGGTTGCATTTCAGACAAGGAAGCGGCTAGAGCTATGATCGGAACGACGCTCTCCGTCATCAACGACTGCATTTGGAGCACAACGTCGACACTAGGTCGTTGTAAGCACTCTATAGGAAGATGTATCGCTGCAATAGGCTACCGTAGGCAGTCTATAGGATGATGTACTGCTTAAAGATCACGCGATGGAGTAACAATAGACGACGATAGTCCCACTCGAGCTCGTTGTAGTCGAATAGCAACCACCGCCAGCCCGGTGATGTCCCAATAATAGGCAACGAAGGTACGGCTGGGAACGTCGACGTCCCCTAGGGACGGAAGAATGCCCACCACTGCCGACGTGGACGTAGGCGTTCCCAGGGGCTCGTCCCCGCCATGCGCAGCCCCTAAAACATTCAGGCTGACTTGCCCCGTTTCCGGTACAAGTCAGCCTGATGAAAGAGACTATAGCTTAAAAGCCTGACTTACTTTACCACGATCAGTTCGACACGGCGGTCTTCGGTCATATCGGAATCAGAGCCATTGACCTTGGCCTCAAGATCGCCCTTTGAAAGCGTCTGGAGGCGGTCAGGAGCGATACCAAGCTGCTCAAGGAACTGACGCACACTCACTGCTCGGCGATCACCGAGCGAGAGATTGTACTCCGTGGTGCCACGCCAGTCACAATGGCCTTCGAGGAGAAGCTTGTCCGTGGGATTGGCAGTGAGATACTCGAAGGCTTTCTGCACCTTCTCGCGTTCGCTTGGGCGTACGCCGGATTGGTCGTAGTCAAAGTAGATGGACTGCAAGACGCCGCGCTGTTGGCGGGAGACATCATCCCACCCGGCGCTGCGGGCACCAGGGTTATTCGGGTCATTGGCATCAGGGCCACCGGGAGTGAAAGTAGTAGTATCGAGGGTTTCGCTACCGCCACTGCCGCCACCACTGCCACCAACCAGGCTGGCAGGATCGGCCTTGGTCATATCCGGAGAGGGCTTGCGGGTTTTGCAACCAGTGAATGCAAGCGCAACACAAAGTGAAAGTGCTACTAAGATGAAACGAGATTTCATGAGGTGATAAATGGTAAAGGTCGCCTATAGGTCAAAGCCTGTACGCTTGGAAAGCAAGCACGAAGTAAATAATTGGTGACAAAGTAATCATTTTTCCCGCAACCAGGCTCTAGGGGAATCAGGGAACAGCAGTTTCTGGTAGTCTGTCCTATTAGCTGCAATAGTGGCATGTGTAGCCATATAGCGGCGGAATAGTGAAAAGGCAGGCTTGACCAAGCCGTTTCCGCAGACCACGGTTATCTATACGATTCAATCACTCAAAACAGTAGCAATCCATGAAATTAATTACAGCCATCATTAAACCATTCAAACTTGAAACGGTAAAGGAAGCCCTCACCGAAGCCGGCGTCGAAGGGATGACGGTAACCGAAGTTAAAGGTTTTGGCCGACAGAAGGGTCATACTGAAATATACCGTGGAAGCGAATACACGGTAGATTTCCTGCCAAAGATTAAAATAGAGATAGCTGTGGCCGATGCCGTGGCCCCCAAAGCCATACAAGCCATCACCAAGGCCGCCAAGACCGGAAAAATCGGCGACGGCAAAATCTTTGTGTCAACAATCGAAGAAGTCGTCCGCATTCGTACCGACGAGACCGGCGAGATAGCGTTGTAGAAGAAGACAGGCAGAAGATTCCAGATTCCGGATTCCAGATTTCAGATTCCAGATTGCGGAAGAAAGAAGGAAGATGGCGGAAGATTGCAGTTTGCAGTGTTCCCGAAGGGCGGGAAGGCGCCCGTAAAGGACGGAAGGGACTCAAGTGACTTTAAGTGACTGGAATCTAGAAATCCGCCTTCTGCACTTCTGCCTTCTGGAATTTGGAATCTGAAATCTGCCTTCCGCCATCTTCAGACATTTGGGCTGGTAGGCCGACTGGGACTCGAACCCAGAACCAATGGCTTAAAAGGCCACTGCTCTACCATTGAGCTATCGGCCCAGCCCAAAGACGGGAAAGGAGATATAAATCAAATTAATCCCTGCTTTGACAAGTTCAAAAAAGAGTCTATACACCAAATTGTTAAACCTGAGCAGCATTAGGCGTGAATATGCCCAATATAAGCAGCCGCGTAAACACTGTGGCTTGTAAAACTCTCTACCTAGTAGTAGTACACTTATCCCAATGAAGAAAGTCGTCATTATCGAAGATCAGACAGCGGTACGCGAAATGATCTCACAAATTGTACGAATGGAACCTGGTTTCGAGGTTATTGCGGAATGTGGTGAAGGCCGTTCTGCCTGTGACCTCTGCCTGGATCTAAAACCGGACTTTGTCATTCTGGATGTTATGCTGCCCGGGCTGAATGGCACCGAAGTGCTCCGTCGCTTTTCCAAATTACTAAGAAAGACCCGTGTCCTTATATTCTCGGGCTATTCTGACTCGGTACTGTTGAGGGAATTGCTGGAAGCTGGAGCCCACGGATTCGTGAGCAAGACCGCTCCTCTTGCCGAGCTTAAGAAGGGCATCCATGTAGTTGCCAATGGCGGCAGCTATTTCGGGCCCGAGGTTGCAGATATCCTTCGCGAAGCCATGGCAAACCCCAGTGCCACGGCCAAGACCACTATTCAGGGTTTAACTCCACGCGAGCGGGAAATACTCCAGCTCATTGCCGAGAGTAACAGTACCAAAGAGATAGCGAGTAAGCTGAATATAAGTGTGAAGACGGCGGAGAATCATCGTACCAATCTGATGAAGAAACTCGACCTTCACGATGTTGCGAGCCTCACCCGCTTCGCCATTGAGTTCGGGATTATTGCTCCGCCAGTGCGCCCGGGCTAATACGGAATGCCTTGTAAGTGGGGGAGTGGAGAAGCATCATTTTAACTAATTGAACTGATTAGTTTGAAAAAATGAACCTTTTCATATACTTGTTGTCCAAGATTCTAGTGACGACAATTGTGCAAAAGTGTCAGTCGGGCAGGATGCAACTTCGGTGGACAGCCGGGGTTAATAGAGTTGAGCCCACAACAACAGGCTCAAATGCATTCGAGCCCATCCTTTAATTTCTCTTCCCGAATACATGAAAACCGAGTCAATGACCGCTGAACAATTACTGGTGGAAAAAGTCCGTCAGGGGGATACCGGTGCTTTCCATGAAGTCATGGAATTATACCGGGACAGAATCTTCAACCGGGTCTATTCGCTGCTTAAGAATCGCGAAGATGCCGAGGAAGTTACCCAGGACGCCTTCATCCGCGCGCACCGCGGCTTGGCGAATTTCCGGGGCGATGCCTCCTTCTCCACGTGGCTCTTCCAGATTGCCACGAATCTTGCACACAATCGCTACTGGTACTGGTGGCGCCGCAAGCGGGATGTAAGCTACTCCCTGGAGCACAACCTCTCCAGCGACAGCGAGCTCTCCCTAGCCGATGTCCTCGCAGCCGATGTACCGAACCCCGGCGAAGAGTCTGTGACAAATGAGCTGGTGTCCAAGGTTGCAGAAAGCCTGCCACGCCTGAGCCCAAAGCATCGGGAAATCCTCGAGATGCGGATTAATCAGAATCTTTCCTACGAGGAAATCGCACAAAAACTCGCCATCAGTGTCGGAACAGTGAAGAGCCGAATCGCGCGTGCGCGTGAAAGTCTGAAAACAGAACTCGGCATAGATTTTCAATGAGGGAAACACGATTCAAGCATTTGGTTAACCTCTATCTCGATGGCGAACTCAGCGCCACGGAGGAAACCGAGCTTGCCCGTGAACTTGCCAGAAACCCGGACCATAAATCGAGGTTTATTGAATACCGCAAGCTCCACGGAGCCACTCAACGTTTTCTTTGTAAAGTAAGTCCCAGTGCGTGCGGTGTAACCGAGGCTGTGCGTCGCAGTCGTCGCAGTCTCCTCCTTTCCCTGTATCCAGTAGCGCTCGCCAGCGTAGCCGCAGGAGTGGCTGTCGTGTTATTAACCTACCCTGGCTCACGCTTGCGCAGGCTCGGTGCGACACCTCCTGATTTACAATCCAGAGAGATTGACGGCGGAGCGAGTGTGCATAAGGCCAAATCTCAACCGGTAAACATTGAGGTCATTGCGTCCGTCTCCATGCCCAAGAGACAACCTGAGGCTGAATCCGGTTCAGCAACAGAAGCAACCCCCAATCTGAATTCTACACAGGCACTGTTCGCCACCTACGTCCCCTACTACATGGCTGAGCAGCACAATCAGGCGCATTTGCGTGCCCTTCCCAATACAAGCAGGGTGGAGTATACTCCCCGCATTACTCTTGGGAATGCGCATGGAGGCAACGGAACCCAACTACTGGGTAATACCGCTGCAGATCTATGGAAACAATGGAGTAGCACAGAGCAATACTCCATTTCCCCTGCGAGCTACAGTGATTTCAAAGTGAGTATGGCGAGCTACTGAGGGGGGCTCTCGTAGGGCTGGGGATGGACTCGATGGACGGGAATGGACCCGATGGACGGGAATGATCTATTAGAAGTGGTCAGGCAGCTCTTCTGCCTTCCTTTATCCATTATCCATTCTGCCTTCTCTGTCTAGCTGAGTGCGCGCTTTATTAGAGCTTCTGTTGTCGCTTTGTCACCCAGTTGCCCCTGTGCTTTGCGCACTGCCTTGTCGGCATCGACGGGCTTGTAACCCAATGCGACCAGCGCGGAGACTGCATCCTGCAAAACGCTTCCCTGCGCATGCATACCAGACACGCCCTCCTCGGAGAAGCCCAGCGTAGCTGCGCTTGTGCCCAGGCTACCCACCTTGTCCTTTAGCTCCACCACCAATCGTTCCGCAGTCTTCTTCCCGATGCCGGGGCACTTGGCCAGAAGGACCGTATCACCGGAAGCTATGGCCTGTCTTAGGACCGGGAGCGAAAGCTTGCTCATGATGTTGATGGCAATCTTTGGTCCAATCCCCGATACATGCTCGATAAGCAGGCGGAAAAACTCCCGCTCCTCCTTGCTGTGAAATCCGTAGAGCAACTGGGCATCCTCACGCACCACGAAGTGGGTGTAGAGTTTCACCTTTTGCCCTACGGCGGGCAAGTGCTCGGCTGTGGTTATCGGAATATGCACGGCATAGCCAATGCCGCCGACATCCACTACTATTTCGAGCAGCGAGGCTTCTGTCAGAATTCCCTGTAGCGTGGCAATCATCGCTTACTTAAAGCCGAGGACATTTTGCATCGAGTAGATACCGGGCGCTTTCCCAGTTACCCACTGAGCCGCAGTTAATGCCCCGCTCGCAAAGATGGCACGATTCGTAGCGCGGTGCGTCAGCTCCACGCGCTCTCCATCGCCAAAGAAATACACGGTATGCTCGCCCACCACATCGCCGCCGCGTACGGCGTGAATGGCGATCTCCGCCTCAGTCCTCGCTCCGGTAATACCTTCGCGCCCATAGCGAATGGCTTCTTTCGGAGTTGGGCGGGAGCGCTCGATTGCCTCCAGTAGATTCACTGCCGTCCCGCTCGGGGCATCGATTTTTAACCGGTGATGCAACTCCACAATCTCCGCAGCGTAGTCAGCGCTGGGTAAGATTTTGGCGGCAAGCTCTGTAAGGTGAAAGAGCAGGTTGACCCCGATGGAGTAGTTCCCCGCCCAGACCATGGGAATAGTCTCTGCGGCTTTGCGGATCGTCGCTTTCTCCTCTTCGGTGTGGCCAGTGGTGCCCACGACCATCGCTTTCCCGCGGGCTGCCGCGAGGCCCGCGAGAACCGGCGTAACCGTGTGATGACTGAAGTCGATCACCACGTCGCAGTCGTCCAAATAGGCCGCGGGATCGTCGCCCTTGTCAATGCCGATAACCGACACTCCCTGTGACTTCGCACGCGCGATGATAGCCTGTCCCATGCGCCCGAGAGCGCCATTCATTAAGACTTTCAGAGCCATGGAATCCTCGTGTTAGCTTTGGATTAACTGGAGTTGTTCGAGCGTCTGTTCCACTAACAGCCGGCTGGATTCTTGCATGGCACAAAGCGGCAGGCGTGGCGCAACAGACTTGATGATGCCAGCACGGAACAGAGCGTACTTTACAGGCACGGGATTCGCCTCAATGAAGAGGTTCTTGTAGAGGGCGAACAGTTCGCGGTGCATGGCGCCAGCTTTGGCGAAATCCCCTGCTAAAGCGGCATGAGTCATCGCAACAACCTGTTTTGGGGCGATATTGGACGCCACGCTGATGATGCCGCGAGCACCCACACTCATGAAGGGGATCGTCAGCGAATCATCGCCGCTGAGGATGGTCAGTTTCCCCTTTGACGCCGCAAGCGCTTCGGTTACGCGGTCGCAATTGCCTCCCGCTTCCTTAACGGCTACAATATTCGTGAACTTATCGGCGAGCCGGGCGGATGTCTTTGGCATTATCTCAATGCCGCAACGCGCCGGAACCGAGTAGAGGGTGATCGGTTTTTCCGTAACTGCTGCGATGGCGCTAAAGTGTAGGAACAAGCCTTCCTGTGAAGGTTTGTTATAGTAGGGGGCGACGTGGAGAAAACCATCTGCCCCGGCAGTCTCCGCTTTCTTGGTTAGCATGATTGCCTCGGCGGTCGAGTTCGCCCCCGTTCCGGCTATAACCGGCACACGGCCCTGGGTATGCTTAACCACGAATTTGATCACATCGATATGCTCATCGTAGTCGAGGGTGGGGGATTCGCCAGTAGTTCCAACTGGCACAAGCCCATCCACACCCGAACTAATTTGAAACTCCACCAATCTGCCCAAGCTCTCCCAATCGACTTTGCCGTCAAGAAAGGGAGTGACTAATGCAGTGTAAACGCCAGCGTAGGGTTTGTAGTTCATGAGGTTGGGAAAATAAAACAACACTCGCTTCGGGGTTGCCAGCCGCAAGTGCTTGATGCATTACAAATGGGGTTCGAGGTTAATGTAAATAGCATTGTTCCCCTTTAACCGATTCTTTTGCCATGTCTGAAGCTGTTGAAATCTTTAGTAACCTCCTCCAACTCGCCGTCGAAAACGGGGCCAGTGATATTCATATCAAGACAAACAAGCCCGCTTTCCTCCGGTTGCACGGGCATCTGGAGCCAGTGGATATGGACCCACTCAGCTTCGAGCAGATTAGTGCCTTCGTAGAAGAGGTTTGCCCGGAGCAGTTTCTTGAACTGTGGCACCAGAACAAACAAGTGGACTTTGCATACAGTTTGGAGGGCTTGGGACGATTCCGTGTCAACGCCTTCTATCAGCGCATGACAGTCAGTATGGTCTTTCGTCACGTGAAGGACAAGCCACCGACACTGGAACAGCTCAATCACGACCCGGAAGTCTTCCGCAGTCTCTGTTCTTATAACGACGGTATTGTACTTGTCTGCGGTCCCACGGGCTCCGGTAAGACTTCCACTCTGGCGGCGATGCTTAACTACATCAATCACCAGATCGACCGCCATATCGTGACCCTCGAGGACCCCATCGAGTTTACCTACACCGATGCGAAGAGCGTCTTCAATCAGCGCGAAATTGGGATAGACACCCCTACCTTTCAAATGGGTTTGAAAGCCGTCCTGCGCCAGGATCCTGACATAATCCTCGTCGGCGAAATGCGCGATGCAGACACTTTTAGCACTGCGCTCACTGCGGCGGAAACGGGGCACCTTGTCTTTGGTACGCTCCACTCCGCAAACGCGCAGCAAGCCGTGCAGCGCCTCTTTGAATTCTATACCCCTGAAGAGGCTCCATCCATGCGCAGGCAGATAGCAGGTGCCCTTCGCGCGACGATCACTCAGAAATTAGTACCTTCGCTCGAGGGCGGTGGTCGCGTACCCGCTGTTGAAATCTTTGTCGTGGACCAATTAGGTCGAAAAGTCATCGAAGACGGTACATTTGAAAAGATTCCAGCCGTAATTGAGGCTAGTAAAGATTCCGGCTCGAAGTCATTTAACGCCGATCTATACCGCCTGATTAAGGCTGGCAAAATCTCCAAGAACGATGGCCTCTCTTTCTCTCCCAATCCCAAAGCCCTCGAGATGAATCTAAAGGGCATATTCCTGAGTACCGGTGGTATTGTTGGGTAGTTGATTGGCAGGGGGATAGTTGACCTTTGAAGGGTTGCTTCGTTTAACAAATGAGCATGAAAAAAGCCGACACACGGTGTGTCGGCTTTTGAAAGTGACTTGAATCTTGAATCGGTAGCCTACTTCTTGAGCGAAGCGCGGAGCGAGTCGAGCTGCCCTGCGCTACCAAGCTTCGTGTTCTTGTGTGCGATGAACTTGGCGTACTCTTCAATGAAGATTTTTCCAGGTGGGCGGAAGTCGAATTCTGAAGGCTTGTCGCGGAAGAATTCGCGGTGGACGCGTGTCCAGACGAGACGACCATCCGTATCAATATTGATCTTGGTCACGCCAAGTTTTGCGGCGGGGAGATACTCGTTTTCATCGACACCCTTGGCGTCGGAGAGTTTGCCACCCGCAGCATTGATGCGGCGGACTTCTTCTTCCGGTACGGAAGAGGAGCCGTGCATTACAATCGGGAATCCGGGCAGGCGCTGTTGGATGCCTTCGAGAACTTCAAAGTGGAGGGATTGGCGTCCTTTGAACTTATAGGCGCCATGGCTGGTTCCAATGGCAGCAGCAAGGCAGTCGCAGCCAGATTGCTTTACGAAGTCCACGGCTTCTTCGGGCTTGGTGAGACAGGAATTACCTTCGTCAACCTTGATGTCTTCCTCTACTCCGCCAAGCATTCCGAGTTCTGCTTCAACGGAGATGCCCTTGGCATGAGCTGCAGCAACCACGCGCTTGGTGATGGCGACATTTTCTGCGAAAGGATCATGCGAGGCATCGATCATTACTGAGCTGTAAAAACCGCTCTTGATGCAGTCATAACAGGTCTCTTCGTCACCGTGGTCGAGGTGAACAGCATAGATTGCTTCCGGGAATATCTCATCGGCGGAACGGATAATAGCCTCGAGCATGCGCTTGTCTGTGTACTTGCGCGCACCCTTGGATATCTGGATGATGAAGGGTGCCTTGGAATCGATGCAGCCCTTGAAGAGCCCCATCGTCTGCTCGGCGTTGTTGATGTTATAGGCACCAACGGCATATTTGCCGTAAGCGTGCTTGAACAGTTGTGCTGTTGTGACAATCATGATTTCTGTTCCTCTAATGGTTGTGGATACGAGCTTGAGCTATAAGGTTTGCTTATGTAATGGGTCAAGCTCTATCTAAAATAATCATGTTACTGGAGAGCTTGCCTGTGATAACTATATCAGCTCATGGCAGCTGATATACTGCGGAGTCATGTTATTAGCTTATAGTGACATCCCCGGCTGCAGGCGTTTCGCCTTCAGCGCTTTTTGCGGCTTTACCGCGACCCTTTTTGGCCCCTGCGGCCTTGGGTGCGCGCGGCGGGAAGCTCCACTGGATGCCTCCGCCTGGCTTGAGTCCGAGGAAAGCAGAGAAGAAGCGCCCGGTTTTCTTGGACTTGAAGTTTTCGATCAAGCCGGTTTTGCCTTCCTTTAGAAGCTTCGAGACATCGTCGGCTGTGAGTACTTTGCCCAACAATGTTCGGCTCAGGCGGAAGCCTTTCTCGCCTTTCAGCGACTTGGCACAGGCGTAGGCATTCGAGGTTTCGTAAACTGGCGTTCCATCTACAGGAGATGGACCGACAACGCGCAAACTGGCTAGATCGAGTGGCGCACCAGTACCTTCAGCGCCAGGTTCGCCACCTTCTCCATTGGTGGGGGCGGCGTTGTTAAATACAAACTTCACCTTGTTCTCCGCATCGAGAGTAAGAATGGCGGAGAACGGCTTGCCCAGTTTAGAGCGGAAACCATCAAGAGGACCGATGCGGCGCTCTGTTACCAGGGTGCGCACTTCGGATTCGTTGATTAAGCGGTTTCCAATGCTCTTATAAATCGCGAGTAGTCCGTCCTGGGATTTATAGGCACGCAGAGTTTCGACGATGGGTTGCCCATCGGTGGGTGAAAGGATGTCGGTCGTTCGGTGATCCTCGGTGTTCTCCTTGAAAGTCTTCGCACTGCCAACGAGTTGCTGAGTCAGATCGGAGATCGCCTTCATAAACTCCGGTCGAGTAAGTGTTTTCTCCTCGATCATCCGCAGGCGATGTTCCCACTCGCCTGTCATTACCGGGCTCGTTAATGCATCGGCTTTCAGTGCCGTCAAGAAGTCGATCAGGTTCTCTGCTTTAGCTGTCGGTACGAGTTCCCTGCTTTGGCGCTCTATATATTTTTCGCGGATGACGTGCTCGATGGTGGCTGCACGTGTTGCCGGAGTGCCCAAGCCCTTTTCTTTCATCGCGGCGGCGAGTTCCTCATCGTCCAGTAGCTTGCCCGCGCCTTCCATGGCGGAGAGGAGTGTGGCTTCTGTGTAGCGGGGTGGGGGCTTTGTAGCCTCTTGAATTAACTCAAAGTTCAGGACGCGAGCCTGCGGTGGTTTCCCGTCTTTTGGACTGAGTGGGGTGAGATTGTCATTCTTCTCGGCGCGCCCATAGACTTCCAGCCATCCGGGAAATACGAGAACCTTACCCGTGGTACGGAAAGTATGCCCACTTACTACGCTTAAGCGCGTGGTTTCATCATATTCGGCCGAAGGATAAAACACCGCTATGAAGCGACGCGCTATCATGTCGTAGATTTTAGCTTCATCGGCATTGAGCTTCATGCCGGATTCACCCGTGGGGATGATCGCAAAGTGGTCGCTTACCTCTTTATTATTGAAGATGCGCTTGGCCGGCTTAACCCAGCCTTCATCCAGTACCTTCTGCGCAGAGATAAAGTCAGGCTGAATGGCTGCGAGAGTGGTCTTTACCGTCGGGATGTAATCCTCGGGCAGCGCACGTGAATCCGTACGAGGATAGGTGATGGCTTTGTGCTTTTCATACAACGATTGGGCGATCCGCAAGGTCGCCTCGGCGGGCAATCCAAAGCGATTATTCGCTTCGCGTTGTAGCGTGGTCAAATCGTACAGGCGCGGCGCAATCTGTGTGGTGCGCTTTTTCTCCTCACTGACGGTGGCGATGCTTCCAGCTTTCACTTCATTCAGTACCCTATTCGCTTCCGCTGCGCTCCACACTCGCTCGGCCTTGTCCTCTTCGTCGGTGCCGTTTTTCTTGAAATTAGCCCGTTGAAAGACGCCCTCATATTCTCCCTCGGTTATACCAAATTCCCCTATTATGCGCCAATAGTCTCTGGGTACAAAGCCGCGTATTAACCGCTCGCGCTCTACGACCATCGCCAGTGTTGGTGTTTGCACACGCCCTACGGTCGCCACCTGTCCTCTGCGCGAACCCAACATGCGGGTGGTAATTGCGCGCGTCCCGTTGATGCCTATCAGCCAGTCCGCTTCGGATCGGCAGCGTGCAGCATCGCGCAAAGGGTATAACTCTGTTCCATTACGAAGCTGTGCGAAAGCATCGCGAATTCCCTGCTGGGTCATGCTCTGCATCCAGAGTCGCGAAACGGGTTTCTTACAATGGCCGAGTTCGTAGATATAGGTGAAGATTAGCTCGCCCTCGCGCCCGGCGTCGCACGCATTAATGATTGTACCTACATCCTCCCGTGCCATGAGTTTCTTCAACTCTTTGAACCGATCCTTGGTCTTGTCTATTGGCTTGAGCTGAAACTTCTCAGGTATAATCGGCAGCGACTCCAGTCGCCAGAATTTCAGTTTGGGGTCCATGTCCTCTGGCATGAATAACTCCACCAAGTGACCCACTGCGCTGCTTATGATATACTCATCATTTTCGAACCAGTCTTCGACTTTCTTGAAGCGACCGATCGCACTGGCAATATCTCGCGCCACACTGGGCTTTTCAGCAATTATAAAGGACTTCATTCGCTATTAGAGTGATTGGTTTCCTGACTTAGCCCGATTTGTTATTAAATGGGTATGTACCAGTAGCCCAGCTATTAGGTAAATCGGAAGACTTAGTAGTAGAAGAGTGCTAATGCTAGTGTACATGGATAGAGCCATACCTATGATTGGCGCCATGACAGAAAATATTCCATTTACCCCCCATGCCCAGGGGATTAATTGTGGATGTGATTGTTTTATAGAGTCAATCGCAACTGGGAAAAATATTCCCATGAGAAAGGCCGGTAAAAATATTATTAACACACTCAAGCTGAATCGGGCTATATCTGGTAACAGTGTGAGATAGGGTAGCTTGGGGAATATGAAAAAGTAATCGAGTCCTAAAATTAAGACCAATAACAACGCCACAATATGAGCTCCTTTTAGCCGGGCGACTATAACATCGCTGAATATGGATCCTAGGCCACTTGCAAGCAACATTGTGGCAAGGACTACGGAAATGGCATAATTTGGATGGCCTAGAAACAATGAAAACTTCTGCATTAATGCAAGTTCTATCGACATAAACCCGATTCCTATTGCTGAAAAATAGTAGATACATTTTCGGTAGCTAATAGCAGGATCTAATTTAGTTGATAATAATTTAAGTGGAATAAAAATGCAAATTAAACAAGCGAGCCCACTAAGTACGAGAAGAACCAAAATACTGCTTTCCATGACAGCAGGAACGGCCTTAACCCATGGATCCTTACTGAAAAAATGGCTCCAGTGAGTAAAGTAAAAGAAAAAGGGTGTGTCATCTGTGGTGGGATATATTCTAAAGGGATAGTCCTCGATGAACTGTTTTTCAGCCGAAGGTTCGTCGAAACTCTGTACTAATGCGTAGAATGGTTTGATAAAGGTTTTGGATTCATTCTCATCGATAATAGTAACTGTAGGATTGTTTTCGGTCCAAGATCTCAACCGCTTTCGTTCTTCATGAGTAAATGGTGTTTTCTTAACCAAAACAGAAACAAAATTACCTCTTATATCACTGACGATAGCGATATGCTCAGGCGGATTGCTAATACCATTGTTTCGAAGTACTTTTCTTGCTGTAATCAAATAGCGTAACATCTCCTTAGGCGGGTAGTGTTCTAGTCGCATTACATTTAGGATGCCTTCCGGAGTCAACTTTTCCCAATATAGTTGAACGGCTTCTGTAGTATAAAGGTAGTTTTCTGAGAATATATTGACTGCACCCAAAGTACCAGCGTACGTATCCACTCCGGATAGTTGAATTATATCATACTGGTCATGATGTGATGATAAATAGCGTCTCCCTTCTGCATGTACCAGCTTTACCCGTGGATCATTAACCCATGGCTTAAAATAATCATCATCAACGCTCTTGAGGATTTTAAGTGTAGCTGGATTAATTTCCACTCCTGTAATTGAGGAAGAATCAAAATACAAAGCAGTAAGAATATCCATTCCCCCACCAACTCCTATGGTTAATGCTTTGGGATGATTCACTGACGAAGCTTGATAGGCCGATGCATAGATGGTTTGCTCAATTCCTTCAATAGATTTTTTCGTGCCATCGAATCGTGGCGCGTCAGTAAATGCAAAGTTGTTTTGTGTGAGCTGACGTAGAATAGAATTGGCAAAATTCTGGTTGGGTCCTATTAGAGAAGGAAATCGATATGTCTTATGATCTAATGTATTAACTGGAAATGTCATCAGTTCAATTCTAGAAACTGGGTCCCATTCTACTCGAAGTAATTTGTATCCACTGTCCTTTATTTGTGTTAGATACATAGGGCTGTTTTTAAGATAAGAGTATCTAAAAAATGTATCTGGCATTAATACGCTAGTAATTGCGAATACGATGGCTACGATTGTTATAGAAAGAACAAAACGAGACTTTGTGGGATAGAGTGTTAAAGTAGTAACACAAAATAGCAAAGAAACACCAATCATACCTATCTCTACACCTATCCATGTTATGAAAAGTAAAGACGCTACAGCACCCATCGCTGATCCTATAAGATCGTACCCATAAATATTCTTCGTAGGTAATAATGGATCTGATAATAACATGCCTAGTATTAAGCCATTCAATGTAAATGGGATCGTAAACAGAAACCCCAATCCGATTGACGGTAATATAGAGATAAGTAAAGCTGAATAGGTTGCCGCTCTCTGGTAATCGAGACTAGTTCTGACGAAAATGAATGAACATATAAGCAAAGATAGCACGAAACCGGCGGCCAGAATGACCATGGTTTCATTGAAATGCCTTGCAAGTTTTGCTCGATACTTTGTCAGAATTACGCCCGAAATTGCGAAACCCAACATCGTCAATGATATGACAAAAAATGCGTAGTTGTTCAGCAGCTTTACCGTAACAATACGGTGTACAAATATCTGTACCGCCAAGGTAGTAAAGGCACATATAAATGCCAGAACAGCAGCCCTGTAGGTTGATGAGAGTTTCTGCATAAGGTACTGTAATCTATCTTGTCACTTCCAGCAGAGCGTCATCGAGTTGATGGGTAAGAGTAGTGATGGTATCCACGGTTTCGTCACCCATGTTGGAGACACGGAGTGTAATATTCTCCAGTTTACCGTAGCCCGCGTTGATCATGCAGGAGTACTTGGCCTTCAGGACTTTGTTCAGGGCCTTCAGGTCCACTTTGCGTTCGTTCTTTGCACAGACGAGTGTGCGGGAAGCGAAGCGTTCTTCGGGAAGCAGCGGGAATCCCTGGCGGGCGCACCAGGCTCGGAGTATATCATTCGTTGCGATGTGTCGTGCGTAGCGAGCTCCGAGGCCTTCCTCAAATATCTCATCAACTTTGGATTTGAGCGCATAGATCAGCGGCAGCACCGGAGTGCTCGGTGTCATGCTTTTCTCGTGATTCTTCTGGAATTCGATAAAGTCAAAATAGTAGCCCCGGCCTGGCATCTTTTTGGCACGGTCAAGTGCTCGCTGCGATACGCTGAGCAGTGCGAGCCCAGGAGGTAGGGCGAGTGCTTTCTGCGAGCCAGTGAGAAGCACATCGATGCCGAGTTCATCCTTCTTGATCGGCACCGCGCTGAATGAACTTACCGTGTCTATGATTGTAAATACTTCGGGGAACTGCCGCACTACGGCCATAATGTCGTCCAGCGAACTCATCGTTCCGGTCGAGGTTTCATTATGGATGAGTGTCAGCGTGTCGTAGTCTCCGGTTGCCAGTTCCTTGCGCAAGACTTCGGGATCAATGGGCATTCCCCATTCGAACTGGATTCCTTTCGCTTCCTTGCCCACGCGCTGCGCAACATCCAGCCACTTGTCGCTGAAGGCCCCGTTCATACAGCAGAGAACCTTCTTTGCGGTCAAGTTGCGCAGGGAGGCTTCCATGACTCCCCAGGCACTGCTGGTCGCCAGATAGACGGGGTCCTTGGTATAGGCCAGTTGCTGGAGCTTCGGCTGGATGGCGTTGTACAGGGTTACGAAGTCAGAGCTACGGTGCCCAATCATTGGGGCCGCCATTGCTTGAAGCGTTTTCGGCGAGACTTCTATAGGTCCAGGAATGTACAGTTTGATGCTCATGGTGGAAAAGTGAAGGGGAGTGCTGGTAAAATGAATGAGTTTATCGCTGGGATTACTCGCTCCGGATGACCGTATTGCCATCACCGAGCACGATCACGCGCGGTTTATGATTGCGGGCTTGGTCGAGGCTCATCTCGCCAAAGGCCATGATGACGACTATGTCGCCGATTTTTCCGAGGTGGGCGACGGCTCCGTTCAGGACTATACTCTTCGAACCTGATGGTGCCTCTATGATGTAGGTCTCAAAACGCTCCCCGTTGCTGATATTGCCCACCAGGATTTTCTCGTAGGGTAGCAGCCCGGTTAAGCGGAGGAAGTCTGCGTCTATTGCCAGACTGCCTTCGTAGTCAACGGAGGCACCGGTGACAGTGGCGCGGTGGATCTTGGCCCTGAGTAAATGTACATTCATGGCAGAAAAAGTAAAATTAGGCTAAAACACGCGGAAACAGGATGCGTCAATCCCCATTCTTATCTATAGTGGTATGAGCCCCTGACACTCTGGCCCCCGGTGATTCGGTGTATTCTCCCGTTCCATGCGGGTTTTCAGCCACTTTAGGTGTGAGTGTTTCGTCTAAAAAATATTTTTGCCGAATCGCGCACTCGTTTCCGAGTTAATGCCGATTGAGTCAAGTTGGCTACACACGTGCAGTCTCTCATCACTTGCCTGTTGGTATCATGCCATTGGCACGGCAAAGGCAGATTGGGATCATTTCATTTCCCACGACTTCAGGAGTTCGGCTGTTCTGCTACCAACCTGCAGTCTTACTCTGCCCGGATTTCAGCTTTCCACAATAAAGCGGGCAGGACTGGTTGAGTCCTGCCCGCTGGTTACTACTTTACAGTTCTCCAGGCTCCTCTATGCAGCCTGTGTCACGCCGTCCGCTGCGGGGCGTACAAGTGTCACGGCCTTGCTGCCACGTTCGCGATGGGTGGTGGTGACCACATACACTTTATAGAGCATGGTGCTGCCTTCCACAGCGAGTCCTTCGGCACTCTGCCAGGCTGTCTGCCCAGCAGCCACAGAAGCGAGGACTCTTTCGCTATAGGTGTGGTACGGGGCTTCATCGCACCCGCGAATCTCATAACGCAGCAAATCGGGGCTGATACTCGGTGTCCAGGTCAGCACAGCTTTTTGCAGAGCCTCATCCCAGCGTACCTGCGCCGTCACCACGTCCGGTTGCGGACCAGGGGCCGGAGACAAGCGAGGCATTTCCCTACGGAATTCGTGATCCTTGTCGTAGGTGGCGTTGATACGGGCACGATACTCCATGATACGGCCTTTGATTTGCTTGCGCACGAGCACATCCCGGCGATTGCGCAACGATGTAGCCTCGCGCCGGCAGCGAATGACGTTCATGTAGGCAACTGCCAGTTGCGCAATTGCCGCTGTGAAGTCCTCCAGGCTGTAACCACCCTCCAGCGCTAGCGGGCTGGGCAAGCCGGACAGATTCATATCTACCAATAGCTCCCAATAGGAGCGAAACAGCTCGCACTGCTGGGTAAACTTCATCTGATTGCTGCTGATCTGCGGCACTTTTGGCAGCTTATGGTCGAGATTGAGATCATCGACCGAGTACTTCACCAGGTTGTGAATCCGGCGCATGATGGTCACCAAGTCTCCCTTTTGCTTGGCCAGCATTGCATAAGCCTGGCTCAGCGTATTCTGCGCGTCGCCGTATTGAATCATGGTCAGTTTTGCCATATCGATTAGCCCTTTGTAAGCAGGCAGTCCGAATAGGCCCTTTAGGAAAATGGCACCGGCGGCGCCACGTGAATTATCCACCGTAAACCAACTGTCATAGTGTTGGTCCATACAGCGAATGGTTGTTGATGCTACATATAGGTACATATTATTTATCTCTCGTTTTGTTGTTTTGTTGATTGTGCAGGTATGCGGGACTTCAGGCGACAGGACATGGGGTTCGTGGTCATTCGCGTGAGTACCCAACAGTGGGTCCCTCTTGAATAACTCCGGCCTTTTCCTGGCTCTCGGCCACCGCAAACTTGCGGATTTTTTCAGGTTACCGTTCTGGTTCTGACACTTCCAGCCGTAGGTCAGGGGGACGGGGCCATCCTTTCGGATCTACCCCGGAGGTCGTAAATCTCCGGGAGCAAGTGGGT